>JBNPEE010000004.1:0-152113 GCA_051117475.1 Anaerolineae bacterium | reverse complement strand
CTCATGGTATAGTTGTCTTGTACTGCTCATCGTCATCCGTTTTCTTGTTGTGTTTTGGTTAACCAACAAATCTAACGCATGTCTTGAGCAGTTTCTATATTCTCTACCAAAGTGTCAGGTTCTCAGTGCCACATCAATATTGCACTCTTTTGAACTCTTTTGACCCTTTAAATTATTCAGCAGTGATGTATTATGATATTCAAACAAGCAATATCGTCTCGTAATAGGTAAATGAGGGTTATAAAATAATGTAATAGCAAATAATTGAAATCGGCGTGCAGAAACGCTACAATGCGTTTAGGGACTGATGGGGTTTTCTCCAGTATAATAAAGTCACGCTGTGAGGAGGTTCGATATGTCAACTACAACAGATACCCGTACAATGACGCTTATCGATCTGCCTTTGATACGGCGATTAACAGCGAATGGTACGATGTTAGATAGCGAATTGGGCTTAACCCGCGATGCGCGGGGGCCACACAGTTTGCTACTGAGTAGTTTGTTGTTCCCACGCGGTGTTTACACGCTCGTGTCGCGTTCAGCAAACCAGCAGGTAGTCGGACAGTTTCGGTATCGTCCAGATGACCTGAACGCTCATATCGTCTACATTGCCCCTTCCCTTGACGAAGATATTGAGGACACAGTTTGGTTACATATTTTAGATGCGATGTCTCGTGAAGCTGGCAAACATGGCGCACACGCGCTGATTGCCGAAGTCGAAACGAGTAGTCACCTGTTCGAGACTTTACGCACGGCACGCTTCTCAACCTATTCACGTCAGATCATCTGGCGGCATGATGCGGTTGATATGTCACCGGAAGATTGTGTGATCGACCTAGACGAAGAAATCAATAGTGACCAGATTGGGATCATGTCATTGATCCATCACACTGTTCCGCCTATCTTGCAGCAAGTTGCGGCACCACCCAGCGACATGGATGGCATGGTTTACCGCCATGATGGACGCATCGAAGCCTACATCGGCATTTCGGAAGGTAGCAATGGCGTGTATCTATTGCCATTCATCCATCCAAACGCGATGTCACAAGCCGATGAAATCATTCGCGGAGTCATCGCACGGGTTGATCGCTGTGCCAAATTACCGATTTATGTCTGCGTGCGCAGTTATCAAGATTGGCTTAACCCAATCTTTGAAGACCTTGGCTTTGAAGAATGGGTTGAACAAGCGGTGATGGTCAAGCAGATTGCCGCCGGCATACGCTATCCGGAATTTGCGAAAGTGACGGTTCAGGGAAACCTAAAAGTAACCTCAAACATCCCTTACTATTGGTCAATTGCTATTGAAGAATGTCAGAGCAAGGAAATCTAAACATATCTATGGAACGACGCATCACAGATGATATCGAACAACTCAAGCGCGTACTACCCGCCTACATCATACAAGCGCTTGAAGACTATGGTGAGACTCACAATCTATTAGAAGTTGTAATGGATTTGGGTCGTGTACCAACAGCCCGTTATGTGGATAGTGAAATTGTACTTGCCGATGAAGATGTCTCACGCGATGATCTCGAGTGGGTGCTATTGCAAATCGGCGAATTTGACGCGGATAATCGCGCCGGAATCGAACGTACGCTACACCGTATCTCCGGCATCCGTAACCGCCGGCACGATGTGGTAGGTTTAACTTGTCGTGTGGGTCGTGCGGTTTACGGCACGATTGACATTATCGAAGACCTCGTCACCAGTGGCGAAAGCCTGCTGATGTTAGGCCCGCCTGGTGTCGGTAAAACAACCATGCTGCGCGAAGCAGCCCGTGTGCTGGCAGAAGATAAGCGCGTGGTGATTGTCGATACGAGCAATGAAATCGGCGGTGATGGCGATGTGCCCCACCCTGCTGTCGGACGCGCCCGCCGTATGCAAGTTGACCACCCCGAACGCCAGCACGAGGTGATGATCGAAGCCGTGGAAAATCACAACCCGGAGGTGATCATCATTGACGAAATTGGGCGCGAACTGGAAGCGATGGCAGCGCGTACTATTGCTGAACGTGGTGTGCAGTTAGTCGCTACGGCACATGGTAACACGCTGGAAAATTTGATGCTGAACCCCACACTCTCCGACTTAGTAGGGGGTATCAGTTCCGTGACGCTATCCGACGATGAAGCGCGTCGACGTGGCACGCAGAAAACGGTGCTAGAACGACGCAGTCCGCCCACATTTGATATACTGGTGGAGCTACAAACTCGCGATAAGATGGCAGTACACGGAGACATTGCCGCCGCAGTCGATTCGATGTTGCGCACGAAACCGCCCACAGTTGAATTGCGTTATCGTGATCAAGATGGCAATATCAACAGAGAAAATCAACAGGTTGAACTTGATCCGCGCATGGCGAATCAACCAGATCGTCCGCCGCAACAGGTGCGTATGATTCGTGGTAACAAACGTACCAGTGACAGTGAGATCAGCTTACAGACTGAGGTAATCCGCTCCAACTTGCCGGAGATGAAAGTCTATGCTTATGGAGTGGCACGCAATCGTCTGCATCAGGCGGCAAAACGTCTGAACGTACCGCTCATTGTGGTGGATGAGTTCGGACAAGCCGATGCCGTGGTCACACTCAAGAACTACTACCGTCGCCGCCCGAAAGTAATCACCGATGCGGAACGGCGCGGGATGCCGATTTACGTGTTGCGTGCGAACACCGTCTCACAGATGGAGAACTTCCTCACGGATGTCTATCGTCTTGAGGAGGGCGATGCGGAAAACCCTTTTGATTTGGCTGTGCTTGAGGCAGAACGTGCCGTGATGCGGATTCGTTCAGGGGAGGAGATGGTGATCCTCGAACCGCAAGCACAGGAAATCCGCAAAGAACAACATGAGATCGCCCGCCGCGCCAAAGTACACAGCAAGAGTTACGGCAAAGCGGCGAGTCGTCATGTACGCTACTTCGCCGACGAATCTGCATAAGCAACACGGCTAACATGAACAATCAGCGGGGATTTGCACAGGCAGATCCCTGTTTTTGATTAAGCCTCCGGCATTTTTGGGAAATCCATGCGCTGAAATTCACGGTGAATCGTCCACTGCGCGTCCTTATCGGCTTGCACCATCAAGCAGATGCTATCCACCACCTGATGGTTAAACTGGCCAAATAGCCCGTAGAGTACCTGTTGCATCTGTGGAACACGTCCGCCTTTGTAGGGATAGAGTAAGGTGAAATGTGGCGTAAAACCATCAAACACAAATGGATAACGATAATGCTGAATGCGATGGTATTCATGAGGCACAGATTGCGTCGGCAAGTCAGCATCCGGCAGAGCATAATGGCGCAATTGAACCACGAGTAAGGTGTGCAACATCAGCAGTGCCGGATTAGCACGATATTGCAACACAACAATTTGTTGTTTTTTGCCCCAGAACGCCACGAATTCCTGACCCGCTTCTAACAAAAACTCAGTGCTGGCTTCAAAGCTATTGAGTGCGGTCGTGATCTCATAGCCGATGGCATCCAGATCACCATAACGGCAGGCTTGTGGGGCAACTAGCGTGCAATGAATCCCGTGTTTGTAAGGGCGTTGAACATAAGCTGTATCAAACTCCGGCAATTGCTTGCGGATGAAATTATCTTGATGTGCCGGTTGTTGGCTACGCACATCATAGCCGATAATGCTGGTTCCAAGCCGATAAAAAGCAGTCCGTGCAGCAGGTACAAAAAACACGCCAAAACGGGGCATCAGGTCATCCCTTCGTCTCTAATTGGTTGGCGTTAAGCGCTTCCCAATTATACAGTATCAAAAAGCACTCCATTACACCAATCATAGTTTAACCTCTGTAAAAAAATAACGCGCTATCTGTGAATTTAATTTGCTACAAAAAGAAGTTTTAATTTTAAATCCAACAAAAGTCATAGAAATATCAGCAGTCGTTTGCTAAGATTATCACAAACAGGTGGCATAGTCACCGCTAACGGATGCTTTAGAGGAGCCCATAACTATGACTCATATTATCACAAGCCTATGTTTACGCGATGGCGCGTGCATGGAAGTTTGCCCGGTAGAGTGTATCGTCCCTGGCAAACCGGAAAATGAATGGCCGTGGTATTTCATCGATCCAGATACTTGCATCGATTGCGGTGCTTGCATTCCGGAATGCCCGTTTGAGGCGATTTTCACGGAAGAAGAAGTACCGAGCAATTACGTCATGATGGATGGTCAGGAAATTTTGCCATTCGATAATCCCAAAATCAAAGTACATGACGAGGGAGACGTGGTTGATCTGACCGGCGATATCAAGCATAACTACGAATTCTTCAGCAAAGGACCAGGTTATAACGCTCTCAACCTGTGAGCAATAACCAGACCCTCACCCAACAAACAAACGCCTCACACACTGTGAGGTGTTTGCGTTAAAGACAACACCTGATAAATTTAACCGATGTGAAAACAAAATAAACCCTAAATGAATATGAGTTATACAAACTGGAAATTTAGTTTTAAAATCCAACAAAAGTTACAGAAACATAGAGTATGCTCTGCTAAGATGCACACTAAACAGATGTAACGTCATCTAATCGATATGTATTCTTGCTAAGGAGCTTCCTAATGACCCACATTATTACTAGCCTGTGTTTGCGTGATGGTGCTTGTGTTGAAGTGTGCCCGGTTGAATGTATCATCCCCGGTCAACCAGAAAACGAATGGCCATGGTACTTCATCGATCCCGATACCTGCATCGACTGTGGCGCGTGCATTCCAGAATGCCCATTCGAAGCGATCTTTATCGAAGAAGAAGTACCTGATGACTACGAAATGATGGAAGGGCAAGAACGCATCCCCTTCGATACCAAGACAAAGATCATGGCAGAAGGTGGTGAGGTAATTGACCTCACGCCAGATATCCAGCCTAACTACGACTTCTTCAGCGCAGGTCCCGGCTACGATGCACTAGACATGTAATCAATGCTTATACGATAGCTACAATACAATCAATACCCTGCCCTGTGCAGGGTATTTGCATTTTAAGGGAGAGACTAAACAGAGTAGTTCGCCCTTTACCTTTGACGCATTGAAAGATACCTTTTTCGCAATGTAATCACCAATAGAGCGATAAAACTGATATGAGCATTACCCTGATCTCAACAGTACTGAACGAAGGCAATACTATTCATCACATGATGCGTGGGTTATTACAACAGACACGCCAACCAGATGAAATCCTGATCGTGGACGGTGGCAGTCGTGATGATACGGTGGCGATCATCAATAGTTATGCTGAGCAATTACCCGTTCGTGTGCTGGTGCGTGACGGCTATAACATCAGTCAGGGGCGTAATCTGGCAATTGACGAAGCGCAAGGCGAGATACTGGTCATCACCGATGCCGGCACACGGCTTGATCAGCACTGGTTAGAGGCAATCACACAACCCCTCCTCCATGATCCTGCAGTGACCGTTGTCGCCGGTTTCTTCAAGGCAGATCCACATAACACCTTTGAGACGGCGATGGGCGCGACCGTCCTACCTGTGTCAAATGAGATCGATCCGAACAGCTTCTTGCCGAGCAGTCGTAGTCTGGCACTGCGTAAGACATCGGCACAATCGATCAATGGCTATCCAGAATGGCTAGATTATTGTGAAGATCTGGTGTTTGATTTACGCCTCAAACAGACACAACCTCCGTTCGTCTTTGCACCGGATGCGCTGGTTTATTTCCGCCCGCGTGAGACTCTCAGCGCGTATTTTATCCAGTATTATCGCTATGCACGCGGTGATGGCAAAGCCAATCTATGGCGCAAACGCCATCTAATCCGTTATCTCACTTACTTAGTGCTAGCCCCGTTATTGGTAATACTGGCGCTCAACGTGCATCCGATCTTCTGGGGGGTGCTAGCACTGGGTGCTGTGGTCTATCTGTATCAACCTTATCGACGTTTGCCGATTGTGATGCGTGATAATCCGGAGCGTTCACCGCTTGCCTGGGTGATCGCCTGTGTGCTGATACCGATCATTCGGGTGGTGGGCGATGTAGCGAAGATGATTGGCTATCCAGTGGGCTTGTATTGGCGGGCACAGCATAAACCTCCGCAATGGCAACAGATCAGCACACCCTGAATAGAGCGTGCTATACTACATGAAGTATGAACAGGAGAAAATTAGCATGGAAGATGAACGCCTTGTCCGCGCTTCTCAACTGGTTGATCAGGGCGATATTGTAAGCGCACGACAGATTGTGCGTGAGATAGTCGAAGCTGATAAGATGCACTTTGACGCATGGCACGCGCTGGTACAACTCGCACAAACCGATCAAGAACGGCGCAACGCAATCTACAAGATGTGGGGGTTGCGCCCTGATGATTCCGATGCCAACCTGCTCCTTGATCAGTTGAAAGCCGGCACATTAGCTCCTCTTGATGGCGATAACTACACGGGTTTATCCTCGCGAAAATACAAGCTCAATGCCCCGTCCGAGACTAAAGACTACACAGGGTCTGCGATAGTCACACTGATTGCTTACCTCTTTTTCTGGATTGTAGGTTTTATCTTCAACCTCTATTACCTGTTTGAGGCAAGCCAATATCAACAGCAACACGGACAACCAGCACAGGGTGTTGGGTGTTTATGGGCAATGTTGACTATCGGTTTCGTAGTGCCTGTGCTGACTATTGTCGGTATTGTTTTATTTGTGATCAGGTTGTAAACGATGCACTCGCGTTTATCTCTTTTGCTGATTTGTGTGCTGATGGTCGTCCCAACAGCTATCAGTCAAACAGTGGATTGTGGCAGTGGCTCACCGTCGCGTCTGGTACAGGGCGAACGCGCTCAGGTGTTTGCAAACGGGGGCAGTAACATGCGAATACGCCCCGGTACCGATGCCAGCTTGCTAAACATCATCCCACCCAACACGATTATTCCTGTAGTTGAAGGCCCATTCTGTAGTGAAAGTCTCACGTGGTGGCAGGTCGATTATGAGGGCGAGCGCGGTTGGGCGGCAGAAGGCACGGATGGTTTCTACTGGCTCGCGCCATACATCATCCAACGGGCGCAGATCGGCACAGTACGTGTCGAAGCACAGCCCAATTTAGCCAGTGATATTCGCATCCAGCGCCAGAGTGATCCCCCGCGCAGTGTGTTCGCTTTCGATGGCTATCCGGTATTATCCGAGCAAATCGTGCCATTCATCGTGGTCTTCGATAGCGTGCCAGAGACAGCCGAAGCAACACCTAGATTAGTCGCCCAACTGATAGCAATCAACGATGGTTTTCGTCGGTTAGAATTGCTATTTGAAGAACCACTGAGTGCCGATAGCGCGATCACACTCGTTTATCATTACAATCAGCGCACGGCAGATGGGCGCTTGATTGATGCCTATTTTCCGGTGAGCGCACCGGAGCTACCCCTGCCTTACCCTGATGAAACGGATAATCCGGACGAAACACGACGCACCTACTTTGAAGCCAACACAGACGCTCTATCCGCGTTATCTCAAGATGCGTTCACACCAACTTTAGAGCAACTCGACATGCTGATCTATTCGATTCAGATCAATGCGCCACTCGCAGAGAGTGAGCGCCTGAGCGCAACAGTTGAGGGCTGGCAATTGGACTATCATCCGCTACTTGCAACCGACATCAACAGCCAGACCGATGAGATCGGCACACATTTGATCTTGCGCGATTATCCAGAGGGCCAAGCCCACATCACAGTTGTTGAGGCGCAGACACTATCAGGTAATATCTTAGCGACACTACAACAGATTCTCAACCGAGAGCCAAGCAACCCACCTCGCATCCCACTCATCATAAACACTGATATACCTCAGGCACGCGCGGATCTACGCTATTTACGTTTTGGCGATGGTGAAGGCGTGCGCTACAGCGCACAGTTCACCGATGACGAACGCTTTTATGGCTATCAGGGGTTGAGCGATGATGGACAATATGTGATCTCAGCAATCCTACCAATTACAGATGCTAGCCCCCCTCTTGATTTGCTGGATGAGATGATCAGTAGCTTGCGTTATACACTTGATTCCGATAGATAACGCGCAAAATTACGGAAAACAGTTTAAAATACTGCCATAATCAATCACCTTCGACAAGGAGAACACACTATGCACAAGTTATGGATACTCATGCTGATGATCGCTATCAGCGCGTGTACAACACAGACGACCGCAACACCCGAAACATTAATAACTGTTGCACCGGAGCCATTAGAACAAACTTATAACACCATACTTGCCAACGGCTCAATCAGTTTGAGCTACCCGGCAGAGTGGTTCATCAGTGGTGATTTTCCGGAGTTAGGGCTAGTTATCGCCAACTCAGAGACGTTAGCGAACAATTCATTTGATGGTGAAGTGGGCGACGATGGGGTGTATATCGAAATTCTATTCGCACCCAAGAGCATCCTGGCAGAAGGCAATACCCCGCAGAGTGTGCTCGAGACGATCAGTGGCAGTGTGAGCGATCCAGAAGGCACCGTCAGCGAGATCACAACTACCACACTCAACGGAAACAGCACTGCCTTACTCACGCTCGATAGCGCCGATAGTGCCGACGGGATGCAATTGGTAGTCGATAGCGGTGATGCTTTCTCGACGATTGTTGCCGCCGTGCCAAACGAGAATTTACATCTGTATCGCGCAACGATCGAAGCGATTGCTGGATCGATTCAATATACCCTGCTGCAAACACCTGCTGAAAGCACCGATGAAGCCGATGGTGAATCGGCAGAAGCCACAGAAGCAATGGAAAGCGAAGCAACTGAAGAAGCGCCACCTTCCGAAACTACTGAAGAAGCGCCTTAAAGCCGAGAGACGAGAGCAAAATGCTATCCTCAAGGGAAAGATCAATTGACAGATTGGCACTAAACACAGCAGGAGAGGTAAAACATGCGCGTTGTCTGCATGGGTGAATTATTAATTGATTTTGTTGCACTTGAAAATGGTGTGACAGTCGGGGAAGCGAGTGGTTTTGAAAAAGCACCAGGAGGTGCGCCGGCGAACGTAGCAGTCGCGATTAAGCGGTTAGGATTAGAGAGCGCCTTCATTACACAAGTTGGCGATGATCCCTTCGGGCATTATCTGGCGGCGGTACTGGATGGTGAAGGTATCGACACAACCGGCATACGCTTTTCAGAAGAAGCTCGCACCATGCTAGCATTTGTCTCATTGGCGGGTGATGGCGAGCGTAGCTTCAGCTTTTATCGGCATCCAAGCGCCGATATGCTCTTGACCACCGACCAGATCGCGTATGATGTGCTGGACTCAGCGGATCTGTTTCACTTCGGCAGTATCACGTTGATTAACGATCCATCACGCGAGGCGACACTAGCGACGGCACGTTATGCAAAAGAACAGGGCAAGCTCATCAGCTATGATCCAAACTTGCGGCTTGCCCTATGGGATGATGAGGCGAGCGCCCACGCCGGAATGCGCCTAGGTTTAGACTATGCACATATTATCAAAATCAGCGATGAAGAAGCCCATCTGGTATTGGCGGAAGATGAACAGATCACCGATCTTTTCGACACGTTTGAGCAGATCGAGCTGATTATGCTGACACGGGGTGCGGAGGGTTGTACTATCTATTTGCAAGGTGGACAATCCTACACTCATGGCGGGTATCGTGTGCAGACAGTTGACACCACCGGCGCGGGGGATTCTTTCATGGCAGGGATCATTGTCGGCGTGCTGGAACAACTGAACGCGAAACGCGCCTTCGATCAGATAGATTTTGAGCGTGTATTACGCCTAGCCAATGCGAGCGGCGCACTTGCCACGACTGGACGCGGGGCAATCCCGTCTTTACCTACGAGAGCTGAGGTTGACGCATTCCTGAACACAATGCCATAATGCAAACGAGTGAATCAGTAGGTATCGAAGGTACAGGTGCATGGTGAGACAATCACAGCAGATGAAATGGTTAGGCGCATGGGGCATAGCGTTATTGATATTGGCGGCATGTAGCCCGCCAACAGGTGGTGATCTTCCCACACTAGTGCGCTTCCCGACGGACGAACCAACCCGCACACAGGCGGTGGTGGCAGAATCGGTGCGGACATTGCCACCAACTTTCACGCCGACCTATACCGTGACGGCTTCTGCTACACTTGACCCCAGCGTGACACCCACACTCACACCGACGATCACTGTTACACCAAGCGCCACCATCACTGATACACCGACTGCCACTGCTACTGAACCACCCCCCATACAACCGGAAGATCGTCCAATTCTGGCGTTTGCACTAACCGCTTATGCATCGACGGTGTTACCACCCGATTATCAGATACCGAACTTTGGCGGGGTAGATGTGACACTCATACCGCAAAGCACCGCTACCCTCGCGCCTGGTGTGCCATCGCCCATTCCACCGATCAGCAACGGTGGTTTACCGATTGCAGATGCCTGTAGTATCCCCACCACAGGAGGCTTTGCACCCATCTATCAGGGGAACCCTGATATAGCCAATCAACTAGGGTGCCCTACAGGCGCAATACAGACTATTCCAGCCGCGTGGCAACGGTTTGAAACAGGCAGCATGATCTGGCTCAGCGGCGAAATCTTGGTCTTGTACGCGGTCAATGATAGTTATCAGAGCGTGCCGGATACGTTCATCGAAGGCTCAGACCCAGAGACCAGTGCCGAAACACCGCCAGATGGCTTATTTGCGCCCGTACGGGGCTTCCTCAAGGTGTGGCAGGGCAACAGTAGCGTGCGGAATGGGTTAGGGTGGGCGCAAAATCTTGAAAGTGGCACAACAGCCACCGTGCAAGCCTTCAGCAATGGGCGTATGATTTACCTGCCCGGACGCAATGAGATACTAGTTTTCATCGGCGGGCAAAGTGGCACATGGTTGGCATTTCAGGGGACGTACTAAGTGTGATGTATGCTCTTAAAATGGTGGGCAAATCGTGCTATGATCTGACATCATCACCATCCAATTTGATTTCATTTATGTAGAAAGCGATTTACAGTATGCCCGTTCAAGACCTAACAATCGAACAGTATCGCGCAGAGTTTGAAGGTCAACAGACCTATCAACTGATTGATGTGCGCGAGATTGCCGAATTTGAGGAAGTGCGCATCCCCGACACGGTCAACATCCCTCTGAGTGAGCTACAAACCCGTGTGAGCGAGATCTCACAGGATACACCGGTGGTATTAGTCTGCCGTTCTGGTGGACGTAGTCAAATGGCAGGGGATATGCTCGTTGCATCGGGCTATTCAAACGTCTATAACCTGCTCGAAGGCACACTGGGTTGGGTAAAGCGCGACTTACCGACTGAAGCAGGCGAATAACCCGCCACGCTCAGCATTTAAAAGCTATACACAGGGTGCTAAATCAGCATCCTGTTTCGTTATATCAACAAGCCACTGCGTCTATCAGCGTTTTGCCTCTGTGGATTGTTGTGCTTTGTCGTCTTTGCGTGCATCTTCCTGACGACGACGCAAGCCATCCAACAATTTCCAGAAGCGCCGATGATCCATCGACACTGCATCATCGGGTGTAGTAGTTTGGGGCATGTTCTGGCTACGATTGAAATAAGGGCGACGCGGACTGTTATACATAGCGAGCCTCCTGATAAATAATATGGATTGCATTAATGGTTTAAATTTAGAACAAATTATCTATATCAATTCTTTATAGTTTGTTCTTATTGACAGTGTAGGATGCTTTTGATCAACCCGTCAAGCATTCTCATATTATCGGGTAATTCGCTAAAGTTGCGCCTATTAGCCCATAAAAGACCACAACAGACAGCTACTAATCAGAATTATGCGCAAGGTATCAACAAATTCGTGCGAGCTTACAAACGCAGTGGATCAGTGAAATAAGGTGTATGGTAATCGTCGCTTGTTGCATCCGTGCAAGCCCGTTAAGATGATTGCAATCGCGATTAAAGAAGGATGACAGTTTTTTATGACCAAATATGCACACCACTATCGGATAGGGATCGCGCTGGTGATCCTGCTCAGTTTATTGTGGCTCAATCCACATACTGCTCATGCTCAGGATGATAATTTATGCCGTGACACCGGTGCGCCTACTATCGCATTCGGTGAGACGCTGGGCGGAGTGGTTGATCCAACTATCCCGTTCAGCCTATTCTGCTTTGAAGCGGAGCGCGGCAACACAATGACGGTCACGCTTGCGCCCTCCTCCCCTAACTTGCTGACAGGTTTTGTAGTCAACACGCCTTTCGTCAATAGTCAGGGTAGTTTCACCGATGCGCCGCTGGGCGAAGCCATCGCCACACAAGCGGGTGCACCGTATCAGCAAACGGTGGAGATTCCTGCTGATGGCACTTACGTGATTTTCGTGCAGAGCTTACAGGACACACAGGGTGCTTTTAACATCACATTAGAGCGTTCTGGTGAGAACGTATTGGGTACGATGGAAGAAGAAACGCCAGATGACGATCAGACGGCTAGCGAAGGCATCAGCAACATTGTTCTGGGTGAGACTGATTTATGTACCACCATCTACAGTAGCAATATCAGTTATGATGAAGTCATCGAAGATAGTACCGATGATACCGAACCGCTTTTCTATTGTTTTGAAGGTAGCGAAGGTGATCTGGTGACGGTGGATTTCTCACTGGAAAGTGACGTACCGATGGGTTTCTTCGTGGTCGATCCGCTCTATGATGGCACCCAAAACGCTATCGTCTACACGCGAGGTATCGCCGAGACACCGGATCAACCCGTCAACAATGAGTTCCTGCTACCTGCTGATGGGCGCTATGTGCTGATTATAGTATCGGCAGTGCAAGATACCGGCAGTTACAGCTTCACGGTATCCAGCATGGAAGGCAACATTTACACCTGTGATAATGAACCACTGAGCACCTTGACCTCGCATCAATGGGGTATCCGCGATACAGGTGACACACCTGCTATCACTGTCAACATTGCTTGCTCGGATGTGCTGGCACTCTCAACCTTCGGCGGAGCACTGGTAGCAGTGTATGATGTGACACAGGATGATGAATTCGTTTTCGTTTACCAGAATCGTCTCTTTGTGACTACTGCCCTGTCTGATGAAGAATGGGTGATCGAGAACGAGCAAGATGGACAAGTTTACACCTTACAAGCACTCAACGATGTGGGTGCTTGCACCACAGATGACGTGCAAACGCTAATTCGTGGCTCATGGCGCTGGGAACTGGGCGCAGGGCAAACTGTATTATTCGACTTCACCTGTAACGGCGTGGTCATCATTGACAATCAGCAAGAGGATTTATTCACGGCGCCCTATACCCTGACAGACAATGAGATTACAATTGATCTTGGCATCGAGACCTTGACCTTAAGCGACATTACTATTGCCGAAGCAGGCATCGACATGACGCTCGATGGTATGGCATTCACGCTAGAGAATACCCTCTATGAATCCGATGAAACGGACACCAATACCGAGAGCACCGACTAAAACGCAGTGATCTAACGTGTATCAGAGGCGAGCAGATGTATGTGATCTGCTCGCTTTTTATTTTGTGCCAGAATCGCTAATCTCGTAAGAGAGCGCAGTGAAGCGCATGAAAGCGCGTTCTTGCGGGGTCATATCTGTGGGGTATTCGTGCTGGTCGTAAGATTCTAAGATACGGTAGCCCTCTTTGATATATCCGCGAATGGTATGCAAGCTAATTCCCATCTCATCGGCAGCGAGGTGTGCGGGCATTCCTTCGATCACACAGAGGCGAATCGCCTGACGGATACGATCTGTCATCTCCGGATATTCGCGCTGTTCGGGCAAAATCGACGCTTGATAAACGCGCTGAATCTGCGACCCTTTACAAATGCGAGCAACGCTCGGTGTCACTAAGAAATCGCACTCCAATGCATAAACAATCGCCCATGCAATCTGCATACCGACTTCATGTTTGAGTAAGAAAGCGCGAGCATCAGTCTCTGCGACAGTTTCAACCAATTTGGGGGAATTCGTCTGTGAGAGGCAAACTACCATTCCATGTGGCACAAAACGCCGAATATCATGCAAGACCACTTCCACATGATCAATATCACCGAGGTGATCGGCATCTAAGATGATCACATCCGGTAATTCGGCGATAGGGACTTCACGTAGGTGTTCCCATAATGCATCGAGATGCGTGGTCATGAACGTGACCCGTGTCCGACGATCCCACGCTAAATAACCGTTGATCGATTGCATTGCGTAATAATCGGTATCTAAGATTGCAACTTTGAGATTGATTGAGCCTATGCCGGGCATGGTATTCGCCTGTGATTGTTTGAGTCACTAATCGTTATTCAGTCATTTATCCTTTTAGGAGTTACTAAAGGGCACGCCTATAGAATAACTGACTAATGAACCTTTACGGAGTTTGTCTGTGATAGGTTCTAGATTAATAGTATGAGAGAATGCTATCTCATGCAACAGTTTACTGACGCTCGCACAGGTTGTTAACAGAAAGAGTCCGATAGGGCGATTGAGCCGATCACCCTATCAAACGCAGGCAAGCTCACAAAATCTGTGATAAGAACAATTTAGTACGCTCGTGTTGTGGGTTCTCGAAGAAGTGATCCGGTGTACCCACCTCAACCACATGACCAGCATCCATGAAGATCACGCGATCAGCAACCTCACGGGCAAAGCCCATCTCATGTGTCACAACGATCATCGTCATACCACTATTTGCCAGCTCTTTCATCACATCTAGCACTTCTTTAATCATCTCTGGATCAAGCGCCGAAGTCGGTTCGTCGAAGAGCATGATATTGGGTTGCATCGCTAGTGCCCGCGCAATCGCCACACGTTGTTGCTGACCGCCAGATAACTGACCCGGATATTTATTGGCTTGTTCCGGGATACCAACACGCTCTAATAAGCCCAACGCAATCTCTTCCGATTCTGCTCTTGGACGACGACGCACATGCCGTTGTGCGAGTGTGATATTCTCCAGCACCGTGATGTGCGGGAACAGATTGAATTGCTGGAACACCATTCCTGTCTCACGACGAATGGCGCTGATATTACGCACGTCATTGGTCAATTCGATACCATCGACAATAATATCCCCTTGTTGATGCTCCTCAAGGCGGTTGATACAACGAATCAGCGTGGATTTTCCAGAACCGGAGGGGCCGATCACCACCACTACTTCGCGCTCTTTCACTTCAATGTTGATATCCTTGAGCACGTGAAATTCGCCAAACCATTTGTTCATATCACGAATTTGAATGACGGGCTTTTCACCAACCTGGTAGCTAGGACTTTGTTTTTCTTTTTCATCTATCATGCGTTTTACTCCGATACTAAAACTTGGCTGTGGGGGATGGAAGGTCCCATCCCCGATATGACGACCAACTACATACGGCGCGTACTACCGGAACCGCTAGCCTCGAGCAGACGGCTCACGTAAGACATCAGGTAACTGACAACGAAGTACAGAATTGAGATGAACAGGAGTCCTTCAAGGCGGGTACCGATGAACTCAGCTTGTACTACCATCGCATTGACGAAGCCGACCAAATCAATCAGCCCGACGATTGTCACCAGTGAGGTATCTTTGAACAGCGAGATAAACTGCCCAACCAGCGCCGGAATCACAGCACGCAAGGCTTGTGGTAGCGTGATCAGGGTGACAGCCTGCCACGGGTTTAAACCGAGTGCCTTCGCCGCTTCGGATTGTCCTGGAGGTAAGGATTGCAAGCCACCACGCACATTCTCCGCCAGATAAGCTGCACTGAAGGCAATCGTTGCCGCAATAGCACGGTAACTACCCGGAATTTGATTGAAGTCGCTATTTATCAACGGGATGAACAACTGCATGAAGAACAGTACCGTGATGAATGGCGAACCACGCACCAGCTCGATATACGCCGTACACAGGTATTTAATCAGCGGGAGATCACTGCGACGACCAAGCGCCAAACCGACCCCAATCGGGAAAGCGATGATGATACCATACACAGTCAGCATGACCGTTAAGAGCAGACCTCCCCACCCACGTGGATCAGACGGTTGCAGAAACCAGCGCGTATCTACATTGATGAAATCGCCTAAGGTAGCGACTACGACAATCAGGTATAAAATTGCCGCCAGCCCGCCGATAAGTGGCACGTTGACCGAAACTTTCTCGCCGGGGATGTGTGCTGCTTTACCCAGATAGATCGCCAACGGGATGAAAATAATCCCCAGCCACACCACAAAACGAGGCACAGCCGCATCTGCAATCAACAACGGTAAAATGGTGAGCAAGTCGGGCAGGTCAAAGCCTTGTGATAAGAACAATGCACCGGCAAACAACACATAAGCAATACCACCTGCAATCAGATACGATTGTTGGTAGCCATCACGCTGAACCAGTTTATAAAGCAAGTAAGCCGTCAAGCTCATTGAGATAGCCAACAGCCACATGATCACACTGTTGATATACATCCCGTTGACGAGTACCCACAGCACAACGGGTGTCGCCATCAGCAAATACGTAGCGAACTTAGATGCAACAGCCATGCTGGTGACATTCCGTAGGATTTCAGTCGCAGCATAGCCAGCAATGCCAATCAACAACACTAAGGATACGTAATTGGCAATGTTATGTAAAAACGGTGAAACATACGTCCGCAGATAATCGCTGAAAGACCGTTCCCCACGATATTGATTGCGGATGATATCGACAAACGGTACACGTTCCCCCTCATATTGAGGTGCATCAACATTAGCTATACTGAAACCATCCGGACGACGGGTGAAGTTCAACGATTGGGTGGATTCTCGTTTAGAGACAGGATAAATCCCCTGCACGTTGAGCAAGGTCAGCGCTTCACCGTTTTCTTCCACTTCGGCATCTACCTCTGATAAATCGACATCCTCAGCGATAACAAGTTCTTTGCTGAGAATATACCAACCATCAACCGGCAAAGTCAGGGAAAATACATCATCAGCATCTGTCAGAACGGCACTACCAAGCGGTTCGAGCGTTTCAGGGTCAAGGATTTCGACCAGAACCGGTATTTGGTTCACATTGTAAAGCTCGACAAACTCCATTTCAGGAATATCAGTTGATTCAACTTCTTCCATATACTCAGCATATTGTGTTTCAGTTAGTACAGGCACATTGCCATTGGCAAGTGCAGCTTCATGCTCGTCAATCAGTCGCTGGTATTCCTCGATAATAGCGATTGTATCCAGTCGATTTTGCGCTTGATTACGCAATGCATTAGCGATGTTATCGACAAAACCATTGATGTTAGACAACGATTGATCGTTGCTAACGGCATCGGATGCCAGACGAATACGGATTTCATCGTTTTCTTGCCCGATGAACCCGATCTGATCAAAGGCAACTTCAGTTGTTTGTGCCACGGCAATCTCGATATTACCAGCACCGGCATACCACGGTGGTAAGTCGAGTACGCTGTTGATGATTCGTGGCGCAACTTGTAAGGTGAAAATAATGAGCACAATAGAGAAAAACACCAGACGCGCTATCTGACGAATCCAGACAGCAATCGCCGCACCGAAGGCAAACATTGTGAAGTACAGGGTTAATGAAGCTCGCCATTCATATTCGGATTCGTAACGCCCTAACATCAAATTGCGGATATTGGCACTGACTGAGAACCAGTTCGCATCTTGAATGACCCATGTCATCAAGCCGTTGACTGAATAGAACACCACCAGTATGCCTAGGATTGTCAGTACAGTGTTAAGTGCTGAGTTGAACAGATTCTCGCGAACCCATTTGATTGCACCAGATTCGAGCACAGGCGGTGATTGGGACGGTGGTTCGCTCTGGCTGACATAGTAGTTATCGGGTCTGTTTTGATTGTTTTCTGCCATCATGACCCCCTAGCGTGTGACTAATTGGAAACGACTGTTGACAATGTTCATCCCGAGCGAGATGACTAGACTGAGTGTGAGATAGACACCCAGGATCAACGCAAAGCCAGTGATCGACTGTCCGGATTGGTTCATGATCGTCTGCCCAACCTGGTAGGTATCCGAGTATGCGATAGCGGTTGCCAGACTGCTGTTCTTCGCCAGATTAAGATACTGGTTGCCCATCGGCGGGATAATCACGCGTAAGGCTTGCGGTAAGATGATCATTCGCAGGGTTTGCGGTGTGGATAAGCCCAACGCACGTGAGGCTTCAACCTGCCCCCAGGGCACAGCCTGAATACCCGCACGGACAATCTCACCGATGAACGCCGAGGTATACACCACCAGACCAACCAGAAGCGCCATATAATTTGGGGAGATGTTGTTGCCCACCTGCACACGTGTCCCAAAGCGATTGAGTTCAGGCGGTTGTACTACAATCGGTTGCTCAGTGTTGTAAATCACCTGTTGTTGATCGCTGAGCAATCCTTCCTCTCGTGCTTGTGATAGCGCCATCATTTGCTGATCCTCGCCTTCACCAACTGTCACCCGAAAATCTTCAGAGATAGGATTAGATGCGATAAACCAGCCAATCACAGCCACTAGCACCACCAGCACGGTTGCATAAACAGTTCGCGGGATATTGGCACCGGTGTTTTCAATAATATTTCCCCAATAAATATAGAGACCGACTGCCACCACCAGACCTATCACACTGATGCCAAGAAATAGGTTAAAGTTCGGGGTAAGTGCAAAATTAGGTGTGGCGAATAAATTCGGTCCTAAGACGAACAAGGGCAAGACCTCGCCATAGACCACCCGCGCACGCTCCAACACACCCGCAGAATCTAAGCCATCGAGCATCAAATGCCCGACTAATTGCACGAGCAAGAGTGCTCCGATACCTTTCATCAGCCCACCATACTGCTTGAGAAATTTACCGTCACGATTGGCGAAGAAGATCGCCAGACCGCCGATCACCGCTAACCCGCCGATCACCGCGTAAGAATCCCCTAGAAAGCGAAAACCGACTTCGGCAACGAGCACACCCGTGAAAAAGCCATTGAGCAATCCACGAATGGGATCAAAACGCCAAACATAAATAATTGCACCAATCAGCGCGAATAAATAAGCAAAGTAGCGTAGTGGTATGACCATCACGGATTCGTTCGGGAAACTGAGGTTGCTACTCGGCAAACTGAGCCAGAACACGAAGTACCAGAAGATTAACTGGACTAGCAAAGGCGTATTGCGCAGAATCTCAACGTAGATACGTGATATCGTCCTTATCAACCAGTTCGGGCTGAGCAAGAAAACGCCTAACACCACACCCATCACAGTAGCGAGGATCAAACCAATCCAAACGACCTGTAAGGTGTTGATCACTCCAACAAAGAAGGCTTCCCAATAGGTACTATTCGAGCTGTACCAGTCAGGGGATTGATTGATACCGAAACCAGCGCGTCGTTCAAAAGCGCTGAAATCCGGCGTTGCGTTGATCGAGACCAGTTCGCTGTAGATACTATTCCACAAAAACGCCACAGAAAAAACGATAATGATGACGAAGATTAGTTGTGTGATTGCTCGAATAACACGCAAATCTCGAAAATAGTCAAAAAAACTGGTTGATTGTGGTATGTCTGAGTTTTTTCGTGGCTGCATAACAAGTATTCCCACAATTATGATCAGATAAAATGTTGACGGGATGCCGATTGCTCGGCTTCCCGTCGTGAAGATTGTTGCTATAGCTTAGTGCATGTTGCTTAACGGAATGGCGGTGCGTAGATCAGACCACCTTCAGTCCAGATCGCATTCGGTGAACCCTCACGGCTCAAACCAAGCGGATCGAGGTTACGTGCGTAGACTTCACCATAGTTACCAACCTGGCTGATCACATCGACCACGAAGCCGTTGTTGATGCCGAGGAAGTTACCGCTATCGTTGTTGTTGGTGCCCAGCAGACGTTGCACAACTGGATCTTCACTTTCAAGGAATTCCTCAACGTTTTCGCTAGTGATGCCGAGTTCTTCAGCATTCACCATAGCGAAGTGTACCCAGTGCATGATCTCAGCGAATTGTGGATCACTTTGTGGGGACAGCGGACCGAGAGGTTCTTTCGAGAGTGTTTCCGGCAGAATGATGAATTCTGATGGGTCAGCGGAGGTTACATGGAATGCAGCGATACCGGATTTATCTGTCGTCCAGCTTTCGCAAGCACCACCAAGGAAGCCTTCCCAGGTGCTGTTCGCATCAGGGAACACAACGAGTTCGATGTCCAAGCCATTGGCTTCAACATAATCAGTAATATTCAACTCGGTGGTTGTACCGGTCTGAACGCACATTGACGTGCCATCAAGTTCAGCGATGCTACCTACGCCTAATTCAGCGCGTGTACCGACACCCTGACCATCATAGAAGGTGGTTGGGCCAAAGATTACACCCCAGTCGACATCGCGGCTGAGTGTCCAGGTGGTGTTACGCACCATCAGATCAACTTCGCCGGATTGCATCACAGCTTGGCGCTCGCTAGCGACAACTGGACGGAAGTTGACAGCTTCGCTATCACCCAGTACAGCAGCGGCAACAGCACGGCAGAAGTCAACGTCGAAACCGGTGAATTCACCTGCTTCATTTACAAAACCAAAACCTTGAACAGCCTGATTCACACCACAGTTCAGCTCACCACGATCAATGATCGCCTGTGTGATCGGGCCGACTTCGGATTGTGCAGTCGTCATCGCACCAAAACCAACTGCCATAATAGCAACTAGCGCGACTGCAATTAGCATACGAGAAATTTTCATAGATCTTTCTCCCTAAGAATATATTGGACTTATTGCGCGTTTACGCAAAAGAGTTTTTAACATATTCAACATCATTCAGCAAATGAATGTTAATAAATATCACAACATGTCTCATATTATACTCATAATATGGATATATATAATCAGTTAAAGAGAAGTTATAATGGTAAATTTAGATAACAAATAAACATGCTCCTTAGTCAAGTCCTGCTCAAAATCGCCACGCAACCTAAATTGTAATCGACTAGCCTGATAACTTCTCTAAATTTGTTGAATCCTTTTGTGCAATTTGGAACAATCAGCATTTGCTGAGCAAACGTTGAAAAGTTGAGCCATTCATCTCATAATAGGCTTTAAAAATAATTTTCAACGATAGGATCATTGATAATGGTTACCACAACAAAAGTCTTAAATCGATCAGATGTCCCCGCTGAACAGCGCTGGAATGATACCAGTGTGTTTGCCAACCGTGATGCGTGGCAAGCCGAGTACGAAGCACTCAAAGAAGAACTGCCGAAACTAGGCAAGTATGCGGGCAAACTCAGCGAAGGCGCGCAGACACTGGCTGATTACTGGGAACTGGAGAGCCAACTCCGCCGCCGTTTGTTCAAGTTGCGCAGTTATGTCGGGATGAGCACCGCCGTGGATAGCACCGATGGTGAAGCCAAAGCGATGCTTGGTCAGATGATGGGTTTATTTGGCAGTTACAGTCGCAATACGGCATTCTCCACACCGGAGTTAATCGCTATCAGTGAAGACACCCTGCTGAAATGGGTTAAAGACAATGAACGCCTGACCATCTACGAACGCGCAGTACGCGAGATGTTCCGCCAAGCGGCACACACACGCTCATCAGAAGTTGAGCAAGTGATGGGGATGTTGGGTGAGCCTTTTGGCGGCACACAGAATGCCTACAGCGAACTGAGCAACACAGACTTGCAATTCGAAGATGCTATCGGCAGTGATGGTGAACCTTTCCCCGTCACACAGAGTAGCATCCGTATCATCAAAGGTAGCACAGATCGCGAGCTACGACGTACCGGTTGGCAGAACTACAATAAAGGTTATCTGCAATTCAAGAATACATTCGCCGCAACCTATTTGACGAGCGTCAAGCAGAGTACGATGCAGATGCGCGTGCGCGGATATGATAGCGTACTCGATATGATGTTGCATCCGTATAATCTGCCTGTCGATGTGTTTCATAATCTGATCAACACCTATCAGCAGAACTTACCAACATGGCACCGTTACTGGGAAGCCAAGCGTAAAATCTTAGGTGTCGATAAAATCTTTGACTATGACATCTGGGCACCTTTGACCGAGAAAGAACCTCAGATCGACTATCGCCAAGCAGTGCAATGGATTGCTGAAGGCATGGAACCCCTCGGGGACGATTACGTGAATACCATGACGAGAGGATGCCTCGAAGAGAACTGGGTCGATTGGTCAGTTAACAAGGGTAAGCGTCAGGGCGCATTCTCTAACGGGTCTTACGACACCTACCCTTTCATTATGATGAGTTTCGACAATCAACTAAGTGGGATGAGTACCTTGGCGCACGAACTCGGTCACTCGATGCACAGTTACTATTCGCGCAAGACCCAACCAGAAATTTACGCCGGTTATTCGATGTTTGTTGCAGAGACAGCGAGCAATTTCAATCAAGCGATGACACGTGCACACCTATTTGAACAAAATGATGATCGTGATTTCCAACTAGCGCTGATTCAAGAAGCAATGGATAATTTCCACCGGTATTTCTTCATCATGCCGACGCTGGCACGCTTCGAGTTTGAAGTTCATGAACGGCAAGCGGCAGGCAAAGCCTTGACTGCTGATACGCTCAACAACCTCATGAACGAGTATTTTTCAGACGGTTACGGTGACACACTCAGCCACGATGCGGACATGACTGGCATCACCTGGGCAACATTCGGGCATCTATACTTGCCTTACTACACCTTCCAATATGCGACGGGTATCAGTGCGGCACACGCCCTCGCCGATCAGGTGCGTAATGGTAATTCACAAGCAGTGCAAAATTATCTGCAATTCTTGAACACAGGCAGTGCCCTCGATCCACTCGACGCGCTACAAATGGCTGGCGTGGATATGCTCACACCGGAACCCATCGAAAAGACCTTTGCGGTGATGGCTGAACTGGTTGAGCGTCTGGAAAGTCTCGTTTAATTGCCACTTCAAAACGTGAACAGATCTCCTGACTACAAAATAAGTTAGGGGTCTGTTTGCCCCTCAGGCGAAATCTGCTATGCTTGATTTCTGTTGTTAGATTGGAGATCACATGCCTGAAACCATTGCGACTCAACTTGAGCAAACCATCCGTCAGCATCGTCCGTTCGACTTACCGGTATCATGGGCGGATGAGTTATTATTCCCCTATTATGATGGTTTATCATTGACCAGTGTTCCGCACACCGTCGCTCAGATACTCGGTGCCCCCTTACCTCATGCCAATCCTTTACAAGATCAGGTGTGGCAAGATGCCGCGCCAGAGGCTCAGCGTGTCATCGTGATCTTGCTCGATGGTATGGGTTATCATCATCTACGCCGTTTGATGGCAGAGGATCAACACCTTGCACAGATTGTTGCCGATCTCAACGGTGGACGCGATCTCGTGCCATTAACATCAGTTGCGCCGAGTACAACAGTCGTCGCACTCAGTTCACTGTGGACAGGTGCAACGCCGTCTGAGATGAGTATCACGGGCACACTGATGTTCTTACGCCAACTATCGCTACTCACCAATATGATCACCTTCACGCCGATGGCAGGTTTCCGGAGTCATCGGCAAGATGTGGTTGCTAAGTGGGGCTTACCGCCAGAGGACATCGTGCAGGCACCGAGTTTGAGCAATTATCTCCAACTTCAGGAAATACCTAGCTATGTAATCACCAATCGCGCCTATATGGGCACGGGCTTATCGCGCATTTTGCATCGAGATGTGACACACGCTGTCACACACAAAGGGTATGCAGATTTTATCGGACAAGTTGAGCAGACTTTGTGCGATACGCGGGGTAAACGCGTTTATGTACAAATTTACTGGGAAGGTATTGATGCGCTGGCGCATGAATACGGTGCAACTCACCCTCACACTGATCAAGAAATTATACAAAAGTTGAGTGATCTACGCCGTGTGCTGAACAATCCTGATACGATGGACGGTGAAACACTAGTGATGATTCTCGCGGATCACGGGCATCAGGATGCCACACAAGCGATTCGAATAGCCGATGATCCTATATTAACATCTGCAATGCAGATGAGTATCGCGGGGGATGAGCGTCATGGGTACATGTATCTGCGTCATGGTACATTAGATGCCGTCACCACACAGATTGACGCGCACTACAGCGATTGCCTGACATATCTCATATCACAGGTCGCGCTCGAGAACGGCTACTTCGGCACACAGATTTCGTCGGAGCTAAGGCACCGTATTGGCGATGTGATCTTGCTCCCGCGCCCCGGCTATATCTTATCTGATCCAGCATTGGGTACACTACCAATGATTAGTCGTCATGCCGGTTTGAGTGACTGGGAGATGCTGATTCCACTCATCTGGCAAGTTTCTTAATAAAAAGTGTTATAATATAATGGAGGCTATACGCGATATTGTGTGGGGCTAGGATCAACAAGATGATATGGCATCACGATATCACACTCTGTAATGATGGATTCATGGTAAGCTAGTTTAAAGATATAAAAACCTACTCGCGGTAAAAGATGGGTTTGAGAGAAAATAATTATGAAAAATAAAATTCCGACCCCAAACCATACCAATGATGCATTCAATATGGCTTTGTACGAACGGTTATTTCAGATTAACCAATCTGCCGTCATTAGCCTGGATGTAGAGATGCGCATCGTTGATGTGAGCAACGCGATTGAAACCCTGATTGGCTATGATCGACAAACGCTCATCGGTGCGCCTTACAGCGAGTTGTTGGCTTTCAATTATCGTGAGCCCTTCCATAAGCTCCTGACAGAGAACGCAATCGTTCAGCTCGATTATCCACTAGTTGATCAGGATGGTAATTGGCAATGGGTACATCATAGTGGTGAGACCGCCGGAAAAGATGCAAACACGCGCTACAACTTCATCATCAACCCTATCAACCGCTACAAGCAACCGCATAATCAGGTGGAGAGCGAGCGCAATATGTTGCGCGAGATCATCGACAACCTGCCAGCCGCTATCTATGTAGCAGATACGCAGGGCAAGTTCATCTTCAGCAACCTGACCCACGCCAATTCATTGGGCAAAACGCACGCAGTGGAGTTACTGGGGCTACACTACAGCGATATGTTCTCAAAAGCCGATCAAAGTTATTTACAGGCGCAAGATCAAGAAGTGATTAAGACTGGACGCAATCTTGTGATCGAAGAACAACGCCTGAGCGATGACCAACAAGAACACTGGTTCAACGTTCATAAAATCCCGATGTACAACACACAGGGACAAATTGACGGCGTGCTTGGCATTGAGCGCGATATCACTAGCGAAAAATTGGCTCAACAACAACTCGAAAATAGTGAAGCACGTCACCGCGCTCTGCTCAATACTTTGCCGGACATGATGTTTGTGGTACGGCGTGATGGCACAATCACCGAGTACAAAACAACTGATGAAGCTGAATCATTGAATGTAGGGCGCTCAGTAATCGGCATGAATTTACTCAATACCAACTTCCCACAACCTCTGGTTGAAGAGACCCGGTTGTATCTCGATATTGATATTGAACGTCATTATCTGCACACCTTTGAATTCACCCAGATACTCGATGAACATCATGAAGAACATTATGAAACACGATTAATCCGCCTCAATGAAGACGAGATCATGGCACTAATCCGCAATGTTAGCTCGATCAAGCGCATTCAGGATGAACTCAATCAGCATATCGAAGATTTGACGATTGTGCGTCAGGTGAATGTTGAGCTAGCGGCGGATTTGAGCGTCAATTACGTGTCACAATTGGCACTGGATGCTGCCTTACGCTTGAGTAACGCGCAAACGGGTTATCTCGTGATGGTATTACCCACCGGTAAGCTAGCATTGATTAGCGTAGTTGGGAAATACAACGCGGAGCAACTCGAACAGAGCCTGACACTTGAGCATGGGATCGTGCCACGTGCTATTGCATCCGGCAAGCCACAGCTGATCTTCGATGTGCATGCAGATGAGGATTATGTGCCCTTGTTAGATGGCACACGCGCTATGATGATTATTCCGCTCAACTCAAATGATCGGATCGTAGGTGTGCTAGTGCTGGAAGCTACTCGTCCGGAACGCTTCTCGCATGAGCGTTTCCAGTTTTTGCAACTGATCACCGGACGCATTGCCGCTTTCCTCGATAATGCGATGTTACACCGCCAGACCAAAGAGCAATATGAAGAGGTACGCTACTTAGAGCAACTCAAAACAGATATGATCCGCATTGCCAGCCATGACCTCAAAAATCCTTTGTCGGCGATCATGGGATATATGGAAATGTTGCGTGAGGATGTCAACAAGAAGTTGAACGAAAAAGAGCTGGGGTATCTCGATAAAATCGAGATCGCAGCGCGCAAAATGCAACGCATCACAATGGGCATTTTATCACTGGAGCGTATTCAGCAATTTGCCGAACAACAATCGCACAAAATCGTCAATCTCAAAACGCTGATGGCACGATGTGTCAGCGATCAGGCAGATTATGCCGTACGGAGTGAACAAAAGCTCCATCGCCACCTGCCAGAAGACGCTGTCTATGTGCAGGGTGATCCTCTTCAAATTCATGAGGCGATTTCTAATCTTGTACAGAATGCTATCAAGTACACCCCGCGCCATGGCACAGTCCATGTCTATCTGACGGTGACCGAGCGCAGTGCGCAAGTGCGTGTGATTGATAATGGCTATGGTATCCCTGATGAGCTACAAGAGCGCCTATTCTCGCCGTTCTACCGCGCCAGAACTAGCGAGACCCGCTTCATTGAGGGTACAGGACTCGGCTTGCATCTGGTCAAGAACATCATTGAGCGCCACGACGGTAGCATGTTGTTCGAGAGCACCTATGGCGAAGGTAGTACCTTCGGCTTTGACTTACCTCTGGCACCAGATCACCTGTTAACTCCCGAAAGCACGCGCACTGCTGACTTAATCGAGTGAACAGTGATGGTGGGCTTTAACCGCTGACTCTTGCTCACGATTTTGATACAATTGCTATCCGATCTGTCTGACAATGAGCGGATAGCCAATATGCAATCCAAATATGACTTCGATTACGAGTTCCATCGTGAGACTCTCGTCACAATTCTCAAAGAAATTATCGCTATGCCCACGCGACCAACAGGCAATGAGCTGAGTGCACTGCTACGCCGTTATCCGCGTAAGGATGACCGTTCGATGCACAGTCGAACACAACTGGTACAAGCCTACCGGCAGTTTGCCGGGCAAGATGGCTTGCCCCCGTATGATGAAGAGCAGATGTTCAAGTTACGGCGCAAGCCGATGCGCACCATCAGCGGGGTGACGCCAGTCACGGTCTTGACTAAACCTTTCCCCTGTCCGGGTGAGTGTATCTTCTGCCCAAACGATGTGCGGATGCCCAAAAGCTATCTATCCGATGAGCCCGGCGCACAACGTGCCGAGCAAAACAGCTTTGATCCTTACCTGCAAACATACGTCCGTTTGCAGACCTATCACAACATGGGACATCCGGTTGATAAAATTGAGGTGATTATTCTTGGTGGGACATGGTCATTTTATCCAGAGACCTATCAGATCTGGTTTACCAAACGCATCTTCGACGCGCTCCATGATTTCGGTAAAGGCATCGACAACCGCGAGGCAGTATGGGACGCACTCAAGCAGGATTCGCAATTACACCCAGAGAACAACACCAGTAATGTGACGATTGCCGGTGTAGCACTCGATAAAACGTATAATCAGGTCGTACAGAACATCTACCAGCAAGAGATGCGCCGATCCAAAGAGCTGGTGAAAGAGATCGCACAGGGCACAATCGAGCGCTCACCACTTGATGAATACGCTACATGGGATGAGTTAGAACATGCCCATCGCGAGAACGAGACGGCAGAGTGTCGCGTGGTGGGGCTTGTGATCGAAACACGCCCTGATCACATCAACGAAGCGGAGGTCTTGCGGATACGGCGCTTAGGATGTACAAAAGTTCAAATTGGTTTCCAGAGCTTGAACGACGACGTACTAAAAGCGAATCGGCGCGGGCATCGTGTGGACGCAACGCGCCGTGCAGTGACGCTATTACGTCAAGCAGGCTTCAAGATTCACGCGCATTGGATGCCGAACTTATACGGTAGCACGCCAGAACTTGACATCGCCGATTATCGCAAGATGTTCGCCGATCCAGACTTTAGACCAGATGAACTCAAAGTATATCCTTGTTCATTGATCGAGAGTGCCGAATTGATGCAGTATTATCAGCGTGGGGATTGGCAACCTTACTCACACGATGAATTGTTAGATGTGCTGACTGAGACTTTCAAGGAAACGCCAGAATATTGCCGTCTCACCCGTGTGATCCGTGATATTCCCAGCACCGATATTGTTGAAGGCAATCAGCTGACCAACTTCCGGCAGATTGTCTCGCAAGAACTCAGCAAACGGGGCGAACGGTCTATGGATATTCGCGCTCGCGAGATCCGCTATAAAACCGTCCAGCGCGATGAATTGAGCTTAGACGAATTGTGGTATCGTTCCGGCATGAGCGATGAGGTGTTCTTACAATTCATCACTGAAGACCGTCAGATTGCGGGTTTCCTGCGCTTATGCCTGCCCGATCACGATCAACCCGCCATCCATGAAGAGCTTGAAGGCGTGGCAATT
The DNA here is from genome assembly GCA_051117475.1 of Anaerolineae bacterium. Taxonomy (GTDB): domain Bacteria; phylum Chloroflexota; class Anaerolineae; order Aggregatilineales; family Phototrophicaceae; genus JAUZRW01. The sequence continues at coordinate 123,619 of JBNPEE010000004.1, read as the reverse complement.
ATCCGCGAGATTCACGTTTACGGGCAATCTCTAGGCATTGGCGATGATAAGAGCGGAATTGCCCAGCATAGCGGGTTGGGCAAGCAACTGATCGAACGGGCGGTTGAACTGGCATCAGCGCGAGGGTATGCACAGATGGCAGTGATCAGCGCGATTGGTACGCGGGAATACTACCGCAAACGCGGATTCTACGACAAGCAACTGTATCAGATTATGGATTTACAATAGGCAAAAAGCAGTGTGAGCGTAGGTTGCAAATCTCATATGGCTAGCGCACAATCGACTAAGGACTGAGGATATTGGAGAGGGTCTAGCATGTTTGCGGATGGTAATGGGCGGCTCATTTTGAGGGGCGTTTTATTCTTCATCATTATCGGAACACTACCGTTCTACATGATCGGCTTTTACGTGTTAGCGAATAATAACGGCAGTAATCCCGATGAGACTAATATCGAACAAACACAGACCGTCACGCCAATCGGTGCAGATACGACTCTCACCCCCACGCCTACCGTGACGATTACACCGAATGTCTCACCGACGGCTACCGAGCGCATCCCGCCGACCGCATTCCAGTTCATTCCGCCGACTCGCGTGCCAGCTAGCACACCGACACCTTTCCCGACCAATACGCCTTTGCCGACGAACACACCGCAACCAACAGCCATCGGTGACCGTGATGGCGATGGTGTGCTAGACAATGTCGATAGTTGCCCCAATCAAGCGGGGACACAGAGCAACGGTTGCCCACCACCGGATAGTGATGGCGATGGGATACCGGATAATGAGGATCAATGCCCGAACCGCTCCGGCTTGCGTGACCTCAATGGCTGCCCCGCGGATAGTGACGGCGATGGGATCCTCGATGACCGCGATGAGTGTCCCACACAAGCCGGTATTCCGCTCTTGAACGGATGCCCTGACACGGATGATGATGGCGATGGCGTACTCAACAGCAACGATTCCTGCCCGGATACCTTCGGCTCCGGCGCGGATGGGTGCCCGATTGATAATGACGGCGACGGCGTAGAAGATGCAGATGATCAATGCCCGGATCAATCCGGCGCACCAAGCAACAATGGATGCCCGATTGATAGTGACGGCGATGGTGTGCCTGATGGTGCGGATAATTGTCCTAACGAGATCGGGGATACTAGCAATGCCGGTTGCCCATTGGAGCCAGAACTCGCACCAGAGACCACACAGGAACAGTGATTCATCTCAACAGGCGTATAATACAGCGAAGAGCATCCGCACAGTTTTCTTTGTGTGGGTGCTTTTCATTAGGCATCACGTTCAACAGTTAAATCATAATGAGGAACAGACAGCTTGTGTGTTATAATTGTAACAGAATAAGATAACTCAGCAGTTGATGATGGCATTGTCTGCGAGGGGCTTATAGTCAGGATATGCGATGAATGAAAAAGCAAAGACAATCCTACTCATAGAGGATAACCACGACATACGCCAGAACATTGCCTCAATCTTAGAGTTAGAGGGATTTGAGGTGAAAGAAGCCGAAAACGGTGGCACCGGTTTGGGGATGTTGCAGTTATTCACGCCGGATCTGATTATCAGCGATATTAGTATGCCTGATTTTGATGGGTTCCAGATTTTGCAACATGTACGCCAGAGCGCCCCTCTCAAGAAGATACCCTTTCTCTTCCTCACCGCGCTGACAGATCGTAAGTCGATGCGTCAGGGGATGGAATTGGGTGCAGATGATTATTTGACCAAACCTTTCACCAACGAAGAATTACTCTCTGCGGTTTACTCGCGCTTGCGCCGACAAGAAACGCTATTATCGGATCAAGGCAATGATCGGCAGAATGCCGAAGAATTAGAAAAAGCCAAAAAGAACCTGACACAAATGGTGGCGCACGAGTTGCGTACGCCTCTAACCTCGGTGGTGATGATCGAACAACTGATTGATAAAAAGTTCGATAGTTTGAGCAAAGATCAGATCAAAGACTTACTTGATTCGTGGAAAGCTGGCACTCATCGCTTGCAACATTTAGTTGAGCAGATGGTGCTGATGACACAAATTGATACCAACGAACTGAATGAGAACACAATTGATTTACGGGGAACAGCACAGGATATTCGCACTGTCTTGGATTCAGCGGTAGCAGTGGCAAGACGCTTTGCCTATCGACATCCACATGGCAACGTGCGCGTGAATAACTCCACGCATCGCGCCGATATACAATGTCACAGTCAATCCTTACGCCACGCTTTCGCCGAAATTGTTTCGAACGCGCTCGATTTCACCACGCCGGGGACCGATGTGCTGATCAACCAGAAACATAGCGATCAGACGATCACCATCTCAATTGTGGATACAGGCTCCGGAATGACCACGCGCAAGCTCCAACGCGCGCTCACACCCTTTGAGCAGATTGATCGTCAAAAGCGTGAACAGCAGGGGATGGGATTGGGATTGCCAATCGCCAAGAAGATCATCGAGCTACATCGGGGCAATATTATCTTTCAACAAGTCGCTTCCGGTGGCACGAAAGTTATCATTCAGCTACCGCGCCATGATGCAAATGAAGATGACTTACTTGACCTAAAAGACCTCATCTGAAAAGCGACACCCTCTGGCGATAGTACGCCGATGGGTGCAACGCCTACCCATATAAACACGTAACTTGTCATTAGAGGCATCGGCAAAGTACAATACACGGTGGAAGCCAGTCAGAGATGGAGCACGGTATTATGGATTTGCGCCAGGGCGACAAACTTGGAGCGTATGAAATTGTTGATGAGGTCGGGCGTGGGGGCATGGCAACGGTTTACAAAGCCTATCACGAAACCCTTGATCGCCACGTCGCTATCAAATTAATGCACAGCACCTTCTTACAAGATGAGGATTTTCGTGCGCGTTTCAGACGGGAAGCGCAGATTGTAGCCCGCCTCGATCATCCGGCAATTGTGACTATTCACGATTCGGCTGAATATAACAATGTGCCCTACTTGGTGATGAAATATATTGACGGCATGACCCTCAAAAAACAGTTCATCAAACAGGGTATGACCATTGAGGAGATCGAACAAACGCTGACCCGTGTTGCTAGGGCGCTGGATTATGCCCATCAACAAGGTATCTTGCATCGTGATATAAAACCATCCAACATTCTGATTGGCAATGATGAGCAAGTTTACATCACAGACTTCGGGTTGGCACGCATTGCAGAACTAGGCTCATCCACCATCAGTCATGATATGATGCTTGGCACACCCTATTACATCTCGCCTGAACAGGGAAAAGGTAACAAAGATATTGATCATCGCACCGATATTTATTCGCTGGGTGTGATTTTATACGAACTGCTGACCGGACAGGTTCCCTTTCAAGCCGATACCACCTATGGCATCGTGCATGGGCATATTTACGAAGAAGCACCCTTGCCCAGTACGATCAACACGGATCTAAACCCGGCTATTGACCGCGTGTTACAACAGGCGCTCGCCAAAGATCGTGACCAACGTTTCGGAAGTGCCGGAGCGATGATGCAGGCGTTCAGCGAAGCATTACGTGCAGAACCCGAACTCGATTCAATTGGCGATGAGCAAGATCAAGGCGAGTCATCGCGGATTGATCCACAACGCCGAATTAACGCCAACCCGCGCCCGGCATCAGCGCGTAATACCATCGAAAAACCGGCCGGGCAAAGGCGCTATGAACACGAGTTTGACTTAGATATCGGCAATGTCAACTGGGATAGCTTACGCGATAATGTAAGATCCGGCGTGAAAAGCCTTGCCGAGATGATCGAAGATCGCATCGACACAGAACTACGTCAACGAAGGGGTATCGCCCTGACCGAGCAAGAACTGGCACGACGACGGGTTATCAAGCGCATGAAAGAACGCAATGATTTTGTCGGGCATCTCGGAACCTATATTGCCGTCAATACGTTCTTAGTGGGGATCTGGTTCTTCACAGGCGCGGGGTTCTTCTGGCCCTTCTTCCCACTGATCTTCTGGGGAATGGGCGTTGTGGGTCAGGGTGTAGAGTATTACAACAAATATGGGCCCGGTGCGTCTAAGAATGAGGCACAAATCCAAGCCGAAGTGGAGCGCGAGCTAGCACGCATGAACGGCGAAGTCATCACCACGGAGAAGCGCAAACCAGACCGTCTAAGTACAGAGTTCGGCGATGCACAAGCGGGTGTGCGCCTCAACGAAGAGGGCGAACTGACGGATAGTTTCATTCAGGAACAGCGCAACCGCCGTTAACGTACCAAGTCAACAGGGCGCATCGTTGATGTGCGCCCTGTTGTGTGTTATCCGCTTATTCCGCAGGAAGCACCTGTAAGACCGTGCCCCCATAGTTGACAATGTACAGTTCACCGGCTTCATCTTCACCAAAACTGCTAATAGTGAAATTGGTATCGGTCAACAGATCCGTGACCCACACATCCTCAGCCGTGCGATACGCTGTCCAGATTCGTCCGGAGCAATAATCACCATAGAAGAACACACTCTCCCAATCGGGCAGAATTTCACCCCGATAGTTATAGCCAGCAGTCACGCTACAACTTCCGCCAGCATGATCGTACTCCGCGAAGGGCATCACCACAGCCGAAGGATCTCCCCCGCCCTCATAAACGCGCGTTGCTTCGAAGAATTTCCAACCGTAATTTAAGCCACCCTCGCTATCAACCGGTTCAAAGTTCACTTCTTCCCACTGTGCTTGCCCCACATCGCCGATGAACATATCACCGGTCAAGCGATCAAAGGAGAAACGCCACGGGTTACGCCACCCATAACTCCAGACTTCATCCGCGCCGGCATTGGTACCGACAAATGGATTATCTTCGGGGATAGCATAGCCGGTTTCAGCATCCACATCGAGGCGCATGATCGTGCCCAGCAGATCAGTCGGGTCTTGTCCGGCATTGAACGGATCACCCGCGGAACCACCATCACCCAGTGACACATAGAGATACCCTTCCGCGTCAAAAGCCATGTGACCGCCATTGTGATTGGCGAAAGGTTGCTCGACGGTAAAGATGATCTCAGCTGTGCTAGTATCAGCAAGGTTGGGATCAGCGCTAACTTGATAACGGGCGATCACGGTGCCACCACTGCGATCGGTATAATTGACGAAAAACGTGCCGTTCTCAGCATAATCGGGATGGAATGCCAAGCCCAATAAGCCGCGTTCGGTGTAGCCTGTACCAAGCGCCTCCTGCGAGACGAGATTACTGATGTCCAGAAAGATGCTAAGTGACTCACCATCCCAGACATTGATGCGCCCGCGTTGCTCAACAACAAATAACCGCCCACTGCCATCACCCGCATGAGTGACATAGAGCGGGCGCACCAAATTGGTGATGACTGGCTCAAAGCGGAGGGTCTCAACAGCAGGAATACCATCGCGTACGATAACAGGTTCGGGTGTGGGTTCTGTTTCATCCTGAGCAAATACCCCACCCACAAACACCAACAATACAATTAAAAACAACGATCTCATCATTTTCACAATCGGCTCCATTACAAAACTGATAAAGCAATTTTCATTGTAGCATAGCTCCTCATTCATCCAGACGCTGATGACGAGATCGTGGGGAAATTTTCATGCAAATTTCACCTACATTCCGCACGGATGTTCGATATAATAGCATAAAACACAATCAAGGGATGTCTTATGACAACAGATGACCGTAAACAAGCTCTTCAACAGATACGCGATGAGGTGCTAAACCTGACTGAATCGCCCCTATATGCTTATCGCGTTGAGAACAACTATTTTCCGGTGATCGGCTCCGGAGATCCTCATGCTAAGATCATGGTTATTGGTGAAGCCCCGGGTGCAAATGAAGCCAAAACGGGTCAACCCTTTGTGGGAGCATCGGGGCGTGTGTTGGATGACTTGCTGACGAGCATTGATCTGCGCCGTGAAGATGTGTATATCACCAACGTCGTCAAAGATCGCCCACCCAAAAACCGTGATCCACACAAAGGCGAGATTGAGCTATACACGCCATTTTTAGAACGCCAGATTGAGATCATTCAACCGCGTGTGATCGCCACGCTGGGGCGTTTTGCGATGAGCTTCGTGCTGACGCTGTTTGATTCAGACAAGCAAACAGGCAAAATCAGCGAGCTACATGGACAGGTAATTCCAGTGATGACATCGTATGGTGAAGCGCATGTGATCCCGCTTTATCATCCAGCAATGGCACTCTATCAGGGCGGGGATACCACCCAGCATCGCGCTGATATGCAAGCCCTGAAGCCTTTCATCAAAGATTAAGTGTCTTCTCGAAGCGATATGGTAAGATGAATCATGATCAGGGGACTCCCCCTAACCTTATTTAGACAAATGAGTGATGAGAGGAAAAGATCAATGCCCCATGTAAAATTTCGCGGTGCGCTGACTTTCGATGAAGATGACGCGCTAGAGAACGCACTAACCCGTGTTGAGCAGATCATCCAATCCACTGAAAACAGCCTGTTGACGATGGAACAGATTGAACCTTTAGGCTTACATTTGACAGTGACTTATAATGGCAATGCAACCGCAGAACAGGTCACCCATAGTCGTGGCTTACTGAACACACTCGCTGGACTCGCCTACAGTGGGTATGTCGACCTGATGGTGGATGAGAACGATCCAGAACGCTTCCACGCCAAAGAGATCGCCCCCAAAGAAGTAAAGATTGAGGACATCATCAACTAACAGGAGTAGGCAATCTTGCACAAAATCAAAAACTGCATCATTTTGACTCGGATCACATGCACACTTGCAGTATAATGAGATCATATCGACCATACACACAGTTACGCTCATGTCACCTGAAAAACCATCTGGTATAACTGATCTCATCCCCTACCCACGCGGTTTGCTGAAAGTGCTGGTGCGTTTGCCGATGCTCTTTCATCAACTCGGTTTAGGCGCACTTCTGCGTCCGATGCGACTGATGGCGTTGACGACTCGCGGGCGCAAATCGGGTCTGGCACGTCACACCATTCTTGAATACCGTCAGCATGGTAGCAAACTCTATGTGATTTCCGGTTGGGGGGATCAACCACACTGGGTTAGGAACATTAAAGCTGATCCGGCAGTAACCATCCAATTCGGACAAAAAGAACGTGCCGGACATGCTCATGTGGTCACTGACAGCGCCGAGGCATTGCGCGCACTCTACATGTTCCACCGCACAGGCCCCGTCTATGAGGCGATCCTCGCCAACATGAGTAATGCCGAATCGATTGATCTTCGAACGCTCAAGCTGGTCGCCGATGAATTTACGGTGATACGGCTTGACCTGACACAGGACGATTTATTTCTGCGGGGTATCCAACCGATACACAGCGCCTTACCGCTGGTATTGCTCGGCGCGTCAGTTGCTATCATTTCGTGGGGTATCTGGATGGCATGGGCACAGTCACAGAGCCATCATGAATGACGCACAAGCAAAACGGGCAGGGTACGATAAGCCATGGATAAACAAATTGAACTGCTACGCGATGTACGGCTAGCGCTACAACGTGATGACTATCTCAGCGCAATCAATAGCCTCGAACAAGTGGTGGAACTTGCCCGCGAAAATGGTGATCCGGGGGCGGAAGCACGTCACCTTGGCAATCTTGCACTGACGTATTATCGTCTTGGTAAGACACAACAAGCTTTACAAGCCTTTGAGCGAGCGCTGACCTGTGCCCGTGAAGAACAAGACCGCATGACTGAGAACGGCATTCTCGGCAATATGGGCAACGTTCTACGCGAAGCCAAACGCTTCGATGATGCTATCCAACATCTCAACCAAGCGCTCATCTTAGCGCAAGAACTTGGTGATAGTCGTGGGCGAGGAATCTGGCTCAGCAATCTCGGCTTGGTCTATGATGATCTGCAACAACCCGAAGAAGCGATTCCTCTGCACGCTTCTTCGGTCAAGGTCGCCCGTCAACTAAACGATGATCAATCGCTCGCCGCCCGTCTGGGCAATCTCGGCAATTCACATGTCGTCAATGATGAACTAGTGACTGCCAGCGAGCATTTTAAAGAAGCCGTCACCATTTATGAACGTCTGGGGCGGAAAGCAGATGTGGCATTGCGCGTCGGTATCCTTGGTAACCTATACGCAGAATTAGGGCGACGCATTTTAGATGAGGATGAGCAAGGCGCGTTCAAGCATTTTCATCAAGCACTGGCCTATTATGGACAGGCAATGACACTGATGCGCGAATTGGGCGACACCCCCAGCGAAGCCGAAGTCATTCGCAGTATTGGTAACGTACTCGCTGATGCCGGGCAACTTGAAGATGCTGCACAATACTTAGACGTAGCACGCCAGATGTTCGAGGCGCTCGGTTTACGCAAACAAGCCAGACATTCTGATTATACACTCAAACGTATTATCGAATTTCTGGAATCTAAGAAGTGATGCTCTGGCTTATTTCCCCTTGATGTTGCGGTACGTATCATCAATCTCGCGCCGTAGTGGTTGCCATGCACCGTAGTAAATCGCCATCGCGAACATCAAGATAGCAATCCCCGCCCATGTGAGCGCGATCACCGTCGGTGAGATGAAAGGGGTCACCCGTTGTGAGAACTGCACTGCATCGTTAGGGACTGAGCCATTAGACGCATCAATTACGAAGATTAAATAACGCAAATCGAGGAAGGCCTCAAGTGCGGTAGAGACTGCCAGCACGTTGAGCGTGACCATTGTCACCGCCGGATGGGCACGCAAGCCCAGCGCCATCATTACCATACCAAAACCGACACCCAACAGCACCGCCAGCACATTGCCACCGGAGAATAGCACGGTGAACAGTGCAATTGCTACACCTAGCGCCACTGCAACTGGATTGGTGAACCGTGGGAAACGGTTAATCCAATAAAACAATAATGACCCGAACAATGCCGCGCCGAGATAACCAGCAGGGCCAATCAACCAATCCCAACCGCCAATACGTTGCGTCAAGCCGGAGCCATCAGCTGCTACTGAGAAGCCTACCACCTGCCCACCACTGACCAGTGTCGCCAGCGCGTGACCCGCTTCATGAACATAGGTAGTGAACAAATTAAGCGGATAGAGCAACACCGATAATTGGGGCACGTTCCAGATAATATAAACCATCACCATCGCGATGACTGTCATCATCAAACTCTGCCGACGGTAGTTGCGCGGTTTACCTGAATTATTGTTGAACATTGTTTCATCCTATTCTTGCTTGACAATCGCCCTTGTACACGGGCGGACTCTCATCCATTATACGCGAGAATAAGCTGATGAGTTGTTACGAGAGTGCAAAATCCCTATATGACAAACATTAACGAGGACAAATTACACTTTGGGACAGTTGGCTCGCCCCAGACTACGCCCCGCAGTGGCACACAAGCGGCGATCTCGCACATGGTTGATTTAGGCTTGCATCATTTAGAAATTGCCTGGACACGGAGTGTGCGCGTAGGCGATGACACCTGTGCTAACATTCAGCAAACTGCCCAAAAACATGCCATCACACTGAGCGTACACGCACCCTATTTCATCAACTTGAATAGCCAAACCCGCGAAAAGATGGCAGCCAGCGACGAGCGCTTATTGACCGCAGCGCGCAAAGGATACTTAGCCGGCGCACGCGATATTGTCTTTCATCCGGGCAGTTATCATCGGCAACCGCCCGAACAGGTCTATGAGCATGTCAAAGAAAAACTAATCGAACTGACAACGATCCTACGCGAAGAGGGTACGGATGTCATTCTTAGACCAGAGACTATGGGCAAACAGGCTAATTTCGGCAATCTGGCGGAGATTGTCGAACTGAGTGCTGAGATTGAAGGCGTGTTACCCTGCATTGATTGGGCACACTGTCATGCGAGACGAGGTGATGGCACGTTCAACAGTTATGATGAATTTGCCGGAGCACTAAACTTGATTCGTGATAAGTTGGGTGAGGACGTCCTCCATCATCAAATGCACTGCCACATGAGCGGAATTGCCTACACCCCAAAAGGCGAGAAGGCTCATATTCCACTCTATGAAGCAGATTTTGACTATCTAGCATTGTTGCAGGCTTTGATTGATTTTAAGGTGGGGGGAACAGTAGCTGTCGAAGCACCTCAACCTTTTCATACTGCTGACGCACTCTCACTACAAGCCACCTATCGGCACTTGCTAACACAAAAGTGATGTCATGCTTGATCGCTGATCTCCCGACGATAGTTTGCCCCGAAGCCACATCGGGATACAATACAGATTAGGTAATCGCGCAATGAGCGGAGCAATAGATTATGGCCTATGGTCGTCTCGAAGTTTATTTTCCGGATGGTCGTTTTGAAACATACATGCTAGACGAAGATACCGTCTCAGTTGGTCGAGCAGATGGCAACGTGATCGCGCTGGATACAGATACTATCTCACGTTATCACTTTAGCATCGTTCGCGAAGGTAATCAGGTCTCGATCACAGATCTAGAATCTGCCAATGGCACCTATGTTGATGGCATGCAACTGCAACGCAATCAACCGCGCGTGTTAGGGGATGTTGAGGAAATCTTGATCGGTTCCTTACGTATTATCTTCCGGCAGGTAGATGATGCCCCCACTATCATGATGCATCCCCTTGATGAGGAGACGCAACAGGTAGAAGTAAGCGCCTCAGAATTGCGAGTAGAAGTCGATTATCAGACCTTGCGCGTATGGCCAGCCGCTAGCAGCTCCGCTGAACTGGCGATCACTAATCTGGGCACCCAGACTAACCACTATACGATACAGGTCACCGGCATCCCGACGAACTGGTTACGCATAACGCGCTCAGAAATTGAGCTTGATCCGCATGAGACTGCTTATATTTTGGTCAATGTCAAGCCACCGCGTCGCTCGAGTACCACACCCCAATCTTATGAGATGATGATTGAGGTACAACCCACCAACCAACCGGAGCAGACTGTTTACCGTGCGCTTCAGGTCGAGATTAACGCCTATAGTGGCTTTGGTATGGCGCTCGGTCAGCAGGCTTACGAAGATGAGCCTGTACCGATCTTCCTGCACAATCAGGGTAGTGGTGTGATACGCATCTCGCTCAGCGCGAAAAGCCCCAACAATGACCTGACTTTCCAGCTACCGAGCACCCCGCTTGAGTTAAAAGCAGGGCAACATATGCGGGTTGAATTGCACCTTGATGCCCAATCTGCCCCATTAATCGGGCAAAGCAAGACCTATCCATTCATCGTACAGGTACAATCTCATGATGCATCGCGCTTTGTAGCCGCGGCAGAAGGCAAAGCGACAATCTCCCCCCGTATTCCTGTCTGGGGAGCACTTGCAGCCGCAGGGATCACACTCTCGATATTGATTGTGGGTTTGTTGGCGGTGCTGGGCATCCTCACCCCAAGCGAACCAGAAATTGACGCGCTGACAGTCAGTGAGGGGCGCGTGCTACAGGGCGATGATTTGACACTATTCATCGAAGCGCAAAACACCGATCGCTTCGACGTGCTAATCAATCAAGTTGCCTTTGAACAAGACGTGGATGGCACACAGGACACCTACTTGATCGACACTAGCACATTGAGCGGCGACATTGAGATTACGGTGATTGCCCGCAACGGCGAAGCCACTGCCCGTGAGAGCATCAGCGTCTTCGTCGAAGTACCTTTAACGGTCAACCGTTTTGAGGTTCTCCCTGCGACACTAGTTCGTAACACGGTCAACACCCTTGAGATCACATGGGATGTGACCAGCGCCGTATCGGTACGCATTGAAGGTTTATCGACCTTTACCAATAATCTAATACAATCATCAACTGAATATGATGCAGTCGATAATCTGACAGGCATTGGTGGTATCCCTACTGAGGCTCTGGAACTGACTTTATACGCACAAGATGCCAGAGGCAACACGCTGGAAGAACGCCTAGCAGTAACGATCATTGACCCACAATGCATCGCGCTAGAGAGCATTGGCCTACGCGAAGGCCCCGATGAACGTTATCAGCAAGTGGGTACAATTCCGGCATCAACAACGGTGGTTGTATTGGCACAAGATGCTGATGCAGGTTGGTTGCGCGTACAACTACCTGATAATATTCGAGGCTGGGGTTTGCGTGACGCATTCGACTGTGCTGAGACCTTTGACCTGATCAATTTGCGGACGGAAGTCAATGTGCCGGATTTACCAACTGCCACACTACCCCCCACCGCTAGCCCGACAGCAACAGCGACAAGTGGTGCAGAGATCGACATTACACCGACCCAACCGTAAATCATAGGAACAAGCATGCAAACCAAACATGGCGACTATCAAGAACAATCACGCAAGACCTACGGCGACATCCCAACCAACGATCCCATTGTGTATCCGACGCTGGGATTGGTCAACGAGGCAGGTGAATTTGCTGGCAAAATCAAGAAGATTTTTCGTGATAAAGGCGGTGAATTCTCTGATGCGGATAAAGATGCGCTCAAGAGTGAACTCGGCGATGTTCTCTGGTATCTAACACAAATTTGCACCAATTTGGGCTTCACGCTGGAAGAAATTGCCGAAGATAATCTGGACAAATTATTCTCGCGTTTAGAGCGAGGTGTCATCAAAGGGGATGGTGACAACCGCTGAATGACGCACTCACTTTCCCGCTTGCAATTCTAATAGATAGTGTTATTGTCATCTTTTGCTGAAAAAGTGGACGATTGGCAAACGAATTGCAGGCGGTATGATAGAAGACGAGATCACCCTCCAACCCGAAGATTCCAGTACGATCTCAGCTGAAGCGCAGCAGGAAGCGACGAATGCAAGCGTTGCCGGCGCTACTGGTGTGATCGCGCTGGGCAATATCAGCAGTCGCGTGCTGGGCTTATTGCGCGAGAAAACACTAGCTTATTTCTTCGGAGCAACAGCCCAGTTGGATGCGTTTCGCATTGCGGTGCTTGTGCCACAAACCTTCTATGATTTGCTGATTGGCGGGCATGTCAACGGTGCGATTGTGCCAGTATTGTCTGAAATTGTCACTGTTGAAGGGCGCGAAGAACTGTGGAAAGTGATCAATATCTTGGTCACGATGTTGTTATTTATTGTAACAGGCTTAGTGCTAGGTCTGGAAATTTTCGCCCCACAGATTGTCGCACTGATCGGTGATGGTTACGACGCACAGACACAAGCCCTCGCTACCGATCTATTGCGCATCACATCGCCGGCGCTGATCTTTCTAGCACTTTTTGCTATCTTCAGCGGTGCGCTCTACGCGCTCAAATCTTTCACCTATCCTGCTTTTGCCGGGGTGATGTTCAACGCGAGCATCGTGATTGCGATCTTCCTGCTGGTTCCGTCCAGTGAATTAATCTTCCGTGCTGATTCAAGTGTGTTCGCCTTTGGCATCGGTTTACCCGTCGATGCAGTACGAGCAGCAGCAATTGGGTGGTTCATCGGGGCGGTAGTACAAATGGCACTCCAGATGCCCGGCTTGCACTTATCGAAATTGCGTATCTCATTCAACTGGCGGCATCCCGCATTGCGCAATGTGATAATCCTTTATACGCCAGTGATGGCATCCTTGCTGATGGATACGCTGGTGATTCGCTTTTTCAGTTACCGCCTCGCCAGCCAGACTAACATCGAAGGCAGTATCTCGTACATGAATCAGGCCACGACATTAATTCAGTTCCCGCAGGGGCTTGTCGCCACGGCAATCAGCATTGCCATTTTACCGACGCTGGCATCACAGGCGGCATCAATCCTCGATGATGGCGTGCGAGCTTTCCGCGATACGCTCGGTCTAGGGATTCGTCTAGCGACAACGCTGATTATCCCTGCTACTATAGGCTTACTCATTCTCGCCGTACCCATCGTGCGCTTGTTGTTCGAAGGTGGCGCTTTCACCTCTGCTGATACCGAAATCACTGTGCTGGCTCTGCGCCTGTATTTGATCGGTTTACCCTTCGCCGCGATTGATTTATTGCTAGTCTATGCCTTTTATGCGCGTAAGGATACACTCACGCCAGCGTTGACTGGCTTGTTCAGTCATGTGGTCTATATCATCACGGTACTCTTATTATTCCAAACATTTGGTTTGTTCAGCTTGATGATTGCAGATAGCATCAAACATGTTGTTCACGCGGTGATCTCTGCCATTTTACTGCGTCGTCAGATTGATGGTTTCGGCGCACAACATTTCGGGCGCACGACGATCAAGACCATCATCGCCTCAGCATTAATGGCACTGGTCGCGTGGTCAGCGCTGGTTTGGCTTACGACACAGATCAGTACGGTAGGCTTCATCAACCAGACTATACTAGTGATTGTGCCGGGCATCCTCGGCGCGGGGCTTTTCCTGATGCTAGCATATCTCTTGCGTATTGAAGAATTACGTTGGTTAATGGGCTTATTGCGTAAACGCTTGTTTAATTAAGTTCAAATAAGCCCTGTGAACGTCATCAGTGTGGGTTAATGGTGGATAATGACTCCATTAAAAGCACCTACGTAGAACAATTCCTATGATATGATTCGATATAATCAGTGCATTCGGAAAAAGGTTAAAAAAGTACATGCGTCTCTGGATTTTTGTATCAATCATCACTTGGGGACTCATAGCTTGCATACCAGAAAATAACACAACACAGCTAGCATTACCCACCGGTTCACCTATCCAATTCCATGCTCGTGATGCATTCATGTCCATAGAGACATTGCCTGTCGGTTGGCAGACATACACCACAGATGATCATGTGATATTAACGCATCGTGGTGGATCACAGGATGTTGTGATCAACATGTGGTTCCCACAGATCGAACTGACAGATGAGTATAATCTGAACAATGCTGTATTTGAGATCGCATCTATGATGGAGACCGAGCAAGGTTTGCGCGTGACGCGCCCAACTTCCGTCATGTGGGGGCTTCATGATGCTGCTTACTTTCTCATTACCAATGACGACCCTGATGCATCCATGATTGTGGTCGTTGATATGGGCGATGGGACAGTTCTTGGTATCAATATTCGAGGAATCGATGCGAATTTCAATGGCTTGCGCGATCATCTGGTGGCGTTGTTCGAGAGCTTCGCTGTCAACGAGATCCTATTAGGTAATGAGCTTTTCCGTACTATGCCCGATACGATGATGTTACCTGCCCGCAATCCAGAAGCTGCACTTGATCCATCTGCAGAGCCATGAGCGCCATCATTGGCGATGATTAACAAGAGTGCTATCATGCAAGCCATCTTGAATTGTCAGAGTTTTGCTTGCCGGGAGATGCAATGGTAGACCTCATTAACCCGCTCTACTTACCTTTTGTGATCTTCGTACTACGTGTGGCTAACAACGCGGTTGGTACAGTGCGTGTCATCATGATGAACGAAGGCAACCGAGCTTTAGGCTTTGGCTTAGCGTCGCTTGAATCCCTGCTATTTGCTTATACCGCAGGCATGGTCATCACCAACCTGAATAACATCCCTAACTTGATTGCGTATATGCTGGGATTTGCGGTAGGGGGCTATGTGGGCATGTTCATCGAACGGCGTTATCTGAACATCTTTCACATTATTGATATTGTGGCAAATGAACAGAATGCACGCGAGATTGCACAAGCACTACGCGCTGAAAATCACGGCTTGACTGAAATCCATGGCGAAGGCGCTCGCGGGCATGTCGTGCAATTGCGTGTCGTGGCGCATCACACTGACGTAAAATCTGTGATTGCTATCGCCCGTAATGTACACCAGAGTTGTTTTATTACTGTTGAAGAATCGCGCTTCATTCGGGGTGGCTGGATACGCAGTCAACATCAGCATCACCGCTAGAGAGATCCAGCAAATGCTTTGCTAACACCTATTAAGCCCCCAATTATTAGGGGAACGGTAAAAGTGTAGTACACTATATAATATAAACAAGATAGCACCACCGGAGGCAGTTGATCGCATGATAGATTTTACCCTGATTGATCCCAATCTCATTTACCTTGCGCTTCTAGCAGGGTTATGGCTGGGAGTAACAGCACTCTATGTGCCGGGGACATGGATCCCTGAAGTAATGTCTGTGGTCTTGCTGATCGGCAGTTTTGTCATTCTCGGATCATTGGCAACCACATGGTGGGCTGTTGCTGTGTTATTCTTAGGTGTTTCGATGTTCTTGTTCATGCCCTTCTTCGGCGAGAAATACGGACGTTTCGCTGAATTTGGTCTGATCGGGCAGGTGGTCGGTGGATTGTTCCTGTTTCAGGATCAGAGTGTCTCACCGATTGTGCTGGCAGTGACCGTCATTCTGGCGTTCCTGTACAATCGGTTGGTGCTTTTACCAACGATTCGCAATCAACATCGATACAGCGAATTTGATGAAGCCAACGCCGTTATTGGCATCCGTGGGCGCGTGGTCAAAGACCTTGATCCTGTTGGCACCGTATATGTCAACAAAGAGTTGTGGCGCGCGCGTAGTAATGATGAGTTGCTCAAAGATACCCCAATCCGTGTGATTGGTCAGGATGGGCTCGAACTCATCGTCGAAAAAGCAAAAAACGAAGATATACCTTATTATGAAGAAGCTCAGGAACGAGCATCGCTCAAAAACTGAGATGGATTTAGTGAGAGGATAATGCTTTATGTTATATGTAGGAATTGGGGCAGTTGTTGTCTTCATTCTATTGCTCTTCAGCACCGTCCGTATCGTTGACGAATATAAGCGGCTGGTTGTGTTGCGCCTCGGTAAATATCAGGGCACACGTGGGCCAGGTATCGTGATTATTATCCCGTTCTTGGAGACTGCAACCGTGGTGGATTTACGTGAGAAATTCCTTGACATCCCGGCTCAAACTGCGATCACTAAGGATAACGCCTCAATCTTGATTGACTTTCTGGTGTATTACCGCATCACCGAGCCGTACTTATCGGTGTTGAAAGTCGATCACGTAGAACGCGCCTCGGCGAATATTGCCACCACCACTTTACGTGCGGTGATCGGTGATATTGATCTCGACGGTGTGCTCAGCAAACGCGAGCAGATCAACGATATTCTACGCGTCAAGCTCGATGAAGCCACCGAACGGTGGGGTTTGAAAGTGACTGCGGTTGAAATTCGCGAGATTGAACCGCCACGCGACATTCTGGACGCGATGAATCGTCAGATGTCGGCTGAGCGTGATCGTCGTGCGGAAGTCACCCGCGCACAGGGTGAACGCGAATCGGCAATTGCCCGCGCTGAAGGTCACAAGCAAGCCGCGATCCTCAAGGCTGAAGGTGAACGTGAATCCGCAGTCCTCGAAGCACAGGGGCAGAAAGAAGCGCAAGAACTCAAGGCACTCGGTTACGCCAAAGCGCTGGAAGCTATCTCGCAAACAGCATCCACGCTTGATGAGCGCACGATGGCGCTACAATACATGGAAATGCTGGAGAAAGTCGGCAGCAGTGCCAGCACCAAGTTCGTTGTGCCGATGGAGCTGATTGGCTTTATCAACCAGTTCAATAACGTGACCGGCCTCAACGGTGTGCAGAAAGATCGTCCCCGCGTCAGTGGTGACTGATCCCCAAAACTAAGTCCTATCAAGAGCAATCCCTTATTGGATTGCTCTTTTTCGTCCCCCTTTAGATCGTACCACCTAGCACAAAAATCAACACGCTGAGCGTGAGCATACTCAAGAGTGTACCCACTAGCGTCACCGCCGAGACGAAACGCGCATCGCCACCAAATTGTGTCGCTAATGCGCTGGCGAGAACAGCTGTTGGCATACTGCTCTCCAACACAGCAACGTTGTAATTCAAGCCCGATAAACCGAACATCACAGCCAGACCTATCGCCACGAAAGGCGCGATCACCAGCTTGAGACCCACCGCAATGCCGATTGCACCAAAATTCGTCGCGAGTGTATCTGATTCATCGCTTCGCTTGAAGGACACCCGCGCCAATTGGATACCCAGCAGAGCCAGCATCAAGGGAATCGATGCCGGTGCAGCAATATCCAGTACACTGCGCCGCACGAACAAAGGCAGATCAATCTGATAATAGTTGAAGATTAACCCGATGATTGCCGCGTAAACTATCGGCACTTTGAAAATATTGGAGACAGCATCGCGGGCAGGCATGTTCCCGCGTGAGGCGAAATATACGCCGAAGATATTGCCGAAAGTGGCGCTAATCACATAATAGAAAATCGCGATACTGCCTCCCATAGCTCCATAGGCGAAGGTGTTGAGCGAGATGCCATAGTTGGCGGCGTTGACCAGCGTCACAGTCAGGATCAGGGAACTCTCACCGCGTGTTGAGTAACCCATGATGCGCGATGCCAACCAACCCAAACCAGCCATCACCAGCGCCGATGAGAGCGCCACCAAACCCACACCGAGTAGTTCGGTTGATAACTGTGCTTCATAAATTCCTTGAAAGACCAGTGCAGGTGTGAACAAATAGATCAAGAGGACGGAGATACTGCGCGGGTCAGGTGCGAAGATTTTGCCAATCACATAACCGATGCTGACGACAATCATAATCGGCGTGATGACGTTCAGCATGATGCTGAGCAATTCCATAAGGCAAGGTTCTTTCTAAATCTTGGTTAATCCAACAAACGGCATTCAGTTTAGCAAAAAAATCGGCGTGGGGTAGTTGTTTCTAAAACAAAACAGATGAGCGTGCGCTCATCTGTTGAGGTAAGCTCAATCGTGTAGGCTAACTTAAACGGTGTTATCTTCGACTTCGATCACTTTAATATTTTCATCTACAACGAAACGCTCGACATAAGGGTTATCAAGTACTGGCATCACTACGCGCTGATCTCCTCTGGTGAGGGTAAATTCATACACGCGCACCGAGCGCATTCCAGCATACCAGTGTGTCATCACCGCGCATTGTTCGATGCGCCATTCCCGTTCCATAGCGGTAATGAGGTTATCACCACCCGCAAACCGTTCTGAATTGGGATGCCAATGTTGGCTGGTGAGATCGCTATATTGCATATGATAATTACTAACTTTGACTGCTTTGGAGTTAGACATGCGGTATCCTCATGGCATAATAAATTATAGTTGAGTGTAACAGGACGGTGTTAAAAAGGTATTAAACAACGATCAGCCCTTATGGACGCGCACCGCCGCCATCTCGACAGTTTTACTGTATTCGGTGCTGTTCTCGTGTGGTGGGAACGGCAACAATACAACCCGACGATTGAGCAACATACGTTCGACAAACGGCGTGGCGATGATCGGCATAATCATCTTATCATTATTACGTGTGAGTTTGAAATAGTAGAGTGTCGTGTGGCGCCCACCCCGCATCTCGATTTGTTCTTCGTAAGCGATATTGATTAAGCGCCACCCATTACGCTGGGCAGTAATCAGGCTATCGGCTCCGGTGTAACGTTCGGACTTAGGCGAAAAATGACGATCTGTCTCAGTATACTTCGTATGATTCCCACGTGGGTTATAAATAGTCATTATGAGTCACTCCTCAAAATCACTCACAAACAGATGGGGGGTGTTAGTCGTACTATGCGACGAACAGCGCGGGTCTTTCGACAAACAAACGTCACAATCTATTGGTGACACCTATACTCAGTTGTGCCTACTATAGCGGAGTTACGTTGTGGCACAGTTAAGCGAATGTAAAATATCACTGAACAAATCGAGCATACCAAATTATCACAAAGCATGTTAGCGAATTTTTCAACAAGCTATCTCACAAAATGGTGTGAGAATTCACCAAACATAGCCTCGATACGCTCAACATATTATTATCATATGATAAATTAGCGCGTGTGTCACCTGATGAAAATACTGAGTTCAGATCGCACTTTGGATATATCTGCTGAAAATGAGCGCTTTGGCTAGCTTTTGCCCATAACTGATGTGCGCGTATCATCTCAATTATTGGGATGATTACACAAACAATCTGCTCATCACGATTGAGATTGAGCGTGCTATAATGTGGGTTGATTTTTGAACAATTCATGCAAAGGAAAACCGCGTTGACACAAGTAATTCGCATTGCTGAGATTGCTGACTACGTGGGTCAAGAAGTCATGATTAAGGGTTGGGTCTATGCCCGGACGGGTAAGGGGCGGCTCCAGTTTGTGCGCGTGCGCGATGGTAGCGGGCAGGTGCAATGTGTGGCTTTCAAAAAAGAGATTGACCCCGAATATTTTGAGATCGTCAAGGGTCTGACACAAGAATCATCGATCATCATCACCGGTGAAGTACGCGCCGATGAACGCGCTGAAGGCTTCCCTGATGGTTATGAAGTGGGCTTAAAGTCTGTCGAAGTCGTACAGGAAGCGGTTGACTATCCCATCACGCCCAAAGAGCACGGCACCGAGTTCTTGATGGATCGCCGTCATTTATGGATTCGTAGCACCCAGCAATGGGCAATCTTACGAATTCGCGCCACCATCATCAAGTCGTTACGTGATTGGCTCGATGATCGCGGTTTTGTCGGTGTCGATACCCCGATCATCACACCCGCAGCCGGCGAAGAAACCACCACCCTCTTCAATATTGACTACTTCGGCGAAGAAGCCTATCTGGCACAAACCGGACAACTGTACAACGAAGCCAATATTATGGCACACGGCAAAGTTTATTGCTTCGGGCCGACGTTCCGCGCCGAAAAGAGCAAAACGCGCCGTCATCTGATTGAGTTCTGGATGCTAGAACCAGAGATCGCTTATTGCTCGCTCGAAGAACTGATGGACATCGAAGAGCAGATGATCGCTTACGTGGTTGAGCAAGTGCTGGAGAAGAATCCACAAGAACTAGCCGTACTCGAACGCGACATCAACACGCTGGAGAAGATCACCGCGCCTTTCGCCCGTATCAGCTACGATGAAGCCATTGAGCGCCTGCATCAACTCAAAGCCGAGACTGACGACCCAGAGAAGCAAGACCTGCTGACTATCGAATGGGGCGAGGACTTCGGCGCACCGCACGAAACTGCGCTCGCTGAGATGTTCGATAAGCCCGTGTTCGTCTATAATTATCCGAGTGCGGTTAAAGCGTTTTACATGCAACCCGTTGATGGTCGTCCGGAAGTGTGCCGTAGCGTGGATTTGCTCGCACCAGAAGGCTACGGTGAAATCATCGGTGGCAGTGAGCGCATCTGGGATGCCGACTTACTCGAACAGAAGATCATCGAACACGGCTTTGACCGTGAGAATTACGCATGGTATATCGAACTGCGCAAGTACGGCAGTGTGCCTCATGCGGGCTTCGGTATTGGGATTGAACGCACAGTGGCATGGATTTGTGGCTTACCGCATATCCGCGAGACCATCCCTTACCCGCGCCTGCTCAACCGCAAATATCCATAAGCTAGCATCCTCAAAACATCCGACAAGGCGAGAGTAATCTCGCCTTTTTGCTACAGGAATACAACCATGACATTTTTACCAGCAATCATCAGGCAGGGTTGTTTCTTCGGGGTGATATTGGCGCTACTGGTTGCCTGTTTGCCCCGTCATAATCCCTCGTATCCCCCACAGGATGTGACTATCGGCGAGCGCCTGTTGAATGAGACCTTCACCCACATCGGTACATGGTCACGTTATCAAACAGATGAGTATAGCGCCACCATAATGCAGGGTGGTTATCAACTGCTACTGAATGTGCAGGGGCAGTACATCTGGGGCAGTGATGGCACGCTCTACACGGACACTGTGCTGGATATCGATGTGCACTGGTCAGATCAAGGAACAGATGCGATTGCCGGGGTGATCTGTCGCCTGCATCCCGATGATGGACGCGGATATTATGTGGTGGTTTCGGAAAGTGGCGCATTTTCGATCCGGTATATTGCGCACAACACCGATGATGCGCTGGTACACTGGCAAAGCCATGAAAATATCCCACAAACAGGAGCTTTTCAGATGCGGGTGATTTGTGTCGAGGATGAAATCGCACTCTATATCAACGGTCGCTACATTGACGGCGTACGAGATCGTCGTTTGCGCGATGGTCAGATTGGGTTAGCGCTGGGGATGCCCATGCAGGCGAGGGGATCAGCACTGGTGACCTTCGATAATCTGCGTGTGTGGCGGGGCAACTTGCCGTGAGGGGCACAACTGCACCCCTCACAATGCGCGTGATTAGTCAGGGATCACCAATTGTTGACCTGGCGTGAGATTATTGGGATTGGGGATGGTGTTTGCCTGAATGATGCCATTGGCTGTGACCCCATACTGACGCGCAATAGTCAATAGAGTATCCCCTTGAACAACCGTATGAGTACGCTGGGTAAGGGTTTCCTCTTCGGTATCTTCTGGTGCAGTGGTGTCTGTAGTCGTGGTATCTGGTACAGTCGCACCGTCTTCAATTGCCGAGCTATCAACGCAATCCGGAAAGCGGATCACCTGACCGGGCTGAATGACTGAATTTTGCGTCAAGCCATTCTCAGCAAGCAGGCTCGCTAGTGTGATGTCGTTCTCGGTGGCGATGGCAAAGAGCGTATCATTCTGCTGGATCACATACTCACAGCTATCCAACACGCGGATTTCATCTTCCTCAGGGATGGCTTCGGTGTCTTCTTCAGGTACAGTTGATGCCCCGCCTGCACAGTTCGGCAAGCGCAACACCTGACCGGGTTGGATGACAGAGGCTTGCGTCAAGCCATTTTCAGCGAGCAAATCGGCAAGCACCACATCATTATTGAGCGCAATGCGGAACAAGTTATCCCCGCCTTGCACCACATAATCACACTCACCGGCAACAATTTCAGTATCCCCTGGCGCGGTTGGTGTAGCCTGAAGCGGATCACGGGTAACAATAGGTGTGAGTGTGGCAGTGGGTTGCACGGCTTCCTCATTGAAATCAGGCGTAATGAAGACTGGTTCAGCATCTTCAGTTGGCATTGGCGTATTGCTTGCTACCGGAACTGTGGCAGTAGGGATAGATAGCGGAGTTGTAGTCGGTGCGGCTTGCTCATCTTCCGCTTGTGTCTCAGCATCATCCACCTCTTCAGTCACGACAATCACACGCGGGGTCGGCGTTTCATCATCAGCTTGAGCGCTGAGGGCTTCCGTCGCTTCAGGGTCAATGATGGTGATGTTAGTCGGTTCAACCAGGGGGTCATCATCGGTGATGGTAATTTCGCCAGAATTCTGGCTACCCACCGTGTCAAAATTATCTTCCGCTTGCCGAAAACAACCGGCAACAATCAGCATGATTGCAATCAGCGGTAATGTGCGTCTGATCAGCATAGTGCATTTACTCCTGAGTCTCATTCAACATGAGTCAATTATAGCGGCAACCGTCATACGAGCTAGTTACTCGCTACAGATTGTGCGTGATCCGTACCAATGTTCAGTATCGGTTAGCGCTCATGATACAAGATTTGTGAAGATTCAACCACAGGTGATCTCACACACCGTTTGCCTGACATACCCCTAGTTTTAGGGGGAATTATCGTTTAATAGTGGCATTGTTTGGCAGTTTGCACGACAATGAGACTAACCAATTGAAATTAATGCAGGGGGCTTCTTAATATCATGCGTAGGATGATGATAATTATGCTGGGGCTAATCTGGCTCACAGCCTGTAATCTGGATACCAGTGGTATCAATAATCCGACAAGCGTCGCCGATAACCCGACCGCACCACCGGCGATTGAACCGACTAGCGATAGCGGACAAGATCAACCAACGACTGTGCCCCCTGTGGTACAAGAGCCAACACAAGTCCCCACGCTAGAGGTTATCATCCCGCCGACGGTGACCCCGACAAATATACCGATTGAGCCAACTACTGAACCAACCAGCGCCCCAACAGCGGATAACCAACCCTTACCGACACACACTCCGGCACAAGGGAGTACAGAACCCGAAACTGAAGCAACTGTGCCCATTCCAGTCACCTCATCGGATGATTGTCAAGCAGTAGCTTCTGCGAGTGGGCTTGTGATTGATGCCGAGCAACAACGCGCTGACGCTCCACGCACCCTGCCCAACGGACGCGCCTTCCCGGGCACAGAACCGCGTGCAGCCGGTTTTGTAGCCGCTTCAGCGCGGGGAATGAGCCCTGATAATCGCACGCAGGTTCTCGTGCAGTTCACGCCTGAATCCGCGCCCAATGAGCGCAACGAATACATCCGTCAGATCGGCGGTACCACGCGCACACAGATCGACGCGCTCAACACCTATATTGTGACTGTGCGCCCAAACTTCCAATTATTCGAAGCGCCACAATCACCGATCGTGTTGCGCGTAGAGATTGACGAAATTGCTTCCGCCACACAGATGGATGTGCTCCCGCCGAACGATCCGCGTTATGGTGAACAATGGGCATTTCCTGTCGTGGGCTTGCCGCAAGCGTGGGACTCGTTACCTAATCGAGATGTGGTTGTAGCAGTGATCGATAGTGGCATCTGTAGCAATCACCCTGATTTACAGGGACGTATCTTGCCCGGCTATGATTTCGTCGATGATGACAATGATCCTGCAGATGTTTTCGGGCATGGGTGCGGGGTAGCCGGTGTGATTGCCGCCAACAGCAACAACAACATCGGCATTGCGGGCATTGCGCCCAATGTGCAGATCATGCCGTTGCGCGTGTTGGATAGCGTTGGTTTGGGCAGTTACTCCAGTATTGCCAACGCGATCATCTACGCTGTTGATAACGGTGCGGACATCATCAATCTGAGTTTAGCGGGTCCCGCACCCTCAGCGATCCTGGAAGCGGCTGTCGCTTATGCGGTAGATAGTGGCGTGGTGGTGATCGCTGCCGCCGGCAACTTTGCGCGTGAAGGGGCATTTTATCCGGCGGCTTATCCATCAGTGATCGCTGTAGGTTCAATTGATCCCGTCACACTGGCACAAAGTAGCTTCAGCAATTTTGGCGCAGATATTGATGTATGGGCACCCGGACGCGACATCCTGACCACCAACATGCTGGGCGATTATGAGTTTGCATCCGGTACATCTTTCGCCGCGCCGATCGTCGCCGGCATTACTGCCATGTCTGAAGCAATGAACGTGCCGCTCAACACCGAAGATGGCATCGTGTTCTTATATCCGCCGGGTAGCAACCCCAATTGCCCCTAGGGCGCTAACGAGAATCCGACATACCCTACACTATAGTGATTAGGCATCCTGAGGATGCTTAATCACAACGTGACACAGGGAGCCATGATGGACGAGGCGCACCACATCTTGATTGTATCGGACAATTTGCTAGCACGTGCCGGTTTAGCCGCATTGCTCGACAATCAAAGTGGGATTGAGATTGTCGGGCAAACCACCAGCGATGCGCTGCTCCATGATATCGATTTGTATCAAGCAGATATAGTCCTCCTGAATTTAGGCTGGCAAGTTAGCGAACAACTGGTGCAGATTGAACAATTACCGCGTGATTTGGCGTGTGTTGTCTTGCTCACGGATGAAGATAACACACCGGCTGTGCTGGCATCACTCAATCAGTTTGAGGTCTATGGTGTGTTGATGAATGAGACCGATCCCGATACCTTACTCACAGCGCTTAAAACGGTTGGGAGTGGATTGATTGTGCTAGACCCCACGCTATCCTTTTATTTCAACAGCCCCGGCACCCATAACGAAAAGCTTCAAGAGAGCCTGACACAACGCGAAAATGAAGTTTTGCAATTGCTCGCACAGGGCTTGACCAACAAAGGCATCGCGCACCAGCTAGGCGTAACTGATCACACGATCAAGTTTCATGTGAACGCCATTATGACCAAGCTCGGCGCACAAAGCCGAACCGAAGCCGTAGTACGGGCGACACGTGCAGGCTTGATTATCCTATGACCATGATACTGTGAGGTAATTAAGATGCCACCACCCATTGAACCCTTCGCACTTGAACGCTACTTTGCACAGCACGAATTTTCTGCGCCATACTTACTCAGTCCATCGGATATTGAGCCTCTCACCCTGTCAGAATTGTTAGCGCTTGCCAGTGAACAAAGGCGGTTACAGTGGGATCAGTTGTGGCTTGGCTACACCGAGTCACAAGGACATCCTGAGTTATTGCAGGCGATTAGTTCGTTGTATCGTGGCATCACTCCGGAGCAAGTCTTGACAGTGGTGCCGGAAGAAGGCATCTACATCATCATGCGGACCTTGCTTCAGCCTGATGATCACGTTATTGTGATGTATCCGGGTTATCAATCGCTCTATGCCATTGCGGAAAGTCGCGGGGTGCAGGTCAGCTATTGGCAACCCGCCGATATGTGGCGCTTCGATGTGGATGCTCTGCTTGATTTGTTACAGCCAAACACGCGCATGGTGATTGTCAACAGCCCGCATAATCCAACCGGTGCGCATTTTAACCATCAGCAATGGCAGGCTGTCATCGATTTTGCACGCACACATGACCTCTACCTGTTCTCAGATGAAATGTACCGCCTCAGCGAACACGAGACACCTTATCAGCTCGCCAGCGCCTGCGAAGAGTACAACAAAGCCATCACACTTTCCGGTTTATCCAAGGCATTTGCCCTGCCCGGTTTGCGCGTCGGATGGTTGGTCACACAAGATCACGAAGCGCGTCGCCGGGCAATCACCTACAAGGACTATACCACCATATGCGGTAGCGCCCCATCCGAGATACTGGCACTGATGGCGCTTGATGCCCGTGAGCCAATCCTGACGCGCAACCGTGCAATTCTGCATGAGAATATGACGCATCTCAGCGCTTTCTTCGCAGAACACAGTGAGTTGTTCAGCTGGGTAGCACCACATGCGGGCACAGTGACACTCGTCAAGTATAAGCATAAGAACTTGAGCGTTACCCAACTCGCTGAGCAGTGGATCGAGCAATTGGGTGTAATGATCGTGCCAGCTTCAATTTTCGCGTATCAGGGGGAGTATTTCCGTCTGGGCTTTGGTAGGCACAATCTGCCCAAAATTTTGGAGAAGGTCAGCGATCATCTGACATCCTGAGCACCTAAAACAACAATGGCTCCCACGAACGAGAGCCATTTTCCTACGATGAAAACTGCTGTTGTGGTCGCTTAGTTATTTGGCCATTGTGCCCAGTTAGAGCAGTGGCTACCGCGATCACGACCGGTCAGTTCGCGCTGTGCGCCACTGTAGATCGCGTTCATGATTGCAGTCGGGTTGGTCACCAGACGGCCATTGCGCACGCCAATCGTGCCGAAGTGAGCGGCGCTCAGACCGTGACCGGCTTCGTGAATGGCAACTGCGGGGAAGTCAAACAAGCGTGTACCATCCGGTTGCGTGCCTTCAAGACCGTTGTCTGCCCATTCATATTGGTCATTGTAGTAGATTTCGCGGAGAGCGGCATCAATCTTACCGTTGTTGTCGATGTCAGTCAGGTTACCTTCTGCATCTGTCCAGAACAGGGTATAAGCGACGCCCAGCGTATTGGTGCCGGGTGGGAAGATTGCGCTCACGCCACGGAAACCCACCTGTGTGATATCTGCTTGAACGAGGTTAATATCAATCACGCCGGTGTTGAAGAAGTTCTCAACGAGCCCCGGTGCATTTGAAATAGAATTTTCAGTCAGTGTCAGTGCAGAACAATTTGTACGTTCCCAGATGCGTAGTGATTCACTGAACCAGAACGCTTGATTGGTCAGGTTGGCATCTGCGGACGTGTTACCGTATTTGACGCCGAAACTGATACCCTCAACCGTATCCCAGGCGGCGCGTGGATCGTTATAGACGAAATCATGGTCAAGCTGACCGTTGCCGGTATCACGTTGTAGCACTTCGAAAGCGGCATCACTGTAAACAATCATTCCACCCGGTTCACCGGATTCAGGATCGGTGATATACTCAGCAATACCCAACACGAGGGTATGCCCACTCAAATCTTCTTGTGCGAGTGTTTCAGTTGCGGAGAATGCGAAAAGGCCCACTGCCACGGCAAATGCCGCAACAACAGCAGTTACAAATAGACGTTTAATCATGGAATTTGACCCCTTTGAAAAGAAAAATATATAAGATCTGCGACATTTTCGTCATGTCACACAGTTCTGTTGTTTATTGTGACTACCCATCACTCAAAACGGCACGTTAATGCCACAGTTTCTTGAGTATATGGAATCACAATCGAAATCTCCATCCAAGTTAACTTAAGGTATTTGTAACCATATCTTAATTATTAATGTAAGCTAACCAACGGTCACGCACCTGTGAGAGCGTGCTCCATACCACATCATGACCGAGGGCGTGTATCGTTTTCTCGAACATGTATAAATTATGTTGCATCGACTTCAACGAATGAGCATAGAGTAAATCTGACTCAGCGCGGGGCATGGCTTCGCCTGGATGCAGGATCAAAACCCATGCGTATTGTTCGGCGGGCAATAATTGCGCCTGCCAGCGATCCAGAGCTTGTTGCCACAAATGAGGATGAATGCAGGGGTTCATGTAGCGCAGTTTAGGCGCGTTATCGTAGGATGTCTGAAAATACCAGCTATTCATTGGCACTTCGAGCAAAAGACGCGGGTCACCGATCAAGCGCGGCTGCTGGCGATCCGGATAATAAGGATGATTGGGCGCACCGCGCCAATTACGCGGATGCCCTTGCTGACTATCGTCGCGTTCGGGGATGGCGGTTGAATCAATGGTAAACCCCAGTGATTCGATCAAGTTGAGGGTAGCGGATGTGTGCCACGCTTCCCCCATGCGAAAGCTCGACAGAGGAAAGGGCACATTCGCCATACCCTGATGAATCCGCGTCAGTTCAGCGACAGCTTGCACAGGATCAGTGATGATCTGTGGCGCGTCGTTGGGTGTAGCGGGCGCTGTGTACAGATGTGGATGCCAACCCAACTCATCACCACGCCCTAATGCCGAGCGCCAAAAGTCCACATAGGTATCGAATAAGTACGTCAGAGATTGGTAAGCATGTTCCAGTTGACCATCCGCACGGACATACCACGTCAGTGGATAGTCAGAGGTGCTGTGGAAATGTTGCATTGCGAAGTGCAAGCCATCCCATACCAGATTTCGCCGATCCGGGGTGTGAGCGTTCAATCCATCAGGGTCAGTGTCGATGGTCAGAGCGATATGATGCGTAGTCATGATGGTAGTGGTTCCATCGTGTAGCGCATCAGCGCCACCGCTTGATCAGCTATTGCCATAGCATCAGCGCGAGTTGCGCCCTGTGTCACACAATAGCCGGGGCGATCTGCATCCCCTTCAATTGGATGCACCACTGTACCCGCCGACATATGAAAGCCGAAATCCAACACACCCGCTAATTGACGCGCCGGCTCTACGCCTTCCGCCCGCACAAACACGCCAGGCTGTGGTGCGAAGAAGCGATACACTGCTCCGCGTTGATACCGCGCACGAATATCGACAGTATCACCAAGCAAGATACGTGCCAGCGTTTGGGGCATCGACACACCACTGACGGCTTCGACAACTTGCCCAAAGATATGACCGCCCCCCGGACGTGCCCCCATCTCGATCAGATAAACCTGATCATCCTGCACCATCACCTCAGCATGAATGGCACAGTTATCAATGCCCAGTGCCTGCGCCGCCTGTGCGATCAGGTCATCAGTGGCTTGCAAAATGTGTTCAGGGAAATTTGCTGGATAGTTCAAGCCCATCGCCACGCGGAACTTGGGATGTGGTTGATGTTCTTTGTCCGATTTGGCTAAGATGCTGACTTCACCTTCGCGCATCAACCCCTCGACAGTCATCTCGGTACCGTCGATGCACTGTTCAACGA
The DNA here is from genome assembly GCA_051117475.1 of Anaerolineae bacterium. GTDB lineage: Bacteria > Chloroflexota > Anaerolineae > Aggregatilineales > Phototrophicaceae > JAUZRW01. Next base: position 94,031 of record JBNPEE010000004.1, on the reverse strand, counting down.
TCAACTGCCCGCCTTGCTGATGCTTGCTGGCAAATGCCGCTGCCCACGGCAGATCATCGGGGGTTTCAACACGGCTAATGCCCCGACTACCCCAGTTCATCGTCGGCTTGAGGATGATCGGATAACCAATCTGTTCGGCTACAGTGGGAATGCTCTCAACATGCGACACAATTGCAAAATTAGGTTGTGATAAGTTCGCCTTTTGCCACGCAAGCCGCATCTTACCCTTATCCAGTGCTTTGATAGCGGTATCAGGATGTAAGCCACGCAAGCCGAGCGCCATACTCGCATGTGATGCTGCAAGTACACCGGCTTCGTTAACGGCTAAGATCGCCCCTGCGCCAATTTCGCGAGCATAGCGCGTGATGGCGGTCGCATCGATCAGGTCAATTGGCGCATGACCATCGGCAAGGGCGAAGGCGGGCGCGTTCGGGTTCTTATCCACCGCATACACCTGATGCCCGATTGCCTGTATTTGTTGGATCGAATGGCGCATCAATTCGCCTGCGCCCAATTGTAAGATAACAGCCATCTCATTCTCTCTCGTATGTATCAGGGTTTTGGCAAGCCGAGAATATCAGCAGTACGTTCACCGGCATCAATGCGCCGATACCATTCCGCTTCGGTATCGAGCCGTTGACGGGCTTCGGCGAGAACCGCTTGTGCATGTTGACGAGGCACAACCACTACCCCATCATCATCGCCGACGATAATATCACCGGCATTGACCACCACCCCGCCACAGGCAACCGGCACATTGAGGTTACCTTGCCAGCCCTTGTGCGGGCCTCCGGGAGCCGTGCCACGGCAATAGATCGGCAGGGTTTCGTCGAGGTTCTCAGCTTTGTCACGGATACACCCATCAATCACCACGCCTGCCAGCCCGATTTGTTGCGCGGCGTGCGTCATCACATGCCCCCAGACCGCGCCATACATCCCACCCCGCGCCGCGATCACCAGCACATCACCTGCCTGTGCCAGTGAAAGCGCCTGATGCGCTTCCCAGTTACTGCTCTCCATCGCCTGAGCGGTCAATGCCGAGCCCACAAGGTGCGTGCCCGACTTGAGCGGGCTAATGCCGGCATCCATCGCCTGAAAACGATTCATGCTGTCACAGAGGACAGTTGTCGGAATATCGGCGAATTGAGCGAGTAAATCCGCAGCGACACGGTCAAAATCAGTGTTTATCCAGCGTGGCATGGTGCATCCTCAGTCTTTTTTCAATTGGTTGGCATAATCGTGCATGATCTCGGCGCGGGTGTGGAGTATCTCGCCTCTGCGCACCAGCGAGAGCATCAAATCACCGACAGTCAAATCTTTATCGAGCGGTTCGGAGCCGATCCCGTCGCTGATGCGTAACAGTTCTGAGACGCGGTTGACAAACCCGATATAGTCGTTGACATCATGTACAAAGTTGTGGATGGCATCAGTAGGGTTCTGGTTCATCATCTGTTGGCGTTGCGTGTCATATTCAGACATCGGTTATCTCACTTATCTTAGTGTGTGTATTCGCTCTCAGTGTACTCTCAAGGCACACACCCGTGCGTAAAGACTAAACACTCGGTTGTACCTTATGGGCGTTGATCGCTTCGATCACCTGCCGTACCTGCTGACGATAATCCTGATTGGGGCGCAACAACCCGCCTGATCCATCTGCCACACCGATCACCCGCGTAGGATGTACCACATCATCGACGACGACATCACCTTCTTCGCCGATTGCTCCGCCAGAAACCACAGTCACGCCGGAAAGCGTACCGCGTGAGGGGTGCGCCTGTGCGCCGATGTGCGCGGCAGTCAACGCACCCGCCAGCGTCGGCCAGATATTGACGCGCACAGGGAATGCCCCGCGTTCATAGACGACTTTTAAGCCATCGGGCACGATACTACCGACACCGGCATCAATCAGGTAACTATCCGCTTGTACGTGCCGGGCGAAACTTGCATCGAACCACGTTCCCCATGAGGGCCAGACCACCACCACCTGCGCCTGTGCGATCACCTCAGAGGCTTGTCCGGCATCGACGTAATGATCTTGTGGATAGTCCGTCTGAGTAAAGACGATAGTAGCTTGACTGTACTCATCTTCTTCAGCACGTTCGCGCACGATGACTGTCACATCAGCGCCATAGTCGATCAGCATCAACGCCAACAGACGACTGCGCCGATGATCACCAGCTATCACGATCTTAGCCCCCTGCACGCGCTCATCCAGCAAGCGCACCACCTGATCTTTGATCGCCTCTGACCACACACGACTATCACTATAGACCAGCAAGCGCGTCTGCTGAAGCACATCTTGCGCGGTTAATACGGGCGCTTGTGGGCCGAAGATACGTCGACGGTCAATATCGAGTAAGATCAGATCCACTTTGCCATCCACCTGTGCGAGTATCTCCACCAGTTGCATCTCGGTGCTGAATGTCACTGAGCCGATGGTGTGCGTGGGTGTGCTGTGGATGTGATCGCTGAGTGTGTAATGATCTTCAAGCATTTGGCTCAATACCACGTTGAGCGCGGTGAAGGTCTGATACTTTTGGGCTTCACTGTAGAGGCGATCACACAGGCGATCTAAGCTGTTGAGCTTTTCACCAGCATCTTCCTGATGATCGAATGCAGGGATGCGGATTTCTTGTACATGCTTGTTACGGGCGATCTCTTTGCCCAGTTGTTCGAGCAGATCATCAGGCGCATCGACACGGTTCTGCTCACACAAACGCACAATCAAATCACGCACGTCGATGTCGAAGCGCTCTGCATAGGCTTTGACTTTCGCGGTGAACGAAGAATGGAAGCCAGCTAGCCCCGCTGTGATCGCCATCGTATCTAAGCCCCGTCCGGGAACCAGTGGTGCTATCAAGCCAGCGCTGATATCCATCGTGGCTTTAAGATCAATATCACGCGCATAATTGCGCCGTTGCATGATCGCCAACAGAGCTTCAGTGATGACATTGCCAGCACTGCGTCCCATCCCGCGCAGAGACGAATCCACTATCGCCGCGCCACTCTCGATAGCTTGCAAGGTGTTCGCCATACCCATGCTGAGGTTATCATGCCCATGAAAGCCAATCGGCACATCACAGCTTGCTTGGATGGCTTCGATGAACGATGCCACATCTTCCGGTAACATCGTGCCGGCACTATCGACGATATATACCATATCCGCACCCCAAGCCTGCGCTTGCTGTGCCATCTGTGCGAAGGCTTGTGGCGTGACCGCATAAGATTTCATCGCGTTATAGCAGACGAACATACCCAGTTCTCTGGCGCGTTCGATGAACGGCTTCGCCCGTTCCAGTTCAGTGACGTTAGTGCCGATACGGATAAAATCCATCTGATAGCGGGCGGCTAACTCGATATCCTCCATACGCCCGATACCCGGAATGAAGAACATCCCCCACTTAGCTTGTTGCGCCGCCTGTGATGCCGCTTGTAAGTGTTCTTCATCAGAGGCAACAGCGCGTCGCTTGCCTTTATCTTGCGCGTTTAAGCCCAAACCATGACCGATTTCAATCCAGCGAAAACCAGCAGATTCCAGCGCATTAACCAGCGTGGCTGTGTCTTCGGCAGTGAACTGAAAGTCAATCACGTAACTGCCATCCCGCAGGGTGACTTCCATGATATCAGGTAAGGTGTGCGGATCGAGCATGTATACCATCCTATATTCATCTTCAGATGCGTGATGCATCGCCTACTATGGACAAACTTCTCCGGCATTGTCGATTGTGTCTTGAATTTCCCGAATACGGTTACCCGGATCAGGATGTGTGCTGAGAAACTCCGGTTGCCGTTGACCCGAACTAATGGATTCTAGCACGCGCTGAACACCGATCATGCCCTCTGGATCGTAACCGGCTTCGATCATCAGGCACACGCCGAGGCGATCTGATTGTAGTTCGTCTTCGCGTCCGTACTGCAAGTTGACCAATTGCGCGATAACGGCGGCGGTCTGTGACGCATTGGCATCACCGGAAGCCACGGACACCGCGCCGATCAAGCCATTGGTCAGGTCATTCTGTGCGAGGCGTTGTGCGCCATGTCGGGCTAACACATGCACAATCTCGTGCGCTAACACCGCCGCCACTTCATTTTCATCAAGGCGTTCTAACATGCCAGTTGTGATAAACACCTGCCCGCCGGGCAGGGCGAAAGCATTGATCACCTCAGAATCTAGCACGGTAAATTCCCATTGCCATGGTTCATCACGGGCGATGCTGTTATTGACCAGATCAAAACCGATCGTGCTGATGGTTTCTTGCACCTCGTCATCCCGATATTCACCACCGAATTCTTGAACCAATGATGGGGCAGATTGTAAACCCAGAGCAATCTCCTGACGGGGCGAGATACTGACATATTGGTTTTCGCCGGTGACATCGTTATATTGTGCCGACGCAAAATAAGAGAACAACGAAAATGCCGCAATACCTAAGCCGATCAACAGGCGAATGACTGCACTACTATTACCGCCACTTCTGCGTCTCATGCGGGAACCTCCTCTGTGAATAGTGGTTCGTCGTAAGTATCAAGCAGTTCATAGACGCCACCTGCTACCGCACCGAATAGCACATGGCTCACTAGCAATAAAGGCGTTTGTAAAGCAAACATCCACTCGTAAAAGACAGTCATGGTGTAGAAATTGATGCCATAGATCGCCAGACCCAACAGCGCCCCGCCGATGATCCCCACCAGCAAGCCCCAACGATGCACCACTACGCTAATAATGAACGTGAACAAGAACGACAAGCCGTAATGCACGAGCACGCCGATTGATAATTCCAGTGCATCCGCATCGATTAGCACGGCATTCCCCAACACAATCGAGCTAAAGTAACGCAAGATGAATAGCGAATCAACGCCATAAAGCACCGGATTGAGCGCCATATTCACGCCCAAAAAGACCGTTCCAGCAAGTAGTGCTGAGATAGGTATCGCCCGCCATGCTATATTTTCCTGAATTGTGTTGAGCATATCTCCTCCTTAGGTGTGTTTCACACACCTCATTATAACGTGTTTTGAACAAAGGCATCGATTACTCTAATTCGACGACACCGCCCCGCCGTTGAATGGACTGGCTCGCGGCTTCTAAGATTTTGACCACACGCAAGCCTGCCGCGCCATCTGTTTCAGGGGAAATGCCGTTCTGGATACAGTCGATGAAGTGCTGTGTTTCGAGCTGGAGCGCCTCGGTAGCTTCCAGTTTGGGTGAGTACATATCGCCAGTGCGGTAACTGATGAGCGTGCGGTAGATGTCCTCGGTGGTCTTGATATCAATGCCTTTATCGTAAATCTTGAGCGTTTCACTCGGTTCCAGCGCATCATAGACAATCATCTTCTTGCTACCGCCAATCAGGGTACGGCGTACTTTGACCGGCGCTAACCAGTTGACATTGACATGCGCAATCAGGTTATCGTCATAGTAAATGGTCAGGTAGGCGATATTCTCCGGTTCGCCAGCCACATGACTGATACCTGTCGCGGAGACCGCACGCGGTTCTTTCTTGAGGATATATTCGATGATACTGAGATCATGCACGGCTAAGTCCCAGATCACATTGACGTCATGCTGAAATAAGCCAAGATTGATGCGTGTGCTATCGTAATAGAGTACCTCGCCTAATTCGCCCTGACGCACCAACTCCGCGATTTTACGTACTGCCCCTGTATAGACAAAAGTATGGTCAACCATCAGCACCAGATTGCGCTCGCGTGCCATATTGATCAGTTCGCGGGCTTGCTGTGAAGAAGATGCCATCGGTTTTTCGACGAGCACATGTTTACCGGTTTCCAACGCACGACGGGCTAAGGCGTAGTGGGTATCGACCGGTGTGACGATAGCCACTGCATCGATATCAGCGCGGGCAAAGACAGTTTCAGCATCTGTCGTGGTATCAATCGCCGGATAACGTCCGCGTACCCGTTGCAAGTTGGCTTCGTTCATATCAGCGACTAGCACCACCTCCGAATGTGCGTTCTCGACGAAGTTCCGCACAATATTAGGACCCCAATAGCCATAACCGATCACAGCAATTTTGAGCATGAGTTCATCCTGTTGATGTATGGGTTCAATTTAGGAAGGCATTCTATCACAACCTGTTCAAAGTTTTGAACAGGCTGTCGAAAAGTGGGCTATTTCAGATTCTTAGCGGGCTAGCGGGGTTTCTACCTCGAACTCCACAGCTTTCACAAAAAGTGGACGAATTTTTACTCTAGTAGATGCGAAAAGATTCGGATGAATTTCTTGCGACTAATGAAATGCATCCGTATGAGTGTGCCTTACCACCAGATGTAAAGCAACTCTTCCATATATTGGCTCATATGCATCCGATACCAGTGAATACCAGCGACTCCATGCAAGGCAAAGATAACCGTGCATAGAGCTAGCACGCCTGCTTGCCTACCTGTGACACCTCCCGTGAAGATAACTTCATAGTGCTGTAAGATGAAGCGCACTGCCACGATAAACAAAATCAACACGGCAATCTGTACACTCCAGCCGAAATCACCGGCTGCGATCACCGTATAATCTACCAGCAGATACAGATAACCCGCCGAAACTAGCACCAATGCCCACGCTAAATTGAACGTGAAATGCTTGAGGGTGTGTGGCAAGTGCAATAGGTAAACCAAAGACGGAAACGCCAGCGACATACCGAACTTGTACAGTAATTGCTGATCGGCATTTTCCTCATAATGCAGTGTCCACTCGAACAACACGCGCAGGGGGTCAATGCCGATACCACCACTGCTTGTCCATGTCATCATCTGATAAGCGAGCGCAATGAAAGTCGGCAGAACGATGCCCCCTAGTAACACGGGCCAGTTGATATAACACGGTTGCAAGAAGCGCGGCAGTGTCTCAGTGCTGTTAGGATCATGATAAGCAAAGGCACGCACAATCAGCATGGGTTGACGCAAAACTTGCGCCCACTCACCAATATAACGCACAATTAGAACGAAACAGATCAAACCCAATGTGGGCACGAAAGCGATGACAAAACTCGGCTTGGCAAACATCGAACTGACCGTCAACAAAGTGAGCGGGATGATCCACCAGCGCGATAGAGGGCGCGAGTTGAAGAAGATCGGTAAGGTGAGGAAGAATAACACCAGCGCCAGAGGCTTCATGATAATCATTGTCGGGTTGTGGTAGACATGGGGGACAAGATAGCCGAAATATAAATTCTCCGGTGTGAAGAAGTTAATCGGCATGATGATCGCCAGTGCCAGCGACAGCACCCCACTGATCAGCACTATTGGCAGGCCACCCGGTAAACGGTTTGCAGCGCGTAACTGCCAGTAGATCACGCCGACGGTCAATATGAAACAGATCACTAACACCTGCACAGCCGCGTTGTTTACGTCAACGCGCCCGCCGAGTTGATAGGCAAGGCTCACTGCCACATGATACAAGAAATGCGGGGTGTTGCCGAAGAATCGCGCTGGTTCGTCGGTGGCTTGTAATGCCAGCTGATTGTGGGTGGTGTAGTCGCCCATCACCTGCCAGCGTGTCATTATCGGCGCGAAAATCGCCATGCTGATCAGTGCCAGCACGCCCAACATGATGATATCTCGGCGATTGTGATAGAGTGTTGCACGAAGCGTTTCCCACATAGATAATATAACCTCAACCAGCATTCATTGGGGCGGTCATTATACCGCTTTACTCATTCGATTAAATCCTGATTATGCAGATTGTTTACTCATCGTTGAGCAATTCTCCGGTATAATCAGGTGGAAGTCATGATTTCAGGATCATTAGACTATGCGTTTACGTTTCAGAAAACCCTCATTGCCTGTGTTGATCTTACTCGGCATCATCATTGGTATTATATTTTATATACTCGATAACCCTGCACCTGCCGGGCAACCACTTACCGAAGCCACTATCGCAGTGACTGCTATGACAACTATCAGCAATCAGCAGGCGACACCTGCCGTTGTGCCAACAGCAACCCACAGTTTGAGCAATAATTCTAATCGTCCATCTATCCCACCCGATACATCAATTTTCATCCCCACAGCCGGAATCTGGTCAGATGTGATTCAAGCATATTTGAGCAGTGGCAATTGGGATATTAGTAATTTACGCAGTAACGCCGGTCACCTAGAAGGCACAGCATGGGTCAACCAACCGGGCAATGTGGTGATCTCCGGTCATGTTGAGTTATCGAGTGGTTTACCCGGAATCTTTGCTGAACTCGATAATATTCAAGTGGGAGATGTCGTGCGTATTCGCTCCGAAGAGGTTGAATATACATATGTGGTCACAGAGATCTATCTCACGATGCCTGACGATCTCCAACCCTTGATGCCTACGCCAACTGACCGATTGACTTTAATCACCTGTGACTCGTATGATCTTATCAGTAATTCGTACCGTGAACGTTTGATAGTTATTGCCGAACGTGTGAGTTCATGACCGAAAACCAGACCGCTACTCAATCCGATATACATCTGATGGAGCGTGCACCATCATCATTTGAGCAATTGTATCGGTGGTTGCTCCATCATATGTGGTTTGTCTATACAAGTTCTCACATTTATCTGACGCTATCTCCTGCACAAGCCTATCAAGTACTGGAGAAGGCAACCCGTCCCAGTGTCAAGCGTTTAGGGTTGCGCAAATTGTTCGTTAATAGTCGGCGCTATTTTATCCGTAACACGCGCAACGGAGGGTTTCAGATGATGACAACCAGCCGCACATGGTGGCACCCCAAACGGCGCACACCAGCCACTGCGATCTTATCCGGCACATTTGAGCCAGTTGAAGGGCTTGGCAACCGCATCAAACTGAGCAGTCATATCAAATTACGGTATTTTCTCAGTCAATTCTTGTGGCCGACCTTCATCAGTTCTATTGTCATTTTTCTGGACTGGTTCCCTCTGACAATCAGCGCCTGCATACTAGCCCTATATGGCTTGTCCGTGCTGGTACACCGTTACACAGCGAAGCTTGAAGCGCACGAGATCACCTTCTTCATCGAGACAGTGCTGGGAGATTTCCGACCGGAGATTGCAGGACAACTCAGCAACGCTCATGCTGATGTAGTGATGCCTGATGATGCCTTCACAAACGAATGGGCACGTCATGTCGAAAAGCAACATCAGGCATCATGATCAGATAATCGGTTCAGCTTGTACGCTCAATGCGTTGAGTGCATCGGCATAGTCGAGGTGAAACGCCTCGCTGACTCCTTTGTAAGTCAGTTTTCCCGCGTATGTATTCAAGCCCTTCAAGAAACCGGGGTCCATTTTGAGCGCGTCTAAACCATGATTAGCCAGATGAATAATATAGCGCAGGGTAGCGTTCGATAACCCCAGACTGCTGGTGCGGGGGACTGCGCCGGGCATATTCGCCACACCATAATGTAACACGCCATCGACGACAAAGGTTGGATCACTGTGTGTGGTTGGGTGCGTGGTTTCGACACATCCGCCCTGATCCACCGCCACATCAACGATAATGCTGTTACGAGGCATCGTACTCAACATTTCGCGCGTGATCAGTTTTGGCGCACGCGCACCAGCGATCAAAATGCTACCGATGACGGCGTCGGCGCTGGTGATACTCGTAGCAATATTAGCAGAATTGCTATAAAGCGTCTGGAACTTGCCCGGCATCACATCATCAAGATAGCGCAGGCGCTCTAAATCAATATCGAGCAGCGTCACCTGTGCACCCATGCCCAGCGCCACTTTGGCGGCATTTGTACCGACCGTTCCCCCACCGAGTACCACTATATGAGCCGGATCCACGCCCGGAATGCCACCCATCAGTACGCCGCGCCCGCCTTCGTGCTTTTCGAGATAATGGGCAACAACCTGTGATGCCATACGCCCCGCAACTTCGCTCATCGGTTCCAGCAAAGGCAAGCGCCCATGCCGATCTTCGACAGTCTCATAAGCGATGCCGGTCACACCGCTTTCAAGCATAGCATGGGTTAGGTCTTCGGCGGCAGCGAGGTGTAAATACGTGAATAAGATCAAGTCAGATCGCAGGAAAGAATATTCGCTCGGTTGCGGTTCCTTCACTTTTAACACCAGTTCGGCATTTGACCACGTGCTTGTTGCATCAGGGGTGATAGTTGCGCCTACAGCTTGATAGGAAGCATCGTCAAAACCGCTCCCTATGCCGGCATGATGTTGTACAAAAACGCTGTGCCCATGTTTGACCAACTCTGCCACGCCGTTAGGTGGAAGGGCGACGCGGTTCTCATCTTTTTTGACTTCAGCAGGGATACCAATTCTCATTATTAATAGACCTTTCAAGAGATTAATATTTGTTTGATTCAGTATAATGCAAAACTGCACAATAAAAGTGTAAATTTTTAGTACAAATTGTATAAATTTGATAAGAGTCGGTTTGTGGTGAACTGAACGGGCTATCGTTGGGTACTGTACATTTCAAGCGGGTACGGTCATAATGTAAGGTAAATGATCCAGCAAGATAGAGTGAGCGACTGACGTGATAAACTCAAAAATCCCGATAGCCAAGCCAATATTGGGCGAGGAAGAAGCCGAGCTCGTGCGCGAAGTGTTGCTCAGCGGGTGGGTAACACAAGGGCCACAGGTCAAAGCATTTGAGCAGGAATTTGCCGATTACGTTGGGGCGGACTATGCGACTGCGGTTTCTAACTGTACCATCGGCTTGCATCTGGCGCTGAAAGCTGTAGGCGTGGTTGCGGGTGATGAGGTGATCACGGTCAGTCATAGCTTCATCGCCACAGCGAACGCCGTGCGCTATTGTGATGCGGTGCCGGTGTTTTGCGATGTAAATCCGCGCACTTATAACATGGATCCGACGTTGGTTGAAGATCTCATCACGGATAAGACACGGGCGATCTTATGCGTGCATCAGGTCGGGATGCCATGTGATATGGAATCACTGGTAACAATTGCTAGACAGCACAATCTACCTCTGGTCGAAGATGCCGCCTGTGCGATTGGCAGTGAAATTTTCTACAATATGCGATGGCAAAGAATCGGTGCGCCTCAAGCCGATATTGCGGTGTTCAGCTTTCACCCGCGCAAGGTCATCACGACCGGTGATGGTGGCATGATCACCACCAACAATCCTGATTACGATGCGCAGTTCAAACTGTGGCGACAACATAGCATGAGCGTGCGCGATACCGAGCGCCATCAAGCGGATACGATCATCTTTGAAGACTATACCGAACTCGGTTACAACTACCGCCTGACCGACATTCAAGCAGCTGTCGGGCGCGAACAACTCAAGCGCCTGCCAGAGATCATCACCAAACGCCGCACTATTGCCCAACGCTATCAGGTTGAATTATCCCAAATTAATGGCATCATCTTACCCTATGAACCCGACTATGCTCGCTCGAACTGGCAGAGCTTCATCATTCGCTTGCCGGAGCATCTCGATCAACGGGAAGCGATGCAGTCATTACTCGATATGGGTATCAGCACGCGCCGCGCCATCATGAACGCGCATCGCGAACCCGCATATCAGCAAGAACCATGGCGCTGTGGGGGCAATCGGGCGCTTTGCGGGTGTCCGTCACAAACTTGTCGTACCCTGCAACAGAGTGAATTTATTCAAGAACATGCAATTGCGATTCCTTTGTATGCTCAGATGACCGAGGACGAGCAAACGCGGGTGATAGAAGCCTTGCAACGTTTATGCCACCCGGAACAAACGCCAGCGCCTGTATCCGATTCTGCGCCAATTTTGCCCTTCATTGATGATCTGGAGGCACTCACTGAGGATAATGCTATTACTGAGCCGAATCATCCCACTGAATCATCAGCGGATGAAACGGTATCTGATGCAGATACACCAACATCATCAGATGTGAAACCCGCAAACGAACCAGACGAAGCAAAAGCCTAAGAGCAGGCATGACGAAGCGAATAAGAGGTGACGCATGGCAGTAGCAGATGACGTGCAATTAGGCACCGGGACACGTATCTTCAAACCGGATCAGGTCAATATTTATGGTTGTGTGATCGGTGATGAGAGTACCGTCGGCCCTTTTGTAGAAATTCAGCGCGGGGTGGTAATTGGCAAGCGCTGTAAAATTTCCTCACATAGCTTTATCTGTGAAGGTGTCACGCTCGCTGATGAAGTATTCATCGGGCATGGTGTGATGTTCACCAATGATCGTTATCCGCGCAGTACCAACCCTGATGGAAAACTGAAAGGGGGGGATGACTGGGCACTGGTTGAGACACAGGTCAAACGACGGGCGGGCATTGGTAGCAATGCCACGATAATCGCCGGCGTGACCATCGGTGAGAATGCCATTGTGGGCGCGGGCGCTGTCGTCACGCAGGATGTGCCCGATCATGCGATTGTCGTCGGTGTACCGGCACGGATCGTTGGGGATATACGAGAGACAGAAGGCGCAGAATGATCGACCAACAGGTACAAGCAAGAAAGCGAATTTTTATGGCAGTCAGCACACAGGGTATTATCCTGATCATCATCGCTGCAACAATGATGTCATTTGGCAGTCTGGGCTTAAAGGGCGCAATTGATGCGATTGGTGGCTTCGGTGAGAACCTCAGCACAGTCTATCGCGATGTGCTGGCACTGCTCATCAACCCGATCTTCATTGGTGGTCTGGCACTTTATGGGGGCGGTACCCTGATCTGGATGCGCGTCTTATCGTCCGAGCCAATCAGCGTGGGTTATCCTATCCTAATGAGTATCGCCTTCATCACTGTCACGCTAGGTGCGGCGGTCTTCTTCAGCGAAGCGATCACCATCCCTAAAATTCTCGGCATGGCGATCATCGTAGTTGGCGTGGTCATCGCTACCAACGGCTAGAATGCTATCTTCTTGTTCACATCCCCTTTATACAAAAAGTGAAGAAAAAACTTTACTTTTGAATGCGTTGTGTTCAAAGTGCGCAAGGTTCAAGAACAATAGTCTCTGATGTCGGCGACGGGCAGCAAGCCATATACTGTTACCCTACCCTCCTGCCTAAAATCGTTGTCAGTGTTCGCACTTTATCATATACTTAAAGTAATCGTTCGTCACACCGGGTTGAGAGAGTTTAGAAATGCCCGAGAAAAAACACGGTAACCCATTCGAAAACCATATCAACAGCGACTCCTTTGACGTGAGTAAGTTAGGCTCTGTGAGCCAACGCGCTGAGTTAGAACGGGATGTACAGGCGATCATCGATAATTTGCCGGATACCTTCGATCAAGCCTTATGGGATCATGACTTGGACATGAGACAAGAGGCGATCAGTATGTACGTCACCAACGCGCTGATCGAACGCATTCAACGTGAGGGCGATCCTGCCATACTCGCTGATTTTAATCGCGAGCAACTCGCCGAAATTCTCAGTGTGCCAGTGATTATCGGGATGGTCGCACAAAAACAATTACAACCTCCACCAGCGCCTAAACCGGAGACATCAACCGCACCGATCATCAACCGCACGCACGGGTACCGTGACGATTTTTCTGAATTACCTGCCAATTGGGGCGATATACTGAACGAATGGTTTTTAAAAGCCAAAGATTTTTTAATCAGTCTTTTTAGAAGAACTTAAAGCACCCGCGACAATGAAATGAAAATGCCTGTGATCATGATAATCACAGGCATTTTTAGTGAGGCGACGACCAGATTCGAACTGGTGTACAAGGCTTTGCAGGCCTCTGCCTAGCCACTCGGCCACGTCGCCCTATAGGTGAGATAGTATAGCGGAGTGCATTTTGATATTCAAGCCTGAGCTAAAGCAATCTCAGCGTGGCAATCTCATCTGATGCAGTACAATCGGTTTGGATAGCAACGACAGTGATTGCCACCGTAACAGATCACCATTAATTTCCAACTTGCGAAAATGCGAAGAAACGATCACAATACCAGCTATGACAGATCATGATGAACAACAACCCAATGACAATTTAAACAATCACGCATCGGAAACCGAAGCGAGCGAAGATGTGCCGGTTGAAGCGCCAACGGTGGAAACTGAAGCCGATAATGAAGATGCGCCGGTAAAACAGCCCACGGTGAAAGATGAAGTACAAGAAACTGAAGCACCCACATCAGTGGAAGCGCACGATGATTTGGATGTGGAAGGTGCGCTGGCGGCTATCGCTGACCTGCACATACTCACCCGCGATGAAACTGATCTAGACGCGGATGAAGCGCAAGCAGCGGATAGTGAAGATGAAGATGAAACGGGCGTAGCGATACAAGAATTCGAGCGCATCGATCATGAGCCTGTGCCTGAAGAAGTTGAAACCGATGCACAGGCACTCAGCGCACCAACAGACAATGCCTATCAGAGCGCCTTCCCGCGCCCGCCCTTGAGCACCTTACACCGTGGGCAGATGGCATCGGTAATTCCAGCATTGTTTTTAATAGTGGTGGGAGGTTATCTGACCTTTATCGTGACCACCATCGACATGAGCTTACAACCGCTCGCGATTGCTGGCGTTTTAGTCGGCGGTGTGGGTGCAATGCTGATCGCCCAATGGCTTTCGTCAGCGCGTTGGGCAACAGGTAGCCTGTTCATTGGGGTGTTGATGTTACTGGTTGGAGGCTTATCCGTCTACTTGTTAATGCCAAACAACCTCAGCTTGAGTGAGGGCTATCCGCTCTTGTTGACCGCAATTGGAACCGCCTTCGTAGTGACAGACATCGCCTCACCATCCGGTCATCGTCTGTGGCTGATGGGACTGATACTCGCGCTGTCCGGTCTAGCCAGCGTAGCAGTACTGACGCTTCTGCCACAACTCAACCTACCACTATCGAATCCTGCCTTATTGGTATTGGCAGTCGTTATCGTGGCGGTATTTGCGATTGCGCCTTTCATTTATCGCCGTCAGCAGTGACCTCATGCGAATTGCCATCGACGCAAGCCGTACTACAGTCGAACGGATGACTGGAACCGAGCATTACGCAAAACAGATCATCTGGCACCTAATCGAACACAATGCCAATCGTGTCATGCCCCATCAACTTGATCTGTATTTTAGGGATATACCCGCGCCGGACTTATTCCCAACTTTTGATTTTATCCATCAGCATGTGATCCCTTTCCCGCGCATGTGGACGCATCTGCGTTTTGCGTGGGCGTTGTGGCAAACGCGCCCGGATGTGACCTTTGTGCCAGCACACACCCTGCCTTATGCCTTACCAGGACACGCTGTCGTCACTGTGCATGATCTCGGGTACAAGCATTTCCCGGAGGCACATCCCGCCTCACAACTGCGCTATTTAGATTGGTCAACGTGCCATAGCGCTAAACGTGCAACGCGCATCCTCGCGGATAGTCAAGCCACAGCTGACGATCTCCAGCACTTCTACCACATACCGTCTGAGAAAATAACAGTGGTCTATCCAGGCGTGGATCCCCCGACAGATAAGCCAGGCTGGGAACTCTACAGCAAGTATCAGATTCCGCTGACTTATTTCCTGTTCATTGGCACATTACAACCGCGCAAGAATATCGAACGTATTGTGCAAGCCTTTGATATGTGGCAACATGCCAACCCCGACAAATCAATCGGGTTGGTGCTAGCGGGTAAGCCCGGTTGGTTATTCGATGAAGCCTGGGTGCAAGATGTCGAAAACGTCCACATCACTGGCTATATCGACGAAGCCGACAAAGGCGCTCTCTTACGTCAGGCGACGGGCTTACTATTCCCATCTTTGTATGAGGGATTTGGCTTTCCCGTGTTAGAGGCCATGCATATGAGCACAGCCGTCATCGCTAGTAATAGCTCCAGCTTGCCGGAATTAGTTGGCGACGCAGGGATTCTAGTTGACCCGCTCTCCGTGCCGGAAATCGCCGCTTCGCTTGATGTGCTTGCCAATAATGAGTTGCTACGGCGCAAGCTGGAGATTAAAGGCATGATGCAGGCGAGACAGTTCACATGGGAACGCGCCGCCCAACAAACGCTAACCTTGCTCGAAGAAGCGACAGGGAGCTGAACGGCTCACGCATCTTGCAAGGGCAGATTAACTATGTGCGCGATGTAATCGGTTGGTAAGTTCAACTCACGCGCACCCGTCAGCATCGTATCGCGATAGGCTGTTGAGATCGGGATGCCATCCAGCGCTTTGTCAATCACGACATAGGTGAAAGCATCATACAGTTGTTGGTCGATATAGGCCGTGCAAGCGATGCGCTGATAGTACACGCCGTTGCTCTCTTTGCGGTCAAGCGCCTCTAAATCCGATGTACTCACCGCGTACAGTGCGCCCCATACCTGCGCCCCCGTTTGCTGGATAATATCAGCAACCCCGGCTTGCCAACGCTCAGAGAAGCGTGTGAAAGCCAGCGCCCAATCGCGCAGATGTGCTTTGCCCACCAGACGATGCTCAGGGCACCACTCGCGCATCATCGCCGAAGATAAGTTACTGCCGTAGCCGAAATAGTAAATCGCCATACCGTTTTTGCTCACAATGAGTACAATGTGCAACGATGCACCTATGATACCGTACAGATAAGGCAAAACCCTATGCCCGATCGCATCTTGCTCGTGCAATTAGCCGATATAGGCGATTTGATCGTGACCATTCCGGCGATCATCGCCTTGCGCGATGCCCAGCCGGACGCGGAAATCACCCTGTTAACTTCCAAACAGGCCACACCAGTGATAGAAGATAGTTTGGTGGATGATGTGCTGGCCTTCGACAAGAGCGGATTCAACGGCACACGCGCTCTACTCAACCCGGCGAACATACGACGCATTCTAGATTTGCGCCACGGCAAGTATGATACCGTGGTCTTCTTCCATCATTTCACGCTCAAATTAGGCTCGATCAAATTCTGGTTGATGGCAAAAGCGAGCGGGGCGCGTCAGGTGATCGGTTTGGATAATGGCAACGCGCCGTTTCTGACGCATAGCATCCCCGATGAGGGTTTCGGGGCGCGTCATCAAGCACAATACTGGCTTGATCTGGTGGGCTTGTTAGATGCAGACAATACGCCACAACGGGCACAGATCCCCTTAGATGGCGGGATTTTGCCGATCACGGTCAAGCGGGGCTTGCGGGTGATCATTCATGCTGGCGGAGGCGCTTACGCACCGGCACGCTTGTGGTCAGTGCGCGGATTCGCCACTGTCGCCGATCAGTTGCATGAGACACTCGGTGCGGAGATTGTGCTCGTAGGTACCGCCAACGATCATGCTGATGAGGTAGCACAGGCTATGCATCAACCCGCGCTGAATCTCGCCGGTAAAACGACCCTCACCCAACTGGCAGATGTGATCCGTTCAGCCGATCTGTATATCGGCACCGATAGCGGGGTGACACATCTCGCGGCGGCGATCGGTGCACCCGTGGTGGCGCTTTACGGGGCGAGCAATCATGAGGCATGGTCGCCGTGGTCACCATCGGGGCAGGTGGCGGTATTACGCAGTGCGCCAACCTGTAGCCCGTGTATGTACGTCGGGCATGGGATAGGTGCTCGTGAGGGTTGCCCTGAACGCACTTGCATGACACTCATCACCCCTCAACAGGTGATCGACACCGCACAAGCACTCTTGGCGGGCAAGCCGCCCGCCACACCAAGCGGTTATCCGTATGATGCTCGTAGTGGGCGCGATTGGCATGAGCGTGTGCAAATTCTCGGTCTGCCCGTCGACAAGATAAGCTATCGTCAATGGATGAATCTGATTGATCAGTGGGTGCAAGACAGCACGCGACCGCACCATGTCTGCACTATCAATCCGGAATTCATGATGATGGCACAGCACGATCCGATCTTCGCCAATATCTTACGCCGTGCGGATTTGTGTGTGCCGGATGGCGTGGGTGTGTTGTGGGCATCGCGCTATCTCGGTGATCCGATCAAGCAACGCGTAACGGGCAGTGATGGTGTGCCTCGCATCGCAGAAGAAGCAGCGGCGCGTGGCTGGAAACTGTTTCTACTCGGTGCGGGAGCAGGCATCGCCGAACAGACTGCGCAGATTCTCAGCAAACAATATGAAGGCTTACAGGTGGTTGGCACGTATGCCGGCAGTCCATCTGCCGAAGAAGAAGCCGATATTGTCGCACGGATCAATGCCAGCGGAGCCGATATTTTGCTGGTGGCCTACGGCGCACCCAAACAAGAGAAGTGGATTGCGCGTAATATCCCACGACTTCGTGTTAAAATGGTGATGGGTGTCGGTGGCACATTCGATTTTATCGTGGGCAAAGTACCCCGTGCGCCACAGTGGATGCGCGATTATCATCTAGAGTGGTTGTATCGATTGTACAAAGAACCACGCCGCATCTGGCGTATGACACGCCTGCCGCGCTTTGTGATGGCAGTCTTGATGCGGGGCACACGTTGAACACATTATCAGTTATCACGTATATATTTCATACAGAAAAGATCGTTGCATGACAGAGCATTTGAAAGCACTCGTTCCCAAACTTGCCAATCATCGCATCATGGTCATTGGCGATGTGATCCTTGATGAATATCTGATCGGACGGGCACAGCGCCTCAGCCGTGAAGCGCCGATCCCTATCTTGGAGTTTGAATCGCGCCAGTATATTCCAGGTGGTGCCGCCAACCCTGCTGTCAACATCGTAGCACTAAACAGCGAAGCGGTGGTTATCGGCATTGTGGGCACTGATGACGCGGCAACCCAGCTCAACGAACAATTGGATGAACGCGGGATCGATGTGACGGGTCTGGTGATTGATAGCTCCAAACCCACCACACTCAAAACGCGCATTCTCGCGCAGATGGGCTTGCGCTATCCCCAACAAATCGCACGGATTGACACGCTCTCGCGCCAACCGATCAGCAATACCATCGAGGCAGGCTTAATGCACCGCATACAGAACCATGTATCTCGTTCACAGGCGGTTTTGATCTCTGACTATCAGAATGGTTTACTCAATAGTCATACAGTGAGCTTGATCAAGCAGGTGGTCAATCTACCGATCATTGTGGATACGCAAGGTGCGCTCGATAAATATCATGGGGTCGATGTGATCAAATGCAACGCAGAAGACGCGATAAGTTTCCTCAACACGCGCCTGACAAACAATGTTGACTTTGCCGAAGCTGCCAGCGAACTCGCCAACCGCTTAATGGTCAAGCTAGCGGTAGTCATCACACGCGGAGCAGATGGCGTGACGATTGCCACGCAGGATGATACCGCACATATCGGCGCACCTAAGATCAGCGATGTGTATGATACTGTTGGCGCGGGCGATACGTGGATTGCGGTACTGACATTGGCGATGGTGGGTGGAGCAACACTCGCCGATGCCGCAATGCTCGCCAACTATGCCAGTGGGATTGTGGTGCGTCATGTCGGCAATTACACACCATCTGCTGATGAATTATTGCACGCCTTATCAACCTGAGCGAGGCAACCGTGAATATGTGGCATCCCCCTGATCCAACATTTTTTGACACCGTGTGGACGATTGTCTGCGCCATTCCACACGGCATGGTCAGCACCTACGGTCAGATCGCCTCAATGATCCCACCCGCACCGGATGCAGACCCCGAGCAACATCGGCGGTTAGCTCCGCGCTGGGTGGGAACCGCACTCCGTAACACCGAAGATGATGACGTACCGTGGCAACGAGTCATCAACAGTCAGGGGAAGATTAGCCTACCAGAACCGGGTGCATCGCGTCAGCGCGAGCGCCTGCAAGCAGAAGGGGTCGTGTTTAGTGCATCAGGGCGCGTTGATCTGAGCGTTTTCGGGTGGGCGGGGCCAGATGATGACTGGCTCGATCAGCACAATCTGCTACCACCAGACGTATTCACCGATAAGCCCAAACAAAAACCCCTATTTTAAGCGCCGTCTACCATCCCCATGATATCATTTGCATGCGCGATCTCGTGCTGGTACATGATCCCGATGATCTGCTCCAGTGAGAGAATGCGCAGGGTGGCGTGTCGTCCAGTCTTATCGAGCACGCTGTCATCATCGAGCGCATCCAACCATGCGATGAAGGCCTCACGCGATTGTGCCAGCGAAGCGCGTGCCTGTGCATAAGTCATCTCGTCTTGTTTTTCTACCGAGCGTTTGTTGTAGCGATTGATGTCATAATCGGCGGGTATGAATTCTTTGTCTTGGGCGTATTGCCACACCATCTGATTATGACCGATGTCAGCCAGTGCCAGATGAATCGCTAGCTGGCGCAGTGTCCATTGTGCACCTTCAGAATAAATCTGCTCATCAGCGTGATCTTGTGCACGGTCTAATGCTTGATTCAGTGTAGAACGGGCTTGGGTTAAATTTTGTTTGAGGGTTGCAATGCGTTGGGACATGCGGATCATTCCTTCTCAAAATAATATTCAAAACAAAGCGGGGTGACGCGCCCGCCACCCCACATTCGAAAACTCACCTACTCATCACACTTCGACAATCGTATTTTCAGCTAGCACGAAGCGGTAAGCAGTAGGCATCCGTTCAGTGGAGACCACCTGTGCGTTATCAGCCAGTAAACTGCGGTCAATACGCCCCGGAATCAGGCGAATGACACAGTTATTCATGACGATACTGGCTTCGATTTCGCTACCTTCGATCGTGCAATTATCGCCGATGGCAGTGTAGGGGCCAACGTAACTATCACGGATGATCGTATTCTCGCCGATGATGACCGGCCCACGCACCACGCTATCAATAATCTGACTGTTCTCGCCGATAATGACACGGTGCGAGACTTCGCTCTCGCCTTTGATCTTATCCGCATCGGTGGGAGCAGGTGTCCACGGCAGTTCTTCTAGCACCAGCTGATTAGCGAGGATAATCGGATCAGGTTTGCCGGCATCGATGAACCAGCCCTTGATGGTGTAGGGTTCGATAGACTTCTTATCGCTGATGAGCTTCTGGATCGCATCCGTAATTTCATACTCGCCACGTGCTGATGGCTCAAGGGTATCGATGGCTTCAAACACCGATGCGCGGAATAAATACACGCCAACAATCGCCAGGTCGCTAGGCGGATCTTTAGGTTTTTCCATCACACGTTGAATCACGCCATCTTCGACGACAGCAATACCAAAGCGGCTGGGATCAGGGACTTTTGCCAGCACAATCGAGGCATCGGCATCGGATGCGCCGAAGTTGCGGATGAAGTCAGACATTTTGTCTTGAAAGATATTATCGCCGAGGAACATCGCGAAGGGTTCATCCCCGACAAAATCACGGCAGATTCCTGCCGCATGTGCCAGACCCAACTGTTCTTCTTGAATGATGTATTCGAGCTTTACGCCCATCTGTGAGCCATCCCCGAAGGCTTGCACAATGGGCGATTCGAGGCTGTTAACCACAATGCCAATCTCTGTAATATCGGCACCTTTGATGGTATCAATCGCATATTCGATGAGCCGTTTATTAGCAACGGGTACAATCGGTTTGGGCATTGTCAGCGTAACGGGTCGTAAGCGCGTCCCCTGACCTGCTGCGAGAATAATCGCTTTCATAATTCCTCTTTCTACTTAACAATGATGTCAGATGCAACAGGCATATCGTATCATGAGTCCCATCAATAGGATAGTTGAATACCGATCAAAAAAGAGCACAATCTATGCGCTCTCTTTGCTGACTATAACGACGGTACACGTTCAGCGACGCATCGAAACCAGATGTTTACGGGTGCGTGCCCATAGTTGTTCCGGGTTTTTGATAGGCCCATAGTTTGACCATTTCATGACTATGTCACAAATATCCCATACGGCATCTGGACGGGCAATACGCTCGACATTCTGTGCTTTGCGGCGCAAGACATCCGAACCGGCTAACCAATCTCCGATAGTTGTCGCGACCTTCTGCGGCTCAGGCGCCCATGCACCGGCATCATTCTCGATGACATAATCGACATTACCGTCTTCTTGCCCCGGGATCGCATCCATCAAGATCATGGGTAATCCGGCGATAGCCGCTTCGGTGATGGTTGCGGGCCCCGCTTTGGTGACGATAATATCAGACGCATCCATCAACTGAGGCATATTGGTCACAAACGGATAAATGTGCGTCGGTTGGTTCCATGATGCCGCATCACACTTCTCTTTGAGTGTGGCATTGCGTCCGGCGATCACAACCAGTTGTATATCACGATTGAGCGCGTTGATAGCGCGAGCGGTCTCCCATAAGGGACCCATACCATCACCACCAGCAACCATCAGAATGGTGACCTTACCCGGCTCCCAACCGAGTTTCTCACGGGCTTGCTCTTTGCCTTCAAGCTTTTCGATAAAAGCCGGATTGACCGGCAAGCCAGTGATGCTCATCTTGTGAGCAGGCATTCCATATTTTAGTCCCCGATCAAAGGCTGCCTGTGTCGGTACCATCGTGTGTTCGGCGTTCTTGTCGTACCAGAAGTTATGCGTCGAAACCAGATCCGTCACAACCGTGATGAACGGTGGGCGTTCCGGTAGTGATTTCCACGCTTTCAGTGAAGGGCGTGCCACCAGTGAATGCACGCATACCACCACATCGACTGGATTATCACGGGCGATCTTTTTGAAGTGACGGGCATTCGCCGCGTACATCGTGCGCGAGATGACTGCCACGCGGCGGCGTGTGTTCGAGATTTTATAGCCTAAGCCCCATGAGCCTTTACTACGATTGATCAGCCAGGGGTAAAATTCAGGAAAGTAATTCATCGGGAATCGGCTCATCTTGAAGACATCGAGCAATTCCGCGTCAATGTTATCAGCACCATATCTCGCAAATAGTCCATCCCGAATCGCTTCAGCGGCGGCACGATGTCCACCGCCCGTATCGGACATCAGGAACAAGACTCGTTTTTTCAAAATTATGCTCCTTCACTCATTGATTATGAGAGGTATTTATGCACCATGATTAAGCTCATAGATTACTCATTCTATCATAGCACAAACCACTACACTTATGACAAGTTGCTGGCATAGTGCATAGCCACTCAGTTATAAGAACACATTGATTGTTAACAAGTTGCTGATGTTTTCATGATATAATGCGAACCTATATGAGTTAATAGGCATGGAGAATGCCCATGTTACTTTTTGCAAGACCTGAACCGATTGCCATCATTGCGATTGGTATTGTGTTGTTCTTCGGGATGGGCTGGCATGAATATGCCCATGCCGTTGTCGCTGATTGGTGGGGTGACCCAACTCCACGCCAGATGGGACGCTTGACCCCCAACCCGATCGTACATATCAACTGGGTAGGCTGGCTGATGTTCTTGATTATCGGCTTCGGCATCTTAGGCTCAGTGCCAATCAACACTCGCGCCATGCGTGACCCGCGCTGGGGATCGTTCTGGACATCGTTTGCGGGGCCATTATCGAACTTGCTACAGGCGATTATATTCGGCGTGGTCTTTCACTTGTTTGTCTTCCTTGCACCAGAGGTGTTAAGGACGACCGGCTTATTCGGGGAATTTTTAAGCAACCTGCTGTTCTATGGCGTACTCTTTAACGTGTTGTTGTTCGTCTTCAACCTGTTGCCCCTATTCCCGCTGGATGGATGGCATATGTTGTTGGCGGTTCTGCCGGGCACGGGCATAAACTGGACAGCAATTCCAGCGTTTGTTCGCCAGAGCTTAACCCCGCTTGCAGTTTTCTTGAATCGTCCGGCTTATAAATGGGCAGAATGGGCGCAAATGACACAATATGCGTTCTTCTTCTTCCTGATGATCGGGTTCGTTATACCGCAATTCAGCCCATTTAGCTTCTTGATCGGTGACCCAACTCGTATAATTTCGGCGCTATTAATTCCTGGATAAGTGGCTGTGCCGATCACGCAACGCTTACAGCAGGGCATCGGCGCGTTATTCGCCTTTGCCCGCACCGTGAATTATGATCTCGCTGAGCAATATCTGACACCGGAGCAAATGGATTTGTTCCGGCAGATGGCAAAAGCCGAACAGCTGCACAGCCTTAACGTGTTGCGCGATGTGCTGGTACAGGAACAGCGCACCCCGCATGAGTTAGCAGTGGCAGCACTGTTGCACGATGTCGGCAAAGCGCGTAAGCACCTAGCAGTGTGGCAAAAGACCCTCTCAATACTGGTGAGGAAGTTCTTGCCAGCATTGGATGAGCGCCTGAGCCGTGAGGGTGATCTGCACAGTTGGCGTATGCCGTTCATGGTACGCCGATATCATCCGCAATGGGGCGGGCACATGTTGAGCCAAACCGACAGTTCACCGATCAGCATCTGGCTGGTGACGCACCATGCTGAGCCAGCCGAGCAATGGCGCGATCACCCACATTATCCTTTACTGGTTCGTCTAAAAGCTGCCGATGATGCCAACTGAGCTCGCACGCTAGCCCAACAAACATTATTGATTGAAGGAGTAACAGGCATGGCACAACTCACCGTAGCCATTTTGGGATTAAACCGCACCACCGCCGCTATTGGCTTAGCACTCAAGCGCTATACCAAGAAAGGCGGTAAGCATAGCTTCAATATCACTGGTTACGATTCGGTAAGTGACCACACCAAACAAGCCAAGAAATTGCAAGCCATTAACCAGAGCGAGAGCCGTCCGGCACAAGCTGTCATCAATGCAGATTTAGTGGTGATTGCTACATCGTATGAGGAGACCGAAGCGGTCTATCGTGAGTTGGCCGGTCATTTGCGCTCAGGGGCAGTGGTGCTGGATATGTCCCCGCTCAAGCAATCCTCGCTGACATGGGCAGAGACCTATTTATCAGATGAACAGCACTTAGTCGGCTTCACACCCATTCTAAACCCGCGTTATTTATTTGACACACGTGAGACTGTCGAACAAGCGGAAGAAGATTTATTCGATAACAGCGCCATCTTGCTCACCCCCTCAGCGACATGCGCCAAAGAGGCGGTTGATTTAGCATTTAACTTTGCTGCGATATTAGGCAGTAAGCCCCGTTTTCTCGATCCACTCGAACACGATACCTTGCTAGCACAAACGGTACAATTACCCCGTTTGCTGGGCACAGCCTTATTCTATGATGTGGCACAACGTCCTAACTGGGATGATCTCAAATGGCTGACCAATCCCGATTTTGGTGCATTGACACGCCCACTATTCGACATTCACCCGGATGCTCTGCGCGATGAGTTCTTCAACAATCGCGAGATATTGGGGCGCTTGCTCGATCAGTATATCGAAACATTGACTGCATTAAGGCAGGCGCTTGCTGAAGACGATAAGTACACCCTTGAAGCGGTACTGGTCAACGCTGCCGAAACCTATGAGAATTGGATCAACAGCCGTTATAAAGCAGATTGGGACATGGCAATCCAAAACGCACAACCAAAAGTTGAGACCAACATACTTCAAGGGATTCTCGGTGGCAAGCTCGCAGATAAAATTCTGGGTAACAAAGACGATAAAGACAAATGATGCTATCAGGGGCGGTGATAATGCGTAACACACGCCCCTTGCAGGTTAGCTCAACTGATAAACATCACTATATTTTTGTTCCAGATACCGCAAGAGCGGATCGACCTGTAACGGTTCACCCGTGACGCGCATCAACAGTTCATCCACGTTATAAGCGCGGCCATGCTGGTAGATCTGTTCGGTCAACCACTGGCGTAAGGGCTGATAGACACCCTGTTCCAATTGTGTCGATAGCTCAGGAGATTGCTGATGTGCTGCGGCGAATACCTGTGCTGACATGATATTGCCGATGGTATAACCGGGGAAACTACCAAAACCACCTCCTGCCCAATGCACATCTTGCAACACCCCTTGACTATCATTCGGCGGTGTGACACCGAGATAATCTTGCATCTTAGCCCGCCACAACTCCGGCAGATCATCAACAGTGACTGAACCGTCGAGCAAGCTCATTTCAATCTCGGTACGCAACATGATATGCAAGTTATAGGTGACCTCATCCGCTTCGACGCGGATTAAGCTCGCTTTGACACGGTTGACGGCACGATAGAACTGCTCCGGTGTGGTAGCCCCCAATGCCTGCGGGAACAACGTCTGTAACCGCCCGAAATGCAATTCCCAGAAATCTCGACTGCGCCCGATCTGGTTTTCCCACATGCGCGATGAGAACTCATGAGCGCCATAACTCGCACCACCTACGCCATACTGGCCGAGAAAATCGCTAGTGAGCGCGGTGCGCGTCAGCTCTGGTGCGATATTCTGCTCGTAGAGTGCATGTCCTGTTTCGTGAAGCGTACCGAAGATTGACATCGGCAGATAATGCTCATCATAGCGTGTGGTGATACGCACATCATTGCGCGTGAATGAAATCTCAAAGGGATGTGGCACAACATCCAAACGTCCACGCTCAAAATCATAGCCCATGAGCGCGGCAAGTTCTGCGCTAAATTGCTTCTGCGTGGCAATATCATAGTCATGTTGCCACAAATCAACAGGCACAGCGTGCCCCTCATGGGTGATCCTTTCGAGCAAGGGCAACAAGCCTGCTTTCAAATCCCCGAATAGATTCCGCAAGCGTGCCGCTGTCATGCTCGGTTCGTACTCAAAGACCAGTGCATCAAACGGGTGTTCATCATAGCCAATCGCCTCAGCCATCGCCAGTTGCAACTCAAGCATCCGTTGTAAATAAGGCTTGAAACTGGCGAAATCATTATCGGCTTTTGCCTGTGCCCAGACAGCTTCAGACATGGGACTGTGTGCCGCCAGATGTGCCATCAAATCAGCAGGGATACGACACTGAATCTCATAATATTGACGGGTTTGCTGAACAGCACGCACACGATAAGAATCAGGGGCTTCGTTGGCAATCTCAGCTTCAGCAGCATCGAGCAGATGAGCAGTCTGATCACTGACGAAGATCGATTGTGCCAGCGTATTGAGTGTCGCCAATTGGTGACCACGTGTTTCAGCACCGGCGGTTGGCATCTGTGTGCGCGCATCCCATTTGAGGATATTCATGGTGTTGATGAGATCGTTATAACGGGCAATATGGTGTTGTAAGGCATCGTAAGCTGTCATGGTATCTCCTGTTAAAGGGTAGTTATTGCGCGTGATTATACCATCAGCACGCGCAGGCTGTCAGCCAATTGCCATGCGCTAAGACCACCTTCTCATTGCGTTAAAAGCGTCAATCTGGTTAGATCACAGGGAATATCATGCGAAAAAACAGTTTCTTTTGTAGAATGAATAGACAAATAGCGTTCATTACCCACCCGTTCGGAAGGATACAACATTGGCTGAAAACCAACTTAAGCGACAACTAGCTGCCGGAATTCGTGCCGCCCAACAAGGAGACCGCACACGCGCGCGCGAACTCCTGGAAGGTATTCTCCGGCAGGATCGGAATAACGAACAAGCATGGATCTGGCTGGCATCGGTGGTTGATAGTCAGCGCGAGCGCCGCCTGAGCCTCGAACGAGTGCTCAAGATCAACCCGAGCAACACAGCCGCACAGGAAGCACTCAATAGCATGGTTGGCGTGCTGGGCGCTGGTGAATCAACCATTGATTATGATGCGATTAGCGCAGCAGCAGCCACCCCTTCACCGATTGCTACGGGTAGCACACGCAACACCAGTACACAACAGGCTAGCGGTGGCAATCGTTTACCGCTCTTGATTGGTGTAGGTGTGATACTCGGTTTGCTCTTGTTGGGATCATTCATCATACCGCCTCTGTTACAACTAGACGAAACACATGAATCAACAGTTGTTGCAGAAGTTACCGAAGAACAGGCGACAGTTGATCCTTTGTTCACCCCACCCTCACCGACTACTGCACCCACAGCAACTTTTGACGGATCAGTCTCATTAGAGAACATCACACGCAACGCGCCCTCTGCGCCAACTTTTACGCCGACTGTATCACCGACACCCACCGATACGCCTACAGCAACACCAACCCTACCGCCATTGACTGAGTATAATTTCTTGCTCTTAGGTGTGCAGGGGTCGGCTAGTTCATCTATTTATCGCGTCAATGGTGATGGAACAGAATTACGTAACATCTTAGTGGATGTCGACGATTTTGATTACAATCCGCAAACTGGTTTATTGGTGTATACACAGCGCGTGTTCGTTGATGTACCCACCAGCGAACCCACCGCCACCTTCACACCTGCGCCAACTAATACACCCTTACCCAATAACGTCATACCAGGTGTTAACCCCACCTCCCGTCCGGGTGGTTTAACACTCGATTTAAGCGGAGCCTCTACAGACCTTCTGCAATTCAAGATGTACACGACCAACATCGACAACCTCGACGAGACGCTTGAAGTCACTAACGCTAACATTGCGAGCGCCTTCGCTCCGGCTATCTCGCCTGATGGCAATTATATCGCCTTTGTGACTGATATTGACGGTGACCGTGACCTGTATTTATATGATGTTAGCACACGGCTATCAGAGCGTATTACGGATAATACCGGCATTGTAGATACCGATCCGAGCTGGTCACCGGATGGCAGTTTGTTGGTGTTCAGTTCAGATCGCACATCAGCGAGCAACAACGATTTATTCACCATCGATCCCTTTGCAGATAACCCCAACGATACGATCACGCCAGTGCTTCAAAGTCGTGGGCAAAACGTCAATCCAGATTGGTCATCAGTTGATGACGAGATTGTCTATCTCAACCTCACGAACGACGATACCAGCATCCGCCTGACCTCATTGGATGGCACGCGCACCAGCAACATAACGACTCGTCCTGATTGGCGCTATACTGCACCGATCTGGACAGCTGACGGCAATTACATCGTATATAGTGCAAGCGAATCAGAGGATCAACCACTGGGGATTCGAGTCTACAACCCGACCACACGACAAACACAACCGATCCGTACGGTCAACCTGAATGTATTACAGGTGATCGAACGATAAAAGACAAATCACAGCGGGCAGGCTGAACAATCACCTGTCCGCCCGTGTTTTCTCAAGCGTTCACGGATGGAGGTACAGTCCCATAACGCCCGATCAGCGCTGGTAAGTTGATAGTGGCGAAAGTGTGAGCGTACCAGCGATTTGCCTCACGACGTACCAGCTTGAGTTTTTGCTGACGCTGATCCCCTACAGGAATCACCATACGCCCGTTTAGAGGATGCAATTGCAAGGCAAGCGGGCGCGGGATTTTGGGCACGCTGGCAGTGATGACGATCACATCAAAGGTTGCCATATCTGCTAAGCCCTGGCTACCATCGCCAATATGTAAATCAACATTTTGATAATTCAAGCGTTGTAGACGATTAGAGGCTTGCTCGGCGAGTTGAGGAACACGCTCTAAGCTGAACACATAAGACGCTAACTGCATCAAGATTGCAGTCAAATAACCGGAACCTGTGCCGACTTCCAGCACATCTTGCGTGCCATCTAGACGCAGAGCTTGTAGCATCTGAGCCACAACCAGAGGCGCGAGCATAGTCTGCCCGTAACCGATAGAAAGTGGGCGGTTGCTATATGCCAGTGAATGCCGGCGAGGGGAAACAAACTCATGGCGAGGGATCTGCAGCAACGCATTCAAGACCCGTTCATCAAAGACCCCGTGAGGTTTCACATGGCGTTCTACCATCAAGCGCCGTGCGTAGGTTGGATCAAGATTGGTCATTGTCTAAAAAAGCCCCTCTGATAAATGATCATAACTTGATGATAGTGTCATCATGCAAAACAGGCAAATCGAGTTGGTATGCTTCGGTCAAAGTGCCCAATCCCTTCGCTCTATTGAGAGTAATACTCTTAGAAGCGCATCACGCCCCGTAACAGTCCACTAAGGTTCATCACACTAAGGTAATTTTTACTTTACATGATTATAATGAAGTGATAAAGTATTGCGAATTTCATTAATTCCAATGCGAACAATTGTCAATGATGACCTTGTTATTGTCATATTCGGCACAGCGCCGATGATACTGGCAATCTGAGCTTGGGAAAGGAGACCGTATTATGGTCGATCAAGTACAATATCTCACACAAGAGGGAATGGACGCACTTCAGAAACGCCTGAATTATCTGATCAACGTGCGTCGCGCCGAAGTTGCCGAGTTACTACACAGCGCTCTTGATGGCGGTGGCGAGATCACGGAAAACACCGAATATGAGGAAGCCAAGAATGAGCAAGCCTTCCTCGAAAGTGAAATCACACGCATTGAATCAATCTTGCGTATGGCGCAGGTTATCGAAGATCCTGCTAACTCCGATGAAGTGGTGATCGGGTCATACGTTGATGTCGTCGAAAAAGGCTACGATGCCGAAGAAACTTATCGTTTAGTAGGCCCAGCAGAAGCCAACCCGCGTGAAGGCAAGATCAGTATCGAAAGCCCACTTGGCAAGGCATTATTAGGGGCAAAAGTCAATGATAAGGTGACGGTCAAAGCACCTGATGGCACGATCACTTTTGTCATTCGTGACATCCGATGACACAATTTGCACCACATCAATGATGAGGGCGTGCATGACAACGGTGTACGCCCTTTTTGTTTCGGCAAGTTTCAGCTAGTATCCCTATCTACCCTGCCCTAGTAAAGAGTTCAAGAGGAGTGAAGCAAATCCGCATGTGGGAACCAACCAACAATCTCGAAGAAGAGCGCCTGAATAAACTGAACGAGCTAAAAGCACGTGGAGTTGATCCGTATCCGCGCCGTACCCGGCGCACACACACATCTGCCGAAGCGATCCAAGCCTTTGAAGAAGCCGAACGCCAGAACCCTGACAATCCAGAAGCGATCACAGTCACGGTTGCGGGACGGTTACGCCGTATCAACGTGAAGGGCAAGGTGTCCTTTGCGCATTATGAGGATGAACAGGGGCGTTTACAGTTATTCTTTCGTATCAATGATATGGACGACACCCAATATGAACTCATCAAAGAGAAACTGATTGAAGTCGATGACTTCGTACAAGCCACAGGGACGATGATGCGCACCCGTGCCGGCGAGGTCAGCGTGCATGTTCAATCGTTTAAATTGCTCGCCAAGTCCATCCGCCCCTTGCCGGTGATTAAAGTTGTCAAGAATGACGACGGGACAGAAACAGAATATGGCGAATTCTCGGATGTCGAATCGCGTTATCGTCAGCGTTATGCTGATCTAGCGGTGAACCGTCATGTGCGTGATACCTTTCGCACCCGTACCAGAGTAATCCGCGCCATGCAACATTTCCTTGATGATGAGGGCATGTTAGAAGTTGAAACACCCATCCTACAACCGATCTATGGCGGGGCGGCGGCTCGTCCGTTCACCACCCATCATAATCAGTTGCACCAAGATTTATTCCTGCGCATCAGCTTTGAATTATATCTCAAACGCTTATTAGTCGGCGGCTATGATGCCGTTTACGAGATCGGGCGCGACTTCCGCAACGAAGGGGTGAGCATCAAGCACAACCCTGAATTCACGATGATGGAATTTTACAAAGCCTATATTGACTATGAAGGCGTGATGGACATCACCGAACGGCTATTCGCTTATTGTGCTGAACAGGCAACTGGTAGCACACAGATCACATGGCAGGGGCACGAGATTGATCTCTCGCCCCCTTGGGAACGCCTGACCATCCGAGAAGCGGTACAGAAATACACTGGCATTGATTACATGGATTACCCCGATGCAGAATCTTTAGCGGTGCTGATGCAAGAGAAGTTCCATGCACATATCAAGCCCGGCGAGCCATGGGGGCGGATTGTGGTTGAGCATTTGCTGGGCGATCAAGTCGAGAAACATTTGATCCAACCCACTATCATCAAAGATTATCCGCGTGATGTATCGCCGTTTGCCAAGCCCACCGAGTACGACGCGAACCACACTGAACGCTTTGAGTTTTTCATCGCAGGTATGGAGATGGGCAACGCCTTCACCGAGTTGAACGATCCGTTCGATCAAGAACAGCGTTTCATCGAGATGGCGAACCTCTATGGCAATGGCGAAGATGATGAAACACCTTTCGACGAGGATTACCTCAACGCAATGCGCTACGGAATGCCCCCGATGGGCGGGTTTGGCTGTGGGGTGGATCGTCTGGTGATGTTGTTGACCGATCAGCGCAGTATCCGTGATGTACTGATGTTCCCGCATTTGCGCTCACGCGAGGATGTTGAAAGCTAAACTGATCTACCGAATATCAAGCAGCCTCACACATGACATGTGAGGCTGTTTTTAAAATGGTCGTTTAGCGATTGCTACAGTCAATATTTTGAGGGATACGTGAGATACTCTGCACGCGCAAAAATTCATCCATATAGAGCGCCGCAATATCCGCATCGCGGATGATCATCACGTTCTCGTCATTGCTACGGACAGCATTATTGCTGTAATTGAACGAGCCAGTGATCACGGTTGATTCGTCGATGATGAATACCTTGTGATGCAAGATGCCGTTGTTACCATCTTGACGAACATCTAAGCCTGCACACAACAAGCGTGGCATCTCGGAAAATTCGGTCTGGCTGCCGACTGTCTCGAACACGCCTTCAACCTCAATACCGGCTTGCGCTTGCTCTAAGACAGCGATACCAACATCATCGAGCGTGAACGAGAATGTCATGAAGCGGATGGATGATTGAGCGTTGGCAATTTCAGAGAGTAACACTTCAGTCACGTTATTTTCGCTGGCAAAGTAGATTTGTATAGGCACGCCATTCTGTGTGAAGTCGCCGGTATTAGTAGGATCCGACGTGATGCCAAATTCACCCCGCTCGAACATCTCATCAAACTCGGCTTGATAGACTTCTACCGCACGGCGCGAACGCAACGACAGGGCATTGTTGTTATTGCGATAGACCCCGTTCACGGTGTAATTCATAGATCCTAGCCAGAGAGAGATACCGTCCATAATCATGAACTTATTATGCATCAAACCACTGCGATCATCATCAACAATCGGGATGCTAGCGAGCTCTAACTCAACGAGTGTTGAATCGTCATCTTCCAAGCCGTGTTCATCATCGGTGACAATCCGCACCTGTACCCCGCGCTCATGCGCGTCGAGTACAGCTTCGGTGATGACGGCGTTGTTGAACTCAAAGGCGGCAATATCAAGCGTGTTATTGGTGGCGTTGATCGCCGCGGCTAGTTGGGTATCCACACCACCGACATATTGCGAACGGTCGCGAGTATTTGAAGGTGTGGTGAAATAAAGTTGCCAGAAATCGCCCTGATACCCATACCCAAGCGGGATATCAATCTCGGTGAAATTGCCCGTCGAGATGCGAGGAGCTTGCACAGTGGGTTCTAGCGTGCCAGTCGGCGTCACACCGAGTAGGTCAACACCCGTCACTGCATAGATGATGAAGCCAATCACCACCACGATAATCCCTAGAATCAGGCTCGTTCCTGAATTTTTCTTACCACTCGTCTGTTTGTTCTTCGCCATGCTCGTTATTTGCTCCTGGAAGCTCGTGCGTATCGGGTTGATTTATACTATAGGGGTTGGAATTTTCCAACTGTGACTGCTCTACGTCCGGTGGAGTCGGTGGTAGGCTCGGTGCAGTGCCGACATCCCCGGGGTATGAAGGTGCATCATCATCGGGGGTAGGCGGTGTGCCGTCATCCTTATCAGTGGGTGAGTCAGATTCATCGGGCGATAGCACGCGCAAAATCGCCGCCAGATTCGCCGCCATATCAGCTTTATCCTCCGGCAATGCCTCGAAAAGTTGGGCTTCGTCAATGCCTGCCCAACCGAGCGGTTCCAGATACATGCTGATTTTGCTCATGTATTTTTGTTGCCCGTCGATCTCATTGAATTCACGTTGACCGACGAAGCGATTGATATTCTTGAGCAACTGACGCAAAAAACGCGCCTTTTGCTCGAACTCCTCCGGAAAATCTTGAGCGAGGCGTTCCAGTTGCGATTCTCCCCACTCTAACAGCACTGTTGCTTCGGCATCGTTGAGATCATCGCGCAATGATGACGATTCGTACAAGCGCTCTTTGTTGAGCATCATATCATCAGTTGATACCATACCTTATGTTTTCTCCTTGCTCATAGCGGGCAATCGGTCAAATCTTGCTATTATGCCCCTGCCATAGTTCATCACGCATCTTGCGTTTGAGCGTTTTACCAGCGGCACTGCGCGGGAAATCATCGCGGATGATGACCTCACGCAACTTTTGATAACGGGCTTCGATGCGGTCGTTAACCCAATCGCGTATAGCGTGTGCGGTCGTTGTTGGATCATCGATAATCACCGCTGCTACAGGTGCTTCGCCCCATTTATCATCCGGCGCACCGAAAACGGCTGCTTCTAGCACAGCAGGGTGTTGCACCACAATTTCTTCAATATCACGCGGGTAGACGTTGACCCCGCCACTGATAATCAGGTCTTTCTTGCGATCCACCAGATAGAGATAGCCTTCCTCATCGACGTAGCCGAGATCACCGGTGTAGAGCCAACCATCGCGGATTGCCTGTTTCGTCAGGTCAGGGCGCTTATAGTAACCTGCCATCAAGATCGGACCCTTGCCGACAATCTCGCCCACTTGATTGGGTGGCAGATCTTGTCCGTTGTCATCGACGATGCGCATCTCATAGAAAGGCGGTGGCACCCCGACTGACGCCGGTTTGCTGGTGTATTGCGTCTTATCAAGGATGGTGACAAAGCCTTCCGTCAAGCCGTATAGCTCATAGAACACGTTCGGTAAGTGCTGATTGAGCGCTTGCTTGTGTTCGAGGTGCAAAGGTGCACCGACGGTCATGATCATCTCTAACGATTGCATCTTTGCCGGATCAAAAGACGATGCATTGAGCATGGCGACAATCTGCGAGGGTACCATCATGATGTGCGTCACCTGCTCGCGCTCCACCGTGGCGATCAATTCATCAACATCAAAATGGGGATGAAGCACATATTTACATCCGCTATAGAAAGCCGGCATCAGGGTGAGGAACGCCCCATTGAACACCAGCGAACCGGTGTGCAAGACCACACTTTCCGGCGACATGCGCCAACTCATGCCGAAGCCCATACAGTAGTTCGCCCTCACATAATGCGTGTGCATGATGCCTTTAGGCAAGCCTGTCGTGCCACTACTGTAAATGATGTTATAGAGGTCATCACGCCCGATCGCAACCGGTGGTGGCTCATCCTCGCTGGCAGAGGCACACAACAGGTCATAGTGCTGATAGCCAGTAGGCGCGTCACCATCTACCACGATAAAACGATCATCGGGGATCTGAGTCAGTTGATCGCGCACCACTTCTAAATGTGGGATCATCTGCTGATCGGTGATGACCATCTGCGCGTCGCTATCATTAATCAGGCGGGCTAAACCTTCGCCACGAAGCATAGGGGTTAAAGGCACAACAACCATGCCTGTCTTTGCCACTGCCCACAGAATATCCAGCACAGGCAAGCAATTCGGCAGGATCGTCGCGATCTTATCACCCTTTTGTAAGCCACTAGCGTAGAGCGCGTTGGCTAGCTTGTTAACGCGGGCGTTGAACTGCGCGTATGTCAGGCGTGCCTCACCAAAGACGACGGCTTCATAATCGCCACGGAATTGGGCGTGACGCGACAATAATGTGCCAAGATTGAGCGTTCCGTGATACACAAAAAATCCTTCCCTGAGTCCTACATATCAATAATAGTTGAAAACGTTATTGTGATCTATCCGTCCATTAGCGTCGGATTTGTTGGAGTGCCCACTGTGCCATCTCCTTCACCTGTGGGTCAGCGTGTGTGCTGAGCCGTGTGAGTATAGTTTCGGCGCGGTCATCAGCTAACGTGCCGAGTACCTCGCACAATTCGCTCAACAGCGCCGGATCGTCGGTATGATTGGTGGCTTCGAGCAGCGCATCCAGCGCACCCTGCCCCACTTTGCCGAGGCTCTGACGGGCAAAATAGCGCACGTTGGCATCATCATCATGCAAAAAGGTCTGCACCAGTGCGTGTGATGCCTCATCGCTGGCGATCTCACCGAGCGCTTCAGCAACTTGCGCCCGCACATCGGCGTCGGTATCGTTCAGCGCCTGCACCAACGCCGATACCGCTTCTGATGCTTGCACCTTACCGAGCGATGCAGCAGCAGCACGGCGCACAGCAACATGATCATCATTCAATAATTTTAACAGCGTTGATGATACCACACGCGCATCATCTCGCGTCCCGAGTGCTTCCGCGACGCGCACACGAACCGTGTGTTCGGGATCATCGCTGGCTTCGATGAGCGGTTGAATCACGATGGCATGCTTATCTCGCCCTAGCTTGAACGCTGCATACAGGCGTTCGTCAGGATCGGAGCTGTGTTTGAGCTGGCGGATATAGTCTTCGGTGGTGTAGTCTGCGCTCATGCGTTCAACTCCGCCGTATCTAGGATCATCGTCACCGGCCCTTGATTGTGAATATCCACCGCCATCATCGCACCAAACACGCCCGTTTCAACCTGTTGAATCCCCTCAGCTTTGAGGCACGCCGCATAATGCTCAACCAGTGGTTCGGCGTAGTCAGGTTTGGCAGCATCAGTGAAGCTCGGACGGCGCCCCTTACGCATATCGGCGTAAAGCGTGAATTGTGAGATCACCAGCACCCCCGCGCCCTGATCGATGGCGCTGACGTTCATCTTGCCTTCGGCATCTTCGAACACGCGCAGATGGGCTGTTTTTCTGGCGAGCAATTCGGCATCGGCTTCGCTATCGCCGTGTGTCACCCCGACGAGCGCCACAAAGCCCGAACCGATCTCACCTACAATCTCATCGGCAACGGTCACCTGCCCCTGACTGACCCGCTGTAAAATTACGCGCATGATTCTCTCATCTCTTTAATTTTTGTTAACTTTACCATGCGATTGTATTATCAAAGCTAGCATAGCTTAAGTGTGAAAATTCGCCAGCTTGCTATACACTAAGTGCAAGAGTTAGACATTATTGAGCATAATCAACAAGCCCTTATCCACTAAGGGATGGTCACTGATCCAAATCCGAAAGAAGATAACATGGCATCCTTTCTAATTGCAGAGCGGGAACAAGCAGGTTGGCGTTTTTTAACACTATGGTTATTGGCAACGGTGATCGGCTTCAGTTTAGGGATTGCGCTCGAACTACTCATCAGTGGCGCTATCACCTTGTATCTGTCTATTCCGCTCTCTGCTCTTGGACAGGCAACCATCATCAACCGTCATCTATCCGTGTACTTGCCGTGGGTAGTGGGTACAAGCCTATTCGGTTGGGTAGGGATTGTGCTTGCGTCGTCGCTATTCGGGATGATCGTCACAACTGATAGCCTGCTGATCGAATTACTAAGGCTGATGTTCCTCGGCTTCGTCGGTGGCACATTAGCAGGGATTCCGCAGTGGTTCTACCTGCGCGAGTGGTTGCCTCAAGTGGGCATCTGGTGGGTGTTCCTGCATGGATTAGCCTGGGCGTTGTTCTTCTTGCCGGGGATCATCACAGGCGTGATATTGATGCGCTTCATCACGGCTGATAAAGTACCGATGTACAAACGACACTATCAGATCAGTGGTGAATTTTAAGCGGGGAAAATGCGCTAAACCTGCCGATATATCCCAAATTCAGGCGATATAACCCAAACAAAATAGCATATATCCCAAATTTAACTTTGCGGTATCCCTTGCAGGGATAGCTCTGTTGCGTACAATAGAGTAACCTTAGAATCTATCCGAAGAATGAGTAGCGGGGTTTGCACGCGCATCCCCTCAACAAACCATGCGGATAGGGTAACTTGTCCCTTAATCAGAATAGGAAGCGATGAATGGCTGATAGCCTATTCGATAATCGGTACCGCTATGATTACATTTACCCGCGCGGGCGCAGTGGCGAGACTTTACGCGCTGTCGATACCCATCAGAATGACCTTGAAGTGGTCATCAAGCGCCCTGCCCCTAACGACGCGCCCCCTATCCGCGCCGGGCAAGAGGTCAGTATCAACAACGAACGACGCGCCTTACAACGGCTGGCTGGTCATCCGGCGTTGACAGAATTGCTGGACGATGGGCAGTTCTTCGTCGGGGGGATGCCTCATCAGTACATCGTAATGGAACGCGCACAGGGGCAGATTATTGGCGAGGAAGTAATCGTCCTCAACGCCAACGGTGAGCGTCTGCCAGAACTGGAAATACTGGTCATTCTCGATCAGCTACTCGATCTCTTACGTGCCGCCCATGCACAGGATATCGTCTACAACGATGTCGATGCCAAACACCTATTCTGGAATCGTGACAGCTATACCCTCAAGGTGATTGATTGGGGCAATGCGGTCTTTCTTGAAGGCGATGAGATCACACAACAGGGGATCAGTCGGCAAACCGATGTGTATCAGGTGGGCGAACTACTGTATTATATCGTCACTGGCGGACGACGCGCCGAAGTACCGCGCAACGCCGCCGCAGAATTTGCGATGGATTTCGGCGATGATCATCGCCGTGTACACTCACGTTTACAAGAGATTATCAGCAAAGCCCTTCACCCCAACAGTCGCTTACGCTATGCCACTATCACCGCGTTACGTGCCGATCTCTCGAATTATCGTGTGCCCATCGAACGCGAACGCAATGTAGGTGTCGCCAATATCAGCAACAAACTCAAACGAGATGATCTGCCGATGTCTGATTTGCGGGCGTTACGCACCAGCATCGAACCGTTACGCCAGCAAGACCCCGGTTATCCACCTGCACGGGAAGCCCATAATATCATCATTGACCGCCTGCGTGATCTGGCGGTGGAAGCCGATCTGGATGCAGTGCGGATCTATATGTTGAACGAGAATTGGAGCCGTTCCGCCGAATTATTACGCGAATTGCGCGAGAAAGCTGGCACCAAAACGGGCGGATTGAGCGACTTACTGCTGGATATATGCATCATTCTGACGGACAGCACACAACCTAGCACACCCCAAAGTGTCACCGAAGCTGTGATACACCTCTTCGACGGGCAATATGCCAGCGCCACCTTGATCCTACTCGCTGATGTCGATGATGATCGTCAGCGGGCGCTTCAGTGGCAAATTGCAGAGCGCATCAGCGCCCATATGCCAGAAGTCTTATTGCTACGCCCGAATTTATACCGTATCAATAACGCCCTGCGCCAGATTGCATTAGATGGCTACGCAGTCGACGAACCGCGCCATTTGCTGGATGAGATTGACAAACAGTTGGATCAACTTCAGCAGGGATCACTCGATCTGGCATTTTTGCGCGATAGTTATCGAGCGGTGGTCGATAATCTGACTACACTTAACCCACTCTTACAAACTTTCGCGGCACAGCATCAACTCTCGACGCGCCGCGTACCGATCAACGCGCTGGAACGGGCGCTGAACGCTTCGATGGCACTCGCCGATAATATGCACGTTATTGATAAGCAAGCCACATCCCCCCGCGAAGCTCTGCACGCACTCGAAGCGAGCCGTGCCATTGACCCCACCACACCGATCTGGCAAGAATTACAGCAGTTACTGCAATCCCTCTATGAGCGCCTGCAAAGCAGTCAGACTTATGTGCCCGCTGCCGATGGTAGTGATCTCGCTCAGTGGTTAGAGAGTACGCGCGACGCACTCGAGCCTTTCCAGGAACGCCTATCTGACGAGATGTTAGGCAATATGGTCAAGGGTGTGGAGCGCGCCATTGATGCGTGGAGACGCTATCAAGAATTGGTGCTGATCGGCAACCGTGATAGCGCCCTGAACGCACTTGAAAGCGCATCACGCTCAGTCAAGACCGTCAGTCCCGCCCTGAGCCAGTGGTTCCGCCAGTTGCGTACAGTGGTCGAAGGAGCCAATTATATCGAACGGCATAGCCTGCCGGGGGGCTTAGGGCGTGCGCTCGCGGATGGTTGGCAAGCTTTTGACCGTGGCAGATTGGGCGATGCTGAACGCCTCGGTCAACAAGCACTAGAAATTGCTCGCAGTGAGAGTGCGCGCACCGCTGCCAGCCGTTTGCAGGATATGAGCCGCCTATGTCGTGAATGGGTCGAGCGTAACGGGGTCGCGAGTGCCAGCCGGTCACGTGCCACCCTTGATGCTGTTGAAGCGCTGTTCACCCAATCGGAGCAACAGGCACGGCGCGATTTTGAAGCACAGATGCCCAGCATCGAGACGTACCTGAAAGCCATGAGCAAAGGTCTAGTGATGACCTTCGCCAGCACCAGCACCGCCGGCTTGCGCTTGCTGTTCTTTTACTATTTGTTACAGGGAACGCTTGATGTACACGATAATTTGCTCGATGACGGCGAATTCTGGCGCGATGCGGCTATCAAGACACTAGAGAATACAGGCGAACGGCACATCGCCACACGCACGCTCGATGAATACATCACGCGCCGCCGTGACCTGATCGAAGCGCAGCATATCTTCAGCCAGATCAACGGCAAACACGCTCTACCCGAACTCGTCAGCCAGCACCTTACTCTGGAGAATAACGCACAGGCACGCCTGCTTGCGTCGGGTATCCAGAGTTTGCGCGATGTAGAAATAGCATTGCGTGCTTGGACAGATGGTGATTTTCGAGCAGGCGGATTAAAGTTAGAAGAAGCGGTGCGGGGTATCACCGAAGTAGAGAAATCCGCGCAACTGGATCTCTCCGGTTATCGTGCCTGGTTAATGGATTTGATGGAACATGCTGCAACTCTCACGGTACGCGCCCGTGATTTACGCGCCTTGATCGAACAACGTCCCGATCAACCTGATCCGCAAATACGGCAAACACTCGATCAACAAGTGAACACCAGCGAGCGCCTGTTAGGCGATCCGTACAGCGCGACCTTACGCCAATGGCGCGATACCTACGCTCTATTCGTAGAGATCTACACCGCTGACGAGCGACGCTCCAAGCGCCTTGAACGGCTCGACGAGTTCTTTCGTGCACTATTCATCGATCAGCATCCGCTTTATCCCTTATATCGTCATTGGTACGGTG
The DNA here is from genome assembly GCA_051117475.1 of Anaerolineae bacterium. Taxonomy (GTDB): domain Bacteria; phylum Chloroflexota; class Anaerolineae; order Aggregatilineales; family Phototrophicaceae; genus JAUZRW01. Next base: position 53,335 of record JBNPEE010000004.1, on the reverse strand, counting down.
TGCTTGAAGCACAATCTGAGTTTGCCGCACCGGATACCGATGATCCAACCCCGCGAGAGGAACGCGCCCAGAACATCCCTGATGCCCTCTACCGCGCCAGCGATCCACTCATTTCAGCAGATGTTGTACCGCCTCGCCGACGCACTGCTGGCAATCGGCGCGGGTTATGGATCGGTGGTGGAGTATTAATCACACTTTTGATCGTTGCAGGCATTGGTTTTGCGCTATTCGGTGGGGATGATACACCTGAAATCGCGCTCACTATTAGCGCCACGCCTGAAAATGAAGCGAGCGAGAACGTCAGTCTGATTCTGACCTCTACACCAGAGACAACCAACAGTGTCCCTGAAACCACCGCAGAGATCAGTGATTTATCACAAGAGAGCACACCAACATTAATTGCTACTATTACCAACAGTGCGCCGATCATCACGCCGAGCGCTACACCGACGCAAACGGCAACTGTAACGCCGACTGTACCGACCAACACGCCAACGGCAACAGCCACAGCGAGCATCACCCCTACCACACCACCACCCACACGCACCCCCTTGCCTGAAGGTGGCGTGCGCGGGCAACAGGATTTGCTGGCACTGTTTGATCGAAGTGATAACCTACCCTTCAATCCGTCTGCCTTCTTCGGCACTGAAGGTGGGTATCAGTTAGAGACCGATGCGAGCAATCCCAATGGTGTGGTACGGATCGCGCCACCGCTTGATTTCCTGGAAGATGCATTTGGTAACAATGCCGCCAGCCGCATCACCCGCGTCGAAGTCGATATTTCACTGCTGACTTTCAATCCGACACTACTTGATGATGAGGGAGGAGTGTTCTTCAGCCTCAATTTAGAGAGCGCGGTCGATGGTAACAGCATCGGTATACAAATTAATGCTGTCAACAGCACAACTATCGAGGTATTGAGCAACCGCAACGGCACACTAACCCCGTTACGCACACGCTCCGTAGGGTCAATTGTGGTGCGTCTACGCGCTGAACGTGATGCGGATGGCAATGTTGCGTTGTTCTTGAACGACGAGCGCCTCGTTGAGCCAACTGCATTTCTCGATGCCGATGCGCCACTCTTACCCGCACTCATCGTGCGGGATGGAGGGGTCATTGTACGGGTCACTAATTGGCGCGTCACTTTTCGTTAAAACATTAACTATTTATTCGTAGTTGTTAATTTATACTTTAGTTATTAGAAAGAATGCGTTATGTTCACCGAGGGTCATAACCAACAACTACGACTGGAATAGAGACAGAGTATCGAGCAAATATATGAATGACGTGGAAAACCAACAACACCCCTATCACATCTTGATTGTTGATGATGATCGTGATTTAGGATTATTGATGAGTGACTTCATCAAGAACCGACACGAAGTTATCTATGTCGTTAATGGCGCAAAAGCGCTCGACTACTTGAACGAACATACGGTTGACTTAATCTTGCTTGATTTGGATTTACCAGATATGACAGGCTTTGATTTATTGACGCGATTGCGTCAAGAATACAGCGCCAAAGAATTGCCAATCATCATCTTGAGCGCTTCAGAAGATGTTGATTCGATCGTGCGGGGTTTTGAACTCGGTGCGAACGATTATATCGTCAAGCCCGTTCAGCTAGCCGTGATGATGGCGCGTATCACCACTCATCTCAACTTGATCGGTTTACAAAACGAAAGGCAAAATTATATCCACGACCTCGAACGAAGCGATCGTATTCGCCAGCAACTCAACCGCATTGCCTCACACGATCTCAAAAACCCACTCAATAACTTGCGCATGGCTGAAGGTTTGTTGCGTGAAGAGTTAGGTGATAATCCGAATATACACCCTTTGTTGAATAGCATGGCGGCTTCGTTGGACATGATGGAACAAGTCGTTGAGGGGTTCCTCGATGTGATGGCTATCCAGACCCAGAGCCTCAACCTCAAACATGATCCAGTGCGCATCATCGATGTGATTAATAACGCTTACACGCAGTATGAACTCGTCGCCAGTGCTAAAAATATTAATCTCTTGATGGGTGAGACGTCCGGCACAGTGCTCGCTGATCCGGCACGGATGGCGCAGATTGTTGGTAATCTAGTCAGCAATGCGATCAAGTACAGCCCAACCAATGCTGATGTATTGACGTGGAGTGAGATAAACGGTGGCATTTTGCGCTTGAACGTGCGCGATCATGGCGCAGGGGTTCCCGAAGAAGAACGTCATTTGCTCTTTGCTGAGTTCAGCAAGCTGAGTACACGCCCCACTGCTGGCGAGGGTAGCACGGGTTTGGGGCTGTGGATTGTCAAGCACCTGATTGAATTACAAGGTGGGGATGCTGGCGCAACTTTCCCTGATGACGGTGGTTCGATCTTCTGGATTGAGATGCCCATTGCCGAAAAATACGATTACTGAGAAACTACCAACCAGCGTTGCACGGCGATCAAGGCGCGTAAATTACGCTCAAACTCGATAAACTCTGCACTTGCCAGTTCAACATCTAAAGCTGGAATACCGATGCGTGCCACCCATGAAGGCGCTGTACCGGTAACAGGATAGTCACTGAAACCACCCGTACTATATGGATAGCCGGATGCTTCGCCATAGAGTGATGCTAAACCGCTAGAATCGGCGCTGTTCTCGCCACAGGCACCTGCAAACACACCATTTGCCGCTGCATGATAGAAGATCACCGCATCAGGACGCACCTGCTGAATGAGCGCACCAAGCGCCTGTGTCTCTAGTTCGGAGAAGGGGGCATCGCCAGCGCTAACAGGTTCTGAGCGAAAGAACGCCTGTGGTGACCAATCACAATCCCAATTACGATTGAGATCGACGCGATTGCCGTTGAAGCGCCCTTCTAGCGTGCGCCCTAATGCCTGCCCATCCGGATTGAGCGCCGGAATGAGTATCAGCGTGATGGTTGGCTCAACCGCATCAGGGTTCGCGCTAAAGTGATCGTGCAAACGTTCGACAAGTTCGATGGTGTTGGCTTCAAAGCCGGCATGAATGCCACCAACAATCATCAGCACCTGCGATCCTGTACCATGCCGATGGGCAATCAAGTCTCGTCCATTGACCGATTGTCCGAACACAAAAGACGGCGGTAAAGGGGTGCTAGTCATCGTAGGAAATGCTGTCGGAGTGGTGGTGAGCGTCGCTGTGGCGATTACTTGCAAACGAACTGTAGCAGAAGCTATCGGCGTTGCACTGATTATTGGCGTGACGGTAGCTGGCAGTGTGGGTGTCAGGGTGATGACTGCCGATGGCACATTTGTCGGGCTAGCGATAGTGGTCAGCGTAGGAAAGCGAACCAGCGTTGGTAAGGATTGCTCACTCGGGGCGGTGGTAGGTTGGCAGGCAATCAGGGATAAGCTCAAGCAAATCAAACTGAACAAGCGATACAGAGCCGAATGTTGATGCACTGTGAGCATGGATTGATCCAACTCAAATGTCTTGTGAGGCATCAGGTGTTATCACAGGCAAATAAACTGTGACTGTTGTTCCCACATCAACTGCACTCTCAATCTCGATATATCCGCCGTGTTTCTCGATAATCAGGTGTGCAATCGACAAGCCAAGACCTAATCCTGGTGTGGTGTGGGCTTTATCGCGTCGCCAGAAGGTATCGAAGACGTGCTTCTGGTCATCCAGACTCATACCCATACCAGTATCTTGCACCAGAATACGCAACCCATCCGTATCAAACACAGCATGAATAGTAACTGTTCCACCAGCAGGCGTATAGCGACAAGCATTATCTATAATTTGCTCTAAAGCCTCTAATAAGTAGGCTTCATCACCTTGAATGCCCGGCAAATTGGGTTGTACATCGCAGGCAATCTGCATGGTGTCGCTATATGTATGCGTTAATTTATAGCAAAGCGTCTTGAGCAAATCCTTTATAGATACAGTCGTGATCTCAAGTGTAATAGGACGTCTCAACTTCGTCATGGTGATCATACCCTCGATGAGTCTCGTCATGCGGGTGATCTGTGCCATGATCACATCCAATTTTTTGACACGGCTTTGCAGAGAATCCATACGAGCCATCAACTGTGCGCTGGAACTAATAATTGTCAGAGGTGTGCGGAACTCATGTGAGGCATGTTCAATGAATTGACGCAATAGGTTCATCCGTTCCTGCTCTAATTGCAGATCAAACTCACGCTGTTGTATCTGCTTGATGACGGTAATATCAACTGCGCCGGTGGTCACACCGATGATCTCACCTTCTGTATCCTGCATCGGTGATGCCACAAAGCTATAGGTTACATCGCCCTCAGAAAGGGCGAAGGTAATTTCGGTTTCGCGTATTTTACCGGACTGAAGCACATCGCGTTTGAGCGCCATCAACTGATCTGAACCTGCATGATCATTAAGCTCATCGTCACGTTTACCAATTACACTCAGCGCATCGAAATCTGGATGTGGATTTTGAATCCAGATATAACGCAAATCACGGTCACACTGCGCGAGCGTGATGCCTGATGCACTCAGCGCCAGACGCAGGCGTTCTTCGCTCTGGCGCAGGGCATCTTCTGCTTGTTTGCGATCGCTAATATCACGGGTTGAAGCCAGTAACTGCACCACCTGCCCCTGCTCATCAAGAATAGGAGTGGAGACCGCTTCTACCCAGAAATAAGATCCATCTTTGCGCCGTCGTCGATATTGGAGCTTGATCACCTGCTCCCCCTGTAAGACTTGCTGATGGGCTTCGTCACGGGTGAGTTGGAGATCATGGGGGTGGACGAGTTGAGACAATTGCTCGACAGAGAGCGCCAGTAATTCGGTTTCGGTATAACCCGTTGCTCTCAAGTACGATGGGCTGGCATAAATGAAGCGCCCATCAGGATGGTGTAAGGTGACCATATCGTTGATGTTTTCGGCAAGCAGACGATATTGGCGCTCGCTGGATTCCAGACGTGCTTCGATTTGTTGACGCTCGGTGATGTCGCGGGCGGAGGCATAGATCAAATTATTATGTGGATGTGAGCGCCATTCGATGAAGCGATAGTCGCCGGATTTCGTGCGGTAACGATTGATAAAGTTGAGCACAGGTTTATCATCGCTGAGTATAGCAATAGCATCAAGCGTCGGTTGTAGATCGTCAGGGTGAACATAATCGAGAAAGTTTGTCCCTGTGAGTTCTTCAACCGTATATCCTAACACCGCTTCCCATTCCTGATTGACTTTGAGGAAGTAGCCCTCCATATTGGCAATCGTTAGCAGGTCAAGCGCACTCATGAAGAAATGATCTAAATCAGTAGAATGAACAGTGGAGATAGCATCTGTTTGTTCAGATGCCTCTTTTTTATGATTAGTCATGGTGTAGTGACTCGCTAGAATAATTCTTTACTATTATCATATAAAAAATGGCTCACAATCGCTAGGTGATCCCGTACAAATGAGCAGTGTGTGGTATACTGACAAGAATAATAACTACAATCTCAACCACAATATACACAATAAAATGATGATGACTGACGGGTAAAGGGGTAGCGTATGACGAGGTTCACATTCTTGTGTTTAACGCTGGCATTGGTGATGATGGTCACAGCCTGCCGACCACAAGCGACAGCAGTGGGTGAATTACCCACACTGGTTGCCTTCCCGACAGATACCGAAACCCCACTCCCATCGGATACGCCTGAAGTCACCGCAACTGAGACAGCAACGGCAACCGAAACCCCGACTGAAACAAGCACGCCAACAGCTACTTTTACCGCAACGGCGACATTTATCCCATCTGCGACGTGGACGCGCCCACCGTCAGCAACGCCAACCAACACGCAAACCTTCACACCGACACCATCGCCGACACCGGAAGCAACATTAACGCCGATCCCAACGCGCACGCCCAATACGCCGATGATTGAGAACTTCCAATCCAACCGTATCAACGCCAATAATGGTGACCCGATCACCTTACGCTGGGTGGTACAGGCAGAATCTGCACGGTTAGAAGTGATCAATAGCACCGGTACCGTCACTGAAGCCTTCGATGTGAATTTAGTCGGATCGTATTCATCCAATACACCGACCACAGGCAATGTCGTCACCTATCGCCTGACAGCGATTCGAGGCGTGGAAGAAGTGCGCTCAATCATTACCGTGGATATGGAATCCCCATGCCTGACTGCGTGGTACTTCCCCAATCCACCGAGTGGTACGGGTTGTGCCGCCAGTCCGGTCGAAACTGTACAGGTCTTCTTCCAGGAATTTGAGCGCGGGTTTATGTTCCGCACGGATGTCAACGGTCAGGCGCGGGTTTGTGGCGTGCAGTTTGATCGCAACCTGTATTCATGCTTCAGCTATCAAGCATACACAGGCACACCGACTGTCACACCCCCGACTGGCTTCTTAGTGCCGGACGCGCTGGTAGCACACACGTTTTATAACAACCTCGCCACCGGGGGCTTCTGGTATGATGTAATTGGTTGGGGCACAGGGACTGGCTCAACGATCAGTGTGCAGCGTCAAGTGAGCGATAGCGGACGCGCCTATTATCAGTTCCCGAATGGTATTTATCCATTCGATCAGACCTTGACCAGTGCGGGTAGTGCCACTGCACGGATCAATACGCCTTAACCGGTATGAGAAAATTGTACATTCCGAGATAAAGATGATGCGAAACTTACTGTTCTACTTAACTGATCATATTGCTGATAGCACGAGCTTGCTGGCAATTGTCACCGCGCTGTTGCTGATTGTGCTCTATGCCAGCAGTGGATTGATGATTTTATTATTGGCATTCGTGCCTTATACGGTACTGGGCGCGGTGGGTATTTACCAGCACCAGCGCCAGCAGAAGATCCCCGATGACACCACATCAACTGACGCAGAAACATCCTCATTCACAAAGACGATGATCCCCATGCGCGATTTAGAATCCATCACCACCAGCATGAGCGTCACTGTGGATGGGTTAGTACGCGCCACGCACGCTATCAATGATGTGACTGCTCAACAATCTGATAGCGCACAAGAACAGGTGGAAGTGATCGGAAAGACCAACACCCTGCTTGATACTTTCCTTGATTTATCGGAGAATATCAGCGAACAGGCGCGTCAGATCACGCAATCGTCACAACAAGCAGCTGACATCTCCGAACAGGGTCAACAAGCACTTGAGCAGACCTTGCAGAGCATGACGGATATTCGGCAACAAGTGGAAGCTATCGGTGAGACAATCGTCGCACTGGCACGACACACGCGCCGCATTGACGACATCATCACCTCGGTGAGTGAGATTGCAACACAATCTAACCTATTAGCGCTCAACGCTTCGATTGAAGCAGCAAGGGCAGGCATACACGGGCGCGGGTTTGCTGTCGTCGCCGATGAAGTGCGCGATCTCGCGAGCCAATCGGCAGAGGCAACCGTTGCAATTCGTTCTATTCTGGGCGAAATCAAGAAGTCGATGAAAGATACTGTTGAAGCGACACAGACCGGTATACAAAATGTAGATGCCGGGGTGAGTAAGACGCAAGAAGCCAACGAAGTCATCATCCAACTGGCGGATAACGTGCGCGAATCACGCAGTGCAGTCAGTGATATTTATCAGATTATACGGCAACAGGCGGATGGCATGGAAGAGATTGCCATTGGTATGGATCGTATTCAGCTCATCACACGCCAGAACCTCGCCAGCACGCGCACCGTCGAGAGCGTCTCGTCAAGCCTAACACGGCTCGCCAATGATCTGCAAATTGTAGTCAATCCAGAGACAATCCAACAAGCCCTACGGGGGGCAGGGGCAGGCAGTTACACCCACCCCTGATCAAGTACGCCCTCAGTTACGCTCTTCAATAGTGACGGAGATTGTCTGTAACTGACCACCGCGCACAATCTGTACTGGCACGCTCTTACCCACCCGTGCGCCACTGAGCAAGGCGAGCAGTTCATCGAGCTGTTCGGTGGTCTCGTCATCAAGCGCGGTGAGGATGTCACCCACGAGCAGACCATATCTGGATGCCGGACTATCCTTCTCAATCGAGACAACCAGCAAACCGATTTCTTGATCGAGTTCCTGAGCGATTGCATCAGAGATACGGGCTGTTTGTACGCCTACACCAAGATAACCTTGCTTCATCTTGCCGTGCTGTTGCAACATGCTGACGGTGTTACGAATCGTCGCCACGGGCACAGCAACGCTCACACCTTGCCCAAAGCCAGATGTGTTAATCCCATGTACCTGAGCATCACCCGCTACCAGAGGCCCACCGCTGAAGCCCGGATACATGACGACATCAGTCTGAATGTAGCCATCTACCAGCACCTGCCAGCCACGTGAGCGCCCCTTGCCCTTGCGTCGTCCGCGTCGTTGTCCCATGACGGGGCTACTGACTAAGGCGCTAACGAGGCCTAAGCTTGCTTGCAGTTGCTCGCCCGGTCGCCCGATTGCCAGCGCCAGATGCCCCACTCTGAGCGCCTCATCATCGCCCCAACTCGCAGGGGTCAGTTGAGCATCCACTTTAAGCACTGCCAGATCATTCTGCGGATCACGCCCGATAAGTGTCGCATCATGGCTCGTGCCATCGGCAAGGGTGATGGTGATATTGTCATCGTGTTGCACGATGTGATTTGCGGTCACGATCACGCCATCGGCTGACCATACCACGCCAGTTGCCGGCAAGCGACGACGGGCATTAACCTGCACTACAGACGGATTTACTGTTTCAACGGCTTGTGCCATCGCATCGGATAGCTCTTTGAATGTAGACATGCGTATTCTCCTCAGTTCATTCAGCTTCTTCCCTATGATCGCATAGACGATGCCGAACGGGTATTAGCCGATTAGTGAGGCAGACCCTATCCAAATGGCTAGGAAATACAAACGGGGCAGGCTTATGTGCCTACCCCGTCGCAGGTTATACGCCTATGGTGTGTTGTGGTTAGAAACCGACTAACTCACTAAGGTCAGCACGTTTAGCTTGTAGCTGACTGATTGCTTGCATCAAGCCAAGGCGATTACTGCGCACCTGTGCATCATCGGCGTTGACCATCACTGCATCGAAGAAGGCTTGAATCACCGGAACCATCGGCACGAAAGCGGTCAAGAAATCATGTACTGTGCTGGTATTATCAAGCGATGCTTGCGCACTCTCATAGGCATCGAACAAGGCACGTTCTTCGTCGGTCTCGAACAGATCAGGGTTGATCGCGTGTTGTTCGCTCTCATTGCGCGAGATGCGCACACAACGAGCAAAATTATCGAGGATGGTTTCCCAATTATCGTGTTGTACCCATTCACCTAACTGTTGTACGCCCTGATAGGCCTGGTAGGGATTTGTGCCCTGTTCAGCCAGCACGGCGCGGATCACATCGCGGGTAACATCGAGGGCTTCATCCAACCACACATCCAAACGCCCGCTGATGAACTCCAACAGATGTTCGCAGGTTGCTTCGTCAAGCGTGATCGGTTCGGCTTTGGCAACTATGCTGACCACATCGCGCAGATCAACTGAAATTTGCTTGCCGATCAGCATCTCCACCACACCGAGCGCCGCACGGCGTAAGCCGAATGGATCGGAAGTGCTGCGCGGTGCCAAACCGGCTGAAAACAAGCCAACGAGGCTATCGAGCTTATCTGCGAGGGCGAGCAATGTACCGGCTGCGCTAGCAGGCAAGGCACCACCGGCGCTTGTCGGTAGCCAATGTTCATAGATGGCATCCGCGACAGGGGCAGGTTGTCCTTCGCGCAGGGCATACTCGCGCCCGATCTTACCCTGTAAGCTGGTCATCTCAACCACCATCTGTGTGGCAAGATCAGCTTTGGCGACGCGAGCGGCTTGTTGGGCGATCTGTAAATCGTCACCTGTGATGCCAAACAGGGGCGATAAATCGGTGACCAGTCCCGCAACACGGTTGTTCTTCTCCAGCATACTACCGAGTTTCTCATGGTAAACGAGCGTATCAAGGCGCGGCAGATAACTCTCAAGCGGTTTTTTGAGATCACTGTTGATGAAATAATCGGCATCGCTAAAGCGCGCCCGCAACACATGTTCATTACCAGCCGTGACGATGTCGAGATGTTCCAGATCGCCATTACGTACCGCGATGAAGTAGTTCATGAGGTTGCCCTCATCATCTTGCACGGCAAAATAACGCTGATGTTTGCGCATGACGGTAATCAGAACATCACGCGGTAATGCCAGATATTTTTCTTCAAACTTACCAATGAGTGCCATCGGGGCTTCGACGAGGTTCGTCACCTCATCGAGTAGATCGTCATCATCGGGCACTATTCCACCGACACGATCCGCCAGACCGATGATCTGATCGAGGATGACTTCGCGCCGTTCATCACGGTTGAGGTAGACGTTCTGATCTGCCATGATACCAATATACATATCAGGATTTTTGACCGCGAACTCCGGCGAATCATACGGGCGCAAACCGCGTGTGGTGTTGTCTGCGATGACACCCGCATATTCAAACGGGATCACAATCTGCCCATACAACGCGACAATCCAACGAATCGGGCGTGCAAACGCCACTCCACTCGCATTCCAACGCATGGTCTTATCGAACTTCAGACTCGCGATCAACTGCGGAAAGGATTCTTGTAAGACCTCTGTCGCAGGTTTACCGGCGACTTTGACATCTGCCACCACATAATCACCGCCGTCGATCTGCTCAACGCGCAAATCGGCAACATCCAAGCCTTTACTGCGGGCGAAGCCTTCGGCGGCGGATGTCGGCTTGCCATCGCGGAAGGCAGCCTGTGCCGGTGGTCCTTTCGCCACAAATTCATCATCCGGTTGACGCGGGGACACTTTGACCGCCTGTATCACCAAACGGCGTGGCGTGGCGAACAGGTGCAGTTTTTTGTAACTGAGGCGCAAATCCTCAAACATCTGTGGTACAGCGACGCGCAATTGTGCCAGCGCACCATCGACATCTTGCGCGGGCAATTCTTCCACACCGATTTCCAGCAACACGTCGGCTTCGCCCTGTGGCGCAGGTGGTGTTTCTGGTTTGAATTGTGGTAGGTCTACACCCCACTTCTCCATCATCTTCATCAGGGGATGACCGAGTGCCTCGCGCTTGACGAGATAGGCTTGTGCAACACGGCGCGTCATGCCCTGCATACTGCGATAGAAAGCGGCACGTTCGGTCACGCCGATAGCCCCGCGTGTATCCAGCACGTTGAACAGGTGACTGCACTTGAGGACATAATCCAGCGCACTGATGATCGCATCGCCATCAAGCGCCCTTTGTGCCTCTGCTTGATAGGTATCATAAACCTGACGCAAGCCATCGACATCCGCGAGTTCAAAATAATAACGCGAATGTTCAACTTCTTCGTTGAACATCACATCATGATAGGACAGGTCATCTAGCCAGCTAATATCCCAGGCACTATTTTGCCCCTGCAAAGCTAACACGATACGCTCAATACCGTAGGTGATCTCCACACAGACAGGGTCGGTATCCTGCCCACCTACCTGCTGAAAGTAGGTAAACTGTGTGATCTCTTGTCCATCCAGCCAAACTTCCCAGCCTAAGCCCCAAGCACCCATTGACGGATGTTGCCAGTTATCCTCCACGAAGCGAATATCATGCTCACGTGGGTCAATGCCCAGCGCCGATAGCGATTGCAAGTACAACTCTTGCGGGTTGCCGGGGTCTGGCTTGAGGATGACCTGATACTGGTAATATTTCTGCATACGGTTAGGGTTTTCGCCGTAACGCCCATCATCGGGGCGCACGCTTGGCTCAACATATGCCACTCGCCACGGTTCTGGACCCAGCGAACGCAAAAGCGTTGCGGGATTGCTCGTACCAGCACCGACTTGTACGTTATACGGTTCCCAGATGACGCATCCCTGCGACGCCCAGAATTCATGTAGTTTTAAGATGGCTTCTTGAAAGTTTAGCGGTCGTGCCATGTGTTTGTCCTAGCCTGTGATGTATTCAGTCAGTTTGAGATGGCGCGTGTATTATAGAGTCTATTGGCAGGATTGACGAGGGGTGATAGGGTCGCAATCAGGGGGAGGTGTTAACACTGTTGTAACGTCTGCGCGTTTTAATGGATGTAATCAATGACCGATAAGCTGGAGCAAATATCTATGCATCTTATCAAACCTATTCGTATCATGCTCACACTGATAATCGCAATCACTGTTGGGATTGTAATCGCACAGGAAAGCGCCACGCCTGAGCCCCTCAGCGACGATGACACGCTAGCCTTGCTGGAGTCAACAGGGGTGAACGTCTTCCCATTTGCAAACATCGAAGCAAGCCCGCCGATTGTTGCTGGTTTAAGCGCCACATCGACGCGCATCGAAGTTACCACCACTATTCCGGTTAATTGTCTGGTTGTCTTCGGCGATAGTCCGGACTTCGGACGGGTGGCACAGGATGCTGATATGGGTGACAGTGGCGCACACGAAGATCACAGCCCAATCTTGAGCAATCTGGAACCAGAGACTACCTATTACTATCGCCTACAGGGTAGCGATCCTCAGGGGAATTTTTACGTCAGCGAGGTGTACACTTTCACCACTCCGCCGGCTAGCGATACCGTCAGCGAGAACTTGCTGTCGCCCTCACGGGGCGCAGAGGTGCTGGAAGTCAGCAGTAATTTCAACAATAGCGCAAATGATGGCTCGTGGGGTATCCTCAACGCCTTTGACAATGACCCCAACACGCAGTGGTCAAGCGCTGGCGATGGTGATGATGCCTATGCCGTGGTGCAATTAGGGGCACGTTCGCAGATTGACCGCGTGCGCTTCTGGACACGCACCATGAGCAACAACACATCCCGCATCTTCTCGTTTACGATCACGGATGAAAACGGCACAGTCTATGGGCCTTTTGACTTACCTGATCCCGATCAAGCCTATGAATTTGAAGTGGATTTCATTGCGGAGACTTTGCGCTTCGATGTGGTCGAGAGCAACGGTGGTAACACAGGCGCAGTAGAAATCGCAGTCTTTGGCGAACCACTGGATGAGTGATGCGCTCAACACAAGCGCAAATTTAACCATAAAAAAACTTTTCTGTACCAGTGTCCTAATCCTACAATTTGCGGTGTGCTGTTACAATGGATAAAAAGCATTTAACCAAAGCATGGTGAATAGAGATTGTTATGGCTATACCGCCTCTCAAAACTGAAAAAGTCAGCGCTCATTATGACACGCAGACCCGTATCGCCCACATCAAATATCAAGGCATGTTGAGCGCTGAGGAGACTATCTCGGCGTATAACTGGCTAGCTGATTTGATCGAAGCGGTAGGTGTCGATTCGCTCTATGGCGAAATCTTTGATTTTCGTGATGTGACGGAATTTGCTCCTGATAACCTGATGAAAGCACGCAGTAGTAGCCGACGCCATAACATGCGCAACAACGTGCGTGATCTGCCAGTAGTGATGATTGTCTCTAGCTTTTATCAAGAAGAAATTTTGCGTGGCCCGATGCAAAATGTCGAGGAGAATAAGCGCAAATCTATTGTCTGGAAGATGGAAGAGGCGCAAGCATTCATCGACCAATGGCACAGCAACCTTAGCACAGAGGATGAACAAGCGAGTGACTCCGCTGAATGAGCGATCACAATCAGGGCATATGTGGTATATGCCCTGATTGTTGAGATGGTCACATCAATTCTGCTTCGCGCACGAAGAATGCGCCAATGCCCCCACTATAACGAATCACAATCCGTCGTTCTGCCAGATCGAACCCTTCAGACTGCCAGACTGTTTTATCACCTTTTTTCTCCAGTTTACGCAATGATGATGGTACGTTAATCGACCCAATACCACTGCTTGCGCGTATCTGCACGGCTGAGTTGGGCGGGATGGTCACATCGACACTACCCACACCGGCATCAATCTCAAGATTAGCGCTGACATTCTCTGGCAGGTAGATCTTGGTCTCGCCTACACCGGTATCAATATCGACATCTAGCTCATCATCTTGTTCCGGCAAGATTACGATGAACTGCCCGACACCGGCATCACAATCTAAGTGACGCACGGTGAGACCGGTCAGGTCAATACGTGAAGGACCAACTCCCCCATTGATATCTAAGCTAAGTGGCACATCCGGCGATAGCTTGACACGCCATTCAATCGCCTTGTTATTGGCAACCATGCGCAAGCCCTGTTTGATCGGGGTAGCGAGGTCACGCGGTTTACTAACTTGCTTGAGGGTGATCTGCTTATTCTCAACACCATTATCCAATAATTGCACCTCACCGACGTGCTGCAGATGCGCATCGAGCAAATAGGCACTATCGGCTTCAGTGGCTTCAATGATGTTCTTACCTGCCGAGAAGTTGATTTTCACCTGCGCGGATTGCACGCCCGTCTTCTCAACCTGAAAACTGCTCTCCGTCAGCTCTTCTTCACCAGCCAGTGAATTCGCCATGTTTTTGAGGCTCTCGCCCAACTGTGCGAAGTCGAATGACCATTCTACTTCACCTTCGACATTTGTCCGTTTACGTTTCTCGTCGTGTTGATCTGACATGATATCTCCTCTTTTATCTGTGAGTTAAGAGGTGAACACACACGCTATCACAAGTGCCCATTCACCTGTATGATTACTTCTCATTAATGATTACGCAGGATCAGTGACGAAGGTTTTAAGGATAAGTGGTAATCATGGGCATTTATCGCAATGCTAACGAATTTCTGATGCAAGGGATCATGTGCTTGCTTCTGATCGCACTGTTAGTAGCGTGTCAATCGCTCATCCCAGCGACAACCCCACCCCAATTACAACACACTGCCGGCGCACCACTCACCATCACAGATACGCACATTGATGCCAACTGGTTCAGTGTGGATTATCCAGACGGCTGGCGCGTGGTGACTGGTGTGGCAATCGAACCTATCTCACTGGTGTTGGTCGCGCCCGATGACACCTTCATCATTCGCGTGGCAGATGCACGGGCAGGCTGTCCAATCCCACCTACTCCTGACAGCAACCGACACCAGCGTACTGTGTGCATCGGGGAAGTAGGCGCACAGGTGGTAATTAGCGGTGATACTGCGCCTGCCACACGAACACGATACGATACATTCTTCGAGATGGTCGTAAATTCGGTTATCATCACGCCGACTGATTAGAAACCTATTCGACAACGATCATAGAGAATAACTGATTCAACCGTTCTGGTAGCTTAGACCTATTCTGACGTGTGATGCCGTATCGCTAGAGATTGAAATCTCCGCTCACAAAACATCATCCGAAAGGACGTCAACATCGACTATGTTAAATGGGGTCAGAGCCACTTTAGATGGCTTCCCCGCGGTTAAACCAATAGCCATAAGGCTTCCGCTTAAGGCGGACACCACCGAAATATTAGGTGTGCAAAGATGTTTTAGGGTACGACAAAATAAAATCGGTATGTAAGAGCGTATCAGGATGAAATATACACGATTAAGAGACTGTCCATGCATTCCACTTGCATTGGTGGTATACTCTTTTCAGGTGAAATGAAATCTTTAACTATACACAGTCATTATTACGGATTTGGAGGTGCTACCGTGAGTCGTTGGTCTAATAAATATGTTATCGGTCTCACGGGGAACATTGCGACTGGTAAAAGCGTCGTGCGGAAGATGCTACAACATTCCGGCGCGTATACCATTGACGCAGACCAGCTTGCCCACCAAGCCATGATGCCCGGTGCACCGGCATACAAGCCGATTGTAGCGACTTTCGGGCAATTCATTGTCGGCCCAGATAAGCGCATCAATCGTCAATTACTGGGCCAGATGGTTTTTGGAAACCCCGAAGCACTCAAAAAACTTGAGGCAATTACCCATCCTATCATTCGTCAGGCGATTGATGCGCTGGTGAAGCGCTCCAAGCAACGTGTCGTGGTCATCGAAGCGATCAAGTTACTGGATGGGGATCTACAAGATTGGGTGGATGCAGTCTGGGTGGTGAATGCGAGCAAGGCTTCACAATATCGTCGCCTTGTTGGTCAGCGTAAGATGAGTGAAGCAGATGCCAAACAGCGCATCCTGTCGCAAAGCCCGCAAGAAGCAAAAGTTCAGTTAGCCGATGTCGTGATCGATAACGATAGTGACGTTGAAAAGACATGGAAACAAGTACAAGCTCACTGGGAAGAAATTAAGAAGACCTTGAGCAAGCAGGCGAGCGCATCCGCGCCAGCGAAGCCGGCACAGGGGACAACAAGCGCTTCAACACGCACCGAAAGCACCTCTACCGAAGCCGATGAACCCGCCGAGACCATCTCCATCGATGGCTTGAATATTCGGCGTGGTAAGCCGGATAACGCCCAGCAAATCGCCGAGTTCATCACTGCTAATGGCAATAAGGGCGAAGTCAACCGAATGGATGTGATGATGTCATTCGGGCAAAAGAGCTTTTTCCTCGCACAAGCACAAGATGATAGTGTATTGAGTGTCCTTGGTTGGACAGTCGAAAATCTGGTGACGAGCATGGACGAGTTCTATATCAAACCCGGTGTGCCGATCAACGGCACGGTGCATGCACTCGCGATAGCCGTCGAAGAAGCGTCGATGGAACTCCAAAGCGAAGCCGCGTTCTTATTCCTGCCCAATACCACTGCACCCGCCATCATCGAAGCGTTCAAAGCAGATGGGTATGAGGCGATCACGCTCAAGGAGATCAAAATCCCCATCTGGCGCGAAGCAGTAGAAGAGACCATGCGCGATGCGAGCGATAAAGTGGTTTTGTGGAAGCAATTACGACAAGATCGGGTGTTGCAACCCATTTAAAGCGCAGTATAACTCCTGTCACTAAAAAAGGCGCACCATTTATCTGTGCGCCTTTTTATATCTGTATGAATGAAATAATGTCTCAATCTTCGACGATTTCCATCACCTTATTGAGTTCGGCTTTGAGTGCCTCTACATCATCAAACGTGCCATCCTCATGAGTGAGTGAGCCACTGGCAATTTCCAGGTTATTCTTATCCATCGCCTCTTGTGACCGCACTCGATCACGCAATGGAAAGAAGTATTCACGAGATTGCGCGATGCGCCGTTCGACGCGATCTTGTATGTCTTCAACTGCGTCTGGATCCGTGATGATGATGAAGCTCTCTTGCGTCAAATGCCCGATGAAATCATCCTCATCGCCATATTCCCGCACAGCATTGCGTACCATCAGCGTCACTGCACGCAAAACATCATCAGCAGCAACAAAGCCGTAGCGCTCACGAAAATTGCTCAGGTTGTTGATGCTCACTTTGAGTACCGCCCACTCATCATGGCTCAGCAACTCGGCGAGTTTTTCGTTGACTAGTTCGCCTTCGGGCAAATCGGTAACAGGGTTGCTGACAGCCGGCATCTGAGCGCGGTTGATAGCATTACGCACGCGCAAGCGCAGTTCCTGAATATCGAATGGCTTGGTGATGTAATCCACCACACCAAGTTCAAGTCCCTGTAATTTATCGACGCGATCGCGCTTTTCGGTGAGGAAGATGATCGGGGTATCCTGTGTGCGACGGCTATTGCGCAAGCGACGGCACAATTCGAAACCATCAATATCTGGCAAACGAATATCGAGCATGATTAAATCAAGCGGGTTATCATCGGCTAATTTCAGCGCTTCTTCGCCCCATGCGGCAGTGAGTACGTCATAGTTCTGTACACGAAAATATGAACTAACCATATCTGATAGGTCGAGGTCATCCTCAACGATGAGGATATGCGGCTTGTCTACCATGCGAGTTCAGCCCCCTAATTATGTCTTCATCACAACTTTGTTTGCACTATGATTGCAGGTAATGATCAGCCTATGCGTTCGCCAATGGCGCTTTTGTTAACGCGGAACACGCAACGTTCGTGCCCGGTTGCGCGACATTCTACTTCGCGCACATAAAATTCATAACCATTCGATGACCAGCGCAAACACTCTAAAATGATGCCACCCATCATATGGCACACAGGTTTATCAGCAGTGCGCCCCCATGAAAACGGACTCACTTCTGATACAAATAATAACGCATTTTCATTATTCTCAACATATGAGCTTTGATCGCTGAAATTGCTCAGGATAGCGGCTAAGCCTCTCAAACCATAATCAACCCGTTTGGCGAGAGGCAAATTCCGAAAAGCTGGGTGATTGATACCACGCATCGCGCCAAAATCTTTCAACCCGCGTGCAAATGCCGATTGACCGATGCGCAGTGCCATACCACGCCCACCCCGCACGCCATACATCTCCTCAAGCGCTTCGTTGATCGCGGCAATCGCGGCGAAATCGAATTGGCGTGCCAGATCATCAGCCGGTGGGTGTGTCAAATAATGCTCCATACGAGCAAGTTGTAATAAAGTGCTGAGACCATTAGGCCCCATCACGTCATCCATTGCAGAGAAGAACGCTCGTGCAATGCGGTTTGGATAATATAGACCGCTCAGTTCCTGCACAATCGTTAGCTTTCCATCTTTATATCATACCCCGCACATAGCCTAAACTGGCGTGTGCCGGAGTATGACGAATTATACAATTTCTTCGAGTGCGTCAACAGCACGTGTGACATCCAGCAGGATCAAACCCAATTTGGCATCCTTGCGTGCGATCACAGTTAATACAGCATCTTCACCGATTGATGTCAGGATAACATAGCCATTTTCCCCTTTGACGTTCACCTGATCAAGTTCGCCACGATCCAACTCACTGGCGATCCGCTCACCCAGTGAGAGCATTGCCGCACTCATCGCACTGACGCGGTCTTCTTCGATGCCGGGGGGCAAAGCTGATGCCATACTCAAACCATCCACGCTAACGATAGCCGCCGCTTCGACATCGCCAGAGCTTGCTTGTAGATCACGAAGTTTTTCCATTAGTTGTTCTGTACGAGATGGCACAGCACACTCTCCTATTTTGTATGAAAAACGATCAATTCTTTAATTGATAGCAATAGACCTATACTAGAAAATTGTACACGATTAATGTGTTTCCTGCACATCAAGCTTTTGTTGAAATCTCGCATGATAACCCGTAACATGCTATTAATTCACGTTATTCAGCATCCTGACTACACGCACCATGAACAACTGACAGCATGTATCAATATGATAATCAATGTCCATCTGTTCAGCTTGCCCACTATAGCGTCCGGTAATGGTGATGGTGGGTTCTTCTCCGTGTTCGTCACAGGTCAAGCCTTCAAGCTTGCGTGCGATGCCCTTACCTAAAGATTCTTGTGTTTGTTGAAAGAGATACTGCACAGTATAACGATCTAAGTATGGATCGTCCTGTAGCGCACCATCGATGTCGAAGTCAAATACGATTTTTGCCATATACGCGCTCATTTCTATCATTGTGTTGTCCTCGATGATAATCGTGGATTGGGGCTATCGCTAGGTTGGGTTCTTTTTCCTATCGACGCACCGCCACAATACCATGCTATACTGAGCATGAGTCAATCAATCAATTTGAGCAGATAGAGAGCCTTGGATGGAAGAAAGAACCCTAGCACAAGCAGATCGCGAAGCCAAGAAGATCATCTCAAACTGGACAGCCGGCGCAGCACTTCTGGGATGGGTGCCCGGTAGCACCATGTTGTTCACTGCGGCCGATACCGCCATGGTGACGCAAGTCGCCGCCGCCTATGAAG
This sequence comes from Anaerolineae bacterium, assembly GCA_051117475.1. Taxonomy (GTDB): domain Bacteria; phylum Chloroflexota; class Anaerolineae; order Aggregatilineales; family Phototrophicaceae; genus JAUZRW01. The sequence continues at coordinate 33,772 of JBNPEE010000004.1, read as the reverse complement.
TCAGCGCATTTGATATGGAACACCTCACTTCCACCCTGACCGCTTCACTCGCCAGCGCTGTGGCATCGGGTGTGATTGTTGAAGGCATCGGTTATATTCCGGTTGTGGGTTGGGCCATCAAGAGCGCGGCTATGGCAACAAAAGCCAACTACATTGGCAAAGAAGTGATGAAATATTTCCGTCAGCGCTCACCACTGACGAGCCAGACGATCGACGTTGAAATTGAGTGAGCCTCTCGCTGAACGTGGCACAGGTGCAACGTTCTACACCTGTGCCAAATTATTAACGAGCGTATTCGTCAGGGTCAGTGGGCGATAGCCAATACCCACCGGCACGGCTTCCTTCTGCAATCCACCCCTCAACCGGATTGCTTGATCGCACGCGCACCTGCCACCAATTCAGATTGTTGGCGCAAACCGGCCCACCGATGAATTCGAAAGGCACACCATCCACCAGCAGATAAAGAATCCCGCCCCCTAAGCCCGGCGCATTGCGCAGATGACGAGCACGGCGATCAAATGAGTTCACATAGCCTAACGTGCCAATCGCAAAGTCTAGCGGTGAACCGCACAGTGTACCGGCTTCTTCGCTCGGCAGATCGGTTGGGAGCAACCAGATTGCACCATTTGCACCCTGAGAAATCCAACCTGTGTAGACAAAATTAACCACTGTCGCCCGCACGAGGAACCAGACTAAACCCGTGCGCGGGTCGCACTCTGGCTCAGATAAGACCTGTACCTGTGTCCCTGATGGCACGACAGTTTGCACGCGCCCATCCGTGTTGGGTTGTTCGCGCACGCGCACATTCTGTGTGACCAGCGCATTCTCGCCGAGATCAAAGGCGAACGGTGGCGTACAGGTAATCTCACCGGTAGTCGCTAAGCCGGGTACACGCAAATAATAGGCGCCCGGCTCATTAGGGCGACCTTCTGCTACCCAACCATCATTGCCACCACTCACATTGACCTGCCACCAGTTGTAGCCATTCATGCAAATGGGGCCACCTACCACGAAGGCTTCAACATTAAATTCTTCATTCGGAGGCAGGCGATTACCCTCTTCATCCACCTGTTGTTGGGAGGTATTCCACACAATCGCGCTCGAAAAATCTGCCGCACTACGGATATTCACGCCTGGCTCAATGTAGATCACATCGCCAATAGCAATCGGCAGAGGCGGATAACAGGTATTGAAGCCCAGTGTCGGCACAATCTCAGGCCCCAATCGTCCCCCTAAAGGCTCACCAGGCGTGATGATGACCGGTGGCGTACCCACATCCACATCCTGAGCAGTCACGGGTTGGGTGGATGTCAACGTCAGTGCCAGCATCACCATGACTAGCATCAGCACCAGCGCTGTAAATACGTGCAAATGTCGCATCGAATCGTCTCCTATTCATAACATTCTCCATTGTAACCAACCTTGCTCAAGTCTGCATGAGACGATGGGGGGATTGTAGAGAAACTCTGACAGAGTAAAAAACATGAAATTGACACCATCACCAAGCATTCATTCTCAAAATTAACATTTTTCCGCTATAATGGACGTCACGTATACGTGGAGAAAATGCTATGCAACGACTACTCAATTTCTTCCAAAACATCCTGAATGGTTGGGATCGCTTCAAACAGTTTGACTTCCGTGAACTCACCCTCATGCAGATTTTCTTCGGTGTGGCGGGGGTGCTGGTGGCACTATGGATATTCGGGCAAATTTTATCGTTTGTCCTGGGCATTCTCAATATCGTGGGGCCGATTGCGCTGGTCTCCATGATGCTGGTGATAGGCTATCGCTGGTCACAGTCACGTAGTGAGGACATTCCCGACGAGATGAAGAAAAGCAAGAAAGAACGCGCCGTGGATGAGGCGTTTGCTACCGTGACATCTCATGATGATGATGGCGAACAGCGCGTTGCTGTGCGTGCCGAAGTCGAAGCTGAGGCGGATACTATCACCGTTGAGCCAGAAGTCGATGAGGACAAGCTGGTTATCAAGCAGGTGGTTAATCCAGAAACAGGCTTCAAAGAGCCCGATATTAGCCGATTGATCGAACACGAAGAAGCCAAGCTCAAAGAAGCGGATAAGGTCAACGATGAGATCATGGCACAAATCGAAGCACGTCGCAAACGTTTGAAAGAAGGCTAAGCCACATCTAGCAAAAGCCCCCGACATAGTTGTCGAAGGCTACATCTTGCTGACCTATCAGGCACTCAGGATTGTGTGCCTAGTATTTGTTCGCTGCGGTCCATATTACCGACGCTATAGTACTTGGCATCAGGGTGATGTGCGAAGATCGCTACGGTGCTTTGCTCTGGTATAATCTGATAAGATTCCGTGAGCGATAAGCCTAATTCGGCTTCAATTTGTGGCATCAATGCCCATACAATCTCATGATCAGCGAGATCTGGACAAGCTGGATAACCCCAGCTATAACGCTTTCCCTGACCCTTCACCAACCCAAGCTGTCCTTGAACGAGGTTGGTCATGTAGTTGGCGGTAGCTTCTGCCGCCTGTACTGCTAGCCCATGGAAGAAGTAGGCTTCCGTATATTGATCGCTACTCTGAAGCGTCTCGAAATAACGATCCGCCTCTGCACCGACTGTCACCGCTTGTAACTCAACGACATCTACCCCACGACCGTTGATCGGTTCGTAGTAATCGCTGATACATAAGAAGCTACCCGCATCCTGACGCGGGAAACTGAAGCGTGCGATCTCCTTGAGTTCAGGCGTGCCGTTGCTATTCTGCAAGGCTTGCCAATCCCAGACCACCAGATCATCGCCATCAGCATTACAGGGGAAATAGCCGTAGACTGCCGCTGGATTGAGTGTACCTGCCGCCAGCGCATCACGGGTCATCTGCTCCAGACGCGCTTCGAACTCGATTTGTGTCCGTTCCCAATCGATACCCTGCTGATTCTTCGCGCCCCAACTCAAACGAAACAACTCCGGCTTATGGAGATGTTGCAACACCACATCTAGTGGAATATCCGTGACAACTTTTGCACCCCAGAAAGGTGGTTCCGGCAAAGTCGATGCAATTTCGACAGTTTTCTGTGCCACCTTGCCCCGACTCGCACGACGCGAACGACGCTTTTTGCCCATTTCGACATAGGCATCGTCAAAAGTCTGTTGAATGAACTGTTCGCGCTGTTCACTCACTAATTGATCCATCACCGCCAGCCCCTCAAAGGCATCTTTACAGTAGAACACGCCCGGCTGATACGGCTCGCCACCATCTTCTAAGAACAAGATGCGCTGACCGAACTTGCGGTTGATCGCCGCGCCACCCACGAGCACAGGGAAATCCAGGTTGCGCCGTGCTAGCTCGTTGACAATCAAAGGCATCTGTTTGGAGGTACTCACCAGCAATGCCGATAAGCCAATCGCATCGGCTTGATATTCGACTGCTTTTTCGATGATGGTATTGGCAGGCACTTGCTTGCCGATGTCATGGACGGTATAGCCGTTATTGGTGAGAATTGTCTTGACCAAATTTTTGCCGATGTCATGCACATCGCCATAAACGGTCGCTAAGACTACGGTACCTTTGGTACTGCCTTCTACCTTATCCATGAACTGCTCTAGATAGGCAACAGATTTCTTCATCGCCTCGGCAGATTGCAAGACGAAGGGCAAGATCAACTCACCGGAGCCGAACTTATCGCCGACTTCTTTCATCGCAGGGAGTAATACGTTATTGAGCACGCCCACCGCATCCTGACGGGTGAGCGACTCATCAATCAGCGCCTCGACGCCCTCTTTCTTGCGATGCAAAATCTGCCAGTGCAGGGCTTCTTCAGCGGTCATATCCGCAGTGGGATCAACCTGTTCTGCTCCACCCATCTGTACATCGTTTTGCTCAAAATATTGGATGAAACGCGCCAGCGCATCCTCATCTGTGTTGAAGATCAGGTCATTGGCTACTTTGCGCTGATCGTCAGGGATTTCTGCGTAAGGGGTGATATGTGCCGGATTGACGATCGCCATATCGAGCCCGGCTTGCACCGCGTGATATAAAAATACGCTATTCAGCACACCCCGCCCGCCGGAACTCACCCCGAAGGATACATTGCTGATACCTAATGCCGTTTTTACGCCCGGCAATTCAGTTTTGATGCGTCGAATTCCTTCGAGGGTTTCAACGGCATCGTTGCGTAATTCGGCTTGTCCGGTGGTCAGCGGGAAAACCAGCGTGTCGAAGATCAGATCATCGGGGCTGAAGCCATATTCAGTCACTGCAATATCGTGGATGCGCTGTGCAATCTCGAACTTTCTCTCGCGGGTGTGGGCCATGCCTTCTTCATCGATGGTCATCGAGAGGACAACCGCGCCGTGCTTTTTGGCAATCGGTAGGATCGTATCGATGCGCTCGCGCCCGTTTTCAAGGTTGTTGCCGTTAATCACCCCGCGACCCGGGTAGATGGCCAGAGCTGCCTCAGCAACTTCGGCTTCGGTGGTGTCGATAATCAAGGGGGCATCGACTGCCATCGCCAGCTTCTTGACCAGTGTCTCCATCTGCTCTTTCTCGTCGATGCGCTCCGTCAGCGCCACACACACATCCAGCATATGAGCGCCCGCTTCAACCTGACCGACCGCAATTTCCACGATGCTGTCATAATCATCTGCCAATAACAGGCGCTTCACCTTACGGCTACCCTGACTATTGACACGCTCACCAATCAGCGTAGGCCCGGGATTCTGCACCATCGGCGTGGCTTTCATGTTCGATGAGGCTTGCGCTTCAAATTCGACTGTGCGCACAGTCGGTGATTTGCGTTGTGCCGTACCATCGATCAAATCCCGATGGCGATGCCCGTGTACCTTCTGATAGAGCTTGTCTAAGTGTTCAGGACGTGTGCCACAACAACCACCGACTATACCGATGCCCCAACGTGTGAACTCGCTGACCATCTCGCTGAAAGGTTCCGGTTCCATCGGGTAGACAGCTTCGCCGTCAACGTTGATCGGCAAGCCAGCGTTTGGCAGTACGCTGATCGGATATGGGCTATGCTCGGCGAGGTATTGTAGCGGTTGGCGCATGTATTCGGGACCGGTTGAGCAGTTGATGCCGATCACGTCGATATGCAGGGGTTCGAGTGTGACCAATGCGCTGGCAATATCCGTGCCGAACAACATGCGTCCGCTCACATCCAGCGTCACCTGTGCTTGAATCGGCACACGCTTGCCGCTGTCGTCAAAATAGCGGTTGATGCCACTAATTGCCGCCTTAACTTCCAGAATGTCCTGTGAAGTCTCGATCAAGAGCAGATCAGCGCCCCCTTCAACTAGACCTTGTGCCTGCTCATAATACAGTTCGGCGAGTTCATCGAAGGTGATATTGCTCAAATCAGGATCATTGCCCGATGGCAACTTGCCGGATGGGCCGATACTACCGGCGACAAAGCGCGGGATACCGGTCTTCTCTTGCCAGATATCGCAGGCTTTACGCGCAATTGCCGCTGCCGTGCGGTTGAGCTCCAGCACTTGATCGCCCAACCCGTATTCACCAAGTGTCAAACGGTTACCACGGAAAGTATCTGTCTCGACGACTTCACTACCCACTGCGAGGAATGATTCGTGAATTTCCTGAATCACATCTGGACGGGTCATCACTAGATAATCATTGCACCCTTCGAGATGTTCCCCGCCGAAATCATCGGCTGTTAAGTTGTAATTTTGAATACTCGTGCCCATCGCTCCATCGAAGATCACAATATGGTCTTCGATAGCATCAAGATAGCCTCGTTTGTAATAGTTACGCCCGCTTGTTCGTATCTTATTCTGAATAGCCATACCGTTGCACTTACCTCTCAACTTAACTTATGCTATCGCACATGCTGTTTATGATGTTCTTTGTTGGGGTGCGCCTGTTATTCGGCGCAACGTCCTCGTCATAACATAAATTGCTGGCAAAACCAGCATATAATAATCAGTGCTCGTCTAATAACCATGCAATCGCTTGATCACGCTCATCGATGCCGAAGAAGCGCGTTTGGTCTTCATCTACGCGATTCAGTAATTGTGACATGGTGTTGATGAATCCACCAAAAAATTTAGATTGGAACAAGATCGCACTGCGCGTTTTCGAATGTTGCGGATATTTCATCTGTAACTCACGCGCTTTGCGTACTACATAACTCAACGGTGGGAAGTTCATCGTCTGTACAATGTGGATGAAGCACAAGGTATCCGTCAAATCACTAACCTGATAGAGCGATTCGTTATATTCTAACCATACATCCACCGCTTCACGCGAGGGCGATGTCCACACAAACTCATGTATATCATGCTCAACCCGTCTTGCCGAAAAACCGATATTGCCGGTCTCTTGTCCCATAGATCACCTCTATATCTTCCTATCATGGTTAGCAATGCCGCTAATCGCATCTACTCATGCGTTGCCGAATCACCGCTTTTCGAGTGTCTCAACATACTCTAGTGCTTCTGCTAAATCGGAGCCTGTACCCGCCTGATAGGCTTCGATAGCGGCGGCTTTGCCCTGCGCCTTCAAAATATACACCACATCTGATTCAAATGTGCCGAGACGAATTTCCCGCGACATATCTTGTACTGCTTCCCGTGCTGTAAAAATATCCACACCGGTAAAACGCTGATAGAGATCAACCGCTTCGTCAATTTGCTCTGCCATAATTAACTCGCGCAAACCATCTGCATCGGGCAGTTGAGCGCGTTTGGCTTTCTTGGCTTTTTCTTGTGAAGATCGGTTCAGCGCACGCCGTAACAGAAAGACAAACATCACAATGATGCTGAAAAACAACACACCCAATAAGATCAAATTAATCAGCCTAACCATCAACATAGGCCACCACCTCACTCAGTTGATAAGGCATCATGATTGATGCATCAGCGTATAACTCCAGCGCCTCGCGCACATGCGGGAAGCAATCACAGGTGCGGGTGTCAATCAGTGCCAGCGAATACACCTGCCAATCGTCATGCTGTTCGCGCAGATCATCAAGCGCCACAAAAAGCTGTTCAGGGTGTGCCTGTTCGGAAAGCGCCACAATCACGCAGTCGGTCTGATCAGCGAGTGTGTGCAAAGTTGGCACTAACGATGCCAGATCAGGCAGTGCGTGCACAGGGATTTGACGTTCGGCAGGAGCGCTCAACTGCGCCATACTATTATTCAGCAGAACAACACGCTCAGACGCACTGAAATGCCCCGCAAGCTGATGAGCTAATTGCCCCTTTTCGATTGAAACTAAACCGGTCAATACGATCACTTTCATGATGAATGTGTCTCCAGACGTGTTAATTTCTCGTGTAGGCTATCGGCAATCTCGCGCCAATATTGCTGATCGTTGGCGATGGTATCCGGATGTGTCCAGAAGATATAAGCGATGCGCGTTGCTTGTTCATCAGTCTGGTTATCACGCACTTGTTCCCACGCTTTTTCGCGCTCACCATACCAGCGATACACTAACTGAGCCATGATCGCATTGACGACCGCACTCGCCATAAAGCCGACTCGCGCTTCCGGCGTGTTGCGGTCTTGCATCGCCTGTGTGATATCAAAGACAGCTTTCAAGAAATTACCCATACCGGGCGCGTTGAAGCTATGTTGCAGTGCCATCTCGGTAATGTCATTCTCCGGTGCTTTGCCATAGTTGTTAATCATCAGCAATAGCTGACGCACCCAGGTCTCTTCTGGATAATGCGCTTCAAAGATCGGCAAAAAGTCACTCACTCGCTCTAACGGCACTGCTAAGGCGATGTAATAGTCCAGACTCTGTAACAGACGCTTGAGCAAAAATTGCAACTGTTCTTGATCGCGCTTTTCAATCGCCTGATGCAACTGTTGTAAGTCGAGTCGTTGTTGTCGTTTCATGCCTTGCCCGTTCTACCTGTCTCATTCGTCTCTCTATCATATACGATGTCTGTTATCATCTGATAAGAGAGCGTGATGAAGCGGATTATGGAGAGCCTATGGGGAGCGTCACAACAATAACACCGCTTCGATTGCCATCTGCAAGAGTTTCTCGCGGATGTCACGGGCATTATCCCAGCCGCGACTATCCCACACATCTCCACTGACATCATCCCCGCCATACAACATCTGACCGAATACCACCTGCCGGAATTGAGCAACTGCGAAGAATGCAGAGGCTTCCATCTCCACAGTCAATGCACCTTGCTCGCGCCGTTTACGGATGCGTTCCGGTGTTTCTCGATAGATCGCATCAGTTGTCCAAGTCTTACCTAGATCATAGGGCACACCGTGTTGTTCTAAGATAGCGATAATGGCGCGTACAGCGTCAAGGTGGGCGTTAGCAAGGGCTTCAGGAGGGAGATAGTGATACGATGTGCCTTCGTCACGGATAGCATTCTCGGGTACAACCACATGCCCCAGATGCACACCCTCGGTCAAGGCTCCCGCACCCCCACAGGCGATGAACTTACGTCCACCCTTGGCGATGGTTTCTTCTAAGAAACCGACTGCTAGCGGTGCACCTACGCCTGGATGCACGATTGCTACAGCACCGCGCTCGTGATTGAGGCGATAAATTGGATTTTTGCCGATCTCACTGCCAAGTTGACCAATTACTTGCAAACGCCCCTGCTCGCGCCAATGTTGGATCGCTTCTTGAAAGAAGCAAAGCACAACATGTTCTGGCATGTCAGCTAGCGGTTGGATCACCTTGCTCGGTTCGATCAATGCTTGGGGCGTCGGGTCAAATTCAAGGATAGGGATTGTCATGTGTTCACATCCAGAAATGCCTGTAACTCTTGATTGTGGGTGATAACATGCTCGCTGAGAATATCCAACCATTCACCATAGCGCGTATCGCGTTCTAAATGCACATCACGAATATCACGCGCCATTGTGATCATCTTATCAGTGAGCTGGCGGGTTTCATCGAGTATGTGTTCATAAGGATAGTTCTCGCGTAACCAGAGCGAGACCGCGTTGTATGAATCCACGTTGTAATTGATATTGCCTGTACCTCTAGCATAACGTGGATAACGCCGTTGTGCCTCGACGAGCCAACCGTTAATATGTGCTAGTACTTCTCGCGCTGACCATTCGCCACATACCCCCTCTTGATTGTATAAGGTGGGCGGGTATTGCTCGGCGATGGTGATTAGGGCGTGGTAAGTCTGCTTGAATTCATCTAATTGTGTGGCAAATGTGCGTTCAGCCAAGTTTAGTCCTTATGTAGTCGTTAAACAAAAAAACCTCTCCAGCATATATGGAAGAGGATGTGCAGTTACAACTTGCGCATGATCCATCTTCCAGACACAGTGTCTGCCGAATGTAGCACCGTTCCGACGCTTCGGAGGTTGCTGTGAGCTTAACGAGTCGGTTCTCTCACTCACTCTTGATGGTTGATTTTATTGGTAAGCATGATAAAGGTCAAAGTAAGCGGTGTCAATATTAGGTCAGGGTGGGCAACATGCGCATAGTGTCAAATTTCAACAATCACCCGCGCAGGCGGGCAACTGTTGAAATTCAGGGGTGTCTTGTGGTTATTAGACAGTTGTAGCTTCTTCATCGCCTTCGTCTAAATCATCCAGGTGATCGGTAATTGCCGCATTCACCATCGCTTCTAATTTCTGACGCGCATTAGCAACTGTCATCGAAGGATGCAGGGCTAACTCACGCGAGAGCCGTTGAATGAGATTATCGCGCAGGCGGGTATCTGTGTTAGTTAATTTATGTGTACGTTCCAGCCAGACCAAATCGCGCAGGGCTTGTGCTAGTTTGCGTGGGCTACGAGTTTTGAGTTTTTGGCGGATATTAGCCTGGCGCGTGCGATAGTTGTCATCGAGTTCTGCAGGTTCATTGTGGAAAACTTCCTCAATGACAGACATATCTGTGATGGCTGGGCGGATCTCATCCTCGTCCATATTTTCGACGGGAATCATCAAGGTTTGCCTGTTGTCATTCATCTGGATACAAAAATATTCTCGTTGTTTACCATCATATGTCATTGTACGTGTTTCAATGACAACACCGGCACCATGACGAACATGCACAACCTTATCACCAGGCTCGAACATAGAGTTTACCTCTCTTTGTTTTGAACAATTATAGGGTCTGTAACAGCCCTTAGGGACTTATAGTATATCATAAAATCACCTAAATTACTACCGTCCTTAACAACGTTAGGCATGCAGATACAATGTCGATTTAGCCAGCTTATGGTATAATGCAAACACAATGAAATTAGCTCATCCATACAACGCAGAGAGCAACATAAGATGACGCGCAACACATGGCGGAATATCTTCATCGGCATTATTTTACTCACGATTCCGTGCTATCTGTTTGGCATCGGTGTTTATCTTTATCAAGGCAATAGCCCTGCTGAGACAGCCACACCACTAACACCTGCTACCCGTACGCCCATCAACCTGACTGAACTAGCGCTGACGAATCCTGCTCTGATTGTGACGGATATCGTGCCGACAGTCACACCTTTCCCAACTTTGTCCGGCTTAGACCTAACGCCCATTGTCCCAACCACAGGCGGGGGTTTTACGCCTATATTGCCGACATCTGGCGGGGGAAGCGTGCCCACAAATACCCAACCTGCACCGACTCAAGTCCCCACCAACACGCCGGTTGTCAATACCCCTGTGCCAGCTAATACAGTGACTCCTACCGCTACTGATGAAATCCTTATGCCTCCTACTGATACACCCGCGCCCTGATTTGCAAGAATAGCGCAAATCTAAGACAATGAGTCAACTAAGTGAAGCAATTGTGAGGGTATAATGGAATTTTCAATTAGTCTGCCGGATTGGGCAATAGCAGAACTGGCATCGATGCGTGGTCACATCTACGATACGTTAGAAGATCGTATGGCTCCGGTCATTCGTTTTTCGCGCTTGAACTTTGAACATGATACGGGAGGCCCTTTCGCCGCCGGTGTCTATGAACGTGATAGTGGTCAACTGTTAGTCATTGGAGTGAACCGTGTCGTTCCCACGAATATGTCCTCAGCCCACGCTGAGATTGTGGCGATTAGCCTTGCGCAACATCTGCTGAACACTTTTGATCTCGGCGGGAAAGACCTACCCGCCTATCAACTGGTGGTTAACTGGCGGCCCTGCGCGATGTGCTATGGTGCGATTCCGTGGTCAGGAATACGCTCATTGGTGATTGCTGGCAGCGGCCCCGAGCTAGAGAGCCTGACCGGCTTCGACGAAGGGCCAATTCATCCTGACTGGAAAACAGAGCTTAACAAGCGGGGGATCCACGTTACTGAAGGTATCTTACATGATGAAGCTGTGGCGGTCTTTCGTGATTTTGCAGCGAGTGACCGACTGGTATATAACGGGCGGCTCGGTGACCAGCGCTAAATCTATGCCTCATGGGCGACAACTTATCGCCCATCTGCATCTCAATAATCGTTCATGATTCAAGTGAGGGAGATTGTTCTTGCTCACGATCTTTGTTAATCAGGGTGTATGCATCTTCTAGAGTGGGCGCAACCACGTAATAATCTTCGATTTTGGGATAAAATTTAATCGCCGAATTGAGCATCACAGAGATGAAGCGGTGTGTCGTAACAAAAATTGCTAAACCCGTGTTATCCGGTTGGCGATCTGTGATGCCTTTCATATGAGTCAGGGCATGGGGTGGTAGCGATAGGTTATGTCGAAAATCCATGAGTACGTCGACGCGATGAGGTTGTGATTTTATCATACACGAGGCTTCCTCATACATTGGATAAAATTCATCCCATGTCCACTCACCTTCAAAATCATACCAGACCATGTCTTTCTTTGTTTCGTCTAACCAATAAACTTTAACTGGCATCGGACAACCTATATTACTAAATATTACACATTAAAGATAGTATAGCACAAACTGTAACACCTGCGCTACTAGCAACACATTAATGTTTCTGGTATCACATGTTGAAAATGTTAAGGTATTCATATGGATAGTGAACAGCCCTCAACCTACTTTGAAAGAGATGAGGGCTAAAACGTATATCATCTGCATAATGTTCCGGGGTTACTCCAGAGATATTGTTTCACAGTCTTTGATGATCATCGCATGTGCATCTTCCATTGTGGGCACAACTACGAAATATCGTTTCGTCTTAGGATAAAATTTGACTGCTGCATTGAACATCACTGAAATGAAGCGATTGGTGGTGACGAATATCGACAAACCTATATTATCCGGTTGGCGATCTGTGATGCCTTTAATATGCGTCAAAGCATTCGGTGGAATTGATAAGTTGCGGCGAAAGTCCATGATGACATCGACACGGTGCGGTTGCGCTTTTTCCATACGCAAGGCTTCTTCATACACTGGATAGAAATCGTCCCATGTCCAATTGCCTTCAAAATCATATTGCAAAATGTCTTTCTTTGTTTCATCTAACCAATGGACTGTAACTGGCATTGTGCAACCTTTATTACTAAACATTACCAATAAACGCTATTATAGCACGACATATCATTCCTGTACCAGTAACGACAACATCAATTTTTGCTGGTATGATGTGCTGGAATATGTAGAGGCACTCAAACAGGTGAATACAATTATGAAAACAATAGGCCTAATCGGTGGTTTGAGTTGGGAATCGTCTATCGAATACTATCGCATTATCAACAAACTGGTGCGTGATCGGCTCGGTGGGTTGCATTCAGCACAATGCTTGATGTACTCGTTTGATTTTGCTGAAATCGAAACTTTGCAAGCGCATGATGATTGGGAGACGGCGACGCACCGTATGATTGCTGTAGCGCGTCAGATCGAGCGTGGCGGTGCAGATGGGATCGTGATCTGTAGTAATACCATGCATCGCATGGCTGATGATGTACAGAATGCAGTCGATATTGAACTACTGCACATTGCTGATGCAACTGCTGAAGCGATCAAGGCACAGAGGATCACACAAATTGGTTTGCTTGGAACCCGTTTTACGATGGAGCAAGATTTTTATAAAGGTCGTTTGATCGATCAGCATGAGTTAGATGTGCGTATGCCAGAGGAAAATGATCGTGATACCGTGCACCGCATCATCTACGATGAACTAGTAGTTGGTCAGGTAAAAGATGACTCGCGACGAGCTTATCAGCAAGTGATAGCGGACTTAGTGGCTAACGGAGCACAAGGTGTGATCCTTGGTTGTACTGAGATCGAGCTATTGATTAGTCAACCGGAACACAGCCCCGTCCCAACCTTTCCAACCACTTATTTACACGCTGCGGCCGCTGTTGATTGGGCACTCGGCAGTTAAACAGGTAGAACCGTTAGCCCTTGCTGATCGGCAAGGGCTACTGACTGTTATTAAGCGTCCAAATCAGATGCTGGCCAACTTTCAACAATGTCGTCATAGGCAATCAGAATGGTCTCAGCGACCATCTCAAACGAGCTATTGTCAAAATCACTATAGCGGATACCGATGATCCTTGCATTCTGTGCCTCCCAACGGCGAGTTTCCACGCCATCATCAACAGCGACCAATGTCACATTACGACTCGGTTTCTCATCACTGTCCCGGGCATCCATTGTCTCGCGCAACCATTGATTGAAGGCGTTATGGGCATCACGCTCAACCATCTTAGTCACCTGAAATGGGGGTTTGATGCGCACGCCTTTCTCATCAGTGGCATAGGTAACGAGATTGCTCACGCCAAAGATACCTGAAACAGGTGACCCGTTAATTTCCAATGCGAATTCATTAGCTATCAAGCTGTCAAGCTGGTGTATTGTGTTATCCATAATAGACTCCTCGCTAAAGTAACATGATTGAGATGTTCTCTATTATAGCGGGTGTTGAGTTTTTTGCTGTATGGTGAGCGATGAGTGTGTGAAGTCGTTTCATCTATTCTGGCACAGAAGACGGTTGGTCATCTGACAAATCTTAGAAAATGCAAACGATCTGAGTTCAACCAAAATTTGTTGTTCTCCAAAGGTCGCTGATAAACTAAACTATATTATATTTTCTACAATTACTGACGCGACGAGGACAAGATAATGTTGCGCTCGCAACTACCAATAGTTAAACGTACTGAAGTATTGGATTCTATCGTTTCTCATCAAAATCTTCGTATTATCCTGATTGGTGCGCCTGCCGGTTATGGCAAAACGGTTCTCGCAAATCAAATTGCGCAGTCCATCGGGGGTGAGCTTATTATCCATCGGGTAACGGTATGGCAACGTGATGTGGCAAATCTGCATCAGGCTTCTTTAGATGCACTGAACAAATTTATCTTCGCTGATAGTCAGACAGATTCTATAAGCTATACAGACAATGCCATTCCAGAACTTATGCGCACTATTGAAGCATACGATGGTCAAATAACGTATCTGCTTGATGATTTACACTATCTTCTAGATTATCAAAAAGCAGAACAGTGGCTCCAAAATTGGCTTGATCATATGCCGCAGAACATGACATTGATTCTTTCTGGACGCGAGATACCTCCGTTAAGTTTAGCATCATTCATTCACCGCAATGAAATCGTAGGGTTCGGAATTGAGAATTTGACCTTTACGGTGGATGAGTTGCGCCAGTCAAACACGGATTTATCATTTGAGGAAGCTAGCAGACTAGTTTCACAATTTGATGGGTGGATAGCCGGGATTAAGCTAGCGCTGACTTTAGCAGAGACAACAATCGCTCATCATATCACGACTTTAAAGCCCGATCAGTTATTCCAAGAATTACTCATTTCTACCTTCAACAATCAAGCTCCGGATTTTCAATCGTTCTTGATGTTATCTTCAACACTGGACACAATCACTGAGATATCCTGTCGTGAGATTCTCGGGCTACAAAATGTAACCCATCATCTTAATCGGTTACATGCACAACAACTGTTCATCAACACAGGCGATCATGGAACGGAATATCATGATCTTTTCCGAACTTTTCTGCAAGATCAACTTCGACAGTATGACAGACCGTTATATCTAGACTGTCATCGACGTGTCGCAGAGTGGCATCACGCTGAAGATCAAGTGAGACAGGCCATTGTTCATTATGTTGAAGCAGAACAGTATCAAGACGCTGCAAGACTATCAAAACACATCGCTCACAGTTTTTTGATAGAGGGTCAAAAAGAAGCTCTTATCTACTTCCATGACATCATTAAAGAACACTCTCCCCCTGAATTGCTTCTTTATTGTGGAATTATCTACATGGAACGTAGGAATTTTGAATACTCACAAGACCTGTTGACTCAGGCACAAGAACTATTTGTAGTCATGGGGAACGATGCACTAGCCACACGCGCATCGATTGAACTTGCATTCAATGAATATCGGGAAGGGAATTATGTATCAACTTTGGAGAAGTTAGAAACTCTGGAAATCCCGTACCCCGATATGGAAGCGCGACGCAAGCGTTTACAAGGACTTGCTTATCTTGAATCGGGTCAATTTGACCGTGCCATTGAATTCCTCAATAAAGCACTCGATGATCTCACTCGCTATGAAGCTGATTTTGGGCGTTCTAATGTATTGCAAGATTTAAGTGAGGCCTATCTGCGCTCTGGCAATATAGCTGAAGCTGGTAAGGCCTTGAAAGATGCTGTCGCCCTTAAGCGCAAACTGGGCAACATGGATGATCTGGCATTGACATTGAACAATCTCGGGCATTTCTGGTACAGAACTGGATCATATGACGATGCCATAGCGACACTTGAAGAAGGGCTCGATATGGTGTCAAGTCCTAAAGCAAGAGCGACAGCGTATTTATATTGGACATTGGCTGATGTTTACCGTGCACTGGGAATGTATTCCGACGCTGAACGTTACTATGAATCAGCACGCAAGAGCGCAGGTAATGAAGGGTATCTCTATGTAGGAATCATGCAGAGTTTTGCAATGATGCGTTGTATGCAAGGTTACTGGCATGATGCCGAACACATTTTGAATCATAGCAGGCATCATGCCAATTCTTCAATACAGGCTGTTATGTCAAAATTACTCAAAAATGCGGTTCAGGTGATGCTCTCTCAATATGGATATGAAGCTGTTGATTCCGCCATTATTGAATTGCATGAAAGCGATGCAAAGCTAAAACTAGCAGATGGTTTAGGATTGTATCTTCTTATTGGCTGGCAAAGCGGAAGAACAGCCTTTCTTGAACGAGGGATCCGGTTGCTCAAGGCTCTGGAATCCGAACTCTGGCATACCGTTGCAAGCTTTGTTGTGAAATTTCCACAGCTTCAAAGTTATTTGGGGAATATAGCCGGAATCTCACGGCTGAAGTTATATTGTGAGCAACTTCAACCACCAACTGCCAATAGCAAGAAATCTGTCTTTCACCCCGTCATCTATGATGTGAGTATATATACATTCGGTCAAGATAATATCATGCTGAATGGGCGCAAGATCACAAACTGGACAGTTTCTTTTGCCCGTGAATTATTTATATTTTTATTACTTAATGGCGCAAAAAATCGCTATGATTTACAACGAGAATTCTGGGCTGACCGAGATATTGATCAAGCTATGGCAAGTTTTCACACCACGCGAAATCGTATCCGCAAGGCATTAGGCGAACACGCAATTTTATATCAGGATCACAAATACTTTATCAACCCTGTTTTCAATGTCACGATAGATTCTGTTCAGTTTGAAGACTTCGTAACAAGAGCTATTCGACTTCCGCTCAATGATGCGCGTTCAGAAGACTTGCTTCACCGGGCTGTCCAACTTTACCAGGGAGAGTTTCTTCCACAATTTGATCGTGATTGGGTGGTACAACAACGTGAGTACTATCAGGGATTATATGTTGATGCGCTTGTGCGCCTTGCTGAAAATTGTGAATTGAGAGTTGACTACTATGGCGCGATAGCAATTTACGAGAAAGCTATATCGAAAGAACCTTTTACTGAAAAGTTATATCGACAAATTATGTTGTGCTGGGCACGGATAGGGCGTCGCGACATGGTGAAGATAACATTTGAACATCTGGTTGAGCGTCTTCAATCGGGTATCCAGATGAAACCATCGCGTGAGATGCAAAATTTCTATAACTCTCTCTTCAGTGATACTGATGATCAGAACGGCATGTGAGGGACAATTCATCAAATAATTTTAATCTTTTACTAATCTTTATGGTGCGTTTTGTTTAGATAGTTGTTCAGAGTGCTAATCCATCATTGAAAACATAGAACAATAAACAAAAATTCAATGAGATGGAGAAATCACAATGAATAACGTACTCGACGCAATCGTATCACGTATCAAAACCAATAAAGTACTACTCTGGATTCTGTTGACTTTGCTGACACTGTTAACAATGATTGGACCTGCACTCGCAGAAGGCGCGACTGGCTCAAGCGTTTAGCAAAGGGTAGTGAATTCGTCATGGTAATGTACGAGCGTACAATCACACTGGTTACAGCACTTCCTGCCTTTACACACAGTGAGATGCGTAACATAAATAAATTGCTTCAACGAGCACTTCTCAGTAGACAATTGAAGCAGCGACTTCTACAAAGAGACATTACGTTGAAGACTGAATTCAATTTATCTAACTCAGTTTGGGAGCAATTATCTAATATTCGCGCTGCTTCATTCGCAGAGTTTTGTGGAGAATTGGTAGAGCTTCAAACACCATCAAACCTGTAGATTAGCGCGAATGATATATTTGCAAAAAGGTGGTGGATGTAACAATCCACCTTTGTTGTTCCCAAATAGACTATAGATACGTATAGGAATAGAGAGATGATTGTGAGAAGTGAACTACGAATTTCGAGCAAATTTTCGCTCCGATCACAAATTGATATGCAAGATGTGAGTCACATATTTACAAATAGTCTTGTACAAGCACGTCATTGGCACAATTATTTGATGCGTACGAGATTAATCAACCAAAAAAACAACTCAAATGTCATTGTTCACATTTGTCCATGGGACGATGAAGATTGGAAACCATACCTCGAATTAAAAGATCAAGTCTCGCAGATCATATTATGGGTCAATGAATCAATGAAGATTGATATTACCCCTCATGAAAACGTGAAAATAGTACATTATAAATCATCGATACCATCTGAACGATTCATCATTATTTCCGGGAATGAAATTGCTCGCGCTCTAGTTTCGTGGGATCAAAATATCGAGATAGACGGGAAGATATTCTTAGCAGTCTTTATTTCTAATCCTAACTTAGCAAAAATTTTGTCAGCAGAGCTTAATCACAAACTTACTCACAGTCAGTCGTAAATCAGATAAGTAATATATTTAGTCAAGAAACGATTCAATATCTAGCGTTTAGCTGCTCTTCGAACTTCCCCAGCACAGGTTCTCTATTTTCAACAGTTAACATCCCACTTCAGCATGTATTTCTCGCAGATCTTCATCATCGAGTTATCAATGCGTTTTAGGGCATAATGCAGTTGAAATATCTCGCAAAACACACGCTAATCCCCATAATGAAACGTTTGAAGCTAAGTGATCTGTAGATCACAATGGGAGCGCATCAACGAGGAGATGTTCGCATCAGGTCGGCTCTGCGAGAATGTCCAATGATGTGCCGGTATCAACTAAAGGTATGAAATATGGGCGTTCGTGAGGTGTGGCATTCGGGCGATGTAACGCGAGCATCAACTGTCCCTCGAAGGTCTCGAAGATCATACAATGTCCACCATCGCCGGCATAGAGTGGCTTGGGTAATTGATCCCATGCACCTAAAATATCACCTGAAGCAAACCGCGCCATGCCTACCGCATAGGCGCCGTTAGAAAAACTTGACCAGAGCATCCACAGTGTGCCGGTCCCACTCTGATATAAACTGGGGCCATCGGTGACATAACCGCGCCTACCTTTGGAGTTAATTTCTTGTGACCATGGCGCAGACGACGCACGAAACAACAATTGGGGCTCACCCACTGAACAAGTGAGATCATTGCTGAGGCGTAAGGCACAGATTTCACCATCCCCAACCTGAACCCATTCATGGCAAAACACAATCCAGGGTGTGTCATCCGCATCGACAAAGAGCGTGCCATCCAGACATTCCCAATCGGAAGGAGTCACTGGCCCGTCGCTGATTGGCAAGAAGGGACCGGCGGGACTATCTGCGCGCAAGATTTGTGTGCCACGACATACCCCCTCAGCTTTGAAAGTGGCGAACATGTAATACTGACCGCGATAAGCATGGACTTCCGGTGCCCAATAATTCCGATCAGACCAGAAGTCAGTCGGCGGGTCAAAGGCAAGGAAAGGGCCTTGCCAGTTCTGCAAATCATGACTCGTATAGTAATCGATGCCTGTCGCAGTATCTGCCCACACTTCAGAACCGCGTGTGCCATAGAGGTAATAGTGCTCATCGGCTGTGTGTGGCAGTACAAATGGATCGCGAATATTAATCTGTGTGTTCAATAACATGCGGTCTGTGGCCTTCCCAGAGGTAGTTAATAATCAGACGCAGTGAGTGCCCCCACGCCTATATGGTATAAAACAAGCGCAGAGCTATTGATAGAAGCCCTGCGCCTGTTAGCAGTTACAATAACCTATCCTGACGATAATTAGTCAGATGACAGGCGTTCGATCAAGGCTTGTAAGTCCTCGGCGGCTTGTTCCACTGAGGATACGCCATAAGCAACCTGCTGACCGATCAGTTCAAGTTCATTCACGAATTCTTGATCGTTCGGGAGGTTTGGATCTTGCGGGATGGTGCGATCAGCAACCGCATCGTAAATGCGATAGACTGCGGCATCAGCTACGGATGCTTCCCCAGAAATTGCCTGACGCACAACCGGTGATGAGGGTATGCCCCGGTTCGTTTGTAGGATTGCGCCGGCTTCCGGGCTGGTCACAAAGAAGTTGACAAAGAGCATCGCAGCTTCGATGTTATCGCTGTCGCTGTTGACACCGAGATATTGGCTCATCTGGATCGCATAAGCATCTTCACCGCCGGCAGGCAGTGTGGTCAAACCGACTTCATCGGTCATGACAGCTTGATAAGCCGCAACCTGATTACTCCAGATCAAACCGATAGCGGCTTCGCCGGCAACCAGTGCAGAGCTATCGGGGCCATCTTCGGTATAAGTGTAGGTGGTATCTGCATCAGGGATCAGCCCTTCATCACGCATATCCGCCCATAGTTGCAACCATGCCGCAGCGGATTCAACAGTTGCGTAAGATGTGCCACCGTCATCGAGTGTCCAGAGGGGTGTCCCCTGCTGGCGGTAGAAGTAGCTCAGGTAATTGGCCTGATTGGTGCTGTCATCGACGAACGGTTCAACGCCATCCGGTAAGTTTTCCTGAAGTTCACGCCCATAGTCCAACATTTCATCCCATGTCATGTTATCTTCAGGGAGATCAACACCCGCCGCTTCAATCATTGTCTTATTGTAAGCTAAGACGAGCGTATTCGTACCGAGGCTCACCGCATAGGTATTGCCCTCAGCATCAGTTGCGGGGATGAGCGCGGTCTGGTCAAACAACTCGGGGGTATCGATCAGCAGTTGCTCACCGAGATAGTCGTTGATTGGCTCAAGGAATTGTTGATAGTCGGGCCAATTACCCCCAAACTGAATGATATCCGGTGCATCGTTGGCGGCTAATTGTGTGTTGAGGATCTGGAAATGATCGCCAGCACCACCATTCGGCTCACCGACGACGGTGATATTCGGATACTGGGCTTCAAACAACTCGATGACGGCTAAAGTACGGTCAGCACGGTCATCATTGCCCCACCAGCTCATGCGTAGTTCGACAGGTTCGCCCTCATAAGCGGGAAATTCAACATCCTCACTCTGAGCAAGACCCGGTTGAATGAACATAGCAAGCAACAGGGCGCAAACTGTCATGAAGGTTGTAGTGTAAAATTTCTTCATCTTGGAATTCTCCTAATTTGTGCAAATAATTTTAAGCCAAACAAAGTTGATCGAGTGACGCTATCATGGCATAGGCAGCTCCTCCTGAGTCAATAGGTGTGATTATCCTTTTAGACCTGTTGTTGTGATCCCTTGTACAAAGTAACGTTGTAAAGAGAAGAACAGGATAAAAGCCGGAATAACAGAGAGTGTTGACATCGCCAGCGCACCGCCCCAATTGGACACTGCACCGGAATCCCCCACGAAGGTGCGCAAGGCACGCGATACGGTATACGTATCGGGGCGTGTGAGGTAAAGTAGATGGTTGAAGAAATCGTCCCACGTCCATAGGAAGGTGAACAACGCAGTTGCGACCAGTGCTGGGACAGCGAGCGGCAAGATAATACGGATAAACACACCCACTTTGCTACATCCATCAATGATCGCGGCTTCTTCAACCTCTTTGGGCAAGCTACGCATGAATTGCACCAGCAAAAAGACAAAGAAGGCATCCGTTGCCAAAAACTTTGGTACGACAATTGGTAAATATGTCCCTACCCAACCGAAGGTGTTGAACAAAATATACTGCGGAACAAGCGTGACATGCGCTGGAAGCATTAACGTTGCCATCATGATGATGAACCAGAAGTTGCGTCCCTTGAATTTGAGCCGCGAGAAGGCATAGGCTGCCATCGTGCAAGAGATGAGATTACCAATCACAGCGACGGTTGATAGCATGATCGAGTTAATGAAGAAGCGCCCGAAGGTTGTGCCGGCGTAGCCACGCCAGCCCGAGATATAATTCTCGACAGTTACTTCACGCGGGATAATGCCCGGATCACTAAAAATCAGGTTATTAGGCTTAAACGAGCTGACAACCATCCAGATGATCGGGTAAATCATGATCAATCCAAGCGCGATGATGAACAGGTGCGTCAAGGTGTGGCGCGTAAATTTGTTGGCAGTGAACTTTTTCTTCTGCATAATTTTATTCTCCAACTCCATACGAGACCCACAAGCGCGATGATCGGAATACGATGGCTGTAAATGTGCCGATGATCAGCAACAATACCCACGCCATCGCGGATGCATAGCCCATTTGATGATATGTCCAGCCCTGTATATACATGTGCAGGGTATAGAACAGCGTCGAATTAAGCACCCCCCCACTGCCACCACCGATGATGTAAGCTTGTGTGAACGCCTGAAACGCCGAGATCAACTGAATGATGAGGTTGAATAAGATCACAGGTGAGAGCAAAGGGATAGTGACGTAGAAGAATTGTTGTATTTTGTTCGCGCCATCGACGCTAGCCGCATCGTAGTAATCCTGTGGGATTTGCTTTAATCCCGCTAAGAAGATGATCATCGACGAGCCAAACTGCCACACCGTGAGCAAAATGAGTGTGCCAAGCGCATACTGAGGATTGGTAACCCAACCGGGCAAATCACTGAAGCCGATGAACATCAGCACATCGTTGACCAACCCGTTACGCTCGAACAACTTACGCCACAGCACTGCTATCGCAATCGAACCTCCGAGCAAAGTCGGGATATAGTAGACAGCGCGGTAGAACGGCACACCACGTAGGTTCTGGTTGAGGAGCATCGCCACAGCCAACGCGAAGATCAACTTGAGAGGTACAGAAATAAATACATAATTGAAGGTTACAGAGACAGACTTCATGTAGTACGGATCAACGCGCATCACATCGCCATTGACAGCTGTGAATTGACTGATGTCAAACAGTGAGCCGAACATCTTGATGTAATTGCCTAGCCCGATATATTCAGTTGCTTCGGGGTATCTAAAATCATAATCTGTGAAACTAAGACCTAATGAATAGATCATCGGGTAGAACGTGAGTACGAAGAACCCCACTAACCAGGGCGCAAGAAACATATAGGGGACGGCATTTTGCCTGATAAATTTACCGATACCGGACATATCGCGCACAAATAAACTCCCAATAGACATGCTAAAAACATTTTTGTATTTTCTAAGTATTGATTCGAGAGCTTGCTCAACCTACAACATTGTCTGTCAGCTCTACTGGCCCATCACCATTGATGTGTTTATCACGTTTTGACACATGTTTCACACAAATTTCCGTGACTGATTACACAGCATATTATACGATTATCGCCTTGTTGTCAAACAAAAATTATGCATTTTCTCGACATAATTTCAAAATAATGCTATAGTTTTCGTGACCAGTTACGGGTTTTTTGGCTGTGATATACTTTGGGATACCACAAACCATACAGACTAGCATTGTAGATAGGCAAGTTTATGCAGAAGAACAAAGATAAGCGCCCAACAATCCGTGATGTTGCCCGTGAAGCTGGTGTCTCTTATGGGACGGTATCGCGGGTATTGAATAATCAACCGGATGTCGCAGCAGATACCCGCGTATTAGTCCAGCGTGTGATGGAGAAGATGGGCTATCAGCGCAATCTCGGCGCACAGATGCTCACCACACATCAGTCCAATATCATCGAAATTATTGTGATGGATGTGCATTTTGGCATCAGTTTGCCGGAAATGGGTAAGTTCATCAGCGGTGCAGGCTATTCCACGCTCTATTCCGAGTGCACGCGAGAGAATTTTGCCGCCACCCTGGATAAAGCAGCATCACGGTTGGTAGATGGCATCATCCTCTACGCGCCCAAATTACAGATCGCCGATGAAGAATTGCTGGCGATGAGCCACGGCATCCCGATTGTGAGGCGCGATTATGTGCTGGAATCCAAACTGACGTGGGTCGGCTATAGTCAAGAACATGCGACCCGCATTGCCATGCAACATTTGATCGATCATGGTCATGAGCAAATTGCTGAGATCACAGGGTCGCTAGATTTTATCAACCCGCGGTTACGCCATCATACCTGGCATAGCATGTTGCTCTCCAATGGCTTAGAGCTAGGTCCTAGCTACACAGGCGACTACTCCACCTTTGCCAGAGCCATGAAAACAGGTTATGAGGGGGTTAAAGAATTTCTGAAGCAGGGAGTGGCTTTTACAGCAATCATGACAGTCAACGATTATGCAGCACTGGGTGCTATCTCAGCCCTGCATGAGCATAACTTACGTGTCCCTGAGGATGTCTCGATTATTAGTTTTGATGACAATGCAATCTCATCTTACCTAATCCCACCACTCACCACGATCCGCTTCGATTTTACGATACAGAACAAGCTGGCATCTCAATTTTTGCTGGAACAAATCACCGATCCGGAATACATCCATCATCAACATGTGTTGATACCGGATTTGATCATTCGCAAGAGTGTTCAACCGCCACGGTGATCACAGTCTCTATGACTAAAAAACTTATTTAAAAAATAAACGCGAGGTACATTGTGAAGATCACGCATCTTAAGACCAACCACATCAGCAACCCACTCGGTTATGCGATCCCGAAACCCACTTTTTCATGGATTGTTGACGATACCCTCGATACGGTACAAACTGCCGCACGCTTTCAGATGAGTCTTGACACTGAATTCAACATGATTGTTTTTGATAGCGGTAAAATCGATGGCAATGGCATTGATAGCGTAGCATATACCCCACCGCTCGACACACTGCAACCGCGTACGCGCTACTACTGGCAGGTTGAGGTTTGGGGCGAGAGCGAACACGCACAAAGCCCGATTGCCTGGTTTGAAACCGGCAAGATGGATGAAGCCTGGCAAGCGACATGGATCACACCGGCTTGGGATGATCCAACTCAACACCCGATTTTGCACAAGGCGTTTGAATTACCAGAACAGGCGGTTTCAGCACGGGCGTATCTATGTGGCTTAGGCTTGTATCACTTTGAGTTGAACGGGCAAAAAGTTGGTGATGAGCTGTTCACACCTTACTGCAATGCCTACGACAAATGGTTGCAATATCAGACCTTTGATCTGACAGATAATCTAGCCGTGGGTAACAATCAAATCGCAGTGATGCTGGGCAATGGTTGGTACAAAGGGCGCTATGGCGGGGATCGTGGTGTAGTCGGGTTTTATGGCGACCAGTTCGCACTGATCTGTGAGATACACATCACATTTGAAAATGGCGAAACGCTGATCGTCAACAGTGATCTATCGTGGCAAGCAACGCCCTCGCCTGTACTTGAAAGTGATATTTTCGACGGTGAACGCTATGATGCACGATTGGAGCAAAGCGCAGAGCTTTCGGCAGTGCGAGCGCTTGAGATGGACACAGCACTGCTTGAGGCACGTCGTTCGTTGCCGGTGCGCATTATGGAGGAGATTCAACCCATTGCGCTGATCGAAACCCCTGCCGGCGAGACTGTCCTAGATATGGGACAGAATATGACAGGCTGGTTACGTTTCAAGACCTCAGCACCGGCGGGTACAGAGATTCATTTGCAGTTTGGTGAAGTGTTGCAGGATGGTAACTTCTTCCGCGAGAATTTGCGTACCGCCCGAGCAGAATATTTTTACACCGCTGATGGGCGTGAGGATGTCCGGGTGGAACCGTATTTCACGTTTTTTGGCTTTCGCTATGTCAAAATATCGGGCTGGGTAGGTGAACTAAACCTGCATGATTTTGTTGGCTGTGTCATCTACTCGGATATGGATATCATCGGCGAGCTTGAGACGTCTAATGAAAAAGTCAATCAATTGATTCAAAATGTGCTCTGGGGGCAAAAGGGGAACTTTCTCGATATTCCAACCGATTGCCCGCAACGCGATGAGCGCCTCGGTTGGACAGGAGATATACAGGTCTTTTTAGGAACTGCGTGCTTCAATATGGATGTATCTGCGTTTCTCTCGAAGTATGCGTATGATCTCGGCTATGAACAGGCTGAACTTGACGGTATTGTTCCGCATACTGTACCAATGGTCAACATGATGAGGGGCGGTTCAACCGCGTGGGCAGATGTAGCGACGATTCTGCCGTGGAACCTCTATGAATTCTATGGTGATGTGCGTATTCTCGATCAACAATTCGAGAGCATGTGCGCCTGGGTCGATCACATCCACAGAATTGATGAATCAACAGGGAGTAAACGGTTGTGGACAGAGGGCGTTCACTTCGGTGATTGGCTATCGCTCGATGCCCCTGATCCAACTTCGAGGCGCGGGGGCACCCCCCATGATTTCATCGCGTCCGCTTTCTATTGTTATTCGGCCCATCTAGTGGCAAAAGCCGCGCAAGTGCTGGATAAGCCGGCAGAAGCCACGCACTATGCCCACTTATCTGCTGAAGTCAAAACTGCGATTCAGGAAGAATATTTCACTGCAACAGGACGATTGGCTATCCCAACCCAGACGGGTTATGTACTGGCGCTGTTCATGGACTTAGTTCCACCCGAACATCGAGCGCGGGTACAGCAAGATTTTATCGCACGCTTACACGCCGATAACAACCACCTGAAAACCGGCTTCGTCGGCACACCGTATCTATGCCGTGTCTTATCCAACAATGGCGCGAATGATCTCGCTTACCAATTGTTACTCAATGAGGATTATCCGTCGTGGTTATATGCGGTCAATCTCGACGCAACCACCATCTGGGAACGCTGGAATTCACTCAATCCAGATGGTTCGATCAGTTCGACAAGCATGAATTCTTTCAATCATTATGCGTATGGCTCGATTGTGGAGTGGCTTTATCGCGACGTATGCGGATTAAATCCAGCTATGACCACAAACGGCGTTACAGGTTTTCGTCATGCGCGTATCGCCCCCAAGCCTCACCCTTCATTATCCTCTGCACGGGCGCGTTACCGCTCGATAAACGGCTACTATGAGAGCGCATGGCACATTGACGATGCGGGTCAGGTACGTCTGGAATTGGTGATCCCCTTCAACGCCTCCGCCGAGGTTATGCTGACGGATGTCGCGCTGGCAGATGTTGCTCTCGATGGACAAGCAATACCGGATGCACAACAAACAGGCGATGATGCGACGTTCATGTTAGGTGCTGGACATTACCGCATCAATTATCCATTGACCCATGATCTTTCTAATTAATCTTAGTCACATATTTTGTTTGAGAGGATTACAGGATGACACAAAAAACACGCTATGCACTCGTTGGAACAGGATCACGGGCGGGGATGTTCGTGGATGCTATCGTTTCAACTTATCATGATGTTGCTGAGTTGGTGGCATTTTGTGATGTGAGCCAGGTGCGGATGGATTGGCACAATCAACAATTACGCGAACGGTATCAACATGTGCCAATTGCCACCTATCATGCCACAGATTTTGAGCGCATGATTTCGGAGGCACAACCGGATACCGTCATTGTCAGCACGGTGGATGCCACACATCATCAGTACATTGTGCGAGCGATGGAGCTGGGGTGCGATGTCATCACTGAAAAGCCGATGACCACTGACATTGACAAGATGCAAGCCATTTACGATACGATTAATCGCACTGGACGCTCATTGCGCGTGACGTTCAACTACCGCTATGCACCCGCTTATACACGCTTTCGTGAACTCATCATGGAAGGTATAGTCGGACGACCGCTTGCAGTTGACTTTTCGTGGGTACTGGATACCAGTCACGGCGCGGACTACTTCCGCAGATGGCATCGTGAAAAGCACAATAGCGGGGGATTGCTGGTTCATAAAGCCACGCACCATTTTGATCTGGTTAACTGGTGGATTGATTCTTATCCAGCGCAAGTTTTCGCAATGGGCGATTTGCTGTTCTACGGTAAATCCAATGCCGAAGCACGCGGTGAGCATTATCCTTATGTGCGTTATACCGGCGAAGATCAAGCCAAAGATGATCCCTTTGCATTATTCCTCGATGAGAAAGAACAATTTCAGGGGATTTACCTGAACGCCGAAACTGAAACTGGCTATTTGCGTGATCGCAACGTGTTCGGGGAACCAATCACCATCGAAGATACGATGTGTGTCACTGTGCGTTATCGTAACGGCGCGTTGCTCTCGTACAACCTTATCGCCTATAGCCCATGGGAAGGCTTGCGCGTTGCTATAACCGGCACCAAAGGGCGCATCGAGATGGACATCGTCGAGAATATCAATCACCTGCATGGGGATGGTAAGGCAAATGCCAGCAAAGGCTCTTTTGAGCAAGCCGTGATGCGTGTCTACCCAATGTTTGGCGAGAGTTATACCGTCAATGTGCCCAGCGGTGATGGTGGGCATGGTGGCGCTGATCCAGTGATGTTGGAGCAAATATTCTCGCCCAATCCTCCGCCCGATCCGTTCAACCGCGCCGCCTCACACATTGATGGCGCGGCATCCATCCTTGTGGGCATTTCGGCTAACATCGCGATGGAAACAGGGCGCATGGTGACGGTTGATGAGTTGTTCGCCTTGCCAGAGCATACGGCTAGCACTGCGCAGGGTTAGGGGGTTGTATCTATTGATATCTGTAGAGCATTATAGACAGCGTTGCGACATTGACAGCGCTGTCTTTTGTTAGCGAGATATATCACTCAGCCATTGCTGTACCCATTGATAAACAAATTGATGGGCTCCATGGTGCAGTTTGTATGAAAGATTGTGTTCTGAGCGACTCATAGCGTAAGCTGTTTTGAGTTTAGGCAACGCTTGCAAAAAGCCTTCAATGGGGAAAATGGGGTCATTTTCGCCATGTAATAAGAAAAGCGGACGGGGTGCAATCAGTGAGGCGATGTCACTAATATCTGCACACTTATATAGGTGCGGGATATAGTTACAAACGCAGTGTGGCATAGCAAGTATCGAGTGATGATAATCACAAAAATAACCGGATAACACACTGAAGGTCAATCGGGTATCCAGTGCGGATAAAAAAAGTGCTGTGGTGGCCCCTGCCGAATGCCCGATACAACCGACCGTCGTTACATCCTCCCGGGTCAGGAGGTACGCTAAAGCGCCCATCGCTTCCAGAACGCGCTCACCAAGCAACGTTTGACCATACATGATGTAATGATATGCAAGATGCTGGCAAGAATACCCCGCATCGCTCACCTGATTTGTCACACGCTCACCAAAACCCTGCTGTTCAATCGCACAGACCAGATAACCTGCTTCCGCAAGACGTTGTGCGAAATTTTCATCATGAGCACTCATCTGCGCGGCAACAGCAGCATCAGAATAATGACCCAATATTTGATTCACCCCTATCCCATGCCCGTGTAATGCTATAAATGCTCGATACGGTGGCGGCGAATGCGGTATCAGGAGGTACATCGGCACAGGTAAACCTTTGATGCTTAGGACATATTTTTCTTCGCTGTAATGTGTCCTGCTGTGTTGATGTAACAAATCAGGCGGCGCGGGATAGACCGGTTGCCGCCCTGAAATACCCAGGAGAATCGTGAGGGCGGCACGGAGTTGTTGCTGCCACACCTCCCATTCAGTTACCGACATATTCTCAAGCGAAAATTGGTAAGATCGCTTAGCCTGTTGGTTAGTTAAATGTGTATCTAATCGAAACATGACAACCTTACAAATACACGATCACAAAGCGTATCGCGCTTCCTCGGAAAGAAACCAATGTGATGTGAAAAACTCTCATCATGAAGACATAATGGGGTTAAATTTTGGTCAAAATAGCTTTTTACCAGAGTCATCGCACCTTCTGATCCCCGTTACGCTAGCTAAAGCTAAACATCCTCCAAATTATCACAATTGCCTGACACTGTGATCACATCTTCACGAACCCAAGCTTGATTGGACAAATGATACCAGACCAAGCCATCATCTCCTACCGTTTTCTCATGAGCGATGGCACCCATTCCCACAATCAATGATCCGGAGATTTGGGAATTGACTGTGGCTTGACTACGTAAATTGACAGTGCCAGGTGAGTGGACGACGCAGGCAGTCCCCACACTCCCTTCAAAAACTTCGATCTCTTTCCATGCGACCCATGTCCACAACCAAAAACAGCCATCACAACGGATGACTGTTTCAGCGGTATCTTACTATGTGGGCGCAGAGAGACTTGAACGCACACGCAGACCCGATCAGGATTGCTTATCTACCAGACCACATACCTGTATCCAAGTTGAAAAGAGCAAGTTGAGATTTATGAGGGCGAAAGCACTTTTTTGCTTATTCTTACTGAGTGGAATATATTTCTACTGCTTTGCGCTGTTACGTAAATATATACGTACTTGTTTACGTAGTTACGCATTGTGTGCCTATTGCATTTAGGGGCGAAGTTTGGTTAGCTAAATACATTAGAAGTTAGCCATACTCTTAAGAGTATTACAACCTTGGCATCAACATTATTCAGCGAACGTCCATATCTCAACACATATGGGCTGAAAGAACCGCCCTACTCCACAAAACCCAATGAGCGATATTTGTATCTAACAGATCAACATCGTGGAGCAATTGCGATGATTGGACGTATCATCATGGATAGAGAAGGCGCTGCCCTTGTCTTTGGTGAGTTTGGCACAGGCAAGACGACCATCATGAGACGTATCTTTTCTGAGTTACGAGATCATCAAGAATATCGTGTCGGAATCATCGAGAATGCATCGCATTGTCCGACAGAATACCAGCTTGCAGGGACAATCCTTGAATGCTTTGGTGAAGACAGTCGACATAATGATACTAAGGGTCGCTATGATCAGATTAAATCTCTGTTACTTGAGAACTACCAGAAGGGCATTGTATCAGTTTTGTTGATTGATGAAGCCCATAAATTACCCGCACGAGTCTTAGAGAGTTTGCGTGGCTTGCTTAACTTTGAAACAGCAGAAGAAAAAGTCATTCAGTTCGTAATCTTCGCACAACGCCCGATTCTAAGAAAGCTGAATTATGCAAAGTCGCTCAAAAATCGCTTGCTCAAATGTGAGTTGACACGGATGTCTGACACCGAGTTTGATGAGATGTTGCGTTGGAGATTTACTCAGGCAGGCGGTGTTGTGTTCCCATTTGAAAGTGATGCTGTGAAGCACTTGTATGAGATCACAAAAGGTCTACCTCGTACAGCACTCGGTATTGCACAGGCATCTTTAGAAATTGCTGCATCAAAAGATGGTCGTGTCACTGTACCTATTATCGAATTAGCAAAAGAAACACGCTTTCTAGATTAATTATGACTGATAAAGTCCCGTCGTCCAATCCATTTAACCACTTGCTTCAAGCTGAGAACCAGCAGCAAATTGAGCAATCGGATGCCCATACAGAAAAATCTAAAAAGCCAAAAAAGGATTTGCGCTCACGTAAATCTATACGTAAGAAAGTACGTAAATACGTAAATCCATTAGATGGCCACTCACTCAATCGAGAAAAAATCGAACTGATGAGCTTTGAGTTACGCAATATCGAGAAGAAACGGGTAACAGCCGATATCCCTGAAGCATGGCGTGACGAACTGTATCAAATAGCCTTTGATCTCAAGGTCGGCCGCTATGAGTTCCTAGGATACATTTTAGGGAGCTTTTTGGGTAAGACCCGTAGCGATGATTGAGTCGTAACAAAAAAGACGGAATAGAGACACGACAGCCTGTCATTTACCAATTATTTGAGCTGCTATGGAGCACATTTCATACACCAAAGTATTTCGAGATCGCAACCTGATTGTGAAAGGTGCAGATGCGGCTACCCGATCAGGTTGGACAGGTGTGCCAAATTTCATTCTTGAAAGTGACAAGCTATCACCAGGCGCAAAATTGACGTATGCCATGTTGCTCAAATATGCGCGTGAAGAAGACGAATGTTTTCCGGGGCAAAAACGATTAGGTGATGATATGGGTACATCCGAACGCAGTGTACGAACCTGGCTCAAAGAATTACAGAAACATAAGCTAGTGACATCCAAACGTAGGGGACAGGGCAAGTCGAATTTATATACGGTTCATCTCAAAGCAAGTTTTTGGTCAAAGCCAAAACATACAAGATGAGAACGGCAAATTTTGCCGTTCTTGAACGGAACTATTTTCCGTACTAAATCGGCAAATATTTCCGCCTAATATAATAAGCAGATAGTAAGAAACAGAAAACTAAGATAGAGCCTTTGATTTAAAATCAATGTGGAAAACTATGTGATTAAGTGCCAATCATTCATGCAATTTTGTTGCTCACTTTTTGTCGACAATCACTGTTCAAGCTTATGTCTAAAACTACGGTTTAGACTACGGTTACCATAACCGTACTTACAGGCGATACAAATTGTGTACATTTTGGCAGTATTGTATCGCTTTTATCTGCCTCAACTCGGAGGGAATCCAAGCTGTCAAAGCCTCTGTTTTCGCCGTATAACGGGTGAAAAAGAGGATCGACTGCTTGTTCATCCCCCGCTCGTTTCAGCAGCCCCCCGTCGGTCTTTTTCTTTGTGCCCAGAGGCAGTCGAAAAACCCCGACTACCCCCTGTCACCGCCCCACTAGTCAAGCACACGCAAAATGTGTTCATTTGAGTTGATAGGTTTATCCCTATAAGTGCCTCCCGATTGGTGTGGTGGGGTTCCCGTGTGGCTTCTTTTCCCTTCCTCTGTCGATTGGCTAATCGTGAGGTCGGGAAGCCACCCAGCGGACGTGGGCAACTGACACTTTGGGCAGGTGTTACCGCCGTCGTGCCAGTGCCACACTTGCCAGGGGGTAGTCGGGCTACGCCTCGACGGGGGGGCGCCTTCGGCGCTAAAAAGCAAACTACAACAGTTACTCCCATTCCATTACTTCAAAATCCCAAGACCGTGTCTCTGTGTCGTAGGTGACATGCAAATTTTTGAAACGTTCTAATTGCATAAAGTTGGTGAATTCATCATAATTGCCATGCAGGGTAATTATGAAATTACCAAAGATATGAAACTCTTCGATGTCAAATGGGTTTTGCATTTGAATACTTCCAAATGCCACCACAGGTGCATCAAAGAATGTACCAATAGAGAAGCTGTATTCTTGTGAGAAATAACTTCGTTCTTCGTCTTTAGATCGGTATTCTTTGCCATAAGGGGTTAGCTTATGGGGAAATTTTACTAAGGCTGTGTCAAACACAGTTGTTTGCTTGGAGCTGTTGTTTTGCTTCATAGATATGAACACAAACAATCGATGTTGTGTTCCTCAATGATTGATAATTATTGATGGGGATTTAATACACCCCGATTTCTAATTCCCATGTATGTGTGTCGTGGTTGTAGTAGCCCTGTAAGGCTTTATACTCATCAAGAATTTTGCTGTTTTCAAAATCTCCATTGAGCGCAATACTAAAGAAACCAGAAACATGCAGTTCAGAATCCCTGCTATCTCGTCGCAGATCAATCCAACCTCCAGCAACGAGTGGTTGATCTAATATCTTGCCAATTTCAAAAGTAAACTCTTCCGAGTATTCAAGATCTTCATTAGGTTCAGAGATTTCAAGATCACCCTGTGTATATCCTGTACGTTCAAGTTTATAGGGGAAGTTGTCAACAATGGATTCAAAAAAATCTTCAAATGATAGTGTATAATTCATACAAATACGGTGAGTGAAAGTCACCGTTTCCACATAATTTTTAATTGGCATAGCACCTTATATTTGAGGTGCTATGTTTGGTTTTAGTCGAAACTACAATACGTAACGACAGGGGAATAACCACCTGCGGAATAAGCGTCACACAGGCTGTTAAACAAGTTTTGACACGTATCTTCGGGCAGGTTATCTGCAACAAGTATGCGCTTGCCATTCATAACAAGCGTAATCATGCCCAAATATTCCTCACTCTGGTTTTGTGTGTCTGCTATCCATTCAAGTGATACACCAGACGATAACTCGGCTTGCATTGTAAGCCAAATATCATTGATTGAAGTCAGCATAGGCTCACTTGGAAAAACAGTTTTTGTTGATTTCATAATCAGTAAAAATAATTTGTAATTTAATAACGTCCGTTTGTTGTTATTGTGAGAACGTTATTTTATTGACTTGTTAACGTGCGAACTAGAATGATTAGAACATTTGTATTATATCAATTGATATAATTGGGTCAATAAGCAAAATGAATCATATTAATTGACAGATATGCTATAACTAAAGTCAATCAATAAATACGAAATAGTCACATGCCACAAGCAAAAC
>JBNPEE010000044.1:0-30577 GCA_051117475.1 Anaerolineae bacterium | reverse complement strand
AACCTACTCTGCCGCCAGAGAATCTCTTCACACAAACACAGATTTATCTGATTGCGTTAGAAACAGGTGGTAGCGTTGGATGTGGCGATAGTACGATACCTTTCACCATTGATATTGAACCTACTGTTGCACCACTAACCGCCGCACTGAACCAGTTATTCTCCATTGGTGAACAGCCTTTCGGTTACTACAACGCGCTCGGTAATCTTAGTCTGAGTGTACGGGGTATTGATATTGATGAGGGGAATGCCGAAATTGATCTGGTTGGTAGTTTCAGCACTGCAGGTGTTTGTGATGCACCACGCATTGAAGCACAAATTCGCCAGACTGCCTTACAGTACTTCACGATTGATAGTGTAACCATACTTGTGAATGGACAACCGCTGGAGAACTACTTTTCGGGTCAGTGACAAAACATCATCTCTGAATCGAAATAGAGCATAATATAAATGAAACCTGCTGTGGTCGAACCACAGCAGGTTTCATACAAAAGAATTGCAAGCACTTGTTGAAGATAGTGAAATCAAGACTTTTACAACTTATCGTCTCAGCGCAAAAATTTTTCGCACCCGAGCAATTGTCTGTGTCGCATCAGGGTTTGTAATGATCTCTCGTAATTATCATCTCTTTTACACCAAGTCCTTCAACTGTCACATGAATCGTCATTTGTTCGCTATTTTTGTCAGGCAAGAGAGTAATCCACGCTCTACCGTTTGACGTTTCAATGACGTCACTGCCACCCATATATCCCCGATTCTTGACCAAATCGCCACCCGATATCATAAAAAACTGTACACGGTGCTCATCGCCAATTGTACGATTTCCAGCATTATCAATTAATGTAACCTGTAGCCGATTATCATCACATGAAAGCGTAAAATCAGAACACATAAAAGTCGAAGCATCATCAACCGGCCATACCGGATCACTATTTTGATTAAGATTCCAATCACAGAATAGATGGTAATTTCTTTTGGGAGTGCCATCCCGTGTTAACAAGCCTTTTTGATTAACATAGGGAATCGGATTTTCAGGACGCAGTGGTGTGCCAAAGTCTTTGAATGCCCATTGTAACCCGCCAGCAAAATTTACGAGCTTGTTTTGTACCATCAAGTGATGATCCATCAATTTAAGAATATACGATTCGCTCCAATCACCGTCTTTGCTATAACGGGTGAAACCTTGGTTGTTGGTTGCCGTACCATCAACTTCCGCATTATCGACAGTTGATTGAGGTTCTTCATCGATATGAGGTGACTGACGGAAACGCCCTGCATGACTATCACCACCCCATTCAGCGTGAAGAAAACGAGGGTACTTCACCATCGCATCGCGTAAATTTTGCTCATAATCGGTATATTTGCCACGATACCAGCCCGCCCAGATACTCGGTGAATAGACATCAACAACCTGAGCGCCATAGTCAAAACGACGCAATGCTGTCAGTCGGGATGGGTCAAGCTTATGGGTTGTATCGTTTAGCTCTTGTAAAAAATTACATACTTTGTCATCAGTAGAATCCGGATGTTCACTCACCCAATCGAGTTCATTACCCAACCCCCAAAAAATAACAGAGGGATGATTATAGTGTTGTGTAATCATCTCATGGAGCATTGTTCGTGTATGCTCTTTAAACGTATCCCCACCCACCCCACCCCGACACCATGGGATCTCTTCCCAGACAATGATACCCAGTTCATCACATGTTTCGAGGGCCGCACGCGATTGTGGATAATGTCCTAAGCGTACAAAGTTAAACCCCGCGTCTTTTATCATCTGAAATTCTTTACGGGTGATTTCGTCGGGAACTGCGCCCCCGTATCCTGCCCAATCTTCATGGCGATGTGTACCACGTAAGAGCAAACGATCGCCGTTTAAGTAGAACACCCCGTGTTTTGGAAATTCAAAACTACGAAAGCCTATTTTTTCTTCAATAAGGTCGAGTTCCTCGGATGCCAAGCCGTGACCATATAGACCCACACGCAATTGATAGAGATTCGGATTGTCCGGTGACCATTTTTTGTATGCGTCCCCTTCGATAAGAGGCATGTCAACTGTTATTTCTTTGTCAAAGCTAGCATCATCGGTATCGACATGGTACAAGGTTGGAAATCCTATGCCTTGTAAACTGATAGCGACTTGCTCAACACGGTGATAGTCACCACCAAGGGTGAGATACACTTTTAGTCTGGCATGAATATCCGTGGCTACAATTTCACAACGGATAGTTGCAAGCCATGCTCTATCAGTCGTATAAAACCAGACATTACGAGTAATACCGCCATACAGGAAGAAGTCCGACAGATCCGAGGGAATCAAATCGGGATCGGGTGTGTTATCGGCCTCAACGCGGATCGTTCCAGCACAATTGGGAATATTGACGACAAAAGCAGTATAGCCACCATAATGTTCAGTCAGCAATTCATCATCAAAATAGACTTTTGCCTTTTGCGCAACAGCTTCAAATTCGAGCCAGAGTGTTCGACCTTCTACATCATCAGGGGGTTGAAAATGTTTCTCATAGATACCAACTCCACGACGATAATGCCAGTCCGGGTCAGTGGACATGGTATCGAGGGCATTCCATGTATGAGGGAGTTGAACATCTTCCCACTGATCATCTTCAAAGCAAAAACACCAATCCTGATTGAACTTTATGCGGTTTGGTCGATAGGTCATTGCTTAACTGCTCCCTGCAAGCCGCGTACAAAATACCCTTGAAACAGGAAGAAAACGAGTAACACAGGAATAATGCTTATGGATGTACCTGCCGCAAAACCGGTCCAATCGACGCTAAATTCACCCTGAAACGCATACATGCCCACAGCCAGATTACGCAGTTCAGGACGACTAAGTGTAAAGACTAGTGGGATATTAAACTCGTTCCATGTACTCATAAATTGGAAGATTACCACGGTTGCAATAATAGGACGCGCAAGTGGTACAACGAGCCAGAATTGTTGGAAGAAGTTTGCACCATCAATTTTAGCGCTATCAAAGAGTTCTTCAGGTATCGTTTCGAAGAAGCTTGTGAAGAGTAAAACATACAATGCGCCTGCTCCACCGCTTAAGGCAAGGATTACACCCAGGCGGGTGTTTAGTAAGCCAAGCGAACGAACCAGATTGAATTGTGGGATAATAATCGAGGCAATCGGGATAAATAACGTTGCCAGAATCACACCATAGATCACGTTGCGTCCGGGAAAACGATAGCGTGCCAGTACATACCCACACATGGATGATTTAACGATCTCGATCGCTGTGGCTGCACTGGCATAAATCAGTGTATTGAAGAAGTAAGTGTTGAAATTAGCTTCTGTCCATGCCCGGATATAATTACCCCATTCCCAGACTTCGGGTAATAATTGTGCGCCACTGGTGAACATATCACGCTGAGTTTTGAGCGACGAAAAGATAACCCACAGGAACGGATATATCCAGAAGAAGCCGATAATACACAGCACAATCAAAAGCGTCATATTCAGACTAAAGTAACGACCGGGTTTGAAGAGACGTGTGGCAGGATTTACTTTGTTTTTAGCTGGTAAATTTTTCATAACAAGCTCTCCTAATGTTGTGCTCGTCGCACAAAATAGCCCTGTAATGTGACAGCAACTAGCACGGTTACACCGAACAATACAGCGGCAGCTGATGCGTAGCCGTACCGAAACGGCAAATCACGGAATGCTTGATTGTAGATGAAATAACTGACAACATAAGTTGTTTGCCCTGGACCACCTTCCGTTGTGGCGGTCACCAGACCGAAGACTTTTAGTGCATTGACAAAGCTCAAGAAGAGAATAATTGTCGCAACTGGACGAATGACGGGTAAGGTAACATGTATGAGCTTATCCCACTCATTTGCGCCGTCAATCGAGGCGGCTTCATACAGGCTTTCAGGCACATTTTGCAGGGCTGCCATCCAGTAGATCATATATTGACCAAAAATCTGCCATACCGAAATCAAAATGAGTGTAATCATTGCCGTATCCGGATTACCCAGAAAATCTATTGGACTGTCAAGAATGCCCCATGTGATCAGTACATCATTCAATGCACCACGGCTATTTAACAAAAAATCGAACACAAGCCCTGCCAAGGCAACGGGAATAACCAGCGGCGCAAAGAAAACAGTGCGCCAAATACGTTTGAACCACATCCAGCGTTGTGTCAAGATGATGGCAGCAAGCAATGATAAGGGTAATTTGATTGCTGTATTAACAATCGCAAAAACGAGCGTATTGCCAAACGAAAGCCAGAATGATCGATCCTGTGCAATATCAACATAATTCTGTAAACCAATGAAGTCGTTTAAGGAACCCGTTCCGTTCCATTCATGAAACGAATACCACACTGTCGCAATCAACGGATAAATAGTAAATCCAATATAAAGTATGAGGAATGGAGAGAGAAACACAGCGATCCATGCATAATCCCAGCCTCCTGGTCTCATACTAAATGGGATAGACTGTTTAGGTTTTGCGGATGCTGCCACAGCTTCGGCAATATCTTGCGTTGCTTTTGTTTCGGCTGCAATCTGGCTCATGATATATCCTCTGTGTCAAAATGATCTGTATCTTAGCCCATGACTAAGACACAGATTTGTTCTCATTCGTGTATGTTATTCACCCATGCTATACATTGCAGGATCAAAGTTTTCAGTTAAGTCCCAATCTGGGAATGCAAAGCATGATGGGTCGATACCCTCTGCTTCAATTGTTTCAAGAAATTCCCCGTTTTTGGCAGCAGCAATTTCTTGCGCAATCGGTTCAAAATCGGCTCCAGTAGTCAAAGCAAGTACCATTTCTTCCCATTCCCAATTGCGGCGAATATTTTCTGCATTGACGAATGCGTCTGAGCTTGCGACTTCAGGGCAAGCAATCGCCGGTTCAGGGTATTGAACACGCATGTTGGGTCGTTGGTTTATCGCAATATCAACCACCTGTAGCATGACAGGGTCTGTGATATATGCGCCATTATCAGCAAAAGCAAGTGTTCCAAATCCTTGTTCAAGGAAGTTCTGAGCAAAGTAGCCATCCGGGCGAGTCATCCACTCAATGAACTGCGTCGCCGCTGTAACATTGTCACTAGTGCTACTGATGAAGTACTTGTTTTCGCTGTTTGTTTGTGCCAGTGCGCCACTCAAACCATCATCAGGTACGGGAGCTGGTGCTGCTGTTACATCGGTGAAATCATACGTATTTGCGAAAACAGATGGCATCCAAGCACCACCAAAGTAAATTGCGGCTTCACCAAACGCCATCGATGCCCGCGTTTCATCGCGTCCATTGATACCCGGGATTACAAGGTCAGCATCATATAGACTTTGAATGTAATCGAACGTTTCAAGGTGACGCGGGTCGTCGATGTTGTAGCGACCAAGTTGATAGTCAAAGAAATTATCGGTATAGTTGACACCTGCTAATGGATACCATGTGCGTTGGAAGTGATTGCCTTCTAGCGGAATAGCGAGGCAGTATGGGCCACTGGAACGAACTGTTTCACAAACAGCTGTCAATTCACTCCATGTTGTAGGAATATCTTCAGTGCTCAAGCCAGCATCAGCCCATACTTGATTATTGAGGTACATATAACCCGCACCCCAAATTTTGTTATCATTGAAGGGGAAGCTGTAGATATCGCCATCAATAATGTTGATACCTTCCACGAACATGCCATCATCCCAGCGGCTCATCCAGTCATCTGGCAAAACAGATTGATCAAGCGGTTGAATCCAGCCAGCATCAATCAGTTCACTCACTGTCAGTACACGATTGGCACCAAGCCAGAAGAAAATGTCAGGCGCACTGTCATCATCAAACATGCGTGGCAATATTTCTTCATAAGCATCGCGGGATAACGTTTCCCAGACCACATTGATCCCTGTTTCTGCTGTAAATTCTTGTACCGCCGCGTCATAGAATTCCTGCTGTTCGGCGGAGTAGTTCATGATGCGTAAGGTCATATCATCCTGCGCTACAAGCGGAGCCACACTAATCGTGAGCAGTGTAAATAGTGCAATAAAGAAACTTAGTTTTTTCATCATCGTAATCCTTTTCAAGTCATTGTATGTTTACAAAAATAGTTCAATTGTCTGCCATATGGTTTTCTATAGTTGACCTCCCTCACTAATTGACCATTTTTACTTTTATCTGCGGTGTGGCATAATGCCATTCTTCGCAGTTCAAGCACATATTAATCAAAATACTTGACGCATTCTCAAAACAAGGCTATCTTACTGGTACGTACTGGTATGCCTAGGAGAACCCGATGAACATCGATCGTATTCGAGATGCTGTTGACGCACCTACCCCTGCTCCGCTTCATCAAAAGCTGCGTGATGCTATCTTTGAGCAAATCTATGATGGTACGTTGAAAGCTGGCGATACGTTGCCAAGTGAACGCGCCATGAAAGAACATTTTGGGGTCAGCCGCGCAACTGTGCGTCAGGCTGTGACAACTTTGATTCAAGAAGGCTATCTCCAAAGCGTTGCCGGTACGGGAACTTTCGTACTGGAGCAATCGCGAAAAATGACCAGTGCTGGCTTGATTGGTTTGATCACTTCCAGCCCAAATTTCAACTTCTTCTATCCTCAGTTGACAGCCGCATTCAATGACCGTATTCGTAGTGCAGGTTATGGACTGGTTATGTCCCTGCACAGCGAAAATGCCAGCACACTGGGTCAGATTACAGATGAATTGCTCGCTCAGAATGTGGTTGGTCTGGCGATTACACCGCCCCGTTATGGGGATATCACACCGATTCTCAACCATCTGCGCCGTCAAAAGGTACCTGTTGTCTTGATCGGACGTACCGCGCAATACAATATTGATCTGGTTGCGACAGATAACGAATCGA
Source organism: Anaerolineae bacterium (assembly GCA_051117475.1). Taxonomy (GTDB): domain Bacteria; phylum Chloroflexota; class Anaerolineae; order Aggregatilineales; family Phototrophicaceae; genus JAUZRW01. The sequence continues at coordinate 23,718 of JBNPEE010000044.1, read as the reverse complement.
TTGGCTACAACGCAACGCGATATTTGTTGCAAAAGGGTCATCAACACATTGCATTTGTCGGCTTGCTGGATTACAGCACTGGAAATGAACGTGCCAATGGTTACAAACGGGCGCTTGAAGAAGCCCAACTGCCACCGCATATCGTCCAGATACATGAACATGCCGATACAAAAAACCATAACCAATCCGGTGTACCGCGTGAACATCTCGCTCCGCCAGCTCAGGAAGCTGCTTATCAAACCTGGGGGCGTGACGATGGCATCCCGGAACCAACGGCGGCTTTTTGCTTCAATGACATCACAGCAATGGGTATCTATAAAGCCTTGCGCAACCTGAAACGACGTATTCCAGATGATGTGTCGTTGGTATCTGTTGATAACTTGATTACCGTTCGTCATTTTGAAGTCCCATTAACAACATTTGCTTTGCCCGGTCAAGAAATTGGTATTCGTAGTGCTGAAATCCTGCTTCGTCGTTTATCCGGTGATGCTGCGCCCGCACAGACTATCTTGCTTCCGGCAGAGTTCATTGAGCGCGAATCCACTTCCAGCCGTTAACGTGCCATCCAACCACCATCAACATCTAGTGTCATGCCGTGAACATAATTCGCGGCATCTGACGCAAGATAAACAACTGCACCCTGTATATCTTCTGGATTTCCCCAGTCACCTGCCGGAATCCGTACCACAATCGCAGGATTGCGCTCAGGGTTGGCGCGTAATGCCGCCGTGTTATCGGTTGCCATGTATCCGGGAGCAATCGCATTGACATTGATACCATATTGCGCCCATTCATTTGCGAGAGCGCGGGTTAATCCCACAACACCGTGTTTACTGGCGGTATAAGATGGAACAGTAATGCCACCTTGATAACTCAGCATCGAAGCAATGTTGATGATTTTGCCACCCTTATCTTTCATATGACGGGCAACTGCTTGTGCTAAGAAAAAAACCACCTTCAAGTTGACCTGTAGCACATCATCCCACTCAGCTTCGCTGAAATCGAACGCAGGAGCACGGCGGATAATCCCGGCATTGTTGACTAGAATGTCGAGCCGGCCGTGAGTATCTACAAGCCGATTGACTAACCCTGTACAGCTCCCGGCATCTAGCTTTCCAAGATCAGCCTGTACGTGATGGTAGGATTGCCCGCTAGTCTTGATTGCTGTTGCAGTCTCATCTGCGGATTCTCCCCGACTCAAACCAATGACATCAGCACCGACTTCTGCCAGAGCAATCGCCATTGCCTGTCCGAGTCCGCGATTGGCTCCTGTAACCAGTGCCACTTTGCCATTCAGCTTGAACTTATCGAGAATTCCCATACTTAATGCCCTAAATTCCGTAACATCGCTACGGTATTGTTGACCCATCCGGTATCAGGATCCGCACTCACACCTTGATTGCGATGTTCGCCCGCTAAGAACCAGAGATAGTAGCTGGTGAATCCTGGTGCACCCGCATAAGTGTGATAACCGTGTGGCATCATGAGAATAGCATTGTCGCGCACCGTATGATTCTCTTCGTACCCTGCGCCATAATGGCGGGCAATACCAAATCCGTTCTCCGGAGTCACTTTGAAGAAGTACATCTCTTCATGAAAGACTTCGCCGTCTTTTTCGGTTTCGTGTTTATGCGCCGGATAGGTACTCCAATTTCCGGAGGGTGTAAATGTCTCACCGACAATTAAACGGTGTGCTGGCAAATCAGGCTGTCCATCTTTTGTCAAAATTTGATGGAAATTGCGGCTGAAATTCGCGGCACCCCAGCGACCTTTGACTACCTGATCCGGTGAGATGACATAAGGGGCCGTTTCTAAGTCCGATGGTGCGCTACAAAGAGCAATTTCCGCTTTTCCAATACCAACAATCGTGTAGACTGTTCCAGCAGGAAGATAAACACTTGTGGGTTTGCCAGAAAATACGTTCGGACGACTGCCTAGATTTTCGAAGGTCTCTGCGTCGACAGTAAATGTTGCTTTACCACCGAGAATGACAGCTAGAAATTCTCTATCACTGGTACTGCCGGAAATACTTTCACCATCTGATAAAACGAGCAGTTGAAAATCTAGCAAATTACAGGGGTTCGTATCCAACTGATTGATTCCGTTTTCAGTGTTAAGTTTCGTAAAATAAGTCATCATTTAATCCTTTTTATGATTTCCCCAGAAATCAGGGGCTGTGCCGGTTAAACGCATGAGTCCTTCCAGGAAAAAGTAATCGCCAAAAATTGTGTATGTGTCCACGCCATAATTGTGGGGGGCATGTTGAGTGCCATGTAAAAGTAGTCCCTGCACATCAGGGCGTGTGTCGAAAGCTCTTTCATAAAGCATCATCAATAAAGATATTGCTTTGTCTCGGTAAATCTGCTCGCCTGTCAAATCCGCCAGTCGCAACAAACCTCCGGCAACGATCGCATCGGCAGAGCTATCCGGATAAGCAGGTGCATCATGCGGCAAGCGTAAATCATAGGGGGTAATTTCTGTTATAGGCGCATCCGTAAAATAGCGTTCTAAAGCTCCCTTCGCAGTTTCGATGAATGAGCTATCACCTGTCCATTCTGCCGCCATAGTGAAACCATAGATTGCCCAACCCTGACCCCGCGCCCAGAGTGAGTCATCTGCATAGCCCTGATGGGTTTTTGGTCTGATCGGATTACCATCTTCCGGATTTAGAAAATAGGTGTGATAGTTGCTATAATCATCCCTAATAAGGTATCTCTGTGAGATTTTTGCGTGTGCAAGTGCTGCGTCGTAATACTTCTGCTCACCAGTTTCCATATGTGCCTGAAACAGAAGTGGTAAATTCATCATGCAATCGATAATGATTCGCCCTGCTTCTTGCGGGTCGTCTTTATCTCCCCATGCTTGAATGTACTGTCCTGCTGGATTGAAACGCTGATACAAAGCTTCGGTGGCACGCAGAGCAAGGTTTTTAGCGTGTTGATCATCTACCAGTTGATATGCAGCATGTGCACTTAATGTAAAGATGAAGCCAAGGTCATGATTAAGCCGTATTTTTTTGTTCAGGCGTTCTTCAAAACTCGGGAGTAAATGAGAAGCATTTCTTAAATCCTGCTTTTCCCCTGTTTGTGCATACACCAACCATAATAAACCTGACCAGAAACTCGCGAGCCAATTCTGATTCGGTGTCAGTAAATATTGCTTATTACTGTCACCATGCGAGGGAAACAGACCCTCGTATTGCTGGTAATTTTGCCGAATGCGCTTGATAATCTCCGGTATCGCATAGGTTGTGATGGTATCCTGAAACAGGTATGTACTCATCGAAAAAACCTCCTATGGTACTGGTATCTAATTCATTGTCTGGTATAATGTGGTCATTATTGGTACGTACCAGTTCAATGCAAAGATTAGCACAACTTAAGTTATCTGTCAAGAAATTGTCGTTCAAACAGGAGAAATGACATCCTCTGTCGAAACAGATTATTGCAACATATGCTGATGATTCGCGGACAATTTCCAACTTTTAAAAGGAATGTCAATCACTATCGGGTTACATGATGCATTTGAGCATATATTCAGGATTACCGATAAACTAACAAGGGTTAATGTACAGACAATTTACCTATTGTAGAGAGAGATAATGAAAAAAATATTCGATTTGACAGATAAAACTGCCATAATTACGGGTGGAACAGGTGCATTAGGTCGGGCAATGTCTCTTTGTCTGGCAGACGCAGGTGCAAGGGTAATTATCGTTGCTCGTAATGAAGCGCAAACGACCCAGCTAGCCAATGAAATCAATACAAACGGTGGCAAAGCACAGGCATTCTCTGCTGATGTGCTGGATAAACACGCCCTTGAGACTGTTGCGAAGCGCATTAATGAAAGTTACGGGCGTGTTGATATTCTTGTTAATGGTGCAGGCGGAAATCGTGCAGAGGCAACAGCTATGCCTGGAGAACGAAGTTTCTTTGATTTACCAGAAGAGGCACTACATTGGGTATTTAATCTCAATCTAATTGGAACCATTTTACCGTCACAGGTTTTTGGCGCAGTCATGGCAAAACAAGAAAATGGTGTAATCGTGAATATCAGTTCAATGGCATCTATTCAACCTCTGACGCGGGTTGTTGCTTATAGTGCAGCAAAAGCAGGGGTCAATAACTTCACGCAATGGTTAGCGACCTATATGGCAAAAGAATTTAGCCCTCAGATTCGGGTCAACGCGCTCGCACCTGGCTTCTTCTTAGGCGAGCAAAATCGATTTTTATTGATGAACGAAGATAACACGCTCACAGAACGGGGACAACAGATCATCGACCATACGCCGATGGGTCGTTTCGGCGAGCCGCATGATTTAACAGGAACATTGTTATGGCTGGTTAGTGATGCCAGTCGTTTTATTACCGGGATTGTCGTGCCAGTTGATGGTGGTTTTTCAGCATTTAGTGGGGTGTGAAATGTCAATAATTTCAAGTGTGGTAGCAAGCAATCTTCAAATTCTATCAGATGAACAAATCAGCCAGACTTTGTATGAGGGCATAGAAAAACGCTATAGTGGTCAAAGGGTGCTTATCCTCATCCCGGACCATACACGAACCCTGCCACTGCCCTTCTTATTCCGAAAAGTCGTAGACATCCTCCACGATGTAAAGCAACTGGATTTTATGGTTGCTCTCGGCACACACCCACCATTAGATCATGCGGCACTCTGCCGTCTGGTGGGAATCTCGAAGGAAGAGCGCGATACGGTTTACAAGCACGTTGGTTTGCTTAATCATGATTGGGACAACCCAAATGCGCTTATACAAATCGGAACATTGCGTAAAGCGCAGATACAGGACATAGCAGGCGATTTGTGGCATCCATCTCTGGGAGATGATACGCCTGTGCGCATCAATCGTAAAATTTATGAGTATAATCACATCATCATTCTGGGCCCCACATTTCCGCATGAGGTTGTCGGTTTTTCCGGTGGGGCGAAGTACCTCTTTCCCGGAATTTCCGGTGCAGAAATGATTAATACAAGTCATTGGCTAGGCGCACTGGCAACAATACTCAACACAATCGCTGTTAAAGATACACCGGTACGCCATATCATTCATGCGGCAGCTGAACATGTCACCGTTCCGATTACGCTTGTGAGCATGGTTGTAGTAGGTAATGGTCTGGCAGGTATATTCATAGGGGATTATTTAAGCGCGTGGTCAGAAGCAGCGGATTTATCATCCACGCGACATATCCAATGGATCGATAAACCCTTCATGCGCGTTTTATCAACAGCTCCCCGGATGTATGACGAATTGTGGACAGCGGCTAAAGCCATGTATAAGCTGGAACCAGCTATCATGGATGGTGGCGAAGTGATTGTCTATGCACCGCACATGGATACAGTAAGTCATGTACACGGAACACACATTTACGAAGCAGGATATCATGTGCGTGATTATTATCTGAAACAATGGCATAAGTTCAAACATCTCCCTCTGGGGGTTCTAGCACATGGCACACATCTGCGAGGTAGCGGTACATTTGAAAACGGTGTTGAACATGCCCGTATTCAGGTCACATTATCCAGTCAAATTTCAGCAGAAGACTGTGAAAAACTGTCACTGGGATACCTCAACCCTGATGATATTCATATCGAGCAATGGCAACATCGTGAAAGCGAGGGAATTCTTTACGTACCGAAAGCAGGTGAAGTTCTGTATCGATTAAGAAAGTAGAGTCTCTCTGAATGGCAATATTCAAAACTACGCAGGCAGGGACGAAGGATTGCGCAGATCACCTGTTGCCCCTGCTTGCGACCGGTTGAAATATACGAGTGCAGATCACAGAACAACTCTGCACCGCGCTGTATGCAAAAAGTCCCCGAAACCTTCTGTTTGATCTTCACCATGCGTAGCACACCCCGCCAGATTGTTGCTAAAAGGAGTGCGAGAATCAGGGGTAAACACGAGCGTTTCTGTCCAGCCTCAAGATTATGTCCTAGTGGGAGTGAGCGTAACTTGCCCGTTGTACCACTGTCGGAATTTCATCGGGTTTGCCGGTATAAATTTAAAGGTGTCATAGTATACTCTGGGAAAATTGTGCTGGTATCAGTGAGTGACGTGCGTTGTAGCAACACATGGCTCAATACGTCACGATAATCAGTAGTGATAGCGAGATTGCCATCGTCTAGAAAGCGTGTATTCATACCGGGCCACTCACCATGTACAGTTACCGCTTCCAAATCAGGACTCACGACCATCATCATGCCACCGTGACCGTGATCGGTGCCACCTGCACCGTTCTCTTGTACGCGCCGTCCGAACTCAGACATAATGATGACAGTGACGCGATCACTATAATCGAGCAAGTCATCATGAAAGGCTCGCACATTATCTGCGAGTTCTTGCACCAACAACGGAAAGCTGCCAATCCCTGTGCCAAGTATGCTACCTTGTGCAATATGCGTATCGTAGCCACCCATATCAATACACGCAACTTCTAAACCTGCATCTGCTTTGATGATAGCGGCAGTTTGTTTGAGCGCGCGCCCGAAATTAGTTTCATAGTAACTCGCGCCATGCTCAGGAAGGTAGGCATCGACATCGATACGATTCACAAGATCGAGTGTCGCAAGGGTCGATTGTGCGGTTTGGTCGATGAGGTTATCGTTGGTGTACATGCGCGTCATTGCATCCTGAAAAATCTGGGTATCATCGGCAGTCAGGTGATAAGCCAGAATAGATTGCAGTGCCGTTGCTGGGATGTAGCCCATCAAGCTAGTTTGCAAACTATCGCCCCAACCAATTGCTCGTAAGGCTGAATCGTCGGGGGCTGCGGTATGCATCAGATAACGTCCGAGCCAACCTGTATTCGCACCACTGTCGCCATCTGTGCCGCGTTCGATTAAATCCATAGCCGCAAAATGACTACGCGATGCGTGAGGCGCACCAACGGCATGAATGGCAGTCATCCGTCCCTGTGTAAGTAAGTCGTGTAAAGCAACCATATCAGGGTTGAGTCCGAAGAAGTCGTCGAGTTCGAGCACAGCGTTATTGCGGCGGCTATCGGGTTGTGAGAGTGCCAATGTCGGACGGGCACGGTAGTAATCATCGTCTCCGAAGGGCGCGATGATATTCAATGCATCTGCCCCACCGCGCAAGAAGATATTCACAATCACATCCCCTTGCACACCATCCTCTGCGAATGCCACGCGGGGCATCCAACTTGGCACGAGCTCGCGCAACATCAAGCCACCACCGAGTAAGCCTACTGATTTCATAAAGGTTCGTCGTGTTGTTACCATTGTCTGATCTCCTATGTAGTCATTGAACTCAACATTTTAAAGAAGGGGTGCTATCGCCACTGAAATGCCGGACTGCTCAACAAAACTGCCATCGCCACAAACACAGCGTCACGTGATAGATTATTACCATCTGCTTTGATTGCAGTATTAATGGCTTGCTGTTCTATGTCCGTCAGGGGGCGTAATAAGATAGCGTCTCCGAGTGCGTCTATACCACCGATTTCTGCCAGCGTAACCCATTGATTACGCGGGATACGCACGCTGGCCTGTGCATCGCGCATCACATCCAGCACGAAGTTCCAGCGTGGCAAAAAGCTCCCCATCCAACCGGATGCTGTATCGCCATAACCATCGGGCATCGGGTTCCCAAACGGGCGCTGTCCCATTCTCGCTAAGCGGTCTACGAGAGCAGTTCCCCCGTTGTAGCGTGCGCCGAGTACGCGCAATATCGATAACACATATTCCAACGGTCGCTTGAATTTTGGTGGTGCGTCCCAGAAGGCATCATGTGCGAAAATCGCCCGCATCACCGTCGGGATATGTCCCTGCGATTGTTGCCATACAGCGCTGATAGCATTCACCACAGCGTCGGATGGGTCATCTTCAATGAAGCGACGTAGTAACTTGGTACTGATATAACGTGCTGTATCGGGATGTGTGATCAGAATATCCAGCACACGGTCACCATCGGCTTTGCCGCCACTCGCTGGAATGGTCTGTCCGAGGACAACTTTTTCGCCGTCATCGTGCCATTCAGGGCGATACTGAAACTGCCCTGTATCATCTACTGACCAGCCTGTAAAGCAACGGGCGACTTCCATTACATCGGTTTCGGTATACGCACCATCTACGCCCAGAGTGTGTAATTCCAGAATTTCACGTGCATAATTTTCGTTAGGATGACTGCGCTCGTTGACAACATTATCCAGATAGACCAGCATCGCCGGGCTATGCGCCGACGCCCGCAACATATCCCCAAAATAACCCAGCGCATGGGGACGAATCACCTCGCGGTCATCGATGGTTTGGAGTTGCGAGGTTGTCTCTTTGAAATAGTAAATGCTGAAATGATCACTCCAGAAATGCACCATCTTTTCGTAGAGTTGCCGTTTAGAATACACTGCACGTGTCATTGTGGCGGCGGCCAGTTCATTCGATACAGCGCGTCTATCTGGCACGCGTACAAACGAGAGCAAATCTGCAGGTGTCAACTCCAGCGTGTTGAAGCGACGTAAACGGGCGACCATCTCCCAGTCATTGATAGCTGTATCATTCAACTGAGCCTCCAACCACGTTTCAACGCCTATCTCCCGAACAGTGTTGACAGCTTGCGGTGTCGCACCGAACGTCGCCCGATTCAACAGATGCACCACACGGTCAGGCGGAGGCAACTCCGGTACAGTCACGGTATTTGATGACAGGGTATGGTCTATGAACGGGGTACAACCTGCGACCAATGCGCCAGTCAGTGCTAGTTTGAAAAAGTCGCGTCGTGTGACCTCGCTCATTGTGCTGTTACCATCGTCTCATCAGATACGATAGGCGCATCAGACGCCCTATCGTGTTTGGCGCGTCCGAACAAGTTGAGTGTCATCGCACCTATCGTCATTACAGAGATAATTGGCATCAACACAAACCACCCAATTAACGGAAAAGCAAAGCTGAGGGTAAGAGCAAAGCCACCCCACAATAATTTTGTCAGTGGCGAAGGCTGACGGTCATCCATTGTTGCTAAACGCTGACCAAAAACGCGAATCAACGCCGCATTGCCAACTGTTCCCCAGAATGACAATAACAGGTATAAGATAAAGCCAATCAACTGTAAGACGCTGCCTGCTGAGAGCAACACAAAAATGCCAACCCCGCCTACGCCAACGACGATCGCCCCAACGACAAAGGATGATTTCATACCCCCATCCAAGCGTTCTGCAACACGGGTGGTTGTGCGGTTGAATAACATATTAAGGACAATCAACAATGCTGGATAGGCAATAAGCATGCCGATAACAATGCTGACAGCTGCGATAATATCTCCGATTCCCATAACCAAACTCCTGATCATATCTATTTGGGTGTTTTCCGGACAACATAGCTGTTTGTGCTTCATGCTTATCAGCACGAGTCATCGTGTCCGTAAGCTATTTACAGTGAACATCATTCTGTGCGATGGGGATAGTCATGTCGCTCAGGTATCCATATGACACGAGTCACATCATTTTGTGCGGCGCGTCACATGGTTTATGAAAGGTGTTTCGTGCTACACTGCATCTATGAGCAAGAATGTGAAGACAACGAGCAAACTGCAAAAACCACAAACACAGACCCACTTCATTGTCGAACCCGGGGTACGGTCACTATTCCGTCATTTCATCGGATTTCAATGGGCGTTGATGGTGCTGGCACTGTGCGGACTCAATGACAATACAGATGTAGGTGCGCCGGTTAACGTCGTGTTGACAATTGCTTATTCGACGGTACTCTTTCTATACTTACGCAGTAACAGACTACACCGCTGGTTGGGCCATGTGTATCTACCACTGGCGATCTCTGTGGCAACCTTCGCCCCCATCTTCATCAGCGCACTATCAGTGAATGCTCGTCTGGAAGCTAATCTGATGGGCGAAGCCTCTGTGCGGGATCCAGGTGCGCTCATTCTGTGGTTGGTTGCCCCGTTAGTTGCTGTAGCTGCTCAGTATGGCTTCATTGCTGTACTAATATTTTGTGGCGTGACAACAGGTATTGAATATTACTTCGCCAACGAACTCGCTAGCATCGGTAGTGTCCCACTTAGTTTTTACGGGGAACAAACTGTGATACGCAACCTGATATTTTTGGCTGTTGGTTTTATCATTGCACGGCTGATTGGTGAACAGCGCAGACAACGGAAAGCTCTCCGCGAAGCAAACGAACAACTGGCACAATTCGCTGTCACACTGGAACAATTAGCCGTCAGCCGGGAACGTAACCGTATGGCACGCGATTTGCATGACACGCTGGCGCATACGCTGAGTGCGGTGTCGATTCAGTTGGAAGCGGTGACTACTATCTGGGATAGCTCACCGGATACTGCGCGCGATCGCATCCAAACGATTCAGGGAATCACCCGCGATGGCTTGCGCGAAACACGTCATGCCCTGCAAGCACTGCGATCTAGTCCACTAGAAGACCTCGGCTTGCGATTATCACTACACATGGACGCGCTCAAAGCAGCTGAGAGAGCAGGGTTTCGTCCGCATGTGAGTATCCCTGAAACACTGCCTGAACTGTCGACGGAAACTGAACTATCGCTCTATCGCGTTGTGGAAGAAGCTCTCAATAATATCGTGCAACACGCGCAGGCGACAGACGTCTGGTTGCGTCTTGACGTAACCGGGCAAGCCATCACACTCTCGATACGAGATAATGGGATCGGCTTTGACAGCGATGCACCCTCGCCAGAGGGACATTTTGGTTTAGTTGGGATGTTCGAACGAGCCGCATTGTGTGATGGCGAGATTGCTATTGTCAGTGATCCTCATGCAGGTACAAAAATCACACTCAAGATACGGAGATAGTCTGATGAGCAACATCAAGGTTATGATTGTGGATGATCAAGCCCTTGCGCGGGATGGTCTCGAACTGATTGTGAGCGCTTCAGCCGATATAGACGTCGTTGCCACTGCCGAAGATGGCGCACAAGCCCTGGAAAAATTGGCGCAAGCAGAAGTTAGACCCGATGTGATTCTCATGGATTTGAAAATGCCTATTCTCAATGGCGTGCAAACCACGCGCAAGGTCATCACTGACTATCCTGATTGCCGTGTATTGGTGCTGACCACCTATGATGCTGATGAATGGGTGGTTGATGCGATTCGTGCCGGAGCCTCTGGCTACCTGCTCAAAGATTCACCCCGCGAAGAAATTATTGCCGCTATCAAGAAAACTGTCGCAGGCGAGACCACGATTTCGCCACGTGTCACCGAAACACTGTACCGCGTAGTCAAAGATGGTGTGCCTAAAGATACGTCCATCGCGCAAGATTTGAACGAACGCGAACGCGAAATTTTACAACTCCTTGCCAATGGTTTATCTAACGCTGACATTGCTACCCGTGTGCATCTCGCAGAAGGCACAGTGCGCAATTACGTCAGTTCGATCTTCGCCAAACTGGGTGTCTCAGACCGCACGCAAGCAGCGGCGATTGCGTGGCGGCACGGTCTAGTGAGTGCGGAGTAAGGCGCTGTGATACTGATGAATCATAGTGGTAAGGTGAACCTGTCGCCCTATCAGCCTTCTATTGCACATCGCTCTTTTGTGATAATTAGCTCGAACATCATCTAACCCGTTTCATATCATTTGTTTATGTGCTTCTCTAAGGTATCGTAGCACGTGCCACAACCAACCCATCCGGTTGATGATCAACCTGTTGCTCATCGTAGATGATATGGTACTTATGCTGCTTGAATAATTGAATACAACGGGCATGAATTTCAGGTGAGTGTGTGCCGACTATCCAATGATGCACAGCTTTCGATTGCAAACTGGCTTCAGCGCCTGCAAGCACATCCAACTCAAAACCTTGAACATCCATTTTCACCAGATGAACAGGTTGTTTGAGACTGTCGATAAAGCTATCGAGAGTAATTGTGTTGACTTGTTTCAGCGCAGGTTTCTTCGTTTTTAGACCCAGTAAATGCTGCACCCTGCGTTTGAAGCGAGAGCGCATAGATACTTGCTTGACTTTGGATAAGGTACTGCCATAGTGATAGTCTGCAAAATATTGTTTACCAACTGCATCGGAGATGGCATCGGCATGTATGGTGATATTCCCTGAATCTATGCCATTGAGGCGCATGTTATCTTCGAAATAAGTGCGGTGTCGTTCAAGGGGTTCAAAGGCATGAATGATGAGATTATCTTGCAACTGCCTGGCGAGGATGCTGTAGTAGCCAATCGCTGCGCCAATATCAATGAACGCAGTTCCTGAAGCGCCATCCGCTTGCAGAATATCTGCAAAAACACCCTCTTCAACAGGTTCATGCAAATTGTATATCCGATAGCGCTCCAATTGTTCGGGGATGAGATGTTCTTTGTAGACTTGTATCCCGTTATCAAAAGTGTGAACCATACCGTCTGCCATATTGCGTTCTCTCAGTCCTGTAAGTTATCAAGCGTAAGTCTTCAGCATCGATTCATGAAGATACCATTCAAGCCACCCTCAACTAATGCATTGAGTAGCTTGTCTGTCTTTGTGACTGGAATGGGCTTCCCATGAGATGAGCACCCTGCCCTGCCATTGCACCTTGCCGTGAGAAATATGGCGAACTCGCCTGCGCTGTCCAAAACCATCTTAGCCTATGGACGAGATACACTTCGTCCAAGATCAGGGTGCTTGTGGATAGGTGAATAAGGACAATTGTCTAGCCTATCACGTAATTATCGTGTGTTGCGTGAAGTACACCTGCCATGGGCCACAACCCTCAATGAAAGGTTGCATCAGTGCTTGCTCTGCCTGTACCAGATGCATCAGATCATGCCCGCCCCATTCATGCAATAGATTGCTCAATGTCACCTGACCCAGTTCGGCATGAGTTGCTGTCTTAGCCAGATCAGCAGGGGTAATCTGATCGAGTAAGGTCAAGTTTTCTTGACGAAGTGACTCAAATTCGGATGCAAGCGATACCGCAGAGATGTCATCACGCAGTGCGGAGCCGTCCTCATCCGGGAAGAATGCCGGAAAATCTTCGCCAGCAAGCAATGCCCTCACCCGTTGTGGGAATACCTTGCGATCTAAATCAATGAGATGTTGCAAACACTCCAGCGCTGACCATTCTTGCGGGGCAGGGCGACGGCGCAGACTGCGCTCGCTGAAGGTCTCGGTCAAGGCAAACCAGCGCCCCGGCGTGGTACTCAACACGGCTACCATTTCAATGATGATATTGTCCATAGGGTTCTCTCTTATCGAATCATTATAACCAGTATATCTCAACAATACGCCTCCGCAAGATACACTGTTCAAGGTATACTGAACGATTGATCGCACCAGATTATCTTCATGAAAGACGGATTGAGCGACAGCTATGATTAGCGAATACGTTCGTAATATCATCTATTTTGACGGTATTACCGACGATGAGTTAGAGCATATCAGTACGCAGAGTATTCAGCGCACGTACAGCGCCAACGAGATCATCTTCATCGAAGATGAGCCAGCCGAAGGTTTGTGGATCGTGACAAAAGGGCGCGTCAAAATCTATAAGCTCAATCAGGACGGCAACGAACATATCTTGCACTTACGAGGACCTGGCAAAACTTTCAACGATATTGGAGCGCTCGATGGGGGCAACAATCCGGCAAATGCCAGTGCTCTCAGTTCTAAAGCAGTCGTCTGGTTGATCCCCGCCGATGTGATCACCCATGTTTTGATGCAGAACCCACAAGTGGCGCTGAACGTCATTCGCTTGATGGCGATGCGTGTGCGTTCGCTGGTCGGGCAGATTGAAGACCTCGCCTTGTATTCTGTGATTGTGCGTTTGGCGCGTTTTCTGCTCAAACAACTTGAAGATGCCAGCTTGAGCGGGCCGGGCATCACACGCACCGCGATTGCATCACATCTGGCTACCACCCCGCAGACCATCAGCGTCGCCCTGCGCGATTTAGAAAGCGCTGGCACAATCCAGTTTGATCGCCATCAGATCATCATCGTCGACGACGATAAACTGCGCGATATTGCCCAAATTTGACCCCTATTGTGACATTCATCATGATTACTCCTGATAAATGTCATACACCCTCCCTCCTTTTAAGCTAGCTTAAATTCAAATAACCGCATTTGCTCTAGGATGAAATCAAGTGAATCAAGTGAGAGGTTGATATGGCATGAGCAATACGGATTGGATGCCCAAGATTGATCAAAGTTTGTGCATTGGTTGTCGAGAATGCGTGATGGCATGTCCGACTGATGCACTCGCACAAAAGGATGGCAAAGCCACACTTACCTATCCTGAACAGTGTATCTATTGCTTGATCTGTGAGGATATCTGCCCGATAGATGCCATTGAGCTACCTTTTCTTGTTATCAAAGCACAGTCTAGAGGAGTCTTTTAAACATGAACAAACAGACGCAATCTATTTTTAGACCCGTTGTCACAATAGGCACACTGGGCTTTTTGCTAGTGTTGACGATGTTATTCTTGCCATTGCGCCTTGAAATAGGTCCGGAGGCGGTCAGTGCACAGGAAGCCAACGAAGCACCTATCGCGGTTGCTCAGGCAAGTGAAAGCACAGTCGTTGAATTCACTTTGCTCACACAAATTGGCGGTGATCCTGCGATGGCATATGTCGGCGTGGGTGGTGAGATTGATGGTGTGGTCAATCCTGAACTGGTGGTCAATGTGGGCGATACCGTGCGTTTGACCGTCATTAACGGTGATCCCACCTTGCATGATCTCAAAATTGATGAATTTGACGTGTACACCGGCGATATGATCGCAGATGAGGAAACGGTTGTTGTTGAATTTGTAGCGAACCAGCCGGGCAACTTCGATTACTATTGCTCGATTCCGGGGCATCGTCAGATCGGCATGGAAGGTTTACTGCGCGTTGTCGGCGAAGTCACAGTGGGTGATGAGAGCGCAATGGACGAATCCATGCAAGATACTGGCTATATGGCACACAGTCCCGACGTGATGACCGCCGATCCTGTCATCGAAGATGCGGTATCTATTGTACGCAATCCGGGCGATCTACCGGCACCTGTGGGTGATCGTGCGCCACAACATCACGAAGTAGAGATGACCGCCGTAGAAGTCGATGGCGTACTCGATGATGGCAGTACCTTCCGCTATATGACCTTTGACGGGCAAGTACCCGGCCCTATGTTACGGATGCGCGTCGGCGATACGATGGAACTCACGCTTCATAACGAGATTGAGAGCATCCTACCGCACTCAATTGACCTGCACGCGGTGACCGGCCCCGGTGGAGGTGCGGAATTCACACAAACGCTAGCAGGAGAAAGTACCGTCTTCTTCTTCCGTGCCTTGCAACCCGGCTTATACGTTTATCACTGTGCCACGGCGAGTATCGGGCATCATATCTCCAGTGGGATGTATGGCTTGATCCTTGTGGAACCGGTAGGCGGATTGCCCCCTGTCGACCATGAATTCTACGTGATGCAGGGTGAAATCTACACCGCGCAACCATTCGGCACAGATGGTCATCTGGACTTCAGTCACGAGAAAATGCTCGATGAAGATGCAGAATACTTTGTCTTCAATGGTGCTGCCAATGCGCTAGCACAGGATGAAAACGCGATGTATACCGAGGTGGGCGATAGTGTACGCATCTTCTTCGGTGTAGGTGGCCCCAACACAATCTCTTCCTTACATATGATTGGCGAAATCTTCGATAACGTCTATGACGAAGGCTCACTGACCAGTGCCCCTCTGACAGACGTACAGACAACACTCGTCCCGCCAGGGGGTAGCACCATCGTTGAGTTCACCGTCGATTATCCGGGGCGTTATCTGCTCGTCGATCATGCGCTCAGTCGCTTGGAACGTGGCTTAGTCGGCTTCCTCTACGTAGAAGGCGAAGCGGATCCGACGATCTTTGATTCGCCGAATGAACCCGAAGAATCTGGACATTAATCTGTCACGCTAAATAGGGCGCACGCTATAACTAGCGATGCGCCCCACTGGGGAGGTTTTACCATGTACCGTCAACTTATCACGCGCATTGCGCTCATCATTACGCTATGGATCGCCAGCGTGATCGCGCTGGCTCAACAGGCGACACCCCCATCAACAACAGATCTTATGATCCGTAATGCGTGGGCACGTCCTGCTGATGAGACCAGTGCGGTCTATCTTCATCTGACGAATCAGGGGGAAACTGACGAGACGCTGATAGCAGTCGAGAGCGTACAGGCAAGCAGTGCCATTCACGAGAGTGTGATTGAGGACGACGTGATGCGGATGCGGGCGGTAGATGGTGTGAACCTCGCATCAGGCGAGACGGTGATCTTCGAGCCGGGGGACTTGCACATCATGTTGATGGACTTGCAAGCACCACTCGAAGTTGGCGATACACTCTCGCTGACCTTGATCTTTCAATCCGGCGTAACTATCTCAACAGATGTGCCGATTCTGCGACAAGCACCACCCCTAACACTACCCGCCGATGCGCTCACTAACGCCTCGTTGGAAGCCACCGCACAAGATATCTATGTAGGGCAGGTGATTAACCCGCCGATACAAACGCAGGATTTCGACGCACCGAGTAACTTTGAAGACATCCAACGCTTGAGTGATACCAATGGTACGTGGCGCATGATCTTCTTCGGTTACCTGCATTGTCCAGATTTCTGCCCGTTGACTTTGGTGGAATACGTGCGCGTTAAAGCGCTGATCGGTGACGATGCTGACGCGATAACCTTCATGCTGGTCAGCGTGGATGCCATTCGTGATACGCCATCTGTGATGCAGACCTATCTCAATAACTTCGATCCGTCTTTTGTGGGCTTGATGCCCGATGACCGGACGCTCGCCGAGATACAACCGGATTATGGATTCTACTACGAACGGCGCATGGATAGCGGATCACAGGCGATTTATACCGTTGACCATTCGACACGCTCGTATCTGGTTGACCCCGATGGTATTCTGCGGGCGAGCTTTGCCTATAACATCAGTCGGCATCAGATGGCATCGGCACTTCAGTGGTATATCGAACACTATGACACATTGATAGGAGAGCAGTAATCATGCCGACGCTTTCCCGTTTGTTCATCAAAATTGGGATGATCTACTTTGTAATCGGCTTGATGATAGGCGCTGTGCTATTGATCCAACCGATTGTAGGCTGGTCAAGTAATTTACAAGTATTGCGTCCGGTTTATCTGCACTTCTTGTTCATCGGTTGGGTGACGCAGATCATCATGGGCGTGGGCTATTGGATGTTTCCAAAATATTCCAAAGAGCAACCACGTGGTAACGAAAAGTTAGGCTGGATGGTGCTGATCACGCTCAACGCCGGTCTCATTCTGCGTGCCATTGGTGAGCCGGCGATGGTGCTGGCTCCACAATGGGGCTTGGGCTGGATGCTGGCGCTAGCCTCAGTTTGCCTGTTACTTGCCGGGTGGGGCTTCATCGCCAACACCTGGGGACGAATCAAGGAGCGCTGACCATGCCAAAACTGAGCGTGTGGTTGGTCAAAGCCTCATTGATCCACATGGGGGTCGGTTTCTTGTTCGGTGCGCTGATCTTATTCCATAAGGGGATCGCATTTTATGGCGGGGTATGGAAATTACTCAATCCGCATATCGCCCTGATGATCTTTGGTTGGACGATGCAATTAATTATAGGTGTTGCCTTCTTCGCCTTACCGCGTTTCTCAAATCGAGATAGTCGATACGGGGCGGTGCATCTAGGGTGGGGAAGTTTCTACCTGTTCAATGCAGGGATTGTCATCAGTGCGCTAGCGTACTGGTTCGGCAACGATGCCAACGTGTTGATCGGTCATCTGCTGATCTTGCTGGGCACTGTCACCTATGTGCTGATGATCTGGCCTCGCGTTAAGCCCTTTGCAGTAGGCTAGAGTTGGCTTTAATATTGGTAATGCCCAACCCACTGTGAACACAATTGCTGTTCAGAGATAGATTCATTTTGGCATCTATTGCTTGTGAACTCTTGGATTGATATGTTGCTAAAAGTTAATTGTGCATTGCGAATAGCGCAGTGAATTTTGCTCCTAGCGCATAGGAGCAGTTGTGACGGGTGACGCCGGTAACCTCAACTCTTTTTACTCCACGAGGAGTCTTTTCTGCTATGCATTATAGCGGCTGAATGTCATCGAATAACGCGGTACCTAACCTATCCATATTGATCAACCTCTCGCGCCGATTTGTTAAAATTTTTATATTATAGCTTGACTATAATGTTAATTAATTCTAAATTAGTCATGTGGTTCTTCGAGTTTCAATTACTGAATGTTACTAAGATAAACTAAAATTATGTAACAGAAGCAAATTTTCCGACAAATCGCCACCATTGCCAATCAGATCTGGAAATATCTTTTCATACTATTTCACATATCAAAGGGTATTCATATGAATAATGTACACCCTTACATAATTATAGATTTGTACAAATCATAAACGTGTATCTACAAAACAAAAAGGAAAATCAATGAATATCAGTGTTTTTGGGCTAGGATATGTCGGTACAGTCTCTGCTGTATGTTTTGCTTCTTATGGTCATAAAGTTGTTGGGATTGATGTTCAAGAAGATAAAGTTAATGCAATCAATAATAGGCAACCTCCTGTATTAGAACCAGGAATTCAAGAGTTAATTAACAAAACTATAGACAATGGTAATTTATCAGCAACCACAGATATTGCTGCCGCTGTTAAACATTGCGAGGTTGCGCTTATTTGTGTCGGGACACCGTCCAATTCAAATGGCAGTTTTAAAATGGATTATGTCCAGCGTGTATGTGAACAAATCGGTGAAGTTATTAAGGATATAGATGACTACAAAGTCATTGCAATCCGCAGCACATTATTACCCGGTGCAATCAATGATGTTCTGATTCCAGCACTTGAAAAATACTCCGGTAAGAAACAAGGCGTGGATTTTGGCATCGTAGTTAATCCAGAATTTTTGCGCGAAGGTACAGCTATCAAAGACTTTAACGAACCACCACATACAATTATTGGCGCATTTGATGAACGCTCATCAAATTTAGTTGCCAAGATTTATGAATCTATAGACGCTCCTCTCTACCACACCCAACCTGATACAGCTAGTATGGTGAAGTATGCAAGTAACGCATATCATGCATTAAAAATTACATTTGCTAACGAAATTGCACGGCTATCTGACCCATTTGATATTGATGCAGCCGAAGTTATGGATATTTTCTGCCGCGATACCAAATTGAACGTTTCCGCACGTTATCTCAAACCAGGATTTGCTTTCGGAGGTTCTTGCTTACCTAAAGACCTGCGAGCTATGGTTCATATTGCTCGGTATAATGACATCGAAATCCCGATGCTCAATGCTTTGTTGCCTAGCAATCAACATCAGATTGACTTAGCCTATAATGAAATCGCCAACTCAGGGAAAAAGAATGTAACAATTGTTGGTTTAACCTTTAAACCCAATACAGACGATCTACGTGAAAGCCCCATGTTACATCTTACAGAAACACTCATTGGTAAAGGTTTTGATGTCAAAATCTATGATGAAAATCTTGACTTAGATCGGTTGGTCGGCGCTAACAAAGCCTACATTGAAAAGGTTATTCCACATGTTGCCGCATTGATGTGTGCTGATATTGATGAAGCACTTGCATTCGGCGATGTTGTTGTTACAGCACACTCTTTGGGTCAAATTACCGGCAAATTAAGAGAGGACCAACAACTCATCAATCTAGGTCATGAGACACACGAAGCTTCAGAAAACATGAATGTAAATACAGTTACACTATGAAGTGTTACAATAATTGAAATCATTTCACGTCATAAATTTTCTACATCCTATGCATAGGATGTAGATGTATTTTCATGGTTTAATCGATGATATACGATATGTAAACTGACGTGTTGTTACTTTTATTCTGTGAACAATTAAGGAGAAATACATGCCCGGTTTAGATGTGGTTGCACTTGTTTGGGCACCCCATGAAGCACGTACAGCCTCTTTCGCAGATTGGTTTGATGCGCCTCTATATAATATACATTTCTTCGGTTACAAACGCCCTGTGTTTGCGCCTTTTAAATACCCCCTACAGTGGATTAAGACATGGTACGAAATGAACCGTGTTCGCCCAAAGTATATTTATGTCTGTGATTCTCCTCCTGTTGCCGGGTTATGTGTCTATGTGTATTGTTTATTCACTAAGACGCAATATATCCTAGATACCCACACACCGAACTTACTCGGGAAAAAATGGGGCTGGACAGCGCCCTTACAACGCTTTTTAGCAAAGCGCGCTACGATGAATGTCGTTGATCAAGAATCAATCGCTGATATATTTAGATCGTGGAACGCCCCTGTGATGGTTTTAGAAAACCCCCCGAAAGAAATTCCATCAGAATGGCTAACAGAGGTAGATCCTGACGCTCCGATTGAATTTACTTATGTTGGGACATTTGGTAGTGACGAGCCGATAGATATTCTGACTGATGCAGCACGACAATTGCCAGATATTAAGTTTCATATATTGGGTGATCCCGGTCTAGCTCCGCCTGAATTGATCAAAAATGCACCTGACAATGTCAATTTTCCTGGCTATCTGTTGAAAGAGGAGTATTGGGGTTTATTATCGCACTCTCGCGGTGTAATTGTGCTGACCACCCACACTTTTTCTCTCAGTGGGGCAGCACAAGATGGCTTCCATATCCAGAAACCTGTGATACTATCAGATCAGCCTACCCTGCGCTTATTCTTCAAAAAGGGTACAGTATTTGTTGAACACACGTCTGAAAGTATGGTTGAGGCGATCCAATCTTTCCTGGAAAATGAAGAGACGTTAAAACAAGAGATGAAAGAACTATATCAAGAAGTTTCGGAGCAATGGCAAGAGAACTTTAAGCCGCTAAAAGACCTTACAAAATCTTGATGGTAGATGATATAGCGTATCTGGTTGTATACACCCAGCACAGGCTGGGATTCCAAGCTCCGTCTTACTAAGCCACATAGAACACTCGGTCTGCACTCAACCAGAGAATATGAGTGAAATTCTGTATCGATTTGTGAGATAGTTTGAATTCGTCATTTCTTGATTCGTTCACAGAATTTCATCATGTTGTTTGATGTCATTTTGGTTGGATAATTCATGTACACTCTGTCACTGTTGTTTGATGTTCGTGTCCCCGTCCCAACAAGCTGAATGAAATTTAAAGCACCTTACCGTCGATTTTTATCCTTTTGCTATCCAATGATCTATGAGATTATATGATTTGACATGTTACTTATCATGTTTCAGTCATAGACATGATCGCACTTTCTAATTAGCCATAATACTGTGAATGATGTAAGTATGAACCGTTTAAAGTTTATTGAATATCTCATCAAAGGCTCACCAATTTACTTTCCTGGTCTTGATTTAAAAACGAGAGAACAAAGAAATTACGCTGTAATAACCCACTTCAAAAAGTTAAGGTGTCCAATCTATTATGTTCTTGGTAACCACGAACTCAAATCAAAACGTGGAATTGATGCCATCAATGACTATCATGATTACAAAGAATGGTTTACGGATTTCACGAGCAATTATTACTATTCTTGGGATAAAGATGGCTATCATTTCGTAGCGTTAAATAGCAATGAAAATTATTCGCCTGTGTTAACTGAAATTTTCTCACCCAAAATCTTAACTGGCGGTTGTTTTACTTTTTCAGATGAACAACTGGCCTGGCTTGCTGATGACTTGGCTAGAACTAAAAAGCCCACTGTTGTCTTCACCCATATTCCATTAGACAACCGGAGTATTTCCAGTTATGACATTGTCAATAACGCTGAACAAGTTCGAAGAATTATGTATCAAAGCAAGAAAGTATTAGCTATCATCCAGGCACATTCTCATCATATGAGTGCCCCCAGCTTAAATGGATATACGGCTCGATTTAAGAAAATCCCGTATATTTATTTACCCTCCTTCGGGAGTAAAGTTGTCGGGCCCAGGCACTCTGTTGTTTCAGTTAACCTGCAACAACATAAAATCCTTGTAGACACGTACAAAGTTGGTAAAAAATGGCACCGTCAGCGTAAAATAGATATCCCTAATTTGGATTTGAATTTTTCGAAACTCGAACCAATTGCTTTCTCAGTCATCAATGATATTCACTATGGTCCACAGCGATGGGATTTGTACGACGAATCAGAAACTGCCAACCTGTTGAACCAGTTTATAGCAGATACCAACGAACAAAAGCCAAAATTTGTCGTCGTCAATGGGGATTGGATCGACGGGCATATGTAATCTAGGGATGAGGGTTACGAAGCCTCACCCACCTTTGCCAGCCCCAGAAGCTACATGGTATTACCATATAGCTGGATGTTGATCACGTCATGAATGATGACGACGCACAATAAACTCACATCAGGTATTTTCTAATTACCGCTTCAGAAGTTTCATTTTTAGACCCTTTACGGGGCGCAATGTAATCATCGGTTCAGCAACAACAACCTCATGTGATATGGGGAGTAACTAATAGTCCTGCATAATACGGCTGAGTATTAAAGCTGTCACAGACCGGGCGGATCTTGGATATGGTACATTCTATAATCATTTCAACAATAGAGACCAAGCAATTTGGGCCGTATTACTCATTGAGTTTGGACAAATCCAGAGCGAAATAGAAGCCAATGCAACACACTTAGATTCTCGACTATGCGAGTTATCTAGCTGGCAAGTATTTTTTGAAAATATTGAGCAAAATGTAGAGTGGTTTAATGAGCTATTTGACAAAGATAGTAGTGCCAGTCCGCGCTCAATATCAATGCCGATGAAGTGGCAAGTGTCGTACCCGCTTGATCTTTGACACGCAAGATAACAGGCACAGAAGCAAAGCTATCTACACCCAAGACTCGAACAGAGATACTGTAATCGCTTGATGGGTCTACAGGAATGGTATTGATTGCTAGTGCATCTGATTGACCCAAAACAAAGCCATTGTTGACTGCTGTGCCTGATTGCACTGCAAACAGCAGTGTGCCATAGTCGGTCTTTTCGACCTGACGTGAGATGCTATCTGCGCTATCTGTACGCCAGTCTAAGGTTGTGTAGCGAATCGGCTGTGGCAGGATATTGAGTGCATCGCCGGGTTGTGCAGTCCAGCAAATGACACCTTTTCGTCGCCAGTCGATACCGATATTCCAGTTTGTTGTCATAAGTCTCTCCTAAAATAATTCAACGATATTTAACAGGGTTTGATACCTGCCAGACAATCCGGGTCGCGGGCTTCGGCTGCCGCACCGGTTTCTTTCTGGCATGAACATTGCGGTGCAGGGATACGGGACAGCACCGATGCTACGATTTCATCCTTACCGGGTAGTGCTGCGATTTGTGCCTGGAGTTGATCCACCATCCCGACCTGTTTCCTGAGCAGAGCGATATCTGCACGGATTTGTTCCATCGGGTCTATTTCTACTTCGCCTTGACTTTTGGCATTCTTGATTATAGGTTTCTCTGCACCTGAAATGTTGCCAGTGCCTGCATTAATGACATTACCTTCTTGCTGCATCAGACTGCTATCTGATGATGTTTTTGGAAACACACCTGCTTCAGTTAAACGTGCTAGTATCTGGTCTAAAAATGTTGTTTCACCTTCGCCTTCTTGATTACCTACTGTCCTTGCCCCCTAAACTTGTACCGAAGCAAGTCGGAATGTTTAATGAGTACAAGTAAAGGATAAAACTCATGGTCAACAGCAAGAAAAAAGGGAAGCGGTACAGCCAAGAGCAAATCATTCGTAT
>JBNPEE010000018.1:0-31369 GCA_051117475.1 Anaerolineae bacterium | reverse complement strand
TCATGGTATAGTTGTCTTGTACTGCTCATCGTCATCCGTTTTCTTGTTGTGTTTTGGTTAACCAACAAATCTAACGCATGTCTTGAGCAGTTTCTATATTCTCTACCAAAGTGTCAGGTTCTCAGCTTCTTGATTCGAGTTACCTTTTATAGGTTTGATCAACTACTTGACACCCGTTATGACCCATGATAAGGTATTAACAATTACAAAAGTGACTCATTTGGAGGCGTTGTATGCAAGTCGAAAACCTCATACTCATTGTTCATGCCACGCCGACGGTTGTTTGAGCATCGATTGTTACGGCGATTAACCCCAACAATCATCCTCCAAAACAGCTGACGGTGTGACAAGTGTGCAAAAATGCCCAGAGCATTTGATGCACGAGTCCTTTCGCTACCATCATAGATTGACCTGCGGTAGTGAAGCCCGTCATAGGCTGTTAACTCTCCAGCCCCATTTTCAACTCAATCATGACATACTCGCTCGCTTTGCGTGCCTGTTCGGCGCGGATTCAGCGCGGATATGTGTATCCATACGGAGAAATTCATAATGCCAAGTAATATGCACTGGGACGATGACGAGTTTGCCTCAATTGAACGCGAATTGACCGAAGACCGTCGCAGTCGGCGCAAACGTAAGCCAAAAACACGCCACCAGCCGAAGAAAAGCCGTGAGGAAATTATCAGCGAACTGGCTGATGAAACCGGTGTTGCCGGTGGTTTCGAGATGACCTATAGCCCCGGCGATAACGATCACCACGAAAACCAGTGGTTGCAGGATTCTCTGATTTCCTTCTTCTACGAAGATTTGCTCGTAGACGTGCTGACCAAAGTCAAAGGCGGCAAAGAAGCCAGCGTCTATTTATGTGCAGGTCACGAGAGCAGTGGACATCGCTGGATTGCCGCCAAGGTCTATCGCCCGCGTATGTTCCGTAACCTGCGTAATGATAAGATGTACCGCGAAGGACGCTCGGCTATCGGTGCCAACGGCAAAGAGATCAATGATAAAGATTGGCGGGCGCTCAAGGCGATAACCACCGGCAATCAGCGCGGGCAGGCGATGACGCACACCTCATGGTTGATGTACGAGAACAAGACCTTGCATGATTTGTATCAGGCAGGGGCTTCTGTGCCGGAACCACTCGGTGTGAGCGAAAACGCCATCTTGATGCGCTATATCGGCGATGAACATGCCCCTGCACCCACACTCAATGAAGTGCAAATCCCGCAGGATGAAGTGGAACCACTGTTCAAAGAACTGATGCGTAATATTGATCTCATGTTACAACATGGCATCATTCATGGTGATCTATCGGCGTATAATATCCTCTATTGGGAAGGCGAACTGGTGCTGATTGACTTTCCGCAGGTGGTCAACATCCACCATAATCAGCATGCCCGTAAAATCCTCACCCGTGACGTCTTGCGTGTGTGTGAATATTTCCAGGGATTGGGCTTGCAGGTGGATGGACAAGCTATCGCAGATCGTTTATGGCGGGCCTATGGTAAAGCGGATGCCAACCCCGATGAGGTGCTGATCAACGTATTAGAGGCGGTTAGCTTCGATGACTACGAGCCGGATGAGGATTTTGATGGGTAGCCAACGGTTTCTATCTGCTGAAAATTCGGCATAATACAGGCGATGATTCGGCAGAAGGAGCGCGTGATGGTTGCAAACGAACAAGAAACAATCTGGTTAAAGCGGGCAGAACACGCCCTCACACAGTGTGATCTGCCCGATGCGCGGGTATCGTGGTTGGCTTATACACACAATGCGGTCTTTCAGGTCCATCATCATAACACACGCTACATCTTGCGCCTTTCACCACCGACCGAACGCGAGCGCCTAAGCAGTGAATGTGCTATGTTGCAGACTATCGCACAAGACGGTTTGAGCGTACCACAGGCGATTGCCATGCTCAATGACGCAGATTATTGTGGATTACTCTTATCCTACTTTGACGGTGTTTCGCCTGAACCTGCACAGGTCACCACAGAGACCTTAAACGCAATCGGGCGCTTTTTAGGGCGATTGCACACCCTCAGTTTTGATCCTGTGCTGGCACGCCCGCATCTTGATTGGGATGGTTTGTTTTCGGCACAGGGTGTCTATCATCCAGGTGATGAGAATCTACGTACCTTCACCGATGGACAGGTGCAGGTCATGGCACAGGTCAGCGAGCGTGTGCGACAGGCTATGCAGGCGCTCGATCAATTGGGCGATGCGTGGGGCATCATCCATGCTGATCTATTACTCAAGAATGTCTTGTTCGATCAGGGCAACTTGCACGCGCTCGATTTTGAATATAGCGGTTGGGGCTATTATCTCTATGACCTCACGCCAGTTCTGTGGCAGTTGAAGCCGCATCCTCGTTATGCACAGTTTGAACAAGCACTCTGGGAGGGGTACACACACATTCGTCCGCTCACGTCCGCGCATCATGATTGGCTCGAAACTTTGCTTGCAGGGCGACAGGTGGCGAGTATGCGCTGGGTGGTTGCTAACCAGCATAATCCCTACGTCGTCGGCAAAGTCTCGCAAATACTCGCTCAACGCGCCACCGAATTGCAAGACTACTTGCAAACAGGGCACTTATCACGCCAATAACTCGTGATATGACCGCAATAATCGGACTACATTCGAGATACGAATATCCCCTTTAGAATATCATAATGAGTCAGCGCATCAGATCACCGCGCTTTCTCTATTTCCGACCATCTAATAACATTTACCACATGGTCTGTCCAGAGTCCTCATTGTCCTCAGAATGCAAAAAGCCCCGCATTTATGCAGGGCTTATGCGAATTGTAAGCGTGCCCGTTTTAGCGAATGCCCTGTCTGTGTAGACGCACCACACGACGAACACGGCGAACAACTTCCTTGTGAAGATCCTTGATACGGCGTTCATTCTCTGCTTGTAGAATCAATTCTTGTTCACGAGCCTTGTGTAACACCATAGCGTTGTAGTCATTATCGAGATGATTCATTACCTGCTCCTGTTGGTTAACTTCATGCTCATAGTATAAAGCCATTGTATAAGTTGTACAGTAAAGATTTATTAAAAATAGGTAAAATATACAGTTTGAGAGTATAATCATGAATTAAACATAAATGATCGTCATAGTTAATGGTTGCCGTTAATGGTTGTTTGTGGGGTGGGGTATATATAAAAATCCCCCTGTGCGTGATCGTACAGAGGGTTTTGATTGTTGGTTGTGACGAGATTAAACGGGTTGTGCTGTCTCTAGTCCAACAAGATCGGCACTGACTTGCCATAGGCGCTTTTGTATCTCTGTATTGTAGGAGATTTTACTCGATGATTTCTGTTGTTTCTTCTCCCAATATTTGCCTGTGATACCGGTTACTTCCGGTGATGATGCCAGATAAATCATGGTCTCGGCACCTTTTTCTGGCGAAATAGCGAATAAGTTCTGTAAGCCGTTCAGAATGCCTTTCCACCAGACTTCATTGTTCAAGCCAAAGCCCGTGTCTACAAATCCCGGATGTAGCACATTGGCGGTTACGCCTGTACCCTCTAATTGACGCGCCAGCTCATAAGTGAATAACACATTCATCAATTTGCTATCGCTATAGCGCCCGAAACCGCTATATTGCTCGGCTTGAAAATCGTCAAAATTGATCTTGCCGGTGTTGTGTGCACCCGATGACACACTAACCACCCGCGCTTCACCATGTGTGCTGGCGGTCTGCTTGAGCGTATCCAGTAGCAGGTTGGTTAACAAGAAATAGTTGAGATGGTTGAGTGCCAGTGTCATCTCGTTGCCGTCCACACTCTCTTGACGGTCAGCGAAGAATGCACCCGCGTTGTTGACTAGCACATCTAGGCGATCATGTGTTTGCAAGAACTGCTCGGCAGCCTGCCGGATATCAGCAATAGAGGCTAGGTCGGCTTGAATGGCGGATACCTGCTGATTGCCTGTTTCCGATTGTATCTTGTTGACAGTACGCTCTAATTTGGCAGGATTGCGACTGATGATGACGACTTCTGCACCCTGTCGCGCGAGTTCGAGTGCGGTTACTTCTCCGATGCCGTTGGTAGCGCCGGTGACGATCACAACTTTTCCGTTCATAGATTGAGGCTCCTCATCATAATTAGTTCGGCTTGACCGTTAACACGATACCATCAACGCGTAAAAATCATATGAGAAGCCCTGTTTATCATCATGCACTCATCAAATATCGCGGGCTACCCCGCGTAATACTTCGCGCCAGCCTGGCTCCAATTCTTCGATGTTAGCCAGCGTAAGCGCATCTTGTAGACGTTCTTTGCGATTGTCCATCACTTCGTGGGCATTCCAGATAGTCCAGTCAGGATATAGGCGACTGATGCGTTCAACGGGCATCCCTGCTTCGACCGCGCCTTCTTGCAACACACGGCAATACCACCCTGAGCGATAGGTAGCATGAACCTTCTTGACGATACCATAAATGCCCAGTGCCTTATAAATTTGCTGGCAAGGACGACGCGGTTGTGAGACCTGCACGCGCACAGTATCACCGATCTGATACACATCGCCGATGCACACGCTGGTTTCGTCCAACCCACTCACAGTAAAATTTTCAGCGAAGGCGCCATATGGCAACACTTGTCCTAGCTCCCCTTGCCATAGATCATAATGTTCGGCACAGTACATCAGCACCGCCCGATGTTCTCCGCCGTGTACATCGGTGTGATGTTGTTGATCGCCCTCAACGTTGATCTTACCAACCCTCACGCGCCCGCTCACCGCGTGTTTCATATAACCACTGACCCATGTTTCGCCGTTGTAATTGTGTGTTTGTACCTTACCAACTTGAATTGACCGTAGTTCCATGATGCCATCCTCTTATCTTTTCAATCGCTGGTATAATGCACACTTTCGACAAATTTAACAAGGAGAAACTATAAAATGCCATTTGCAGAGACCGAAACCGGTGCACGTTTATTTTACGATCACCTCAACTCAGGGGCTGAGGGTGTACCGGTGATGTTGCTTCACGGCTTGTTGGGAACAGGACGCAAGCATCTGGGGCATGTGATGAATTGGTTGGTGGAGCAGGGTTACGAGGTGATTGCGCCATCCTTGCGTGGTTATGGCGAATCGACCCCCAAACCGCGTGATTTCCCGATGCAATTTTACAGGCGTGATGCTGGCGACATCCTCGCCTTTCTCAAGACAATTGGCGTTGAACGTTGTCATGTGCTGGGCTATAGCGACGGGGGCGAAGTTGCGCTGATCTGTGCCGGCACTGAACCAGAACGTTTCGCTAGCGTGGCAACGATTGGTTCAATTGGCTATATGGGGCCGGATACCCGCGCTGTGATGATGAACTACCGCCCCGGCAGTCAGTGGATTGAAGCTGATGAGATCGCACTACACAGCATCACTAATCCTGATCAGTTCTCGGCGCAGTGGGTGCGCTCGATGGTGCAGTTGGTCGATAGTGGGGGCGATGTTGCGGTGAGCCTCGCGCCAAAGATGACCATGCCAGTGCTGATTATGCTTGGTGAGCGCGATACCCTCAACCCGCGCAAATACGCTGAACACTTCTTAGCCGGTGTGGCAGATGGGCGCGTGCAGATGTTCGATGCCGGTCATCCTGTTCACGATGAACAGACCGAGCAATTCCGGCAGGCGTTCCTCGCGCATCTACAACGCGCCGAAGCCTGAAGATGAACTGCGGGCGTTTGGCTTGGCGCGTTGATTGATACCCCCCTATAATCAGGTGGATGCTCATCTTATTAGGATTGGATTGTTGTCAATGCCCCTCAATCAAACGCCCTTTCATAACGGTTTTTTATCACAATTTGAAGAAGTCTCTGTCGATGACCTCGCTATCACTGAAGGCAGTATTCCTGATTGGCTCAAGGGGACATATGTCCGCAACGGTCCCGGGCAGTTCACGCTCGGCAAAGGCAAGTACTGGCACTGGTTCGATGGTTTAGCAATGCCTCATCGTTATGTCTTTGCCGAAGGGCATGTCAGCTTCGCCAATCGTTACCTGCAAACTGCCAATTATCGCGTCGATAATGCCACCGAGAAACTCAATTTTCGCATGTCCGTCACTGACCCTAACCGTACCTTCTGGCAGAAGTTATCTGCCCCGTTCTCGATGCGCTTCACCGATAACACCAACGTGCATAGCGTTGAGATGGATGGTCAATACGTCGCCCTCACCGAACGCCAAGAAGCGTGGACATTCGATCTCAACACGCTCGAAACATCAGGGTTGTTCCAGTACAATAACAGTGTCGGCAACATCACCCAGACCGCTCACCCGCATTATGATCCTAAAACGCGCACTATCTATAATTTGATGTTGCGTTCAGGCTTACGCAGCGCCTATGAGATTTACACCCTCAAAGACCGCACCTATACACGGCTAGCGAAGATTCACGCGCCCAATCCATCCTACATGCACAGTTTCAGTATGACAGAGAACTATATCATCATCACTGAGTACCCCTGCCAGCTCACATTCTGGTCGACCTTGCAGTTCTTGTTCACAGATACCCCATATCTAGCAAATTTCGCATGGAGACCCCAACAGGGCACGATCTTCACAGTCATCAGCAAAGCAAGCGGGGAAGTAGTCAAGCAAGTACAAGCCGATGCGTTCTTCAGCTTTCATCATATTAACGCCTTTGAGGATGGCAGTAACGTCGTCGTCGATATATCAGCCTATGCGGATTCATCCATCATACAGGCGCTCTATGTGGCTACGATGCAATCAGATGTGGAGTATTCCGTTATGACTGCCGAATATCGACGCTATACCATCCCCATGAACACACCTAGCGCCTTGATCTCGGTTAACTATGACCTAGCCTCCGATGATCGCATTATCTTACCACGCATCAATTACAATCATTACAACACGAAACCCTATCGCTATACCTATGGCGTGAGTACCCATGGCAATATCCGTGATTTTGTCAATGAAGTGGTCAAGGTGGATACTGAACAAGGGCGCGTGTCGAATAACTGGTATATCGAGGGTGACTATCCCAGTGAACCGGTCTTCGCGCCACGTCCGGGCGCAACAGCAGAAGATGATGGGGTGATCATGTCCACCGTCTATAGTTCTGAACTGGATAAATCATATCTGCTATTGCTGGATGGTCAGACCTTTGATCTGCAAGCGCGGGTAGATTTACCGATTCGTATTCCGTTTGGCTTTCATGGGCGCTGGTATCCTAACGGGGACATGTACGCGTTGTGAGCGTCCTCAGATCGTGAGATAATCGAGCTGGTGCAAGCCCCACGCGCTGTGGATGCGCTCGAATCTGGCGCGGGCTTTGGTGATAAGTGCCTCATCATCGCGGACGCGCCCCAACACCATCTGCGCCAAACCGATCTCATAGCCCATATTCAGGCGGGTAGCGGTTGCCAGCGCGTCGTTGGCGAGTTCCTGCGCTTTTGCCGTATCACCGTCAAAAGCGAGCCGGCGTGCTTCAAACAACTGAGCGCGTGCTTGCCCGATTGGGAATACTTTGGCATAGTCGAACATCGCTTTGCAGGCAGATTGTGCCTGCTGACGGTTTTGATCGTTGGGGCGCTGTGTCATCAGCGCTAGACTGGCTTCGGCGGCGGTGGCGTAGCCATCGAGATGGACAAAAATCTTGAAGGGGTTCGCTGTGATCTTCTCATTGAGATGATCTAAGCGTGCCTGCGCCGCATCCCATGCAGATAAGCGCACCGCGTTCAACACCTGTACAGGTATCGCGTTGAGTGTGACCATCGGCGCGTCGTCGAGGCGCAGGGCTTCTTCGGCAACAGTCAGGGCTTCGCTATAACGCCCGATCATGAACAGGGAGCGTGAACGAATTGCCAGTTGGATTGCCATCTGCGATAAGTTGCGCACGCGCTCGGTTGATGTATAGGCATCGATATAACGCGCAATCGCTGTATGATAATCAGCGCGGAAGTGTGCCATATCGCCAGCCAGACCAATCGCCTGACGCCAGCTTTTCCAGTCGCCAATCTCATCAGAGATAGTTAACGATTGGTCTACAAGTTCCTGTGCCTGTTCCCATTGTCCCCATCCCACGTAAACAATCGCCATTGGGAAGCTAGAAACGGCTAGTGTAGTCTTGCTGAGTTCGTGTGTCGCCATGATATCGTGTGCCAGATTGAGATAGGTCTGTGCCCAACCATGCCGCCCGATTGAGGCAACCAGCAATGCCACCCCTGCATAAGAATAGGTCAAGGAATAACCGGGGCCTATCAATTCTGACATGTTCAACACGCGCAAACTGGCATAGATGCTCAAGAATTGCTCCGGTTGATAGGCTAGCGCCACCTCTGCAATCTGATTCATCGCCAGTGCCGCTTCTGTGATGCGGGCGTGCTGTTGGGCATCTCGTTCGACTAAGTCGAACGGTGTGAAACGATGCCACACCTGACGGATCACTTGACCGAACAATGCCACGCCCTGAAACATCGAATTGCTCGGGACGGATGCGCGTAACTCACTGACGGCGGCTTTGAGTACAGTCATTGATTCGGAGATCATACCCAATTCAATATAGCAAGTCCCTAACATTCGTCGATAACGCGCCACCGTCAGCGGATCGAGGATGAGCTGGCTCTCCTGATGCAGATCAAGTAAGCGTTCAAGATTTTCGGCAGCTTCTGAAAATGCGCTACTCTCGAAGGACTGATGCGCGACAATCGTCTTGTACTTTGCCTCTCGTGCTAAATCACCGGCTGATTCCCAATGATAGGCGAGACGTACCGCGCCGGCTTCGTCTCCGTAAAGCGTGCTGATCGCTTCGGCGGCGCGTGTGTGCAAATGAATCAAGTGATCCGGTGCGATGTCTTCTAAAATGGTCTTACGGACCGTATCGTTGGAGATGCGCCACTGATCATTGCGAATGCGCAGGAGCATCATCTCCTCGCCATATTGCAACCACTCATTGACCTGTTGTGGCTCGAATAGGTGATTCATCACCTCGAGGTTGATCACACGCCCTAAGATTGCTGCCATCTCGAGCAATTCATGATACGTCGGTGGGATGTCACGCAGGCGATAGCGAATCACCTGTTGCACGCCACCGCCGAGCATCTCAGAGGGTACAGTGTCCCGCTCAAAGTAATCTAACGAGCCGATATTTTCGATGATCGCCCGCAGAAACTCGATGATGAACATCACGTTGCCGGTAGTCTCTTGTTGTAACAGCGTCACAATCTCCGGTAGGGCAGATGTCTTACCTGCCACAGATTCGGCATAAGCTGAGATTGCTGAATTATTCAGGCGCTCTAATTGCATGATCTGCGCTCCGGGCAAGAGATCCGTCAATTCAGGACGTTCGTCGGTGCGGTATGTGCCCACGATCATGATCGGGTTGTTGTGCGTCAATGGAATGATCTGGCGCAACAAAAACAGGCTCTCGCGTGACCAGTGTAAATCTTCGAGAATGATCAGTAACTCACGGTTGAGGCGAGTCAAAATTTGTGAGATGACCGTCAACAGGCGGTTATAAGAAGCGACTGCTCCAATCTCTGGTGCAGCAGGCACTTGATCGACTTGTAACAGCTTTTCGATGTCATCAACGAGTGGCTTGAGTACGCTCATTTCGAGTGGCTCGACAGTGACTTCGAGCAAGATGCGCCTTAGTACAGACCGCCATACTTGATAGGGTGAGCTAGCCTCAGTGATCGCTTGTCCGCGTACCACCAGCGCCCCGCGTACCAATGCCCGAATCCGTAGTTCATCCACCAGACGCGATTTACCCACGCCCGCCTCACCACCGATTAACCACACCCCACCTTGCTCGGTGAAGACCATCTTTAGCGATTCATCCAACTGGTTCAGCTCCGCATCGCGCCCGACCATCTTCGCCGTTTGTAAGATGCTCTCGCGCACTTCGATATCGGTCTGGCGAGGTTGACATAAAATTGTGTAAAACGCATCTAACACTTGGTCAGTCGAAGGATAGCGATCGAGCGGATTTTTCTCTAACATTCGTAGTACCGTCAACGAGAGATCGTTGCGGTCAAGATCGGTCTCTAGCATGTCGAGGGGTTTTGCATCCGGGATATGTGTCACAATTTGCTGAATCAACTTGCTGATGTTACTTGTATCGTAGGGGAAAATGTCGGTTAACACCTCATAAGCGATCAGTCCGGCGGCGTAAACATCGGATAGACGCGCTAGACTATCGTCGTGCTCCTCTTGTAAGATTTCCGGTGCCATAAACGCCAATGTGCCAACGACTATATCTTTAGGTTCATTGACCGTTTGATTCTGCAAGCGTGCCACGCCAAAATCCAGCACTTTGACCTGACCATCGTTGATAATAACATTTTCTGGCTTGAGATCACGATGAATGATCCCGCGTCGGTGCAAATAGTCAATTGCTTCGATCATCTGAATGATGAGTTCGATCTTGCGTGCGACACTCAAACCACGCGCATAATCGACGATAGTCTGTGATTGCTTGAGGAGCGTCATGGTGAAATAGGGTTGCTGCTCAAAATCGAAGCCAAAATCTAACACGCTGATGATGTTGGGATGGCGTAACGTCGCTAAAACGCTAAATTCTTGCGCCAGCGCCACGCGAAAATCCGCAATGGATGCGGTAGTCTCCTCGATTTGGGGTTGTGAATCGGATTTGACATTCTTGAGCGCGACAACATCACCGGTCAGGCGGTCATAGGCGCTATAGACCACGCCCATTCCTCCTTTGCCCACCTGCGAGCGAATCAGATACCGGTTGTCAATCTTATCTGGTGTTTGAGAGACCATACCTTAGCGTACCCATCAGTTTATCATTGCACCTATTTGGCAAAGTTGGTGTGTGCATTTTGCTATTGTACCGCACACACGCTTATTTTGTGACGAAAGATTGCGATGAGATCTTATTGAGGGGGATGCATGGGTTATACATCCCCGATGATATAGAGCGCTACTCAGTCGATGACCAGCATCTCTTGAAAGCCGTTGGTCAGCTTCTCACCACCGCCTGAACGTACCACCACAATATCTTCAACCCGCGCAGAGAAGGTCTCAAATTGTGTGATGCTCGGCTCAACGGTGAACAACATGCCCTCTTGCAAGAGCGTCTCATCGCCGGCAGTCAGGAAGGGCGGTTCATGTACATCCATGCCAATCCCATGTCCTAAGCGGTGGCGGAAGGTCTCGCCATAGCCCGCATCTTCAATCACCTTACGGGCGGCGGCATCTGCTTGAGTTGTGGTCATCTCGCCGGCTTTGAGCGCCGCTATGCCTGCTGCTTGCGATGCCATCACCAGTTCGTACACGCGCTGATACTCGGCATCCGGCTCGCCGAAGAAGACCGTGCGCCCGAAATCATAACAAAATCCCTGATATGCCGCGCCAAAATCGAACAAGATCGACACCGGCGGATTCAGCACACGCTTCCATGTCACCTCTCGCTGCCCAAATAGTAGGGGATGATTCGGCCCCGAATTATAGAGCGATGTGGTGAACGAAGGCCCCAGCGAACCGTGTTTGCGCAGTTGATAATCGATCTCCGAGATGACCTCGAGTTCGGTCATGCCGTGCTTGAGGTTGGCGAGTACATCGGTGAATGCTGCTTCGGTGATTGCGCCGGCTTTGCGCATCATCGCGATTTCATCATCTGATTTGATGACGCGCATGTCGCGCAAAATATCTGTCGCAGAGACAAACGTCACTGCTGGCAAGATGGCATTCAATGCCGAAACTGTCTCGCCCTGCGCCCAATCGCTGATTGCGACGCGAGCCTGTGCCGGTAAATCGAAATTTTCAAGGATGTCTTGTACCATCTTCGCCGGATCGTCCCAATCGCCTAACACGCGCAGTTCAATGCCTTCGACATTTGCCAACCCACCGAACTCCGCTGACATACGCGGTAAGGCTAATACCGGTGCATGATTAGGGCTTAACCATGCGCCCTCTAACCATGCGCCTGGATGCATCACCGCGCCGAAGTTGGGAATATCACGCGGAACACCAGTCAGATACTGCAAATCTGACGAGGCAACAGGGAAGAAGGCAACATCTGCTTTGCCAGCGAGCCGTTGTTGAAAATCACTCAAGCGTTGTGTGTAATTCATCGTTGTTATCGTTCCTCATTAGAAATAGTCCTATTTTTCGGCAGACTATACCGTATTCGTCGCATACGTGCATCTTTGGTATTATGACCAGCAAAAATAACAAAGACGAGTTACCCCGTCTCTGTTGGTGTTCGCATGTTGATATGTGTTAGGCTTGTGCAGGTTTTTCGATCCACTCCGCATCAGGGGTGATCCCGTCTTGTGGGCGTTTGCCGGCATCATCATAGTTGGTGGTGGAGATTTGCATGAGTGGCTCAACGGTCATATCATGATCGCACAAAATCTGACAACTGAGGCGGAACTCACCCACTTTGTCGATCTCTTGCAACTTGTTCAGTTCAGCTTGTGTCATGGTATCCGGCTCACCTTCGCTGATGGCTACCCGGCAGGTCGTACAGCCGGCATAGCCCCCGCAACGGTGCAAAATATCGACGCCATTATCTTCGATTGCGAGTACCAGCCGTTTATCATCCGGCACATCGAATGTACCAATATCTTTGATTGTGATTTTTGCCATGAGAGTTACTCCATTTTGTATCCGTTGAATCATTACTAAACTTAGTGTAACGCAAAACGGATGTCCGTCCGCTTATGCTAAGCAGATTATTATGGAGGGGCTTCTCTAATTCTTGGGGCGTTTGAGGAATAATGCTGAACGTGTCACTTCGATCACCACGATATCATTCTGATTGGTGCCAGTATGTTTCATGGTGACGATACCAGCATCAAGTCGCGAGTTGCTCGGACGTGCGCCGGTGATCTCTGTACGCACATAAACGGTATCACCATGATAGAGCGGGTGTGGGTGCTTGACCTGTTCATAGCCGAGATTGGCGATAATCGTGCCAGCAGTGATGTCATTGACCGTGATGCCGACAACAACGCCCATCGTGAAAATGCCGTTGACAATGCGTTGACCGAACTGAGTTTTGCTAGCGAAGTCTTCGTTGGTGTGGAGCGGTTGCAGGTTCATCGTTAACATACTGAACATGACGTTGTCATATTCGGTGATAGTGCGTCCAAGCTGGTGCTTGATGACGGTTCCCACCGGTAAATCTTCGTAATATAACCCCATGGGATGTCCCCTTCCTGTTCTAGCAATGACGCATTATTTGCCGATCACCTGAGCCAGCAATGTATGCAAACCTTGTACCACACGCTCAATATCGTAGCCCTGCACCTGCCGTTGAAACCGTATGGTCTGCACATCGAGCATTACATAGAACATATCGGCAAGGTATGAGATATCACTGTTGAGGTCTAAACGCCCCAACAAACCGATGATGGTCTGTCGCCACCAGATATGCGCCGGATGACTTAACATATCCACCCCACCCTGATTGGCAACTTCCAGTAACAGATCGCTGTGATCGATGACATAATGCGCGGCTTGTTCGAGGAACCACGATAGGCACACGCTGACATCCTCACAATTGCGTAGGGTGGTCAGCGTGGCGTGTTGAAACTCACGCATATCTTCATCGAGCATCGCATGACAGATTGCCACTTTGTCGGTAAAATGCCGATAGAGTGTACCTTTGCCGACGCTCGCTTCTTTGGCAATCGCTGACATCGTCACCGCTTCAATGCCCTGTTCAGCGAATAAGTTTGCGGCTGTATCGAGCAATAAGCGTCGATTGCGGGCGGCATCTGCACGAATGGGTTTGTCTAAATTGATCGGAATGATATTATCTGGTTTCATAGTGTCATTATAGCACACTGTGACTCACCGTTCACTGATAGCTTCTCTTTGTAGTATAGTGGAGTTATCGTTGGGCAATAATCAGGTAATTCGGTTGAAAAATACCCACATCATCCGTTAAGCTGATGTGTTTTTAAGAACACAAACGTGATGCAAGCAGGAGTGTAAATTGATGCGACAATCTATGAGAACGATAGGGCTAGTTGTTGGATGGGTGCTACTGAGCTTAACG
Source organism: Anaerolineae bacterium (assembly GCA_051117475.1). Lineage (GTDB taxonomy): Bacteria > Chloroflexota > Anaerolineae > Aggregatilineales > Phototrophicaceae > JAUZRW01. The sequence continues at coordinate 17,370 of JBNPEE010000018.1, read as the reverse complement.
CTGAGCGCCTGTGATCTGCTCACCAGCCCGCAAGAGACCACCGAAGACATTGCCTTTGAAGGCGCACCACAAATCACCATCGCCTCACCGATGAACGGCGATACGTATCAGGCGGGTGTAGGCGTGAATATTCTATTGCGCGTCGATAACGCCGGCCCTGATGTGGCACGTGTTGCCATTCAGGTTGATGGGCAAATCATCGGCGAAGCGACGATGCCCAATCCTAATGGCGATCCGAGTTTTACCGTCAGCAATGGCTGGCCGGCAACGGGTGAAGGACAACATGTCATCAGCGCGGTAGTATCACGTGCAGATGGTACCAATAGTGAAGCTAGCGTGACAATCAACGTCGTTACATCGCAAACCAACGACGATAGCGCATCAGATGAACCTGACACCGATGAGCCAGAAGAACCAGAGGATGATGCTGGCGCATCGAATGTCATCGGGGATACGCCACTGCCGACACCGGTTCCGCGTGAGCCAACCAACACCGTCGTGCCGACTATCGCGCCTACCAACACCCCGGCACCAACCGCGACATCATCTCGTCCGCAAGTTCGCGTGCAGACTGGTGCGAATGTCCGCAGTGGTCCCGGCTTGGTCTTTGATCCGCCTGTGGGGAGTTTAGCCGCCAACGAAACCGTTGACATTCTGGCGGTGAATAACGCTGGCACATGGTTCCGCATCCAGTACTACAACGGTGATGCATGGATCAGCGCACAGGTGGTTGATGTCATTGGCGATATTTCCAGCTTGCCGCGTGAAGCCGGCCCACCCACCCCTGTTCCACCAACAGAAACGCCGATCCCTGCGACACAACCTCCAGCGAGCAATATCGATCTCATCATTGATGCCAATCAAACCTCAGTCGTGCCGACTTTCCGCTGTGGTTTAGCATCAGAGATCACGGTGACAGTGGTTAATCAAGGTACAGAGCGCAGTGCCGGTACATCGATCATCGCTGAGGACATTCAACCCAATGGCGACATAGGCGCAACGACGAATGGTGCAGTGCCAGCACTTGATCCCAATCAGAGTGCGACGGTTGTCGTCTACCTGACAGTCACGACCTTTGTCAACGAAGGCCACACCTTCCGTGTGCGTGTTGATCCCAATAACAGCATCGCAGAGTCGAATGAAACGAACAACAACTATGTCTATGAGTACAACCTTGAACCTGGTAGTTGCTAAACTCTGATCGGTAGAATGTATCAAAAAAGCCCGTTCACCAACAATGTGTGCGGGCTTTTTTGCTGTGTGTGTAGCGGATGCTTACTTAACAGGATGTCCCTGTGCTTGCCAGCGAATCATGCCACCTTTGAGGTTGACGATGTTAGTATAGCCGGCATTGGCTAACTGCCGTGCCGCCATCCCGCTACGGTTGCCAGTACGGCAAATCAGCACTACCGGTTTATCTTTGGGGATAGTATTCATCTTCTTGCTGATGGTGTTCAATGGGATGTTCTTGGCGCGGGCAACATGCCCACTCTTGAACTCGCTCGGTGTACGCACATCAATCAGCACATGATTGTTCGTGTCATAGTGTTCGCTCATGTAGGTGTCGATATCCATTTTGGGCACACCACCGGAGAATAATTGGCTGAGAAATTTGAGCATGGTTGATCGTCCTATCGTTTATTGTGTGATCGGATAACCGGCATTTGACCAACCGATGATGCCACCCAGATCATAAATCTCTGAGAAATCGTTGCGGGAGAGTGTCGCGCTGGCAGTGGCACTGCGGTTTCCGCTACGGCAATAGATCACAACCGGCATACCAGCAGGGATTTCATTGAGGCGCGAGGCGATCTCCTCCACTGGAATATTGAGTGCGCCTGCAATATGCCCGCTGGCGAACTCGCCACGGGTACGCACATCAATCAAGATGTGTTCGGTGTCACTGTCAGAGAATTGGCTGACGTACTCATCCGGGTTAATACGCGCCACCGTAGCAGGCGTACACCCAATAATGACGAGGGATGCTATCAGCGCGAATACCGTCAGGATTAAAATGCGTTTCATAAGTTTATGCGACTCCGCAAAATGTGGTCAAATCAGATAACTTAATACTACCCTGTGATTGTGTATTACGGGTGTATCAAGGTCTTATACGCATACATTAGAGGGGGCTTATGGATGAATATGGTGCATAAGCGTATAATAGAAACATAAACTAAACTGTGAGCATAGTGCCCGATGCCCCTTAACTATCACTTGCGTACTGTACACGCTGATGACTTACCCGACTTGCGCTTGTCTTGTTGGGCGCATCACACCTCGCACCAGAGTGCTGACCTGCTAAGGATGATCCTCAAAGCGCAAACTGACGGGCGTGGAGTAGGTGTTGTGGCGCAATCCAATAGCGATCACGCGCTCATTGCCTATGGACAACGCCTCAAACTGAGCCAGTGCCATGAGATCAGCAATTTGTTTGTGATACCACAGCAACGCGGACAGGGGATAGGAACAGCACTCATTCGCTACTTGCTTGCAAACCTTGCTGACGATGTAGCGATTGAAATTGGTGTGTCTGCCGCGAATACACAGGCACGTGCACTGTATCAGCGTTTGGGCTTCACAGAGCATTACCGTTTGAGTCTTGATCTGGGTCATGGTACTGAGACTGTGATCTATCTGCATTGTTTGACACCGCTACACTGAAACTAACAAAAAACGAGCCACTCTCTATCAGAGTGACCCGCTTCTGTGTGTGGGTGTAGCCAGTTTCTTAGGAGGACTGCTGAGCGTGATTCTCAGACACTCGCAGGTTCAGCAACCAGCACGGTCTGCACATCGAGGCTCACTTTAACCTCTTTGCTGACCAGCACGCCGCCGGTTTCCAGTGTTTGGTTCCATGTCAAACCGAAGTCTTCGCGGTTGATGGTGGTGGTCGCCTCGAAACCGGCGCGGGTATCGCCGAAGGGGCTTGCACCCTGACCCATGAACTCGACATTCAGTGTCACCTGACGGGTTACATCGCGGATGGTGAGATCACCGGTGACTGCTGCACTGTTGCTACCGGTGGATTCTACCGAGGTGCTTTTGAAGATCATATTCGGGTATTTCTCAACTTCGAAGAAATCTGCACTGCGCAGGTGATTGTCGCGATCTTCAGCGCCAGTGTTGATAGCGGTCACGTCAATTGTTACGTCAACACTTGCTTCTGACGGATTTTCTGGGTCGAAGTCCAATGTGCCACTGATTGGCCCGAGTGAACCGCGCACGTTGCTGACCATCATATGACGAACGGTGAAATCTGCTGAACTGTGAGTTGGATCAAATGTCCATTGTGTCATGTTGAATACGCTCCTTGTTGTTGATAACAGTTATACGGACTTTAGTCCGCTTGATTAACACGATGTAACTATAGCACGTTTTTTTGTGATGTGAGTGAGAACCTGATGAGAAATCGGACTATCGTCCGTTTATGAGAACTGTAAACAGTCCCTTCTTACATTGGGGGTCATTAAAGCGGATATAAGACCAGAATTTGCGATTGTTAGGCGATTTTATTAAAATCACAACTTGCAAACCTTAACATTTGTTATTGATTCCTTTTGGAGGTTCGACCATGCAGGTACATCGTACTAAATTTGTGTTGTTGGTCACCGCATTGTTCGTGTTGATACTCAGTGGTATTACCACTGCACAGGATGAGCAAGTGTTGGTCATTGGTCACGCTGAAGTGACCGAATCGTATGACTTAGCGCACGCTTTCAACCCCACCAGTGGCATCGTACATCGTGCCACCTATGACACACTCGTCACCTTCCCCAATGAAGATGCCAGTTCGATTGAGCCAGCTTTAGCATCAAGCTGGGAAGTTTCCGATGACGGCTTAACCTATACCTTTAACTTGCGCGATGATGTGACCTTCGCCAATGGTGACCCGCTCACCGCTGAAGATGTGGTTTTCTCCTTCACGCGCTTACAAAACGTGCGCAGTAATCCTTCTTTTCTTGCTGATCCGATTATCGGTATCGAAGCGGTAGACGATCTGACTGTTGCGATTACACTGGCGGAAACGCGCCCGTCGTTCTTATCGGAAATGGTCAACTCAGCTTTTTCTATCGCCAATGATAGCGAAGTGATCGCTGCGGGTGGCACCAACGCAGACGATGCTGCCGAGACCGATACGGCTCGCGATTTCTTCGACCAGACCTCAGCCGGTACAGGACCTTACATCCTTGAGAGCTGGATTCCACAAGAACAGACCGTGCTGGTACGCAATGAAAATTACTGGGGCGATGCACCTTTCTTTGATCGCGTGATTATCGTCAACATTCCAGAAGCGGCTACCCAGAAACTGGCGCTGGAATCCGGTGATATTGACATTGCCACTGATCTGACACCTGATCAGGTCAGTACAATGGACGATAACCCTGATCTGACCATCTACCGTGCGCTTGATCGCTGGACACACTTCTTGCTGATGAACCGTGATCCTGAGGTTGGTGGCCCTGTTGCCGATCCACTCGTGGCGCGTGCCATCCGTCTGGCACTGGATTACGAAGGTTATCGTGAACTGTGGACAGGCAGTGTGACTCCCGGCACTAATATGTGGGTGGGTCTGCAAGGCGCTTTTGGTCAAGATCAAGCACTCACTCGCGATCTGGACACCGCCCGCGCCCTGATGGAAGAAGCAGGTTATGCGGATGGCTTTGAGATTGACCTCAGCTACCCTGACCTGACTTTCAGTGGTGTGAACCTCGGCACCAATGCACAGAAGGTACAGGCAGATCTGGCAGAAATTGGTATTACTGTTAATCTGCGTCCGGGCGAACTGCAAGTCTCACTCGAAGAATATCGCAATGGTCAACAGGGCTTTGGTTACTGGTTCTGGGGCCCCGATATTCTCGATCCAGTAGATTTCCTCTCATTTTTGCCCGGCGGTAAAGTTGCGGAAGAACGCACCCTCTGGACAACTGATGGTGTCGATCAAGAGATTCTTGATCTGATTGCTCAGGCTGCAACCGAGAGCGATCCTGAAGCACGTCTGGATGCCTTCGCTCAGTTACAAGCATGGTCACAGGAAAATGGTGCTTATGCACCGTTCAATGTGCCCACCATCCAAACGGTGACGGCGGCTGACATCGAAGGCTATATCTGGCACCCGAGCTGGACGCTCGATATCACGCTGTTGAGCCGTGCTGAGTAATCTCACAATTCTGTGAAACTTTAGCGGGGCGTGATGCTCGTGCATCGCGCCCTATTACCATCTCTCAACCCGTTTGCTGTTAACGAAACGATCAATCCCATGCCAATTTATCGTTATATTATCCGTCGTTTACTGTTTGCTGTGCCACTGGTGCTGGGTATCACGGTGATTGCCTTCCTGATCGCTAACGCCATTCCGGCAGATCCGATCAACGCCAACTTACCTCAGAACGCACTCGGTAACGAAGAACTCGTTGCCGCATTCAGGGCGAAATGGGGGCTTGATAAATCCCCTGTTGAACAATATTTCATCTATCTAGGTAACTTGCTACAGGGTGATATGGGCGTGTCAATCAAGACGCGTAATCCAGTTTTAGAAGATATTCAGCAATTTTTGCCCGCTACGATGGAACTTGCCACGTTCTCGATCATCGTTGGCTTGTTCATCGGCATTAGCTTCGGTGTAATTTCAGCTGTGTGGCGCAATTCCATTGTGGATTATCTAGTGCGCTTTTTCGCCTTGATCGGGGTGAGTTTTCCGGTATTCCTGCTAGCACTGATAGCCTTGTCTGTGTTCTATGCTCAATTGGGCTGGACATCTGGTCCCGGACGGCTTGGTTTTCTCATGCGTCCGCCGGCACACGTCACTGGCTGGTTTACCATTGATAGCCTGCTCGCCGGTGATTGGGACACGTTTCAAGACGCTGTCTCGCACTTGATTTTGCCGAGCTTCGTGCTGGGCAGTTACGTGTCGGGGATCATCGCTCGCATCACGCGCTCGTCATTGTTAGAGCAACTCGGCGCTGATTATATCCGCACCGCTCGCTCTAAAGGCTTACATGAGCAAATCGTGGTCTTGCGTCATGGCTTAGCCAACGCACTGATTCCGGTGGTGACCATGATCGGTTTGTTATATGGCAACTTGCTTGCAGGCGCAGTGTTGACCGAAGCAATCTTCGCCTGGCCCGGCATCGGACGTTATGCTTTCCGCGCATCAACATCACAGGATTTTCCGGCGATTATGGGTGTGAGCATGTTGATTGCCTTGATTTACGTTGTGGTCAATTTCCTTGTCGATCTCTTGTACTTTTTCCTTGATCCCAGAATACGTGCGAGTTAATTCTTATGAGTAAATCTGTAACGATGCCCGCTTCATTGGCGGATAGTCCGACTCAAGACCGCCTGAATGCCACGCTGATCACACTCAGGAAAAATCCAGTTGTTTTGCTGGGCTTGCTCGTGGTGCTGTTCTGGGTGATTATCTCTCTGCTCGCCCCCTATATCTCACCCAGTGAACCGCTCACACAGGCAGTCGGTCAACGGCTCTCGGCTCCAGGGGAAGCGGGGTATCAATTCGGCAGTGATGAACTAGGGCGCGACATCCTTACCCGCGTGATGTATGGTGGACGGATCACCTTGCCAGCGGCGCTGGCGGTGGTGATTGTGGATAGCATCATCGGCACCATCCTCGGTGCGCTGGCGGGTTATCTGGGTGGTATCTGGGATGAGATTCTGATGCGTGTCACCGAGTTATTCATGTCTTTCCCGACCATCATCTTAGCGATGGCGATCACCGCCGCGCTGGGGCCTGATATTCAGAACGCAGTGCTAGCGCTGATTGTGGTGCGATGGCCGAACTATGCCCGCCTCACACGCGGGTTGATCCTCGATGTGAAGAACGAAGATTATGTCGAAGCGGCCCGCAGTCTGGGTGCCAACCATTTCTACATCTTACGCAAGACACTTTTACCCAATACCATTGCACCGGCGATTGTTTACGGTACGCTCGATATTGGCAACGCCATCTTGCTCTTTGCCGGCTTGAGTTTTCTCGGTTTAGGTCCCGATCCATCTTCGCCGGAGTGGGGTCGTATGGTTTCCATCGGCATTGATTTCTTCGATCAATGGTGGATGTGGTTTTTCCCCGGCGCAGCGATTGCCTCGGTAGTGATGGCATTCAACTTCATCGGCGATGGGATGCGCGACATCCTCGATCCGCGCACGCGCAAACAGTGAGCGACGCTAGTATTGAACCCATTACCCTTTACCGTTATCATGTTGACGTTGCCGGCGCACTCTGTGCCGGTTATGATCCCACCGGTGCATTGTGGGATCACCGTTAACTGTCCTCCCAACCATGAGAGCGTGAAATATGACCGATAACGAAACACCAAAGTCGAATTTTATCACTGATATTGTCGATAAGCATAAAGAGAGCGGACGCTTTGAAGGGCGTGTCCATACCCGCTTTCCACCGGAACCGAACGGTTTCTTGCACATCGGGCACGCCAAATCAATCTATATCAATTTCACTTTAGCAGAGCGTTACGACGGTCTGTGTAACCTGCGCTTCGACGACACCAATCCCGCCAAAGAAGAGCAAGAGTACATTGATGCCATCATCGAAGATGTGCGCTGGCTGGGTTATGACTGGGGAGAGCGCTTGTTCTTCGCCTCTGATTACTTCGATGATCTATATGAGATGGCAGTACAACTCATCAAAGAGGGCAAAGCCTATGTCGATGAACTCAGCCCTGAGCAGATGCGCGAATATCGGGGTACATTGACCGAACCGGGCAAAGAGAGTCCCTATCGCTCGCGCAGTGCTGAGGAAAATCTCGAACTATTCGAGAAGATGAAGAACGGCGAATTTGAAGAAGGTCAAGCGGTTCTGCGTGCCAAGATCGACATGACATCTGGCAATATCAATATGCGTGATCCGGTCATGTATCGTGTCCTCAAAGCCCATCACCCGCGTACAGGGGATAAGTGGAAAATTTACCCGATGTATGATTTTGCACACGGGCAGTCCGATTCAATCGAAGGCATCACCCATTCGATTTGTACGCTGGAATACGAAGATCATCGCCCACTATATGATTGGTATCTCGATCATCTGGAGATCTTTCACCCGCAACAGATCGAATTTGCCCGCCTCAACCTGACCTATACCGTACTCAGCAAGCGCAAGCTGATCCGTCTGGTGCAGGAAGGGCACGTCACCGGTTGGGATGATCCGCGTATGCCGACAATTTCTGGAATGCGTCGCCGTGGCTATACGCCGGAAGCCATCAACAACTTCAGCGAAGGCATCGGTGTCAGCAAGAAGAACGGCATCGTTGAGATTCAGCAATTAGAGTATGACGTGCGCCAACACCTGAATCAGGTTGCTGACCGCGTGATGGCGGTGATTAATCCGCTTAAACTGGTGATCGAAAACTATCCTGAAGGACAAGTCGAACACATGGAAGCGGTCAACAATCCTGAAGATGAATCAGCCGGCACGCGCACTGTGCCTTTCTCACGGGTGCTGTACATCGAACAGGACGACTTCATGGAAGATCCGCCCAAGAAGTTCTACCGCCTCGCCCCCGGACGTGAGGTGCGTTTGCGTTGGGGTTATTACATCACCTGCACCGATGTCATCAAAGATGAGGACGGCAACATCGTCGAGATTCGTTGTACCTATGATCCGGAGACCAAAGGCGGGTTTGCCCCCGACGGGCGACGGGTGAAAGCCACCTTGCACTGGGTATCGGCTGAACACGCCATCGAAGCCGAGGCGCGTCTGTACGATCACCTGTTCACTGTCGAAGAACCGGATAGCGATCCCGATAAGGAATTCACCGAGTTCTTGAATCCGGATTCATTGGTCTTAGTTGATCCGATTTACATCGAGCCCAGCGTTCAAGATGCAAAGCCGGGCAAGCTCTATCAATTCGAGCGTCTGGCATATTTCGCCGTCGATCCAGATTCGACTGAAGATAAGCTGGTGTTCAACCGCAGTGTGACCCTGCGTGATCAATGGGCAAAACATCAGAGGCGCAATAAATAAGGCATTATACAGTCAGTTTAGCCATGCAGACGGGCAATTCATGAGCGAGTCGCCCGTTTTGCATTTAGATCGAGCGTGTGCGATCCGCCACGATTTCAGCGTCTGGATGTAAGCTCACAATCCACTCTGCCAGCGCCGAGGTGGCGAAGTGTAAGCCCTCAGTCGGACGGGGCATGCCGAAGGTTGCATAGTGCAAGATATAATCATCATTTTCAGGGCGATAGCGCAAGGAGAGCGCGACATGTTGTTCAATCGTCGCTTCTTCAATGTTGATTTCAAACAACACTGAATTATGTGCGATGTTCCAGAAACCATTGAAGACCGCAACATGAATCCGATCATTTTTGTGAAAGGCTTCGCGCTCGACTTGGGACGCGATTGTTTGCGGGGTCATCGGAGTTTTGAGTATCACGTGTGGCACAGGCCATTCCTCCATAGTGGGTATCTCAGGGCTTGTGTGCGTGTTCCGGCGATATTTGAAATAATTGCCCACACGCCCTTCACGCAAGCCCTTCTCTTCGTACTTGGTTACAATCAAACGCTCATCTAGCTCATTCACCCACGATTGTGCGAGTTCATTGCTCAAGCCGGATGTGTCGCGCAGTAAGTCATCGCTCATTTCGGCATATTCGACGATGTCAGTTGCGAGGTAGAACAAGCCACCAATCTCTAACCGACTGACCATTGCATCCAGCATATCCCGTTGCATGATGCGCCGTCCGGCATGGCGTGCTTTGAACCACGGATCCGGATAGTTGATGTGTATTTCGCGGATGCTCTGTGGACGGAATAGGTGGAAGATTGCTGTTTCGCCCCGCGAATGAATCGCGATGACGTTCTTTAATCCACTGCGCCTGATTTTCTTTTCGGCTTTTTCGATGGACTGTACACTAATCTCAAAGCCGATCACGTTGCAATTGGGGTGGGCTTTTGCTAACGCCAGCAAATGTTCACCGTTGCCAAAACCAATCTCAACGATGAGCGGGCGCTCTGCCCCGAACAACGCTGACCAATCGGTTGGCCATGCCATCGTCAAGCTGTTGTATGATCGTTTTTGCAAAGCCACTCTCCAATGGGTTGCGGTATTGTGTAGACAATTACTATAATCGCGGTGGAGCCAAGCATCAAGAGATAGACTTTATGGTAAATTTCATTCGTAGCATCTTCAACCCTGAACGGCGCGTGCCCTATAGCATTGTAGCCCTGTTGGATGAAGAACATGATCGGTTCATTCGGAGTATCTGGCGCGAGATGGCAACAGAGATGGATGTGCAGTTGCCGTTCAAAAATCCCATTCCACATATCACGCATCTTCAAGCACGGGATATTGAGACCGATGCCCTGCATGATGCCTTACGACAATTTGCTAACTTGCAAACGCCGTATATTATCCGTACCACCGGTTTAGGGATTTTCACGGGCACTTACAACGCCGTCTATGTGCCGGTTGTTCGCACCCCGAACATGACCGCCATCCAGACGGATCTGATTGCCACGCTTGCCAGCAGTTTAGAGGACATCAGCGAGACCCACCTCATTAACAACTGGATTCCACATATTACGCTGGCGATGAGCTTATCAGGCGATGATATTGATAAGCTGATAGGGATCGTCAAATTGCTAGCTCGCCGTAACTTCGCATGGGAATTCACAGTCACCCGGTTAGCACTACTCGATGGACATATTGATTCAGAAGAAATGCCATTTACAGTCACTTTGAAGAATGATGGATAACGCACTTGCTTGATCGACAACACGCGCTACAATCATAATCTATGACTGATCCTTTTGCTGGATAGGCCATCATGAACGATCAACAATCATCCTCACCACTTATTACCATCATAGCCTTTGTGATCTTAGTCGCAGGGATCATCATTGGTGGCGCGTTGTTGGTGTTATCGCGCCCACAACCGACAGAAATTGTCATCAACCCACCGTTACCGACAGCAACCCCTGCACCCACACAACTCCCCGCACCGGTTACCATTTACGTGACAGGAGCGGTCAATCAACCGCAAACTTCGGTACAAGTACCATTCGGTAGCCGTGTTGACACTGTACTCGAAGCAGTAGGTGGCTTGACGGATGATGCCGATTTAGACCGTGTCAATCTGGCGGGAATTGTGCGCGATGGCGATCAAGTGCATGTGCCGAGCGTGAATACAATATCAAGTACCGCTAACGATAGCGCCTTGCCTACGCCTGCCGGCGGGGATATGATCGCCATCAACCGTGCCACTGCCGAAGAACTACAACAATTGCCGGGCATTGGTGCTGTCACTGCCCAGAACATCATCGATTACCGCGATGCTAACGGCGCATTCACTTCGCTTGAAGACCTGGATAACGTGTCGGGCATCGGCCCTAGCACGCTGGAGACCCTTGCACCACTGATCGTCTTTGATTAATTCAGGCGCGTGCCGATGCGACTATCGAAATAATGGCGTCTTGCGCCTGGCAAGGTCACGCTCAGGGTATCACCACTATTCACAACTTGATCGTAACTGACCTGAACCTGCCATGTCTCTGTGCCAGTGCTGACCTCTAATAACTGAAAACGTTCAGCATGATAGGGCATGACGCTCATCACTCGTGCTTCGATGTCGCCATCTAAGCTAATCTGCTCAGGACGAATGCCGAGTGTGACCGCGTGTCCTTCGTGATCTTGGTGTGGAAACACCAACCCTCCAAAATCTTGACCATACCAGCGACCATCACGTATGACCCCTTCAAATAAGTTAATCGTTGGCACGCCGATGAATTCCGCTACGAAGATATTATAGGGCGCATCATACAGGCTTCGATAACTACCAACTTGTTCAATCCGTCCGTTTTGCATCAAAATTAGATGATCTGACATCAGCGCAGCCTCGCGTTGATCATGTGTGACGTAGACCAGTGTCACCGGGTATTTATTGAGTAGACGACGTGCTTCCAGGCGGGCTTGCTCGCGAAGTTGGGCATCCAGATGCACGAAAGGCTCATCGAACAACAACAACTTGAGATCACGGGCGAAGGCACGAGCGATAGATACACGCTGCTTTTCGCCACCGGATAACTGACGCGGTAATTTACCCATCAATTGCTCGATGCCGAAGCCAGTAATCTTAGAAATCTGATGTACACGCTCCGGCACTTCGCGCTCACGCTTGCGCAAGCGCAAGAAGAAGCCAATATTCGATTGCGCATCCCATTGGGGCATCAGCGCAAAATCTTGAAAGATCATACCGATCCCGCGTTCTTCATGTGAGATCAGTGCTATGGGTTCGTCATCATACAGCACACGTCCGCTATCTGGCGTTTCCAGCCCGGCGATCATTCGTAAGAGCGTGGTCTTGCCACACCCTGATGGCCCGATGATGGCCACGGTACCCCCTTCGCTGATTTTGAGTGAGACCCCATCCACAGCTTGTATCATGTGTCCATCACTCAGCTGAAACTGCTTGAAGACGTTCTCAACGGTGATTTTGGTCATGCGCACTCTCTCCTTTGTACGTGTGTTTTTGCTGGTTGATCGAGGCTCGTCTATAGTTTAACGGCAAATGCTAAAAAAGATCATACTAAGTGCTTGACAGGTTTCATCAAACAGGGTATTGTTCTGTCAAATCTTGGAAAAATAGCGGAACTTTCTTACTGATGTTAAACATCATCACAATCATCACTAACACTACTACTATGATGATGACCACCCCCCAAGGGGACGGAGAATTTCGCTTGCTATAAGCATTTGCAGATTGAGATGCAAAGAGGCGTGTAGGCGAAAACCTACGCGCCTCTTTTTATTTAGGGCATGATTTAAACCAGCAAGGGAGCCTGATTACATGATTACGATGAAATTTGGCGGAACATCCGTCGGCAGTATTGAAGCCATAGAACATGTCGTGTCTATCATTCAAGAACAACTCGTACAAGATCCGCAGGTGGTGGTGGTGGTCTCTGCAATGAGTGGGGTGACGGATTTGTTATTGCAATCGATCGAACGTGCTTTGTTATCTGATAAGTGGGGCTACATCTCCATCTCTAATACCATCCGCGATCGGCACGAAGACGCGATTAATCAGTTGATCCGCGCTGGTGATCTGCGCCAGAGTATTTTAGGGCGTGTGAATGCTGTGATTGATCAACATATACAGTTGTGCGAGGCGATCAACGTATTGGGTGAAGCAACCCCACGTATCCGCGATACGGTGGTCTCCTTCGGGGAGCGCCTCAGCAGTCGAATGATCGCAGCAGTATTACAAGAGCATGGTATCAACGCACAAGCCTTCGATGCCGGTCAGTTTCTCGTCACCAACAATATTTTTCAGGATGCTGATCCGCTGTGGGATGTGACCCAAGCCAATATCCAACAAGAACTCAAGCCGATTGTAGAGAGTGGGGTTGTGCCGATCATCACCGGTTTCACTGGTAAGACCCTCGCCGGTGACATCACCACGCTAGGGCGGGGTGGGAGCGATTTTAGCGCGGCAGTATTTGCGGCATATCTGGATAGCCGCGAGTTGATTATCTGGACAGATGTAGATGGTGTGATGACCACCGATCCGCGTCTTGACCCGCGTGCGCGGGTTTTGCCTTACGTCTCTTATACCGAGGTCGGCGAACTGGCCTACTACGGCGCAAAAGTCCTGCATCCTAAAACAGTACAACCGATCATCGCCAAAGAAATTCCCTTGCGCGTGCGCAACACCTTCAATCCATCCCACACTGGCACACTGATTGGTGCACAATCTCGTGCTAGCAATGGCATCATCAAGGCAGTGACCGCTATCCGCGAAGTGAGTATGTTGACCGTCAGTGGTAAGGGGATGTTAGGCGTACCTGGCATCGCTGGACGCACGTTCTTGGCGACAGCGCAAGCTGGCGCAAGCATTCTGATGATCTCGCAGTCTTCATCGGAGCAGAGCTTCTGTTTTACGGTGATTGATTCACAATCGGATGATGTGAAAGCATCGGTTGAGAATGAGCTCGCAAGCGAGATCGCCCATCGTGATGTAGATGGAATCGATGTGTTGGCCAACGTCGTCATCATCACCGTGATTGGTGCAGGTATGCGTCATAAGCCGGGGGTAGCGGGCAGTGTCTTCACCCGTATGGGCGAGCATGGTGTCAACGTGCTGTCGATTGCACAGGGGTCTTCTGAATGTAGCATCAGCTTTGTGATTGATGAGCAGGATTTAGAGCTAGCGGTCTTGCGCTTGCACGATCTTGCGCTGGAATCAAATACGTTAGAGAATAACGCGGTTTAAACAGGTTTTTTATACTGTTGCACGCATGCTCGCAACGTCAAGAGGCGCTCCCACGTATAATGGGCATGTACACACAGAATAAGGAGCAAATACACATGTTTAACCGAATATTTGTGGTATGGGTGGCGTTGCTGGCAATAGGACTGACCGCTTGCAGTGATATGATCAACATTCAACCGAATGCGGATGGCACCGCAACGCTCACCATCAATCTGGGTGAGACCGAAATTAACACGGCTATCACTACGGCGCTGATCAACTCCAATGAACCGGTCGTGCGGGATACCAACGTTGACCTGCAAGACGGACAAATGGTTATCTCAGGTGAGTATGATCGTCAAAATGGAACGAGCACAGTAGCCGGCTCGCTCACTGTGGAGGTTGCACTGGTCAATGGCGAAGTGCAAGCTAGCATCACCGAAGTCAATGCCGAGGGTTGGGATACCTCTGATGAGCGTATACAGAATTTCAACCAACAGCTTTCTGAGGTTTTGCAGGGGCTAGCTCTGAATAACAATGAGAATGCAACGCTGGAAAGTGTCAACATCACTGATGATGCGTTGAGCATTGCGATTCGATTACAACAGGGCGCTGGCGGTAACTGATCGCTCAACGCCGATACACTGCTAAGACTGCTGGCACAGGATCAACTGAGATGATGGTGGTATCGCTGGATGTGATCGCCATCATCGTTGATCCTCCTCCGTCAAGATTCAGGGCGTTGACGAGGTTGAGATCACTATCCGCTAAATAGGTACTCAGTGCTGGCAAACTGATACCAAAACCCGCCGTTACCATCATCACAATGCGCCCATTGGCATCTTCTGCAACCACAGTACGCCGAGAAATCGCGGTGTCATTCGGGTTGGTGTAACGTGCCTCCCCATCCTGTACCAAGATCGGGAAGGCTTGTACGGCTTGCTGAAACGCTTCATTGGCATAGGGGATTTGTACGGTGTTGCGGATGCCGACTTGTTCGCCATCGACAAAAAACATCCCCCCACGATCACGATACGGCGTGCCATGAATCACACCATCACTGATGAGCAGACCCAGCACCGTGTGTTCTGGTGTGAAGAAATTAGCGTTGATAATCACCTCAGCATCCGGCAATTCGGCTTGCCATTGTGCGAGCGTGAGCGGTTCACCCGCCCGATAATGCGTGCGAAAATAATATTGTGTTGGATCAATGCGCACAGCTTGAAAGAACACCGAACCCTGCCGAAGGAAAAGCGATTCCAGACTATCAGTGGGCACATCTGCTGTGGGGGTAGCAGTGGGCGATGCGGGTATGCAAGCGCTCAGTATCATGAGTAAGTGAACAAGCCAGCGCATGATGATCCTTTTGATTTAGTTTGCAAATTCTACGATTGATTTGTAATTTCACATCGTATATACTATCAGCAATCAATAAGGGCGCATAGCTCAGCTGGCTAGAGCGCACGGTTCACATCCGTGAGGTCGGGAGTTCAAGTCTCTCTGCGCCCACACGCGTGCAAGCGGGTCAACCTCAGAGTAGGTTGGCTCGTTTGCATTATGCCCTAAAATAAAGTGATAATCCGATTTCAAGGTCAATGCAAATACCTGACGACCATCGATATACACACGTTCAACCAATAGCTTCATGAGTTCGTGTTGTTTCTCTGTATCATCGCCACAATCATCCCAATACTGCTGAAAATTAGAAATGATGTCAAATGCACGGTCTAATTCATCATAGGCAGGTGTGAGTTGTTCGAGTTCATGCTGTAACTGGATGCGTTTTTCCATGTAATCATGTTTGTCAGTGATAAATCCGTTATCCCAACGAAAATCCATTCTAGCAATTGTTTGTCGAATTTCTTCCAATCGCTCTTCAAGATTCTTCGCACCAATCGCTTCACCCACAGCTTGCGCTACATTATCACGCCAGTTTTTAGGTGGTTTCAAATTAACAAGTGCATTCAAGACCTGTTCATCAATGATATCAACTGGCACACTTTTCTGGTTACATTGACTCCCACGTTGACTAGCAGAACAATAGTAGTATCTTGCACCATGTTTATTGTGTGTACGGCAGTACATCTTACCCCAAGAAGGGAAGTCAGCCTCTTCTAGCGGATTTGAGCAACATGAGTAGCAGTAAACTAATCCACGCAGCAGGTACGAATTGTATGTTTTAGTATTTTGCCGATGTGAGCGTCGTTTACCCCGCGCTTTTTCTATCTTCTCCCATGTCTCTAAGTCAATGATGGGATCGTGTTGCCCCTCGTTCCACTCGACAGGCGCAGAGAAATTACGTGTTCCATCAGAATTCCAGCGTGTCTCCTGGTACGATACTTCACCGATATAAATACGATTTCGCAGGATTTCGCGGACTGTATATCGACTAAATAATCGACCTGTAGTGCTGCGGTATTCATTTTCATTGAGCAATTCAGCAATCATTGAATAGCTATACTTTCCGGTCGCGTAGGCATCAAAAGCCATGCGAATACCTTCCGCTTCTTCTTCATGGATGACCAGGACTTTATCCTCACCCCGACGATAGCCGAAGGGGGGCTTGCGATTGTGAATCCCTTGATTATGACGCTCTTTCACGCCTTTTTTGACCTCAGCACCTAGGTTACGGCTGTACCACTCGGCGACGCTTTCCATGATGCCTTCAATGAGTGCGCCAATTGGCCCATCACTGTCCTCTGAAGGTTCTGTGACTGATAGAACTTTGATGCCATAGTCGTAACGCAATAGTGATTTGATCGCCAGTGCATCGGTACGATTACGGGCAAAACGATCAAACTTGTGAACCACCACTGCGTCAAATATGTTTTTGCGTGCGTCTGTGCGCATCTGCTGAAAGCCTGGACGATCGGCTTTCCGTCCGCTTTCGCCTTCGTCGAGATAGGTAGTGACTAACACGCCCTCCTGCGCCTTCACCCAGGTGATGATAGCGCGACGTTGTGCCTCGATGGAATAGTTACCAACCTGTTCCTCTGAACTGACCCGTAGATATGCTGCGTAGCGCATCTGCTTTTCCTTTGATTGCTTAGCTTTTCGTTTAGAATGTTGGTCTGGATTGAGTTCCTGTAGTGGGGAATCCTCAGCCAGCTCGCGAAATTTAAGTGATGTGAAGAAACGCGGTTGATT
>JBNPEE010000063.1:0-31585 GCA_051117475.1 Anaerolineae bacterium | reverse complement strand
ACCACAACACGAGCAACCACACTCCCCAGCCCACAGGCCGCCGTCACGGGCGATGCCGAAGCACACGCGGAAGCAAACGCACAGGCGACCGACGCCCCCCAACCGAAAGCCGATGCCGAAGCACAAGCTGAATCGAACGCACAGGCAACCAATGACGCACAGGCCACATCCGATGCCGAAGCTGAAGCCGAAGCCAACGCACAGGCGACCAATGACGCACAGGCCACATCCGATGCCGAAGTCACCACCGAAGCACAAGCTGAATCGAACGCACAGGCAACCGCCAATGCACTGGCAACCAACGAAATCAACACACTTGCGACTCTCGATGCACAGGTGACCTTAACCGCAGAGGTACGTGCCGAAACACGCGCCACCGATGATGCACAGGCCACACTCGATGCCGAAGCCGAAGCCAATGCACAGGCTACATCGGACGCGCAGGCTACACTCGATGCCGAAGCCGAAGCCAACGCGCAGGCTACATCGGACGCACAGGCCACACTCGATGCCGAAGCTGAAGCCGAAGCCAACGCGCAGGCTACATCGGACGCACAGGCTACATCTGATGCCGAAGCACAAGCCGAAGCGGATGCACAGGCTACATCGGACGCGCAGGCAACGTCTGATGCACAGGCAACGTCTGATGCACAGGCAACGTCTGATGCACAGGCAACGTCTGATGCACAGGCAACGTCTGATGCACAGGCAACGTCTGATGCACAGGCAACGTCTGATGCACAGGCTACACTTGATGCCGAAGCTGAAGCCGAAGCCAACGCGCAGGCTACATCGGATGCACAGGCTACACTTGATGCCGAAGCTGAAGCCGAAGCCAACGCGCAGGCCACATCGGACGCACAGGCCACACTTGATGCCGAACCAACGGCAACCCTCACGCCTGCCCCAACCAACACTGTACAATCGGGCGCGATTGCCACGCTGACACCGGTTGAAATCGTTGAGGTAGACAGTCAATCTGCTGAGAACCCGCCAACAGAAGGCAACCTGACCGGTCTTATCATCGGCGCAGGCGCAATCGCACTGGCGCTCATCTTGCTGATTATCCTGTGGTTCGGGCGCAACCGCGATGATCAAGATCGTCGCCAACGCTAAACCACCGTATCCCAGCTACACCCGCAGGTGAGTACATCGTGCTCACCTGCACCCTGCCCAATGTACCAGCTTTTAGACATTTGTTCATATCCTGTCAGAATACGCACCGTAAGCCGCATAAATCCCGTATAGTAAAATATAGGAGAGATGTTGGAGTGTGAAAGGCAGGTTACATATGGCAACCGAGCAGGAGATCAATACCCACCCGATCTTGCACCATGGCGATTGTCCGTCCTGCCGTGCAAACACAAGCTTTGATCTGGTCGGTGTGCAGACGTGGCCAGAGCACGTCGCGCAGCAGCTTGACATGGATCCGGTACAAACAGTCTGGCGCTGTCGTCATTGCCAAACGACACTGATGGCTCCCGCCCTCTCAATGCGCTGAAACGCTTAACGAGCGCACCCATCTAGCATGATGTTTGTAGATATTAACCTGTATCATTTCCGATCATGACGAAATCTGGTTATAATGGGACAATATGTCTGATTGCGTGAAATGGTGAGTGGGATGCCGCAGGAACACACAAAGACGGGAATGATACAGGAACTCACACAAGCTCAGTTACTCGTCGAGCAGGTGACTACCTCTTTAAACAGCCAGAAAGAAATTTTAAAACAGCGGGGGATGAATCTCCCGCCGATGGTCTTGACTGCGCTTAAGAGCGTACAGGCAGATTTACGCAAGATTGAATCGACCATCGTTGATGAACAAACAGAACTCGGTCAATTGCGGGCGCTGGCAGATATGTCAGCGGGTATCACCACGTCGCTGGATATTGATAATATCCTCGAAGAGACAATGGACATCGTGATTGCCCTCACCCGTGCTGAACGAGGCTATATCCTCTTATTACAAGAGGATGATAGCTTTCACTTTCGTGTGATTCGTGATAGCACCCTTAAGCCCGGCGAGCAAGTCACTAAAGAGCCTGAGATCAGCACCACGGTCTTACAGCATGTGGTCAACACCGGCGAACCGCTATTGGCAGACAATGCCTTTCAGGATGAACGCTTTCAGGGAGGTGCGAGTGTGGTCGGCTTTTCCTTGCGCTCGGTCTTGTGTGCGCCTCTGATGTATAAGGATGCGCTGATTGGTCTGGTGTACGTCGATAACCGCCTGCAATCGGCGATCTTCACCGAACGCGAGAAACAAATGCTGATGGCATTCGCCAACACCGCCGCTGTCGCCCTCACCAATGCACGTTATTATGCTGAGATCAAACGCACCCTACAACAACTGGAGCAAGTGCAAGAGCTGATGGAGAACGTGTTCGAATCGATTGGTTCCGGCTTAATTGCCACCAACGCCGACGACGTGATCACCACCTTCAACCATGCCGCGCAAGAGATTCTCGCGTGGCAAGCCCAACAGGCACTCGGTGCGCCCTTGCAGAATGTGCTCTCACGCATCACCACCTCGCTAGAAGATGAATTACAAGAAATCCGCAATGCCGAAGAGAGTCACGCATTCGATGCCGAGATCCCACGCCCCGATGGCGGGCGGGTGGCGGTTTCGCTCAAGATGTCGCCTTTGCGAGATAGTGAAGATACTGTGCGTGGCGTGGCAATTGTGATGGATGATGTCACCGATAAGCGTGAGCGCGAGCAACAATTGCGCGTGATGAAAACCTACTTGCCACCGGAGATGGTTGATCAAATTCACGAGATCAGCCAGCTAGATTTGGGCGGCGTACGGCGCGAAGTGACCTGCCTGTTCGTAGAAGTTCGCCCGCTTGCCAGCATGAAGAATAACGCGCCGAAAGAGATCATGGATATCCTGAACGAATATTTAGGAATCGCGGCAGACTGCGTCACTGAGACAGGCGGTGTAGTCGATAAGTTCATGGGTAATGAACTGATGGCGCTGTGGAACACGCAACTCAACAAAGTCGAGAATCACGCCGAAAAGGCGATTGAATGCGCCTTGCTGATGCGCGAGCGTTTTCACGCGCTCTATCGTACAATTGGCTTAGCTGATGATACGCGCTGGTATCGTATCGGGATGCACACCGGCGATGCCACACTGGGCAACGTCGGCAGTACCAACCGGCGTGATTTCACGGCGATTGGCGATACCATCAACTTATCGAAGCGCCTTGAGGAGAATACCACTGCCGGACAGATCATCCTCAGTGAGGACACACGCCAACAACTCAACCGCAGTGGCGATGCGTCGCGCTTCCGTTTTGCTGAAAGCCCTGCGATCCTCGGCAAAGGCAAATCAACTGCAACACAAGTATATGAGGTATTCAGAGCAGATGACTGATAATCAACCGCAGGAGACTGGCTCAGGTTCGCTGTTGCGTAGTGTCTCCAAACAATTGAACGACATTGTCAACTTATTACGCACGCAACGCGACATCCTACAACAACGCGGTGTGAACTTACCTTCTGGCTCGATGGATAGTTTACGCACGCTCAAAAAACGGCTTGATTCCCTGCAAAAGACCATGAACAACAGTCAGCAGGAATTGCGCTCGTTGCGGGCACTCGCCGATACGACTGCCCTCATCAACAGCGCACAGAAGACCGATGAGGTACTCAATCAGGTGATGGATACCGTCATCGCGCTGACCGGCGCAGAACGCGGATATATCGTACTTAAGAATGCGGATACGGGCGAACTCGAATTCCGCATCGCTCGTGGGATGGAGCAATCCACGCTTGATAGCAGTAAAGGCATGATTGTCTCTAAGACGATTGTCAACATGGTAGCCGATAGCGGCGAACCGGTGCTGACCGACAACGCCAGCCAGGATGAGCGCTACGAATCACAGGAGAGCATCGTCGGCTTCCAACTACGGAGTATCCTTGCTGTTCCGCTCAAATCCCGCGAGCAGATTTTAGGGGTGGTCTATTGTGATAATCGCTTCTTGCAAGGTCTGTTCAAGCAAAGCGAACTCACCGTGTTGACAGCCTTTGCCAATCAAGCCGCAGTGGCGCTGGAAAATGCGCGGTTATTTGAAACCACACAGATGCGCCTGCAAGAAGTCACCGAATTGCGTGACCGCATGATGAACCTATTCACCAGTATCGCCAGTGGCGTATTGACCATCAACCAGCAGGGGCAAGTGCTGGTCTGCAACAGCACGATGGAGCAAATCGCCGGCGTGCACGATATCATCGGGCAAGACCTCAACGAAGCGCTACCCACCATGCCGGATAGCTTCCACGCGATTATCAACGAGGTACGCACGACAAAAGCGCAAGTTACAGAGGATATTGATGTACTTGTGAGTGGCAAGATCCGCAACTGGACGGTGATCGCTAGCCCCCTGCGCGGGGACGATGATGAACAAGGTGTGGCGATGGTCATCGACGATATGACCGAACAGAAGCAGAGCGAATCGCAGTTGATCGAAGTACGGCGCTATCTGCCGGAGGCGCTGGTACGCAATATGTCCACCCTCGATATCACCGCCATCGAGAGTGAGGAGCGCGAGATCACCGCGATGTTTGCCGATGTGCGCGGGTTCACCTCCTTCAGCGAAAACCTCGAACCGGAAGAATTGATGCGTGTCATCAACAAATACCTGAGCATCGCCAGCGATTCCATCGGCTTATTCGAAGGGATTGTTGATAAATACATGGGCGATGCTGTGACCGGCTTATGGAACACGCAACTCAACCCGCAGTTGGATCATGCCAATCGGGCGGTGCAAGCCGCCATGCAATTGGTATTAGATTTACACGCCATGCACGAAATTCTGCCGGATAACGAACAACTCTTCTATGGAATCGGCGTGCATACGGGTGGAGCGGTCATGGGCAACGTGGGCAGTAAAGGGCGCAAGGAGTTCGCCGCACTGGGCAATGCCACCGATATTTGTAAGTATCTGCAAGAGCAAGCGGGGGCTGGCGAGGTGATTATCAGTCAGGCGACATTTGAATGTGTCAGTGATATCTGGGAATGTGAGCGCCTGACTGAGATTGTGCGCCCCAAGCAGGGGTATGAAGATGTCATCTGTTATCGTGTCATTCGCCGCAAGAAAGGCGCGGTTACATCCTTAATTGATGATGAACTGTTGGCATTGCTCGCGGATGATAACGATGATTGAAGTCATATAAACGCCCACAACGGGCACGGTAATCGCTCAAGTTTTTAGCAAATTGCATCCCTATTCGAGCAAGAGAGTATCACCCGCCAGCGTACCCATGCTTGCCCCGCTGATTATCACAGCGTTATAATGGAGGCTACTTGTTCAGACCCTGAGACCGGATGCTATGGTACAGCAAAACCGTTATAGCCATCACTCGCGCCGCGCCTTGCAACACGCCGCGCAACTCGCCTTGGATTATGGTCATGCCGGGCAAGATACCGCGCATTTGCTCGTAGGTGTCATGATGACGATAGGCAGTCTGGGCGCACAAATCCTCGAAATTTACGATTTACCTGTGCCGGTGGCGCGGGTTTACCTCAAACGCTTGATGCCCCCACAAGAAGGCATCGTGCGCCCACCGCGTAAGGAATCGTTCAACCAGACCCTGATGGTTGCCGCCGATGAAGCTGAATCGCTCGGCAGTCATTACATCGGCACAGAGCATCTGCTGTTGGGAATCACGCGCACTAATCTGGGCAACGCCATCGAATTGTTAAAGTTAGTGGATATGTCGCCAGAGCAATTGCGTCAGCGTTTACGGCACGTCATCAGTGATGGGCGTGTAGAATGGAGCCTTGAGACCATCCGTACCAATGCCCGCCTGAGCGAACTCTCGCGCCGCGTGCTGAATGCCGCCGAACAACTGGCCGTCAAGCTCGATCACCCTGTGATCAGCATCAGTCATCTCTTGCTGGCGTTGAGCAACGAGCGCCGTAGTACCATGTCTGATTTGCTCCAGCAAAGCGGGTTGGATTTATCCAGCTTACAACAAGCTGTCCACGATAACGATCAACTCGTTTTTGTCAGTTTGGAGAATGTCCTGGAAGAAGCGATGAATCAGGCGGGGCGTTATGGCAGTCACTATCTGGGGGCAGATCATCTCTTGTTGGCGTTGACGCTCAATAGCGAAGGCGTGGGCTTGCTGACGCGCTATGGCGTGGCAGTCGACAAAGTACAACGCCTGCTTCAGAAGCGCTTCAAATAGTGTGTGGGTACTGATGTATGACTTTAGCCCTTTATCGTTAGCGTTTTTGAGACCATAATAGCTTCTTATAACGATACCATAAATGAAACCTGTGGATGTATGACACAAATATTAGCAGCAGATAACCACATCATTCAATCCAAGCCAGGCAAATGGCGTTTGACTTATCAAGAACGCCCCCTAGCCGAAGGATCAGCGCGGGGCTTTCGCTACAGTCGCAGTTTCGGCGTGACGCGCCGCCTACCCAATACCGGCATCATCGAAGCCGATCACATTTTGCAAGTGGTGCTCGGTTGGCAGATGACGGATGAGTCGTGGCATCTCGGCTTGATCTTAGCGCCAGAACTCGCACAGAAACGCGGGAGTCGCTGGTGTGAGGTGGTACATTGGCCTGATCCTGATATCACAGTCTTTCAAGATCTGGCACAGACGAGCGGGCAAGAGCTAGCGCAATCAATCGGCGTGCCCTTTTACGTGATCCCACCTAAACGCGCGACAGCGCCCATCATCACACGGCGCGATTTACCCCCGTTGCCGTTGCGCTTTGGATATTGGCAAATGGACGTCATGCGTACACCGGATAACACGCCACGGTACGTCATCACACGGCGCCCGTCGTGGCGGATGCAACGAATCATCAAGGGCGCGTGGTATGGTTTTGGTTCATTGGTGTATCTCGGGTTATCGGTGGCGACGCTGGTGAGTGATATTGCCCTGCCAAGAACCGGCACACTGCTGCCGAACCCGCAGGTGCTACCTTATCTGGGCATATTAATTAGTGCGGGGTTGGTGCTGATGATGCTCTATCAGTTTGCCTTGATCTTCATCAGTATCAATCGTGTCGTGATTGATAGTCAGGAGAGAACCATCAGCGCGTGGGTGGGTAATCGACGCAATTGGAGCGTATCGCATGTTGAGATTCAATCGCTGTATGTATCGGAGGTCGTCAAACGGCGCGACGAACCGCCCGCCACCGAACACGGTGAACTGAGCCTGCACCTTGGCGGGGGCAATTTCCGTTTTGTGATAGCACAAACAGAACCACACGATAACCAGAATGTGCCACAACCTGAACGGGTCTTTTCACGTAAGTCTGACATCCGCGAGCTGACCCGCGACGTAGCCCATACCGAGTTACAGGTAGCCGGTTTGTACATCGCAGAGGCGCTGGGTGATGTGCCCGTCTGGCATGATTTGCGCGTGCGCTGACTCAGGGTGTGAGGATCAGCTTGCCCTTGGACTGGCGATTCGCCAGCATCATCAGCGCATCGGATGCCTGAGATAATGGCAAGGTGCGGTCAATATGAGGGGATAGTTTGCCGTCTGCATACCACGTCAACAACGTACGAAAAGAATCCTGCATTACCTGTGGTTGGTTGATGGCATAAGCGCCCCAGAACACACCGACTAACGCACTATTCTTGAGTAACACGCGGTTGATTGCCAGTTCAGGGATGCGCCCACTGGCAAAACCTATCACCAGATAACGCCCTTCCCATGCCACACAGCGGATTGCACTGTCGAAGGCATCGCCCCCTACCGGATCATAGACCACATCTGCATAACGCCCGCCCGTGATGCGCTTGACTTCATCACGCAGATCTTGCTCAGTGTAGTTGATCGTATGTGTCGCGCCGTATTGGCGGGTGAGTGCCAATTTTTCTTCGGTGCTGGCACAGGCGATGATCATCTCAGCACCCATCTGACGCGCTAGCTCAACCGCAGTTAAACCCACTCCGCCCGATGCACCCAGCACCAGCACCGTCTCACCCGCTTGCAAGCGTCCGCGGTGGGCTAGTGCAACGTGGGACGTGCCATATGCCAGCGGGAAACCCGCGCCAACTTCATAGGGCATGTTATCGGGCATGGGTAAGGTCATCAGCGCGGGCGCACAAACTTCTTCAGCGAACCCGCCGTAATTGACCACACCGATCACGCGCTGACCGACAGCACGATCCGTCACACCCTCCCCCACTGCGATGATCTCCCCGGCAACCTCCAAGCCCGGACTAAAAGGAAACGGCGGTTTCATCTGGTACAAACCCTGCACCATCAGCAGATCAGGGAAGTTAACGCCCATCGCTCGCACCGCAATCTTCACCTCACCTGCACGGATAGCAGGTGAAGAGACATCTTCATAGCTCAGGCTGTCCGGTGCGCCGAATTGATGGCAGATAATCGCTTTCATGTGGGTTATCCTCTAGCAGTATCTATCCCAAAAACAAAACGCGCCTCATCAAGTGCTGATGAAGCGCGGGCAAAATCAAACATTATTGCGGGCAGTTGACCGGAATCGAGAGCGCATCCAGCACGTTGTTCAGGATGGGCACAGATTCGTATAAACACAGGCTATCAATAGCCACTGCCGCGACAACCGTCAGACAGCAACACAGCAATAAGAGACCGAAGCAACCGATCAGCAACCATTGCATGGTGCTGTTGCCTTCTTCCTCGCGCATGGCATAGGGATCATAATCATAGCCAGGCGGTGGCGGGCCATATGCCGCCGCTTGCCCCTGCTGATTGTAATAATCTTGCGGCGGGGCATAAGCGTCCGCATCCTGCTGGTACGCATCAACCTGTGGTTGCGGTTGATAGGCTTGTTGAGGGGCTTGCTGAGGCGCGTTATAAGGTTCTGCCGATTGCGGGGATGGTGATGCCGGCGCACTCTGTTCAGCAGGTGGGCGATATGCCGCATCGTCTGAAGCGGACGCAGGTTGTTGAGATCGGGGTTGTGCTTGTGGTTGAGACGGTGCCGGCGCGTCCGCACCCATCGTGCCCACTTCGTATTGAAGCGTGACTGTCTCGCCTAAACCGACCATATCACCGTTCTTCAAGCCGACAGCACCTGTTACCCGTTTGCCATTGACGAACGTGCCGTTGGTGCTACCGAGATCTTCGAGCGTGAAACCACCGCCACCACGGGTGAAGCGCAAATGATGTCGGCTGACCTCACGATCATTGATCACGATGTCGTTGGTAATATCACGTCCGAGGTTGATTACCTCATCTACTAATTCATAAACTTCATTCGGTCTTGGCCCACGCCGGACAATCAACCGAAATTTCTCATTTTCCATGGGTGAATCCTCCCCCGTCTGCGCGATGAGTGGGTTATTTTATCTGCGTGAATTATAATAGGGTTAGTTTAGAGTTTATCGGGAAGCCTGTCAACTTGCCAGCGCGATTTCGCGATTTTCTGGCGTTGGTAAGGTCATCAATGATAAAAGATGCATGGAGATATTTTCGTTGCTCACTTAATAATTTATCATCACTAACCTTGCAAACGAAAATGATACATAGTCCGTACAAAACTTGTACAGGATTACTCTCAGTGTGCACGCGATTATTTGCTAGAATATAGCGTGACAACTTGTAACATTTGGTAAGACAATATGCGTTAATAATAATAGGTGCAACCGAGATGACCGCACATTATTTGAAAACTCTCCTACCACTCATGCTATGGGTATTGTTGACGCTACCGACTTTCGCGGCGACAGCGATCACCGGTGAAGCATATCGTGATTTTAATAACAGTGGCACCCGTGATACCCTTGTAACCTACAACGAACCGCCTGTAGCTGGCGTGACGGTAACCGTCTTCAGCACAGATGGCTCGGTGGTAGACAGTGATATCACCGATGCCAATGGTCAGTACACGCTCAATGTGCCTGATGCGCTTGATGGCGAGCGCCTGCGTATCGAGTTCACCAATTTGCCGGATGATCTGCAACCGGGCACACACACTGGCGCCGGCGAAGATGGACTGGGAACGACTGTACGCTTCATCACAGGTGGTATCGATGTGACGGTTGATCTACCTTTATCATCACGCGGGGATTTTTGTGGTACGGGCACCAATCCACAACCCGATCTGGTCACGTCCTGTTTTGTCTTCAATGACCAGACCACTACAGACCCGACGGTTGTCTTATTCAATTATGGCGATCGTGGAGACGGAGTAGCTTATACTGAGCTAGCTAACGCCACCGAAAGTGGTACAGTCTATGGTTTTGGCTATCACAACCCTACGAACGTGATCTTCTTCGCCAATTATGTGCGTCGTCATGCGGGCACTACGCCCAATGGTGGCGCGGCAGGCAATAATCTCGATACGCTCTATGCCTATAATATCAACGGCGATACACTCACGACCTTTGACATGGGCGCACTCGGTGCGGCGAACTTCGGCAGTGATGGGCGCACGCCCGGTTGGAACTTCGACTCTGAATCTGATACCGATAACTGGGATATGGTCGGTAAGGTCGGCGCGGGCGATGTGGAACTATCCAGCGATAACAGCACGCTCTACGTCACTAATTTGAATGCGCGTCGTGTCGAGATTTTCAATCTTGAATATGGCAATGCGACTGCGGCTGGCGGTTACATGCCCGGCATCCCGACTGTGACCCATGTTGGCGCATTGGGGCCTTTCAACCCCGGTTGCACGAACGGTGTGGCGCGTCCCTTTGCTATCGGTTATCGTGATGGGCAGGTCTATACCGGCGTGGTCTGTACAGCGGAGAACGGCGGAACCAGTGCCGATCTATCGGCGCATATTTATCGCGGTAACACGCTGGTCTTCAGCATGGATTTAGCCTTTGCTGCCACACCTAATCATCGTGGCTGTGCCGGTGTCGGTACCAATCCTGATTGTATTGGGGGTGGGGCAGGCAATCATTATGGCGATTGGAACCCGTGGTCAGATAGCTTCGCCTTCAATGCCTCGGCTCCGCCGGATGTGCGCGGGTTACAAATCAGCCGCCCCGAACCCATATTGACCGATATTGAATTCGATAGTGCCGGCAATATGATCCTTGGTTTTCGGGATCGCTTCGGTGATATGGTCGGTGTCAACTCGCTCAGTGATCCTGGATCGCCACAAGAATATAGCTCATGGGCTGCCGGTGATCTGATTCGCGTGTGTGATGTCGGCGGCACGTATGTACTCGAAGGGGATGCCAGTGGTCTGTGCCCACAAAATGCCGCCAATAATGATGGCCCCAACGGTGGCGAGTTCTATGTGGGTGATAATGCGGTGGGTGGCTTTCATGGCGAAGCCACGCAGGGCGCATTGGTGCATGTCCGAGGGACTGATCGCATTGTGACTTCGTTCCTAGATCCACTGGATGATATCTTCTCCGGCGGGTTCCGCTGGATCTCTAATATCGATGGATCCAGCACAGCAGCCGATGGCTTAGAGTTATTTTTTACCCCGCCCGGTGCCCCCAGTAGCGGTGGCAAAGGCAACGGTCTGGGAGATATCGAAGCGTTATGCCCACCGCCCCCGCTTGAAATTGGCAATCTGGTATGGATTGAAGATGTACGCGATGGTATTCAGGGCACAGATGTTGAAACACCGGTGAATAATGTGCTGTTGGAATTACTCGATCCCACGACGGGTAATGTCATCGCTCAGACGAACACCGACCCCACCGGACACTACTACTTCAACACAGTCGATGCCATCTGGGATACCAACAACGATGGTATCTTTGGCGATCAACCACCTTTGTGGGATATTAATGGCAACGGCATTGTTGATCCGAACGAGCCGGCAGGCATCATGCCCAACACGCGCTATACGGTGCGCGTCGCTGATAGCAATTTTGACCCCGGACAACCACTGGAAGATTATTTCCAGACGGCAGTCAATGTCGGCAGTGGCTTCACTGAAAATGGTTTCTTGATGAGCGATTCCGAAGGCTTGAGCGTGACCATCACCACCGGTACCTTCGGTGTGAACAATCACACGCTTGATTTCGGCTTCACATTGATCCCGCCACCGAACCCGCAACCGCCGGCTGGTCAACCCGGTGATGGTCAACCCGTAGCAAGTGCTTCCGGTAACCCGACCATTAACAAGACAGTCGATAACCCGTTCGCCCTACCTAACGATACCGTCACATGGACAATTCGTGTTGAGAACCCGACTGACACCCCTCTACCCAACGTGAGCTTCACCGATCAGTTGCCCGATGAGTTGGAATTACTCTCGGCAGTGGCGACAACCGGCGATGTGGTGATTGATGGACAGACTATCCGTTATAGCATCGCCCAACTCAGCCCTGCACAGGTGGTAACCGTGACAGTCAGTACCCGGGTGCGTCCTTCAACAACAGTGCCCTATGTCCTGGTGAACAATGCGCGCTTCGATGCGCCTTATCAGGGGCAAAGCAATGCCACTCTGATTAGCATCACGCGCCTGCCGGATACGGGTGAAGTTCTCATCTCAAGCGCGATGCGCCTCTTGCTAATTGCGCTGGCAGTGGTGGGATTAGGGACACTGGCACGGGCAATCTGGGCGCGTGTGCGCTAAAGGTTGGGATAGCCTGTCCCATACCGTTCAGGGCAAAGATTGTAGGGGAGTGCCGATGTGCGCTCCCGCATCTGTCAAACGGGCGATCACACAGGATACGCCCCTACGACAACCAGCGCTTAAACTCTATTGCACGTATGACATGCACTAAACCCACCCCACTCACGACCTTCATTATTCAGTTATCGAATATTGTGTTACAATTAACATAAAGTTTATTTGCTATAAAAATTGTGAAATTTAAGAGATATGTTATACTCCAAGCGCGTTATCCATCGTAGAATGAAATGACATAATACATGGTATTGTCTGAAGACAAAAAAGCTCGGTTGTTAGCCCTCATCGGGGATGAGTCGACTTATCACCGTGTGTTAGATTTTCTCGATGATCTAACGGATGAAACGCCCTCCGCCGATCCGCTCGCACCCTATCTCGATCACGCATCATCTTATTTCATTGAACGCACCTATGATATGATCGCGCTTCACAAGCCCGACGGACCACTGATCTATCACAATCCAGCATTTGAACGCCTACTCGGTTACACCAGCGAAGAACTGCGCACCATCGCACCTGATTCTTTAGTCCATCCTGATGACTTATCCTACACCCGCGATCAGCTACATCAAGCGGTCTTAGCGGGCGAAGAAATTGCACAGGCAGAATATCGCGTCCGCAAGCGCGATGGGGGGGTCATCTGGGTACAGACCGATGCGTTACCGATCTATGACGACAGAGGTGATCTAACTTATCTGCTGGCTATCTCGCGGGATATTACCGCCAGCAAACATCAGACTGAACAGCAGTTCCGCACGCTGGTGGAGAACACGCCCGATCTGATTTATCGCTATAATCTGGAAGGGCGCTGTCTGTATGCCAATCCAGCTGTTGCCAAGATGTGGGGTTTACCGCTCACTGAGATCATCGGCAAGACCAACCAAGAGATGGGGTTCAGCGAGGAGATTATCGCAGATTTGCGTCAGCGGCGCGAGCGCATTTACCGCACCGGCGAAGAAGATGAGATGACCTTCGAATTTCGTGATCGACGCTACTGGACACGTCTGGTTCCAGAATTTGATGAAACAGGCGCAGTTGAGAGCATCCTCTCAATCGCGCGTGATATGACTGACTTTTATCACGTGCAAGATGCGCTGATCGAGAGCGAAGCCTCCCTCAAAAAAGCACAACAAGTCGGCAGTGTCGGGAGCTGGCAGGTCAATTTTGATACCGGCGAGAACGTCTGGTCAGATGAGTTTTTTCGCATCTGTGGTTTAGAACCGGGCAATATCACCCCCACTGTTGAACTTGGTATGAGCTTGATCCACCCCGAAGACCGCCCAAGAGCAGCGGAGGCTGTGCAACGCTCACAAAAAACCGGCGCACCCTACCAGATCGAGAAGCGCATCGTGCGCCCCGATGGCGACATACGCTGGGTGGATTCTCGCGGAGAAGTGATTACCGGCGAAGACGGCGCCACGTATTTGATCGGCACCTTCCTCGATATCACCGAGCGCAAACAAGTTGAGCTCGCCTTGAGACAGAGCGAAGCGCGGGCAAACGCCTTGCTGATCGCCATCCCGGATATGGTATTGCAACTGAACCGAGCGGGTGACTTTGTAGCTGTGTATGGTGATTACAGTCAGTTGATATACCCGCCTGACGAGATGATCGGCAAGAACATCGCCAATTTCTTTGAGCCGAAACTGGTTCAGCAGATACAAACGGCGATTGCACAGGCATTGACACAACAGCATGTTGAGACGCTCGAATATGTGCTCGATGTGCCGGGACGCGGCTTGCGCGAATACGAAGCGCGTCTGGTGGCGGTTGATGTCGATCAGGTGCTGGCGGTGGTGCGCGATGTCAGCAAGTCCCGCCATGCCCAAAGCGTGTTAAGACAGAGCGAAGCGCGTTACCGCACCATCCTCACCGCGATGAATGAGGGCGTTTTGCTCTATGATGATAGCGGTAAGATCGTGATGTTCAATCAAGCGGCGATTGATATTTTAGGTGTTGAGCCCGATGCCTTGCGTGGTAGGCAAGCCATAGAATTAATCGGCAATTTCACCAACGAAGATGCCGTTGTATATCTACGCGATCAGTATCCAGTGGTGAAATGTTTGCGGACTAACCAGCCACAACTCAATGTGGTGATGACATTCACACATCCGCAAGACGGCGACGAACGCTGGATCAACACCAACACGCAACCCTTACTCGATCCTGAAACTCAACAAGCCTATGGGGCGATCATCACCTTTGATGACATCACCGCCGCCCGCGAACAAAAGGCGATCGAGATGCGTGCGGCAATCGCGCGCGAGCGTAGCCAGATTTTACGGCAGTTTGTGCAGATGGCATCGCATGAGTTCCGGATGCCACTTTCGATCATCACCACCAACCTGCATATGCTCCATAAACTGGATGAAGCCAGTGACCGTCAGCGCAAGATTGACCGCATCAATCAGCAAATTCTGCGCCTCAATCAGTTGCTCAACATGCAATTGCTGATGACTAAACTCGATAGCGGGGTTGATCTGAAGCTACAGGTGATTCCGGTTGCCTATCTGCTGGAACCGGTTCAAAAGCAAATTGCGGATACCGTACAACGCAAACAGATTGATCTTGAGATCCGCGTTGAGCCTCCAGATTTATCGTTGATGGTGGATGCTGAGTATTTTCAGCAGGCGCTCTATCAATTGCTGGATAATGCTCTGACTTATACCGATGAGGGCGGTCATGTGCGCGTGGTAGCGCGTCAGGCAGATGAGATGACCCAGCTTGAAATTGCCGATGATGGGATCGGCTTAGAAGACGACGACATACCCCACCTCTTTGAGCATTTCTGGCGTAAAGATAAAGCCCACTCTAAGGCGGGCTTTGGTCTGGGCTTATCGGTAGCACAACGGATCATCGAATTACATCAGGGCAAAATTGAGGTACAGAGCGCCCCCCAACAAGGAAGCACGTTCATCATCAGCGTACCAATGGTTGCCGTTCACTCGTCTTCCAGCGCTTGAACATCGTTGAAGCGTCGCAAATAACGATCCGGTTCGGTCAAGAACTGCGCACCGATGAAGGCATCTGCCAAGGATGCCGCTGTCGATGTGCCGATCACGCGCCCGCCGATTGCCATCACGTTCATATTATCATGCTGAACGCCCTGCGCGGCGCTGTACGTATCGTGTGTGATGGCACAATACACGCCCTTGATCTTGTTCGCAGCAATTGATGCGCCTACCCCACTGCCACAGACCAGAATGCCGCGTTCAGCGCGTTGCTCCACCACCGCATAGCCAACAGCTTTCGCCGCATCGACATAATCTGAACGCACGCTATCGGTATGCACGCCTAGATCAAGCACATCGTGTCCCTGTTCGGTCAGATATTTCACCAGAAATTGCTTCATCTGATAACCGGCGTGGTCGCCCGCTAGTGCGATTTTCATGAGTTGCTCCTGATTAGCTTGTGTCTTTGCATTCATTATAGAGGATGGGATGCTCTGCGAGAATGATCGGAATGTGGTGGTTTAACGCCAGGTGAAATCAGGTTTTTTGAAGGGAATCAGCGCCATGATGATGGCTTGTATGTAATAGTTCGTGCGCGTGAGGGCATCATCGGTGAGTAAACCGAGACTGCCGTTCTTTTGTTTGCTGTTCTCTTGCCCGAAGATAATATCATCTGCATCGCCTAATTCATGACCGGCTAGCACCAGTTCAGCAACCTCCCGCGGGAGATAGAACACGCCCGTCTGGGCACGCCCGATTTGATCGCCGTGTTGAATGACCACCCATGCAAACACCGCCAGCTGACTGTCGATGTGTTCAACGCCCCCTTCAATCCCAACAATATACTGCGCATCAGGACGCATCAAGGTCGCATTCTGCACGCGGTTGGAAGCCCCTTCGAGCGTTTCGGCACGGCTCATCGGTTGGGCACGCACATCACTCGTCACAGTCACACCGATGACTTCAACATGCATTTGCGGGAACATCGCATCAAAACCCGCCCGCGTTGCCTCTAACTTGACGGGGTTCTGTGATGCCACCACAACCTTCATGAGGCATCCGGCCCCTTGAATAAGATATTACTGCGCAAGCGAGCAAATTCGATCTCGTCGCCATCGCGTAAACGATACTTTTGACCCGCAGTGAGCTGAAAGCCGTTGATGCGCGTGCCATTGGTACTGCCGAGATCTTCGAGATACAGATAGCCATCGCTCAGTGTCATCACCGCATGATGGCGCGATACGCCGAAGTGATACGCACCAAACGGTGTAAGGTCGAGGTTGATCTCGTCGGCATTGGCATCGCTATCGACTGCCCGCCCGATTGTGATACGCGATTTTAGGGGCAGGGTTTTCTTCTGGTCACCAATCTTGAACTGAATGCGCCAGCCAAGCGACAGCATTGCCGTGTTGGCATCGGGCATCCGCTCGACCATGGGTTCTGCTACATCAGGGTCGTTGAGCATCGCCGTTTGGATGCGGCTAGGATTGGCTTCCATCTTTTGATCCATATCGCCAACTTGCGACGCATCACCAATCGTTTCGCTGAGCGGATCTTTTTCTATGTCGTGTGATTTTTTTTCGTCTTCTGACACAATATTTCACCTATGAGCTACTTAACAACCAGTTGAATACGCGCTTTGTTCACATTGTGAACGAGAACAAGACTTTTTGCAACTGCTCCGTTACAATTTGCTACTTTGCATACGCGCATCTTCATCAAACAGTATATTACATCTAACATTATAATACAAAAGTTTAGGAATGATGGGGGTAACTTAGCCTATGTAAAAAATGCCCTGCCCTCCCTGCCCCTCACTCATCTTTTGCAAAAAGTGGCGAGAGACAGATAGGGACTGTTCTTCTACAGATTAAGGCTTGCCTTGTGTGTCGTCACAATTAGCGGTTGATGGTAATCGGCAAGGTATAGATGGCATCGCCGAGCGGGTTGCTCATCCAATTGGCATTGATGACCAGCACATGTTCACCCTCGAGTGTATCCGGTAAGATCACGTTGATTGTGCCATCTTGTGCCAGCGTTGCATCTAGCGGAATGTCAGCGATGCGTGTCATCAGGTTACTGCCCGGATGCACATACGCTGAGATCGATTCCGCCGGGAAACGCTCGAAAGTGAGTGTCATGTTTGCCTCATTCACGCGGATATGCTCATCCTGTTCATAGGCAGCGGGCATCATGTCCGCGCATACACCGAGATCACCGAGTGTCCAACAATAGGTGCCCAGATCAAAAGCGGTATCGCCCTCAACCCACGTTAAATCCGGCGGTGCCTGATCTGATGCGCCAAAGGCAATTTGTGCGTCATCGGGTTGAGCAGTTGGGGTTGGTTCACCCATAATAAAATAGTTGAACGTGGCACAGCCTGTCATCACGATGCACAGCAGTGACCATGTGATAAGACGAATGATTATCATTATCTGTTGTCTCCATTATCTATGTAATCGGTTCTACTGTGTGAACGTCTAACAGGCGAGTAAAGTTCCAGAAGCATTCAGGGCACAAAAAATGAGCACCCCGATACGGAGCACTCATTTTTGCCAAGCGTTAAACGAAAGTTATCGTTTATTCGTCAGTTGCTGGAGCCGTACCGCAAGAACCAGCACCTTCTAGGGTGTCGATCACACATTGTGGTAACAGCACTTCGTCGATGATATGGATCACACCATTGCTAGCGAGAATATCCGTAGCAACCAGACCAACCACAGTGTTCAGGCGAGGGCTACCATCACCAGCAAAGGTGATACCGATACCATTCTGATCGTCACCGAGCAGGGTCACCACTGTCGAGCCAGGTGTCAAACCGACGACGTCAGCGGCGAACACATCGCCCTCAACCACATGGTAGAGCAAGACGTTGGTCAGCAGGTCTTGATTAGCAGCACTCAGCAATTGTGCGGGGGTGATGCCGTAAGCGTCGCGCAGGGTTGCGAACAGGTTCAGGAATGCCTGATTGTTCGGTGCAAACACGGTGAAGTTGCCTTCGCCACTGAGCGTCTCAACCACAGCTGGATTCGCGGCAAGTACAGCATCCACGAGGTAACTCAAACCTTCACGGTCATCAACGCCACCTTCAGCATTTGCCACAGCGATATCGACAATTGTGCCGAGGATATCGAATTCTGCGACCACAGTCTCGACATCTTCAAGCGGTGCACCAACTTGACCACGACCTTCAAACAGGGAAATCACAACAGTGCGTTCACGTCCGAGATCGTAGAGGTAAGCCACACCCTGCTGGCCACGGCGGGAGTTAGATGTACCCACACCGACGAGTGCGCCGGTTGGCAACGCATCTTGATCGTTGCCGGTGGTGTAACCGGTACGGTCTAAGAAGAAGCGCAGTTCTTCCACGTCACTCTCAAATTCTTGCGTGCTGATGACACCTTCGTAATTTTCCGGTGTGATGATGGAGATGGTGCTGTCTCCACTGGTCAGGGTAACCGAACCGGTTGGGTTTTCGGTCACTTCGTAACCTTCAGGCACGCCATAACCAGGATCTTCTTCCATCATTTCTTCTTCGGCTGGTGCTTCTTCAGCCGGTGCTTCTTCTTCGGCGGCTTCCATCGGGGGTAGGATCACGTTATCGAGAACGTGGATTACGCCGTTGCTGGCTTCGATATCCACAGCCGTCACGTTGGCGGTGCGTCCCATGCCATCGGTGATGGATACGCCGTCATCGCTGACGTTGACGGTGAAGGTTGCACCGTTGACGGTAGTCACTTCCAGACCATCGCTGAGATCGGTTGAGAACACAGCCCCGGAAACCACATGGTAAGTCAGAATACTAGCCAGTAGATCCGTGTCACCGATGAGATCAGTAGCTTCTAAACCCAGCTCACCCAGTGCTGCGGCGAAGGCCTCGTTGGTTGGTGCAAAGACGGTGAAAGGACCTTCGCCACTGAGTGTTTCCACGAGATCAGCGGCTGTTACCGCTTGCACGAGGATCGAGAAATCTTCATTCTCGACAGCAATATCAACAATCGTGCCTTCTTGCGCAGTTATGGGTACAATCAGAGTACCTAGCACAAGTAACACGAGCGCTAAAAGTGATAATAAATTTTGTTTTTTCATGTAAGCCTGTCTCCTGATTTGATCAAATCTCTCTTTTGGACACTATAGTTTTAACACTTTCCATGCGAGAGTGCTAATCCCAGTTTGAGATTTCATCAGACGTTTATATTAACTGTGCATTTTATTGACGGAACACAAAGGAAAACTTAACGATGACGAGAAAAGTATGGATTGATACCGACATGGGCAGTGATGATGCGGTGGCACTCATCATGGCATTGCAAGCGCAAGATGTCGATGTGGTGGGCATTTCGGTGTTATCCGGTAACGTACCGCTGGCACAAGCGGCAATCAATGCGCGTTTCGTTGCGGAGATTTGTGGATCGGATGTGGCGGTGTATGCTGGTGCAAACAAACCTCTCTTGCGCCAATATGTCGATGCAACCTGGTTTCATGGGGTAGATGGCTTGAGTGGTGAAGGCGGTCAGCCTCAGCAAGCGCCCACCGATGAGCACGCTGTCGATGCGTTGCTGGCGGCGAGCCATGCACATGACGGCTTGATTGTTGTCACGCTAGGCCCCCTGACCAACCTCGCGCTGGCGCTCGCACAAGACCCCACGCTCGTTGAGCGGGTATCACGCTGTGTGGTGATGGGTGGCGCCGCCTGCACCTATGGCAATGTCACCCCTGCCGCCGAATACAATATCTGGGTGGATCCGGATGCAGCGCGTATGGTGTTCTTATCCGGTTTGCCTATCGAGATGGTCGGGTGGGAGTTCTGTCAGGGCGAGTTTGCGTTGGACAAATCAGAAATGGCACAGTTACGTGAGCTGGGTACCCCACTGGCGCATTTCACCCTCGATAGCAACCGCGTCGCCATTGACGCCTACTATCGGCAGAGCGGACATCATGGTTTATCCCTGCCGGATGCCGTGACAATGGCCGTCATGCTGGAGCCAGGCATCGCCACTGACACCAGCAAACATTACGTCGAAATTGAGACACACAGCGATCTCACACGGGGGATGACCGTTGTCGATAAGCTCAACGTGGCGCAAGATAGCCGTAATCGTCATATCTGGGCGCAAGCCATCGCCACCGGCAAAACGGTTGCTGTCACCTGGGCGATTGATTCGACACGCTGGAAAAACTTACTCTATGACTTGCTCATCTAGTTATACATTTGTTCTAAGTTGTGCTATGCTTAGTACATCGTTTAAGTAATTCTAAGGAGTGAGAACGATGTCTGATCTCAAAACGAAACCACAAGCGAACGATCCCTATGCCTATCTGGAGCAGATCGAACCTGAACAAAAGCGCGAGGATTCATTAGCCATCTTGCGCCTGATGGAAGATGTCACGGGTGAACCACCGGTGATGTGGGGTGATTCGATGATCGGCTTCGGCTCTTACCACTATACATACGCCAGTGGGCGTGAGGGCGATTGGTTCTTAACGGGATTTGCTCCGCGCAAGAAAAATCTGGTGCTGTATATCATGGCGGGCTTCGATGAGTATGATAACTTGATGGAACGTCTCGGCAAGCACAAGACCGGCAAAGCCTGTTTATATGTCAATAAGCTGGCAGATATTGATCTCGATGTCCTGCGCGAACTGGTGGCACAATCTGTTGAGCATATGAAGCAGACGAACGACTGAATTATCCCTGTGCCCGTTGCCATAAGCCTTCGAGCGCGAGCATCTCGCCGATGTGGCGTGTCATATCGAACAGCGGATGCCGTATCCAGAACCAGTTGGTTTGTTGACCCTCGTAGCCAACCGCAGGTGCGAACAGGGTTTGTGTGTTGGTCTTGCGCAGGTAGGCTTCGATGATGTGGAACATAGTATCGTAGTAGGCGAGCAATGTTTCAGCGGGGAAGCGCGGTATAGCACGCATCTCGGCGGGGGTATAATTGCTCAGCATACCCCAACCATTAACCCCTATCCCCCGTGGGTCGTAACCGGTGCGCGTGTGATAACTATCACGAAACCAGATTTCGTTATCGCCCTCTTGCCCGAGGATATGTTGTGTGTAGAACACATCCTGCACACGACACACATGCCAGATCAAGATGGCGATGCTGTTGCTCTGGTCGTCGGCGTGCCAATGCAGGCATTCTTCCTCAACATCGGTCAAAAAACGGCGCAGATAATAATCGTTCTCTGCCAGCAATTCGAGCAAGGCTTGTTGGGCGTTCATAGGGTGATCTCTCCCGTATAACCCATCGTCACTGATAGTCAGTTTAGCATAAGTGCGCGTGTGTCGCATGGGATGAGCCTTAACCCACACACGGACTAAGCTGGTATAGAATAGGGCTACGTGTTCATGCTCAATGCCTGTAGGTGAAAAACTGTGATGGTCTATTCGCAATCAAACCCCAATACTGCTCTGTTCGATTGGTGGCAACAGGTGCATCCTATCGCGGTGTCGTTGGAGAAGCAGATCACGACTGCGCCCACCGAACGCCCTACAGAAGCGGTCGACGATGCACAACACATCTTGCCCGAATTGCACGCTTCGTTGGCACAAATAGAGAACGCGCCGGATACGGCATCCATGCACGATCATTTAGAGCGTGCGATCACCTACTTGATACACGCTTATCAGCAATTGGCTCAGGGACGCGCTGACGAAGTGGAGTTTTATTATGCCAGTGCCTTAACGCAACTGGCAAAATTGCACTATCAACTGGTGCAACACGGCTTCACCGAAGCGTGATGCTCAGGCACTACGTGCTGACGCGCGGTTGTGTTGATAGATCAGGCGCTGATAATGCCCGATGACCTCATCCATCATATGATCCCACGTTTGCGTCTCGGCGAAGGTGCGCCCGTTGCGCCCCATCTGTGCCATGCGCTGACGGGTGACGCTGATGCTCTCCACCGCTTCGATGATCGCCTGTGTATCGCCGACTTCAAAGGTATATCCGTTATACC
Source organism: Anaerolineae bacterium (assembly GCA_051117475.1). GTDB lineage: Bacteria > Chloroflexota > Anaerolineae > Aggregatilineales > Phototrophicaceae > JAUZRW01. Next base: position 9,088 of record JBNPEE010000063.1, on the reverse strand, counting down.
CTTCTTCGACCACATCCGGAATACCGCCCACCCGCGACGCGACCACCGGCAAGCCCGCCGCCATCGCTTCGACGACCACTAAGCCGAAGGTTTCCATGGCGCTGGGGAATACGAAAATATCGGAGCTGGCATAGGCTTTGGAGAGTGTCTCACCTTTCATGTAGCCGGTGAAGACGGTATTCGTGCCGGCAAAGATCGTTTCCAGTTCGTCACGATAAGGCCCATCGCCGACTATGGCGAGGCGGGCGTGAGGCATGGCATCCATCAGGGGGCGCAAATCTTGTATTTGCTTCTCGCGGGATAAGCGTCCGACGTACAACAACAGCGGCGCATCAGTCGCGCCTGCGCTCAGTCGATGGCGGGTTGCCTCATCGTAATAATTGGGATGAAAACGCTCGGCATCCACGCCACGCTTCCATAGACCCACATCTTTAATGCCCAGTTGAATCATATCTTGCTGAATTTGCTTGCTCGGTGCGAGCGTGTAATCGCCCCAGTTGAAGATCACCCGCGTCATGAAGTCGGCGATGCCTTCCATGAAGCCCAGATTGATCGGCCCATAATTCATATGACGGGCGAGGCGGGCAAAGTCTAAGTGGAATGAGATCAGCGTGGGGATGTCGAGCGCTTTTGCCATCGCCAGGCCCGGAATGCCGACGGTGACCGGATGGAAGAAGTGCGCGATATCCGGCTGGAACGCCTGTAGTTCGCGGTAGACAGTCAATGAGGGGCCGGTGAACTTGGCTTCGGGATACCACGGCAAGGACACACCTTCGAGCGTCACCACACGGCAGCCGTTATATTCTGTGAGGGGTTCCTCATTCTGGGCGAGATTGGGGCTGATAATCAGCACCTCGATGCCCTGAGCGCGTAAGTGATCCACCAGCAGACAGACCACGCGCACGATGCCATCCATTTTGGGTAAAAATGTCTCGGTAAAGAGCGCAACCTTCATGCAATGCTCCCATTTGTGTAAATAGTGGTTCCAGATTGGAGCCAATACGATCTGTATATGCTCCCCGTATGTACTAACACACAGCGCGGATAATCGTCACGAAATTATAACGATCAGCGCGCAAAATTGTAGCGCGTTGTGCGTGCGCGTCAATGGGGAAGGTACGTTGCAAGATTCTGTTAGAGCGGGCATACTGCTGTAGTTAGATGCATTGATCGTGTTATTATCCGGTTAAAAAAATTACACTGTTTTATGCCTACGTAATATCAATTAACAGATGTTAATGTCTGTAAAAATTGCTTGCCCTAATAATAAATGAGCTTATAATGATGATCATAGTAATGAGGGGGTGTGTGACTTATGACTTATAACCCTGACACAGTTAAAAAAGGCTTCGGAGCGAAGATTAACTTGTCGTTACCGGATCAAACTTTGTATCTTGTTATCGGGCAAGGTCAAGCACCAAATTCTCTCATCTCCAAGTTGAATGGGCAGATTTTATTTAACGTGCCCAATCATCCCGTTGTATTAGCTCTTCTACCTGTTACAGCTTACTTCGTCCTCAAGGTAGACTCGCGCATCAAACATATCGGCCCTGTATCGATTGATTCAGGTACTTTCAATAAATTCCTTCAGTTGCTCAAACAGCAAGGAACAGAGACCGATTAGTCAATTGATAATACTATCGATTTGATTAAGCCGAGTAGTTAGCCTGATAAAATAAAAATTTAGGAGTCTATTATGCCAAGCGTAGGACAAGAACTTCTTGATGTACCTCTTCCCGATATGGTCGCATCACTCGCAATGGGGATTGCAACCGCCCAAGCTGCTCTGGATGAAAACTCGGTTGAGACTGCCAAAGCATTATCAGAGACGGAAATAGAACTTGTTTTAGCAATGACACAGACTATTGCAGCAGATGGCTCGGTCACATTTGAAAGCGCACCACCAGTTGAGGTATCGTTATTACAAATTGGTCTTTTACCCACATTTTATCAATTTGCAGAAGCAACCATCGAGGTCTCGATGGACATCAAGACCACTACCTCGCGCGAGACGGAAGTCGGCGTGAATGCTAAAGCCAAAGTGGGCTTCGGCATGTGGAGTGCCTCGGTCAATATTGATGTGAAACATAACCGTAAGTTTGGTAAAGAAGTCCATGGTACCAGCCGTATGATTACACGTCTTGTGCCGGTGCCCCCACCACCACGTATTGCGCCAGAACTCATTGTGGTGGATAACCGTCCAGCACCTGGCGAATAGGGATAAATCATGTCATTCCCCGGCACCAATATACCGAATATAAGAGAGCTGAGAGCCTTTCGCCCGGCCATTGTTCCGCCTAGTGTCCCTGTGCGCGAGACACCCTCAGCCTCATTTTCAGATTTAGTGCGAATGCTAGCGGAAAGCATCGCAGAAGCGCAGGCAAGCCTTGATCGCACCTCTGCGGAGCTAGTGAAAGAATTTGCCGAAACAACCGTTGAAGTCATCCCTAATATGACTCAAACGATTCAGCCGGATGGGTCTGTCAAATATGAAACAGCGGAACCACAGGAAGTTTCGTTGTTGAATCTAGGCGTTAGGCCCACATTTTACCAATTTTCTGAAGCTACTGTTGAGGTGGTGATGGATATTGAGGTTGTAGAAACCCAAACGGAAGATGGTAAACGGCTGATGAACTTGTTCGCACAAACCTATAATGTAAAATACGAGCGCAAGCTCAATCGGGATGTGAAAACGAGTTCTAAGTTAACAGCGACACTTGTCCCTGTACCCATGCCTGTTGGGCTAGAACCACAAATGGTCACACGTGCATCAGAAGGGCCTGATAATGGCGAATGATCCTAAGAATGAAACCGATTTACAAGCATTTCTGGAGATGGCTGGGCGTTCATTATCGAATGCCCAGAGCCAGCTTGGTACCAACACAACTCTCAAAACTGATTTTGTGCTCGCAAATGCTGAATTGGAAGCGCGGGTTGGCCTACAAACACGTGATGATGGTGGTTTTTCTGTACAACCAATTTCATCGGCAGATATGGTGAAATCTAATATTAATTCTGCTGCGATTTCGACTGTACGTATTAACTTCATCGCCACAGGTGCAGAGACAAGCCCTGGTGAAACGCCAAATGCTCCTAAGCGCACAAAAGAAGATGTCGCTGATGAGATTTTAGCACGCCCGGATGTTGCCCGTATGGCAGAAATCGTCGGACCATTGATTGTAAGAACAAGTTTTGAGCCGAACTATCAGCGTTGGATAGTTGTCGCCGAAGACAATAAAGGACGTGTTATCCGCGAAGCGCTCATCTCGGATGAGTAAGTTTAACAGTGAGGCAGGCAGTGAGATGCCGCCTCACAACAACCATGATTGAATATACTAAAGGATGCTGGACATGCCTGATGACGATACAAACCGGCGCGACCCACAACCCAATTTAGAGCGACTCAGAAATCTCGAAAATGACCTGCTTAGTGTTCGCCGACGCGCTGAAGAAACAGCACAAGAACGGCGCGAACTTGAGCAACGTCTAAAACAGGCAGAGGAGCAGATCGAAACGCTAAGAACCCGTGAGGAGCGTACTCAGGAACAAATTGAAACTACGCTCGCTGCCTTCAATGAACTCGTAGATGATGGCGTTGTCCCGAAACGCATACACCGTAAAACAGTTGCTTCATTTGCAGAAAATTTAGCAAGCTATGTGGTCTCGATGAATGAGCGCTTAAATAGCGCCACGGACGACATTAACGCATTGAAAACGACCATCGAGGAACAAACCGAGCAATTAAAATTGGCTGAAACAACCTTAAAAAATGCCCATGAGCAAAGCGAATCTTTAAGAAATCAGATTGATGAACGCATTGCACAATTTGAAGAAACTAAGAGACAGTTAGAAGCAGAATTAGAAGAAGCCAGACAGACTATCTCTGACCTTGAAAATGAGAATGACAGCGAGACAGTTTCCAAGCTGATCGAAGCAAACCGCGACATGTCTGATGAACTGGCACTACTACGAAAAGATTTTTCGCTCGTTCAAGAGACAGCTGACGATGCGAAAAAGTCGCTTGACAGTGCAAAAACAGAAGCAGTGGATGCTGTTCGTAAACAATTACAAAGCCAGATTAGCACGCTCCAGAAGGAAAAAAACACACTGGAAACACAATTAGGGTTGGCGAATAAACAACTACAAGCAGATGGCAAAACACCCTATTTATCTGCTGATAGAGTCGCTGGATTACTCAATAATCTTGTCGATAATATGCAGTCAAACCTCAAAGGGGTGAGTGTTAGCCAGGGGGAGTTCAAGCTCAAGTTAGCAGTCGGGGGAGATAGCGATACACTCGGTTTTGTTGTGCCAACACCTGATGCCAGCACAGAATTGAGTGGAAATTTGCAGGAAGTCACCTTGCGTTTTGATAAATCTGCTATCCAACCTTTACAGCCAGATCGTGACGTTGACAAGACCTGAATCCCACTTCGGCACAATTGCCAGTCGTTCGGGCTACTGACGATATAATCCGAAATTCTCGTTGTCATACGCGCCTCAACACAAATGAGTGCCTGTCACTTTAATGCAGAAATTGTAGGGGAGCCGCCCGTGTGCGCTCCCGAATCCGCTAAACAGGCAATCACACAGGATACGACCCTACAAAAACCAGCGATCAAACCTGTTTCACAATTGAATTGGTCTTTTGCACCAAGATGAAATGCACCCAACACAAACAAGGGGCTGTTTGTGCGCGTTGATATGGATCATTGGTGGCGTAAAAATGCACTCCATCATTAATTGCAAGATTCTGTTAGAGCGGGCATACTAGGGGATATTACGACAACATTCAACTTGAGACTTTGATATGCAACAAAAGACAGTTTTTATTTCCTATCGTCGTGCACTTAGTAAACATCTTGCCCGTTCGATTTATATGGATTTACGCTCGAATGGTTGGGACGTGTTCCTTGATGTGAACACAATCGACAGTGGCGACTTTGACCGCATTATCCTGAACCAGATTGGCGCACGAGCACATTTTGTTCTGCTGATTTCGCCCGGATCGTTGGAACGTTGCGCTAATTATGGCGATTGGGTACTGCGTGAGATACAGGAAGCTGTGCGTCTTAATCGAAATATTGTGCCAATAGTAGAAGAAGAAGCGAGCTTCACAGAAGAAATTGCCTATTTACCAGAAAAATTACAAGCTGTGATTGGTAAAAAGAATCTATTACCGCTACCTCATTTTTTCTTTGACCCTGCAATGGAGATGCTTCGTACTCGTTTTCTGAAAATACCGGAATATATTCAAATCCAAGCCACTCCAGATCATGAAAGTGCTGAAGTCCAGAGACGTTTGAATCAGATAGAAACCGAAACATCTGTAAATACCTCAACTAAACCAACCAGCACAAGCCTACTGCCCGCACCCTTCGATTGGATTGAAATCCCGAAGAAAGACTATAGCATAGCCAAATACCCCGTGACCAACGCTCAATTTGCAAAATTTATCGAAGCAGGTGGTTACAATACCGAACGCTGGTGGACAAAAGAAAGTTGGCAAAAACGCGGAAATCAAAATTGGATAGTGCCACGTTACTGGAATGACAGCAAATGGAACAGTGATACACAACCGGTTGTGGGTGTCAGTTGGTACGAAGCGGTTGCCTTTTGTCTATGGTTGAGCGAAACAACGGGCGAGAAAATTATGCTACCCACGGAAGAGAAGTGGCAGTATGCTGCACAGGGTGATGATGGCAGAACCTACCCATGGGGCAATGATTGGAATCGTGATTTGTGTAATAATAATGTGGATCAAAGAAGCATTGGTAAAACAACAGCTGTAACACAATATGAAGGCAAAGGCGACAGCCCATTCGGTGTCGTTGATCTGGCAGGCAATGTTTGGGAGTGGTGCTTGACGGAATATGAATCGGGAAATCAATGCCTTGACGGAACAAATATTCGCGTGCTTCGTGGCGGCGCGTGGTTCAACTTGAGTACAGATCTCTTTCGCTGCAATTACAGTGGCTACTGGGATCCTCATGATAGGGTCAATATCACTAGTTTTCGCCTTTCCCGCTTCAATTAAGCTTTCTGTATGCTGTATTCTGTTTACTGCTTTCTGATAATTCCCGTGCTGTGCGCGCGAAGAGTTCGTCCGTTAGGGCAATCAAATTTTAAAATATTCATCAAAAGCTAAAGCATTGGGCTCGTGTAGCGCGCCTGTGATCATTAGTATCGCCTTTAGTGCGCTTCTATCGGGGTTAGCCAGCGCGTTTTAACCGATGGCACAAGAGGAAATGATCATGCCTCATTTTCGTCTGTCCGCTCTCCTGGTCTTTGCAACCAGAGCGCGTGCGCCACACATCCCAACAGATAGGGAACCTGTTCAGCTGGGGTCAACAGAGCTTACCAGCACACCGATCTCTTAATTCGCCAGAACGCACGCGCACGAATGGCGCGTCTGTGCTATCCTCATGCCATGCAACGGATACACAGGATAAACGAGGTAGACGCACCATGCCCAATTTACAGACGATGTTACGCGAACACGACGAAGGCATCTTGCCCGCCTTCGCCAGCGTGTGGGGTGTGACCATCACCAACATGACAGTCGACGATCAACTACAGACCTTGAACAGTGAGATGTGCCAACCGGAAAAAGCCGAAAAGGTCTGGGGTAAACTGAGCGACGACGAACGACAGGCTTTACAGACCTTGCTGGGGAGCAACCTCCAGATGCCCAGCAAGATGTTCCAGCGCTTATACGGTGAGATTCGTAAGATGGGCAAGGGCGCAATCGAGCGCGAACAACCGCACAAAAACCCGCAGAGCATCGCCGAGGGGTTATTCTATCGCGGGGTGATCGGTGAGCATTATACCAAGAGTAAGAAAGGCATGGAGGCGATGATCTACGTGCCGGATGATTTAGTCGAGGTGTTGCCCGCACACCAGACCGCCTATGACGATCTCGATGAACTGCCAGCGGAAATCAGCACCACACCGACCAACGCCCGGCTGATCCCCCTTGAAGAACACTATATTGAGCATATCCAGAGCGCCAGTACGGTCATCGTCGATGATATGTGCACGCTCTTAGCCTTCTTGCGCAATCACACCGCCGGCGTGATGGAGAGCGATTTTATCCCCGCTGATGTCGAGCGCTTGATACCCTACTTGCTCGATCCATCGCCCAAACGTCTCAACTTTTTGCTGAATATCGGCATCTCGGCAGAACTGATCACCACACAAGATGGACGCGCCTACCCCAAACGCAGTCATTTGCAAAAATGGTTGGATAGCACCCGCAGTGAACAACTCAAAGCGCTGTTGGATGCGTGGCACACCAGCACCATCTACCGCGACTTATGGCACATTGACGGCTTGCACGTCGATCACGATGCAGGCTTCCCCTATGATCCCACGCTGGGGCGCGATGCGCTGGCGACTTTGCTCAAGCAGGTTGCGCCGGCGAGTGATTGGTTCGCCATAGATGAGTTTGTCGATGCGGTCAAGGCACTGGATGCTGACTTTCAGCGTCCGGGGGGCGATTACGAGAGCTGGTATATCCGCAACGATAGCGGGGAATTCCTACACGGTTTCGAGAGTTGGGATGCTATCGAAGGCGCCTTACTCGATTTTTACATCAAGTACCCGATGCACTGGCTCGGTCTGGTTGATATTAGCGAGGATGCCGCCCGCCTGACCGCCTACGGACGTGCTTACGTCGGTTTGATTGACTTCCCCTACCCGCCTGACCCCACCGAACCGATCACCATACAGGATGATGGCGTGTTGATCGCATCACGGCGCGTGTCGCGGGTGGATCGCTTTCAGATGGCGCGTTTTTCAACGTGGGGTATCCCCGATGAGACGCTGTTCTACTATCGCATTGATGCCGACGGCATCGAGATGGCGGAGGCGCAGGGTATCACCACCGGCCATATCCTGACCTTCCTCAAGAAGCACAGTGATGGGGACGCTCTGCCGGAGCGCATCAATCAATTGCTGGAGAACTGGCAGGGTAGCAACCCGGCGGTACAGGTCACGATTGAGCGCGTACCCGTCCTGCGCACCACCGCGCCAGAGGTGCTGGATCGCATTTACAATGAACCGTCTTTTCGGCGTTATCTCGGGGCGAAGTTGGGGCCGATGGCGTGCATCGTGCGCCCCGATCAGGTCGATGAATTGCGCGTCAAGCTCGGTGATGCAGGCATCAAAGCCGAGCTATTGTGACGTGTCCCCGTTCAACGCGGGGGCAAGATGGCGTTGAAGGGGTTGGGCGTGCGTGTTGCCAATAGGTGCGGGGTGCTAAAGGCAGGTGGGCTGGCTGTCACGATGTCATCCCCGATGCGGAAGCGTCCGCGCTGTTCGCACAGGTTGGTGCGGGTGGCATCTTCCAGTGCAAAGACCCATTCATAGTCGCCCTCAAGCGGGAAATTCTCAGCATTAAGTTCGAAGATCCACGGATAATTCCCACCCAGCGTGCCACTATCGACCACCTCGCCGCTGTCGAGATGCGTGATACTGCCGACAATCGTCACCGATTCAAAGGGGATGAATACCTGTAAGGCACTGTCGAGTTCGTCAAGTGCCACGGCTTGATTGGTGAAGGGACTGGTCAAGCTGAAGCTTTCGCACAGGTCATCCTCCGGTATCCGGGTCGGGGTGAGGGTGGGCGTTGTCGTGGCGGTCGGTATGGGCACCGTCGCCGAAGGTGTGAAAGTTGGCGTGAAGGTCGGCGGTAGCGTGCGCACGTAAGTCGCCAGCGCCGTTAAATCACGCGGGGCGACAGTGAGCGTAACGGTGGGGCTGACGTCAGGGGTTGCTGTGAGTGGTGCAGTCTGGCACGCCCCAACGCCCATCACTACACAACAAATTAGAGCAATAAAATGGCGCATCATACCCTCACTCACGGCGCATGGTGGTATGGTAGACTTTGAACCCCAGCTTTGACCAGAACGCTTTGGCTTCAGGGTTACTTTCCAGCACATCCAACGAGAGCGCCTCATCATCCTCGAAGTAGGCTTCAACGATGCGTTCAAATGCTACCTGACCAATGCCCCGCCGACGATAGCGAGGTTGGATGAAAAATTGGCGAATGTAGATGCTATCTTTGTAGGGATAATATTCATCCTTA
>JBNPEE010000041.1:0-31962 GCA_051117475.1 Anaerolineae bacterium | reverse complement strand
ATGAGATTGGGAAGCAGTTCGGTGATCATGCACGGCTTGTTCAGGTGGATGTTGCGGCTATGTCACTCATCCGCGATTACGACATCAACGAAGTTGCAGACAAACTCGGACGGTTACGTCCAGATGAACGTGCGGAAATTGAACGTACCTTGAAACAAATTGATGAAGAAGAAGCCCGTGTGTTGCGTGTCTATGCGGCTGGAATGCTCACTGAGGAAAATTGGAAAGATATGTGGGCGGAATGGCAGGATAAACGAAATAAACTGCGTGCAAATCTCGCTTTGCTTGACCAGAAATGCGAAAGCTATATCGACGATTTAGACGATGCGCTTACACTAATCACAAAATTGGGTATACTATATGAAACACTTTCGCACAGTGACCAGAAAGAACTGTTGCGAAATGTGATCGAGAGAGTCGTTGTCAGCCCTGATGGCGAGATCGCTCGTGTGGATTTGTTACCACCATTTGCATACTTACGGGACATTAGTGATATTGTCTCTGGTGGTGAGGACAATCTGGAGAACTCCATTAAAACACAAACAGGTGACGATACCGCCACCTGTTCGAGTCAGGTCTTAGAAAGTGACTCCGGCAGGACTCGAACCTGCGACACATTGATTAAAAGTCAAGTGCTCTGCCAACTGAGCTACGGAGCCGAATCACTCTAAGTATTATATGGATCAAACCAGATTATGCAAGTGATAAAATCGTGTGGCATGGTTTCATCGAAATCACCCAACAGCCTCGCAATCGCCACTTAAATAGCACATAGATCACGTTATAATGAAGTGAGATTCATTCGCACAAAAGGTACACCTTCATCATGACACAACCAGTTACCATCGCGCTTGACGTGGGCGGAAGTTCGGTCAAGAGCGGCATCGTCACGGCATCGCGCACCGTTGAAGCGATTCAGCACATGCCAATTAATAGCAAAGGTTCTGCTCAACACATCTTCGGCACATTCGCGGAGGTGATTGAACATCATTTGCGTGTGGATTTGCCGGTGGAAGGTATCGGGATTGGCTTTCCTAGCCCTTTTGATTATGCACAGGGCATCTGCTTGATCGAAGGTGTGGATAAATACGAAGCGATTTTCGGTGTGGCTGTGGGCGAGGCGCTACAGGCACGCATCACACAACCCAACTTACCGATTCGCTTCCGCAATGATGCTGAGGCTGCGCTGGTAGGTGAAGCGCGGTATGGCGCAGGTAAGCCCTATCAACGCTTCATCGGGTTGACGCTCGGTACCGGTATGGGATCATCGTTCATTCGGGATGGCGTGCGCGTCGAACAGGGCGCAGGCGTGCCTGAAGGCGGGTTCTTGTTTCCGGTAATTTTCCGGGGAAAACCAGCTGATGAATGGTTCGGCACACGTGGCTTATTGCGCCGATTAGAGCGCGATGGTACGTCCTTCGATAGCGTCGCTCAAGCGGCTACGCAAGCCCAACACAGCGCCGATGTACGCGCCAGCTTCACCCGTTTCGGCGCAGACCTTGCGACATTTGTCGCGCCCTACCTGCGTGATTTTGACGCACAAGCACTACTCGTGACCGGTGGTATCGCTAAGGCCTATGCGCTCTTTGGTGGTGCGCTCGAGCAAGGTGTTCCCGTGCCAGTGGTGCGCGGATCACTCGGCGCACAGGCAGCCTTGCTCGGTGCGGCTGATCTCATTCTTGCTGGCGATTGAGCGTCAGAACGTTTGCAACACGTCAATCATCTGCTGATGGACACGCCCATTGCTGGCGACAAAGCGTCCCGCGCTATCCCACTGTGGGCGATCTCCACCGGCATAGTCCGTCACGATACCGCCGGCTTCCTTCACCAACAGCATACCCGCCAGCGCATCCCACGGGTTGAGGCTGCGCTCCCAGTAGCCATCGAAGCGCCCCTGTGCCACATAAGCAAAATCAAGCGCGGCACTCCCCATGCGCCGTATCCCACGCAAGCGCCGTGTGAACGCCGCCCATTGTTCGGTGTTGTTATCGGCATCGGTGTGCTTGGTATACGGGAAACCACTGGCAAGCACCGCTTGTAACAGCGTATCGGTATCCGAGACGTGCATCGGTGCACCGTTGAACCATGCGCCCAAGCCACGAACCGCGGTATATAATTCGTTGCGGTTGGGTTCGTAGATCACGCCGATGATCGATTCTCGATCCGCGTTTGTCATCGCAATGCTGACGCAATAATGCGGGATACCGGCGGCAAAGTTGGTTGTGCCATCGATAGGATCGACATACCAGTGATAGTCTGCTCCGTCTAGCGCCGCACCCTGACCACCGCCTTCTTCTCCAACAAGATGATGTGCCGGATAGAGGCGCAATAACTCGCGGGCGATGAAGTGCTCGGCGGCTTCGTCAGCTTCGGTCACGATGTCAATATTGCTGGATTTGGTAGTCTGGTGAATGGGTTGGGTGAAATGCGTGCGGAGGATCACACCGGCTTGTTGTGCGATGCGCGTGGCATCGGCGAGAATAGCCTGTGTATCGAGATCGTGCATGGTGGCTCCTATGTGGTCGATCGATTATGCTTGGTAGTATAGCTTCTTGCTATCCTCACGACCATGACCAATCTCACTGAGAATAGCCCTCGAGCGTCTATAGCGCACGACCATTACCCATGTTATGATGACTGTATAGATACATCACACACAGCGATTTTTTGGAACATGTAATCAACAGGAGCGTATTGACCATGAGCAATCCTGCCATCGAGGTTCAGAAACTCGGACAAAGCCTCTGGTTGGATTATATTCATCGCGCCGAAATCGAGAGTGGTGACTTACAGCGCCGCATCGATCACGAGGGTATTCTGGGGGTCACATCCAACCCGACCATCTTCCAGAAAGCCATCGGCGGCAGTGATACTTATAACTCCGCCATCCAGCAAATGCTAGACCTCAGCCCATTGCAAGTTTATGAGACACTCGCTATCGAAGATATCCAACGCGCTAGCGATCTGTTCCGCCCGATTTACGAGTCTACCAATGGCCGTGATGGGTTCGTTAGCCTCGAAGTTGCACCGGTCCTCGCCCATGAGACAGAGGGCACGATTGTCGAAGCAAAACGCCTGTTTACAGCGGTAGATCGTCCCAATGTGATGATCAAAATTCCCGGCACATCGGAAGGTATCCCTGCTATTGAAGAGTCGATTTTCGCCGGCATCAACATCAACGTCACACTGCTGTTCTCCATCGAGAATTACGAACAAGTCGCAGAAGCCTACATTCGTGGGTTAGAGCGTCGCCTCGCTGCTGGACAAGATATTACACATGTGGCATCTGTCGCCAGTTTCTTCCTCAGTCGTATTGATACAGCCGTAGATCGTATCCTGAAGAATAATATTCGTTCCGCACAGGTACACCACGATACCACACGCATTGCCGCCAACCGCACGTTATTAGGGCAAGCCGCTATTGCCAGTGCCAAATTAGCTTATCAGGCATTTCAACGCCATTTCAAAACTTCGCGTTTCAAAAAACTTGCTGAGCGAGGCGCACAGGTACAGCGTCCATTGTGGGCGAGTACCAGCACCAAAGATGCCGCTTATGATGACACGCTCTATGTCGATCAACTGATCGGTGAAGATACAGTGAACACCGTGCCCCCGCAGACACTCGCGGCGTTCATTGATCACGGTACGGTCAGCGATAGCCTGACTAGTGCCAGCCACAACGGCATGAGTGCCGAAGCGGTCTTCGCCAAGCTAGCTGAGATCGGCGTTGATCTTGACCAGATTACGCAACGTTTACAGGTTGATGGTGTCGATGCCTTCAGCGAAGCATTCGATACGATGATTGATCAGGTCGAAGCCAAGCTGACTGTACTCAAGGCTGGCGTGATGGATCGTCAGAAACTAGCGCTTGGTATCTATAGCGAATCAGTTAATAAAGCCTTGCAACAGGTTGATCGCGATTTTGTCAATGAGCGCTTGTGGAGCAAAGATGCCAGCTTGTGGACGAGTTACAATCCCGAACGCGCCAAGATCGAACAACGTTTAGGGTGGTTAAACGCGCTCGAGCAGGTGAATTTGTCCCGCTTGCAAGCCCTGCAAGCTGAGATCAAGGACAGTACAATCACACATGTGGTATTGCTTGGTATGGGAGGCAGTAGCGTCGCGCCCGATGTCCTTTACAATATCTTCGGCAAACAGGACGATTTCCCGGAGCTGATTGTACTCGATAGCACGGATCCGTACCGCATTCAGCAGGTCAATCAGCAGATCACACTGGATAGCACCTTATTCATCGTCGCTAGCAAATCGGGCACAACCATCGAGACGATGGCGTTCTATCGCTACTACTGGCAAGAGACCGGTCAAAATGGTGCGCAATTCATTGCCATCACCGATACCAGTACCCCACTTGCTGAACTCGCGGCCGCCAACCAATTCCGCGAATGCTTCATCAACCCGTCGGATATTGGTGGGCGCTATAGTGCGCTCAGTTATTTTGGTATGGTTCCGGCGGCGGTGATGGGACTGGATTTAGAGCGCCTATGGGATAGCGCACAACATATGATTGGCGCATCACACGAGAACATCCCCGCACAGTATAATCCGGGCGTGAGTCTTGGTGTGGTGATCGGAACGCTCGCCGAACAGGGGCGCAATAAGCTCACGGTTTACAGCACGCAATCCATCCGGCCCTTCGGCGCATGGGTGGAGCAACTGATCGCTGAGAGCCTCGGCAAGCAGGGTAAGAGCGTCGTGCCTATCATCACTGAAGCCATCACCAAACCGTCGGAATACGTCACTGATCGCCTGTTCATTTATTTGCGTGTAGACGATGATCCCGATGTGCCCGATATGGATGCCAGCGTGCGTGCCTTGCGCGAAGCGGGTCACCCACGCCTGACACTGCGCTTGCCGAATCAGTATGCTGTCGCCGGTGAATTTTTCCGTTGGGAATTGGGAACCGCCATCGCAGGCTATTGCATGGGTTTAAACCCCTTCGACGAACCAAACGTCGCTGAAGCCAAAACCGCCACTGACGAAGAACTGGCATACTTCAACACCCACCAACAGCTCAAGAAAAGTACACCGCTGATCAGTGGTGAACAGGCAAAACTATATATGGACGATCACACCGCGCAACCCTTGCGCGAGCTATGCCGTTCACATGGGTATGATCCCAATAGCCGCACCGAGGTACTCGCCGCACAGATGGCTGGCACCCATGCCAGTGACTATTTCGCGTTTCTCGTGTACTTCACACCGGATGCACAGACCAGCACTATCTTGCATGAGATCCAGCGCCGTCTCCGCAATACCACTAAACGCGCTGTCTCGATCAATTATGGGCCACGCTACCTGCATAGCACCGGTCAGCTGCATAAAGGGGGCACCAATAACGGCATCTTCTTCTTACTGACACACGATGCACAGCAGGACATCATGATCCCTGACTGTGATTACAGCTTCAGTACCTTGTTCCGGGCACAAGCAAATGGGGATCTCAAAACCTTACAACAGCACCAACGGCGTGTGATTCATATTCACCTTGGTGATTTGCAAAACGGTCTGGAGAAGATACTCGATGCGGTGAAATTCGTCGAAGAACGGCGCTTCTGAGCGTTTATGCGGGCTATATATAGTCTGCCGGCATGTGCTGTGAAATCTGTATAGCTGAACATCAAAAAAGGCGCGTCCATCTGCTGACGGACACGCCTTTTTGAGTACCTATCCACAAGTGCGATTTTGTAGGGGCGATTCCCGTTAGGAGCGCACATCGGCACTCCCTTACACATGTCTCGGATAGGTTGTTAGTTCAAAAAGTCTGTTGCTTAGGGAGCAACGCGGATGGCTGGACCCATGGTAGAGACCACGACGAAACGGCGCATGTACACACCCTTCATGCCGGTAGGGCGGTGACCTTCGACCACTTCGAGCGCCACTTTGGCATTTTCGAGCAATGCGGGCACTTCAAAGCTGGCTTTGCCAATCGGGAAGTGCAAGTTACCGGTGCGATCATTGCGGATTTCGATACGACCGGACTTGAGTTCTTCCACAGCGCGAGGCAGTTCATCCGGTTGGACGACAGTGCCGGCTTTTGGTGTAGGCATCAAGCTACGGGGGCCGAGGATACGACCCAGACGACCGACTTTGGGCATCATGCTCGGCACGGCAATCGCCGCGTCGAACTCTGTCCAGCCTTCGTTTTGAATACGGGCGATGATGGCATCGTCAGCGATGATATCGGCACCGGCTTCTTCGGCGGCGCGGGCATCTTCACCTTCAGCGAAGACCAGCACTGTCACTTGCTTACCGAGACCGCTCGGTAGCATGACGGTGGTACGGATCTGCTCATCAGCCTGACGTGGATCAATCCCGAGGCGGAAGTGCATTTCGATCGTTTCGTCGAATTTGGCAGTTGCATTCGCTTTAGCGAGTGTAATCGCTTCTTCGAGCGAATACTCTTTTTCGTGTTCAATCGTCTGCGCCGCGGCGAGGAAGCGCTTGCTATGTTTCGGCATATGATTTTCTCCTTGTGGTCAGCGGGTGGTACGCACCCTCCCACACTTTCTATTTGCAATATGTTCCACTCAAGTGAGCGTGATTATTCAAGAACCTCAACACCCATGTTACGGCAAGTCCCTTCGACCTGACGCATCATACCGTCGATGTCCAGTGCATTGGTATCACCAGCATCCAGTTTGATCTGTGCGATCTCGCGCACTTGATCTTTGGTCAGCTTGCCAGCGACATCGGTGCGAGCGTTGCTCGCTGCCTTCTGGATTTTGGCATATTTTTTGATGAGATATGCCGTCGGCGGTGATTTGAGGCGGAACTTGAAACTACCATCCTGATAGATGGTGATCTCTGCCGGCACAATCTCGCCGATGCGATCGCTGGTACGCGCGTTATAATCTTTGGTGAACTGCATCAAGTTCACACCATGTTGTGCCAGTGCAGGACCAATGGGAGGAGCGGGGTTCGCTTTACCACCCTGGATCTGCAAGGTCACGATTGCTTTGACTTTCTTTGCCATTGCTTATCCTTCGCTACAGACTTTGTATGTGCTATGTGCCAGTTACGGCATAAAAGAGGCGACATACTCATGCCGCCCCTCAGATCACTCATTATAATCGCTTGTATGCGCCCTGTGTAGGGGAGAAGTCCTAGACCTTCTCCACTTCGAGGAAGTCGAGTTCTACCGGCGTTTCACGCCCGAAGAAATCCACCATCACGCGCACTTTCTCTTTATCATTATCAATATCGGCAACTGTACCGATGAACTCGTTGAACGGGCCACCGACAATGCGCACTTTCTCGCCCACTTTGAAATCGACGCGCACTTTCATGTCAGGGTCTTCCATACGATGCATGATGCGATTGATCTCATCTTTGGTGAGGGGCGTCGGTTCGTTACCCATTCCGACGAAGCCAGTCACGCCCGGCGTATTGCGCACCACATACCAAGAATCTTCATCGAGGCGCATCTGCACCAGAATATAACCGGGGAAAACGCGCTTTTCGACGGTGCGCCGCTTTCCATCTTTCACTTCAGTCTCTTCTTCGGTTGGGATCAATACGTTAAAGATGCTATCGCGCATCCCCATTGTCTCGATCCGTTGTTCAACCGCGTGTTTGACCTTGTTCTCATAGCCGCTGTAACAATGCACCACATACCAATGTTTCCCGCTTTCAGGGTCCACATCGCTACCTGTCCCGTCATCCAGCGTGATGTTGAAATCATCATCAAAATCATCGTCGATGTAAATCGGCTCAGGGTCGTATTGTGCGCCCTTACCGCTCACTTCGCGCGATGCGGTGGAACTGAACGATGAATCTTCTTCTTTTTGTGGCTCGCCTTGCGCATCCTGCTGTTCATCTTGCTCTTCGTGCGCGCCATCGTCATCTGGCAAAAATGGATTGCGTGTTTTGCCCATTCTGGAATGCTCCCAAACTTATTTCTACTGTGTATGCGGTTGCTGCTGATACGGCGGTGCAGCAGTCAACAGGCACTTGACAATTACAGTCCGTAAGGTAAGACACGCAGTGTGCCACCCACGTATCATTATAGGCCTGTCCGTGTTGGTTACTGACCGATACGCTCAGTATTTGCGCGATTCATCCCGACGGAATCCCCACCATGTACCGATGGCAATGGCGACAAAGAGCAGTACCAGGATGATCGGATAATCAAAGCCGATACGATCAAGGAATAAAGTCATGCCAATGCTCAATGCCCCCAGACCGATTGAAGTGACGATAGTCACTAACAACACGATGCGCGTCAAGCGGATCACATCATCGCGGCTCGGCCAGCTTACTTTCTGTAATTCCGTGCGCACTTCGCCCAAATATGAGCGAATGTTGCCTAAAAACGATTTCTCTTCATTTTTCTTGGTTTTGGTTTCAGCAGCCATTGATGTCCGTTTCTCCTAAAAAATTCTACTACACCAACTCACGTGGCAGTAGTATACCATAGCCTCATTAGATGTCTGTATACAAAAACACCGCCCTGATCTTGGTGGACGGTGCTTCATGTTTGTGCAGGGGTGGAAGGACTCGAACCCTCAACTTTTCGCTTTGGAGGCGAATGCTCTGCCAATTGAACTACACCCCTATATCTTAGCTTAAACTTATTTTGCCAGTAAATTAGGCAAATGCCAAGACCATTCTTGAGCAATTTTGGGCGATACAAACAGAACGACGCTTTCAAATTCCCTGATGATGCGGTGGGCTGTCAGCGTCGGTCTCGATCATATCTATGCGATGAACGCCCACTCACCGGACGCTCTGCGTGTTACTTGGTTTCTTTGTAAATCACGTGTTTGCGTACTAACGGATCGTATTTGCGCAGTTCCAAACGATTTTTGGTATTATCACGGTTCTTTTCCGTGTAATACATATGACCGCTCTCAGTGCTACGCATTTTGACCAGAATACGCTTGCCTTTTTTAGCCATAATTCACCATCCAGTGTGATTCTTGAATTACTTACGATGTGTATGTGGGTATTGAAAGCCTCTGATGAGATTTGAACTCATGACCTCACCCTTACCAAGGGTGTGCTCTACCCCTGAGCTACAGAGGCATGTAGGGGATAACAAGTGGGCCAGGCAGGACTCGAACCTGCGAAGCTCTCGCAGCGGATTTACAGTCCGCCCCCTTTGCCGCTCGGGACACTGACCCATGTTCATATATAATTGTTAACTTAGCCCATGTAGAGCTGTGAGCCACAGATCAGACTTGAACTGATGACCGCTCGATTACAAGTCGAGTGCTCTACCAACTGAGCTACTGTGGCAAAACATACTACCAGACAAACAGGTAACTACTCACCTGACACTGGCGAACGTTGGATATCATACAGAAAAGCGTTGGGGCTGTCAACAGTATTTTGCATGTTCAAGATATTTTTCCTATTTTGATGTGAGATACATGAAACAACATCGCAAATTCCCAAACACACGGTACAATATAATGTACGTATAGATCATAGTTTTATTAAGAGTAAACTTTTATGAGTGATTCCAATCATGATAAAAAAAAGCGCGGTCGTCCGCCGAAAGGCGAGCATCGTGGCAGACCGCTGACCATTTACATGAGCCAACCGCGCGAGGCGCTCTTTCAGCAAGCCTTTGACCTGATGCGTGAGCGAGGCATCTTGCCTAGCACCGCCAACGTCAACCAATCGCGCACCGAAGTGATTGATCATGCGCTTGATGCGCTCATCGCCAAATTGGATCGCGACCCCGACCGTTGACGATGTGTGAAACTTTCCCTGTTGTCGGACATATGCTATATTACGTTCCATATGAAGTGAAATGAGATCTGACTTGGCCTATGACTAATCAAGAAGCCCTGGCTAAAATTCGCTGGGTGGATCCTAGCACCAACACTCAGCGCGAATACTTGTTGAGTGAGGGCGCAACGGCGACTATCGGGCGCTCATCACAGAATGACATTCACATTGCTGAACAGCATGTCTCGCGTCAACACGCCGTGATTAGCTATCGAGACGGTATCTTCATGATTAATGATCTCGCCAGCAGTAACGGCACATTCGTCAACGATCAACCAGTTGAAGCGCCTTTTCCGCTTTTCGCGGGGGATGTGATCCGCTTGTTTCAACCGGAATTGCAATTTCTGGCGGTGAGCGATGACGAGGTGATTGATCAGAACAGCACGTTCATCGAAGCGACTAACCCCGACGGACAAGCGAGCCTCATCATTACTAATGGGCCTCAGGAAGGGCAGACCGTCGCTATCTTGCTCGATCAGGTAGAGATTGGACGCGCCACCAGTAACGCCACCTGGCAAGTATTACTTCAGGATCCGTCCGTATCGCGCCCGCACGCCCGCCTGCACAAGCAAGGTGCCATCTGGCATTTGACAGATCTCAAGAGCAGTAATGGCACGCGCCTCAATCATAATTTGCTAGAGCCGAACGACCCCGCCCCCCTGCGCGATGGTGATAAGATCGAACTCGGCGGTTCTATCTTATTGTTTCGTACCGGTTGGGAACGCCCCGATACTGGCAATGCCTCTGGCTCGGATGTCATGACACGCCCGATGAATTGATAAACCATTAAGCCTTTGTGCATTAAGTACTACTGGTTTTAAGGTAGAATTCGGTTAGAATAGAATTAGTGTCAATGCTAGAACAAATGCTATAAGCGGGCAGTCCACCCCCCGATGGCATGTGAGGAGCGTGATCCGATGGCAAGTTATGCCGACAGAAAAGACAATATAGTCACACTATTCAATCGAAAAAAGCTCCGTCCGGCGGTTGATGACAGCACCCGTTTGGCGAGTGGCGATATTCCTGCGACGGTCTACTTTGTGATGCCGGATGGCACGGAGTTCCCTGTCGATACAGGTTCGGAGATTGTGTTAGGTCGTCAACCCCGCGCTGATGATCCGCCGGTGACAGTCGATGTCGAAGCCTTCGACGGGCATGACCTCGGCGTATCGCGTCATCATGCCATGATCAAGCACATCAAAGATAATCTGGTGCTGGTTGATCTCGACAGCATCAACGGCACATTCATCAACGGACGGCGTGCGATGCCTCTCAAGCGTTATAATTTGCTCGATGGCGATACGATCACATTGGGTCGCCTGACCTTAGAGATTCGCTTTGCCCAGCGCAACCGTCGCTGACCTGTATACTTACTGCAACACATTTCATTATTAGCACAGTTATCATCAAGGGCGCACCCAATCGGATGCGCCCTTTACGTTTGCTCTCATTTCGAGATTTTTGCTCCTAACCTAGCGTTAAGCGAAGGGGAGCAAAACGCTTTTTAGTCCCTCTCCTAGCCGTGAAACGGCGGTTGGGTGAGGGCTGGATTTGACTCTCAGCGTCTGATTAGACTGTCTCTGCTTGTGCGTTTGCCGGTGCATTGGCACTCAGGACAATGAACGCCGTCGCGGTCAGGATGGCATAAACTGCGCCACCGAGCATGACTGCGAAGAAGGTCTCATTATACGTACCTACAAACTGTGCCTCGATAGTTAGCGCCACCAGATAACTGACGACACCGGTCAGCACCCACATCCAGCCAGCACGCCGTGCCCGCATCATCGGGATCATCTGGAAGATTGCCGGCGCGATGAAGAAACCTGCCAACGGCAGATCGGTATCGAATACCTGTTGATAGTTATAAGTGGTATACAGGTAGAAGCCAATCCCGCCTAAGGCCCAGCCGATTGTACTCCACACCAGCCAGCCTTTGACCTGTAGACCGCGATATTGGGCGATCAGCCATGTTTGCATCCATGCCGATACCGCGCCAAGGATCGCGCCGACGATCATGCCAAATACCCATTCAGCATTGTTATCCAGCCAGTTGCCTATCGAGGAGATGATCGGCAGATTATCAAACACCAGCATCCACCCTGCCATAATTACAAAGAGCATCACCCAGCCGAAGAAATACGCGCCCACCCATAAGGCAGTGAAAGTGATAGGGTGTAAGGTCTGGCGCATACGGGCTTTGGCTTTTTCGTCGCTATCGCGTTTAGGGACAATGCCTTCACGCGGGTTCGCCATTACGCGCATGGTGAGGATGCCGGTACCGAATGCCTGCATCCCTGCTGTGACTAAAATCGCCCAGATTTCGGTATTGTAATAAGCAAAATTGCTGAGATCGATCAGGATACCCAGTAGCCCGATGCCGATACCCAGCCCGCCTAACAGCCACGCTCCCCGATTGACGCGCATTAGCACCCCGGCTTGCATCAATGCGGGTACGCTGAACCAGATCATACCCGCAACACGCAGTGCGTCATCGCTACCAGATTGATCGAGCATCGATACAACCATAAACGCGCTGATCACTGTGCCCAGCACCGTCGCACCACGCCAGAAGCGCGGGATAAACCCATAACGCCGACGCAATAGCCAGCCTTGCATCACAGCCAGCACCACACCGAAGCATAAGCCAATACTTATCACCGCCAGTTCTTGGGTGTACATACCTTGCACCCAATCCGATCCAAGCATCGCAACGAAGAACAACGTCCACCATGCCAGCCCGTAAGCGGCTACCCACAGCGCCAGAAACGGCAGACGCTTCAAACGTGGATTATCATCATGATTGAGATTCGTTAACCAATTTTTGAACATATAGAATCACCTTCTACTTTTAATATGCAAACGCGTGATGCAGACTAGAAGTTCCATCTGCGTCCATTATATGCGATTTTCCGTTCATGCCGACAATCATCAGGTAAACATAGGCAAAATTTAACATCGCAGGCTATAGTTAAACGCGATCAATCAACTAAACTGATGAGACTATCAATGAAGCATCTTCTTATGATTATGATCTGTGGCATGGCTTTGACCCTGAGCACCCGCGCACAGGATACCTTACCCCGTTCTGCCAACAATTGTATCGCCATAATGGGTGATTCGTCCTCAGAAGGGACGTTTGTCGCGCTCTTGCCGGGCAGTGGTGTGACCGTGTTACAGGGCACACGCATCGCGTCACTATTGCACGACGCACTAGGGGCACAGGACTTGTTGCACTATGGCATCTATGATCTGAGTTTGGGCGCGAGCGCCATCAGTGCGCCCAACAATGAGCCTTACTTGACCTCACGCGAGTTCGAGCTAGGGCGTAGTCTCAACTGTCGCTATGTGGTGGTATTTCCCTTTCTGAACGATCTGTACACCAGCGATGATACGCTGGATGGCATCATCGACTATCAAGAGGCGCTGAACATGCTGATCAGCGATGTGCAGACTTATAGCCCGGATAGTCACCTGATCCTTCTGAACTTTTACGCAGTGCGTTTGCAGGGTGTCGGTGAGACCACGTATGACGGGAATGTGAGCGCCGAACATGTCGCCACGCTCAACACACTACATGAAGATTACTGTGCCGACTATGTCGATGTGACCTGCTTGCCCTTGAACGATCTGCTGACACCGATTGAGGATTACGTGATCGGGTCGATTCCGCGGGCGGTGTACGATGCCGAATATCGCGTTTACAACGCTGAGGATCAAGCACTGGTGGATAGTTATTGGGCGAACCGTAGCACGCCCATCGAGGGGGATGGCTTGCACCTCAACCCTGAAGGGCAGATGCGTCTGGTTGAGGCATTGATGACGACTTTCGAGCGAATCGACGTGTTGAACTTCGCGCCTATCCTGCGCTGAATCATTCGCTTGACCACTCTGCAATCCAGTCGGTGAGGGCATCGGCTAACACCTCATTCCCACGCGGATTGAGGTGCATATCATCGTTGAAATAGAGTGCCTCACCGTTGCGGGCATGTTCGGCAAGTACCTCATAGGCATCGAAGCAGCTTAAGCCCTGCATATCGCAGATAGTCAGCATTGCCTCGCGTGCTGAAGCTAGCGTATCGACCGCTTCAGCGCCCATGATCGGCGCGGTGATCTCACGGTAGACCTCTTCGCGGGTGGGGATCAGCATCACGAGAAGTGTGCCATTGAGGTCATCGACGATAGTTTGTGCATCGGCGAAGGCTTGTTCGGAGTAGCTCAAGCCAATCTGATTGACCTCGCGTGACATATCCAGCGCGGTTTGCTCGTATTCCCCGCCGAATTGCAACACGTTGCCGTCGCCATAGGTAGTACGATAAGGCTTGACGAACAGCGCTTCACTCTCCGGCACGCCGACAAATTGCCCCGTGAACAGCGTCTGCAAGACGGCGATCAGGGCGCTCGGTTGACGCACTATATTGTCTTCGCTTGTATCGGCCTCGTGGGGTTCGATTTCATCACGGAAGACTGCCAGCCCATAATCATCGTTGAAATCGTTGCCGAAGAATTGCCAGATCACCAGCGGGCGCGGGTTGGGTTCCAGCAGGGGCACGCCGAAATCACGCAAGATGCGTAGGTGACTGGTTGTGCCGGTCACGGGTTGGCTGAGGTTGACCAGTCCCAGACCGCTCTGCTGTGCCAGTTGATCCACCCAGCAATCCGCACGCTCGGTGAAGCACATGCCGAAGCTATCGCCGACAACCACCGCCTCCACGAAATAATCAACGGGATCCGTACGAAAGCCGATGCCCGCGCCTTCCCATAACTCAACGGTGCTGAGTCGGAAGCTCACCGATGGACTGCCATATTGCAGGGCATCCTCAATATCAGGGCGCAATGCCCAGTAGTGATCAATGTTCTGTTGCCATGCTTGCGTCCACTCTTCTTGATAAGGTTGCCCACTGGTGACCCAGCGCACCGCCACGCCAACAGCACCCGGCAATGCCGGCGCAAACACGCGCAACAGTATTTCCAGCATCAGCGCGATTAGCACCACATTGATCAGCACGATTCCACTCACCTGTGCGAGTTTTTTCATCAACTTGCCCGTTTCCTCTTGTTTCGTCACGTCTGCTGTGATTGTCTTACGTTTGCGGATGAGTTGCAAGCGTGCGCTGAGGCTCAGTAGGTTTTGAGAAAACGCTCTTCGGCGCTCGGTGTGCCGATCAAAATTAAGCGGACATCTGCCGGTAAAGGGCGGTGTGGATCAGGCATGAGTTCTGAGTGCCCGTCATGGTTCAGGGCGACGAGCGTTGAGCCGGTCTTCTTGCGGATATTACACTCGGCGATGGTTTTACCCACCATCGAATCCGGGATGGATACTTCAAAGAGGTCTAAGCCCTCGGCAATCATCATGATGTGATCGCGTCCGATGCTGTTGATGATGGCATTCGCGCCGGTTGAAGCATAAGACATCACGAAATCCGCGCCGGCACGATGTAAAGTGACAATGTTACGGTCATACACCGCACGGCTGATGATTTGTGCTTCTGGACGCAAGCGTCGACAGTAAATAGTGAGATAGACGTTCATATTATCGTCGTGCGTCGTGACGATTACGGTATTGGTCTCGCGGATGCCGGCTTCTTCCAGCACTTCGAGTTCAGCACCATCGCCCACCACATAGCGATCCGCGTTGTGCTTGCGGACACGATCTTCAGCTTTTTCAACAATGCGATAGTTAATGCCTTTGGCAACCAGTGCGCGTGCGACAGCTCGCCCCACCCGTCCACCACCGATGATAATGGCTTCTGCTGTGGCGGGTAGCGGTTTACGGCTACTGTAGAGTTCGTCATACTTTGCGAGTTGTTCTTGCGAGCCAGCTAACATCAGAATAGTATCGGATGTGATGAGGCCATCTGCTTGTGCGAGTTCAAAATGACCACGTGTCCACATGCCTAATACATTCACGCCGGTTAATTCGCGCACACGGCTCTCGCGCAGTGTTTGTTTAACCAGCGAAGTTCCCCGAACGGAGGC
This sequence comes from Anaerolineae bacterium, assembly GCA_051117475.1. Classification (GTDB taxonomy): domain Bacteria; phylum Chloroflexota; class Anaerolineae; order Aggregatilineales; family Phototrophicaceae; genus JAUZRW01. The sequence continues at coordinate 16,230 of JBNPEE010000041.1, read as the reverse complement.
TTCGGCAATGTGTAAGTTATCGTGCGTGAAGATCACGTGGGCGCTGGTTTCATCATGTGTGACCTGTCGTACTAAGGCTTGCCCGAGCATATCGGCGACTTCTAGCACGGTTGAACATCCGGCTAGCTGGAGGATATCCACCGCGGCAGATTGATTGGCAGTGGCGATGATGGGCACTGTTTGCGAAATTTCACGCACGGTGAAAGCCACGTTAACATTAGCTTGATCGCTCGCTGTTGCCGCCACAAATAGGGCTTGATCGACCCGCGCTTGCCGATAAGTTTGCGGGTCGTCAAGATTGCCGACCATCACGCGATAGCCTATATCATGCAGGCGCACGGCTTCGCTCACATCATCGAGGATCAGCACATACGTATAATGATAGAGCTTGAGTTTGTCGATCAGCGTTTTTGTCACTGCGTCAAAGTGGGTGAGTATGGCGTGATTTTTCGTCTTTTCCGGTAGCTCTCGCGGGGTACGGGCGTTTTGTTGGGCTTGCATCCACGGCGCATAGAAAAACTCGATGAATGTGAAAGGGAGTAGGATCAAGAAGAACACAATTCCGCTCAGCAAGACCAGCGTCGAAAACAGCTTGCCCAGATCGGATTCAAAGGTAATATCGCCGAAGCCGAGGGTGGTCATCACGGTGAGTGTCCAATAGAAACCGGTGATCCAACTCTCACTGCGTCCTTCGTATTCCAAAATGTAATGAAACACAATACTGTATAGCGTGACCAAACCAGTGACGAACAGCAGAAAGCGAAATAACGCGATGATGTTCATACGGGTAGGGCGATCTTTTATGAATTGTAGCACAATCGTCATTAGTGATTTCATGAGGGTGATTATACAGGAATTTGCGTCTGCTGTGATGATCTGTGCAATGAATCAACCTAGAATGTTGATTGTTTGCCTAAGTTTTCAGCCAATCCAAACACGATGCGAAAAAGTCCTGTATACTAAAAGACGTGCCAAAAACAGACCAACCAAGAGCTAGTTTATCGTGGTATGCTGTGATTCTGGCATATTTTCGTCCCTGTTTACGTTGAGAAGGAACTCTATCATGCATCGTTATGTACGCGAACCTGTAAACAGCATCACGCATTTAATCGGCGCGGTGCTGGCGTTAGCCGGGTTGATCTGGTTGATTGTCATCACATACCCGGATATTGATCGCGTCGTCGTCTCGATTGTCTACGGCGTGAGCGTGATCCTCACCTTCACCGCAAGCGGTATCATGCACTGGTATCAGGGCAGTCACCGCGTGATTGACCTGCTCGTCCGGCTTGATCATGCCGCGATTTACGTGATGATTGCCGGTAGCTATACGCCGATTGCCTATATCTATCTCAATCAATTCTGGTTCATCTGGTTGATGGTTGCGATCTGGGGCATGGCATTAGGCGGTGTGATCTGGAAATTATTCTTCTTCGAAGATAATTCGATCTGGTCACTCCTATATTATCTGGGGATGGGCTGGTTTAGCGTTATCTTATTACCGCATGTCTTGCCATTGATTGACGTCACTGCGTTTATATTGATTGTCAGTGGTGGCTTATGTTATACCATCGGCGCGGTGATTTTTGGTATCAAGCGCCCGAACTTCAATCGCTGGTGGGGACATCATGAGATCTGGCATTTGTTTGTGCTGGGGGGCTTTGCCTTTCACTTTTTTAGTGTGGTCTATCACATGGTGATCTTTTAAGGCGTAATTGCGGGGATGATCGCTTCTGATGATAGCCATGCAAATGACTCAAAACTATCCTCAGCACGTGGCAAAAACCTGTCGCGTCCAGTTGATCCCCACAATTTGCTGACTTTGCAAAAGCTATTCCAATCTATCCTACCATGTTGAAGTCCTATACGACACTTGATACAATCTACGTAGGGGATTTTATTGAGCTTATCATCGGGTAGAGTACATGAGTTATTTCTTGAAAGATGACATACGTGCGTTACAAGACGGGGATGCGCAAGCAACCAGAGATCGTGTGCGTCAACAATTTTATGATCTGCATGAGAAAGTCTACAAGCAGATTAACGTCTTAGATATCGATCTCTCCATCATCAAACCATCTTCGCAGGTCATTCAACAAGAGACGGTCAGCCAGCATAACGAACATAACCTGTTCGCTGTGCAGTATTTACGCTCACGCGGGCAAGCTGTCGCTATTGAACGCCTGATGGGACGCGAAGAAGTTGCCAGCCTCAACAATATTATCACGCGCTTGCATCCGGTGATCGAGATCCGCCTCTCAGAAGCCGGTTTGACGCTAGAACTGATCATCGCGCCGGATGCGTGGTGGGATCAACAGAATGTCAACGGCAAGTTGTCGATACCGCATCATCGTCAGGGATTTTATCGCCTGTTGCAAGAACTCGATGCCCGCTATTGTATGGGTTTCTGGCAGGGGATTCACCTCAGTGAGATGCACCTCAAAGGGCGCTATTTTCAGCATCCGCGCATCCTCGATGAGTGGCTGAGTACCTTCGAGCCTCGCGCTGATTGGTTCCGCATTGGTATCTGGTATGCCTTCGATGAAGACGCTCTTGCGCCCGACCATATCGTGTCCGAGCTAGTCGCTCAGGTACAGGCACTCTATGCGTTCTACACCTATTTTCTATGGACGAGCGACAATAATTTTCGTGATTTTAGCGAGAGCACACTCTAGCCCGATAACACAGATATGATCATCGCGCCTCGCTATTTTTGTGGGTGGTGTGTGCCCTTAAGACAAAAAATAGGCTCACCAACCCCCTCACCTCAGACGTGCTAAAAACCTTGTGCGAGGGGGTAAAGCTACACCGTTTTTCACTCATGCATTGAAGCACAATCCTCTTACTAAGATCAGCCCAGTTTTAGCCGAAGCGTCCGCTGATGTAATCGGCAGTCTCTTCGCTCTGAGGGTTATTGAAGATTTGATCGGTATCGTTCATCTCGACCAACTCACCCCAGCGCACATCACCGGCATCTTTCTTGCGGATGTTGAAGAACGCGGTGTAATCCGAGACGCGCTGTGCCTGTTGCATGTTGTGCGTCACAATCACGATCGTATAAGTCTCCTGTAGCTCGCGCATCAGTTCTTCGATGCGCTGGGTCGCAATTGGATCGAGCGCCGAACACGGTTCATCCATCAAGATCACTTCCGGATTGACCGCAATTGTACGGGCGATGCATAAGCGTTGTTGTTGCCCGCCGGAGAGCGCCAGACCAGATTTCTTGAGATCATTCTTGACCTCATCCCACAGTGCCGCGCCGCGCAAGCTATTTTCCACAATTTCATCCAGTTGTTTCTTATCATTCATACCGAGGATACGTGGCCCATAAGCGACATTATCGTAAATGCTCTTGGGAAACGGGTTCGGCTTCTGGAAGACCATGCCAATACGGCGACGCACTTCAACTGCATCAATATTTTCGCCATATAGGTTGCGCCCACGATAAAGTACATCCCCTTCAACCCGTGCGGATTCTACTAGATCGTTCATGCGATTGAACACGCGCAGAACGGTACTTTTGCCACAACCCGATGGCCCGATAAGCGCGGTGATCTTGTTGCGCTCGATGCCCATGCTAATATCCGCTACGGCGCGGTAACTGCCGTAGTAAACAGTGATGTTACGCGCTTCGATGGCGTATTGGGTGGTCACATCTGCTGATGCTGTTGCGCTCATAATTGACTCCTGCTAAAGCGATTGCGTAAGATAATAGCTGTACCGTTGAGCAATAACATCACGACCAATAGCACAATGATTGCGCCGGCGGCGACGTTCTTGAATTCGGCTTCTGGACGGGATGTCCACTGGTAAATTTGAATCGGTACGACGGTGAACTTAGAGAACGGCCCACTGGGATCGATCCCGATGAAGGTCGATGCACCCACAACCAGCAAAGGCGCGGTTTCGCCCACTGCCCGCGACATCGCCAGAATGACACCGGTCATGATGCCGGGTAGCGCGGTCGGCACAACCTGACGAAACACCGTTTGCAGTCTGGTCGCGCCAATGCCATAACTGGCTTCACGGATGGAACTGGGCACAGCGCGTAAGGCTTCCTGAGCGGTCACAATGATGATCGGCAAGATCAAGAGCGCCAGCGTTAACCCGGCTGAGAGCGCTGTACGTCCGTTGGTATCGGTGATGCCGATGAACTGCCCACTGGTGAAATACCCCAGCGCCCGCACAAACACGGCTAAGCCCAGCATACCGTAAATGATCGATGGGATCGCCGCTAGATTGCGAATGTTAATTTCGATGGTACGGTTGATCCAATTATCGCGGGCGTATTCTTCCAAGTAGATCGCAGCGCCTACGCCTAACACCAGTGAGGTTACGGCAGTGATGCTGATGATCCAGAATGAACCGAGTAGGGCGGTGCGTAAGCCGGCAGTCGTTGCCGAACTAGAGACCGAGCGCGTCACGAAATCCCAGCTGACCCACGCTTTGAACTCAAGGCGGTCTTCAGGGTAGCTTTCCTGATACTCGGCTTCGATGGCATCGCGCTCAACCAGAGAGGGGATCAAGCTCCAGCTCTTGACAATCGTTGGTTGAATCACTTGATCGATGATCACAGCGAGCATGTCACCCTGAGAGAGATTATCTGAGAGGATCTGTACCCGTTGCTCAACCTCTAGATCGCCAATTGTGAGATCAGCCCATTCTTCAGGGTAATCCGAACCTGCTAAAATCTCGCTCAGGGGCGCGGTGGTGAATTCTGCCGGTTCAACCTGACTGAGTCGGTCACGCAAGACCACGCTCACCCGTCCGGGTTGCCGTTCGACGAGGATATCCACCAGTTCGCCTTCAGTGAGTTCTTCTAGCGGGCGGTCAGCCACATCTGCCGGACGCACGCGGTCTTCATAGATGACATAACCGAAGGCCTGATTGATGATATGCGCGAACAAACTAATCAGGAAGATCAGCGCCAGTATGTTTGAGAGAAAGAAGATCGCCTGCCCGATGCGTCCGCGCTGATGGCGACGGTTCAATTGTTGCTTGAAGGCTTCTTCTGAATAGAGTGGCGTGTTTTGGGAACTCATGAATACACCTCCCGGAAGCGTCGTGTAATCAGCGTGCTGACGAAGTTGAGCAATAAGGTCATCAGGAATAAGGTTAAGCCGATGGCGAACACGCTGTTGTAATCAATGGAACCAAAGCTGAGATCGCCGGTGCTGATGCGGGCGATATGCCCTGCCATGGTCTCGGCCGCTTTGAAGTTATTAGCGGTGAACGACGGTCCTGCGCCAGCAGCAATCAACACGATCATCGTCTCACCCACTGCTCGCGAAATGCCGAGGATGATAGCGGCGCTGATGCCGGATAAGGCGCTCGGAACTAGTACGTTACCCACTGTTTCCAGGCGGGTTGCGCCCAAGCCATACGAGGCTTCACGCAGGGCGTTGGGCACGGCGCGCAGCGCATCTTCGCTGATGGAGCTAATCGTTGGAATAATCAAGATACCGACGACAATCCCCGCCGATGCCACGTTATAGACCTCAACAACATCTGTCCCGAAGATACTGCGTAAAATTGGCGTGACGAAGGTCAGCGCGAAGTAGCCGTAAACCACTGTCGGCACACCCGCCAGGATCTCCAGGATCGGTTTGAGAATACGACGCACGCGCTCGCTGGCATACTCACTCAAATAAACAGCTGTCGCCAGTCCGATCGGAATGAAGACGAACATGGCAATCCCCGCCACGCGCAAGGTCGATGTTAGCAGGGGCAGAATGCCAAAATTACCGATCTGCGGTGCCCAGCGCGTCTCGGTAAGAAATTTGCCGAGCGTTGCCTCTGCACCACGATAAAGCGTGGTGTTAGGTGGATGTGCAATCGCTTCTGTGCCATCATAGCCCCGCACAACCTCAATCGTAGTCGGATCAATCACATTGACTATCTGTGCTTGTTCACCGTTCTCCGCCACACCGAAACGGATCACATCGCCCTCAGCGAGTGTCGAGCCACTGGTAGGTATGGTGAGCGTGGTTTGATCAGCCGTGTAAGCGACTTCCGTACGCTTATTAGTGTTTAACCATTCGGTGGTCGAAAAAAAACGCAATGATTCAGTGCCTAGCACAATGATAAAACCAATCGTCGTTAGGATCGAAACCGTTGCACATAAAAATAAGAACGTTGATACAACGCCATCGAGCGGGCGTACCTGTGGCGAGAGAATATTTCCCCGTTTTTGCCCGCCGGTGCCTGCCAGTTGATCGGCAAGCGTCGTTCCGATGGTTGGATCGTCGTGGTGTGTGCTATTTTGCATAGAACGTTGTCTCCTCTATTCGCCACTGGCTATAGAAATGTAAAAGTTCATAGAGCAGGTCACCTGCTCTATGAACAATCGTTACTGATTCAACATGTCTGGATTACATGTCGCCAGCAGTTGCGGCGAGGAATGTCCAGGCATTGAGGCGACCCACATATTCGCCGGTTGGGATGTAACCGATCTGGTCACTATCCGCACCCAGTTGTGCGTTCGCGTTTTGCAGGTAGTAGCTGATGAAAGCGGTAACCTGTGATTTTTCTTGCATGATGCTCGGTGCGCTGTAGATGAACAGCGGGCGGCTCAGCGGGTACTCACCGGTGATACCGGTTTCTTCGCTTGGTGTCACGCCTTCAATCGGCACAGCACGCAGTACTTCTTGATTTTCCTGATAGTAAGCATAACCGAAGTAAGCGATGGCGGAGGTGCTACCTTCTACACCGACAACCAGCACGTTATCATCTTCACTGAACTGGATACCAGGGGCATTCTGGATCGGTGTTTCATCTTCTTCGAAAATTTCTTCTACGAAGTAATCGTAGGTACCGCTATCGCTACCGGGGCTGAACAAGCCGATTGTTTCGGCTGGCCAATCCGGATTGATGTCTGCCCATGTGGTGGCTTCACCAGAGAAGACCATTGCGAGTTCTTCAAGTGTCAAGCCGTCAACGAAGTCGTTCTCAGCGCTCACAGCGATTGCCAGAGCGTCGATGGCGACGAAGAATTCAGCGGGTTCCAAGCCATTAGCACGGCAAGCTTCAATTTCTTCAGATTGGATCGGGCGGCTAGCATTCGAGATATCTGATTCAGCATTGAAGCAGAAACGTTCGAAACCACCACCGGAACCGATGCTGTCGACGGTGATTGTACCGGCGAAACCGTCCTGATTGAACAGGTCAGCCATGCGTTCGGTCAGTGGGAATACGGTTGAGCTACCAGCAGCGATGATGTTATCGGTCACAGCCAGTGGATCAACTTCTGGCAGTTCAGCCGGTGGCAGGATCACGGTGTCGATGACATGGATCACGCCGTTTGAGGCTTCGATGTCTGCGGTGACAACTTCAGCGTTGTTGATCTGTACACCCATATCGAGTGAGACAGCTACGGTGTTGCCTTCAACGGTTGGGACATCGCCTTCAGTCAGATCGGTTGAGAGGACGGTGCCTTCAACGACATGATAGGTCAGCACCTGTGCCAGCACATCTGGATTGGCTACCAGATAATCGACGAGGACAGTAGGCAGTGCGGCAAATGCGTCATTGGTTGGAGCGAACACGGTGAAGGGACCTTCACCACTGAGTGTTTCAACCAGACCAGCGGCATCCACTAGACTGACGAGCGTTGAAAAATCTTCGTTGCCTGCGGCAATATCAACAATGGTTTCGTCTTGCGCCATCACGCCAATTGAGGTCAATGCCATCAGCGCTACAGCTACTAATACTATCATGATGCGGTTCTGCATAAATGTATCTCCTTATGGGATATATATACCGACGCCGTTAATTTAGCTCAGGTTCTTAGTGAAACGATGGCATTCTATTTAAGAAACGGTGGGAATTGCTCGGCTTTTCTTTAAGAAATCATTTAAAGATCTTAAAAGAGACGCAGTTGAAACGCTGATTTGAAGTTATCTCTGTGTCGCTTACCTGCTTCTAACACGGCTGTGCCATAATCCATCGCATAAACCATTCATTCATCACACCAAACATATAATGATTCCATCGGGAGCAAGTGAACGATGAGCAATACAACCTATACCTTTCAAGCAGAAACCCAACAGTTACTCGATATTTTGATCCATTCCTTATATACGGAGCGCGAGATCTTCCTGCGCGAGTTGATCAGCAATGCGTCGGATGCGCTCAATCGGATGCAGTTCCAGCAATTGACCGAAAGTGATGTACTGGATGCCGACGCACCGCTCGCCATTCGCATCAATTTTGACGAAGATCAGCGCACACTGACCGTCAGCGATACCGGCATCGGCATGACCGAAGAAGAGATGATTGCCAATTTAGGCACGATTGCCCGCAGTGGTGCCAAGCACTTCCTCGAGGCGCTCAAAGATGCCCCTAATAAGGAATCCGCTCAGAATATCATCGGGCAATTTGGCGTGGGCTTTTATAGCGCCTTCATGGTTGCTGAAAAAGTCGAAGTCATCAGCCGTAGCTATCAACCGGATGCACAGGCGGTCAAATGGTCAGCGACGGGGGGCACTGAATACAGCATCGAACCCGCCGATAAAGACACACGCGGGACGGATGTTACGCTCTATCTCGGTGAGGAAGATGCCAAAGAGTTCCTCAAGAACTGGAAGATCAAGAACGTCATCACCAAACACAGCGATTATGTCGCCTTCCCGATTTATGTCGGTGATGAAGAAGAAGCCAGTAACAAACAACAGGCGATCTGGCGACAATCTCCGCAAGAGGTCGAAGAAGAAGCCTACCATAACTTCTACCAGATGCTGACGCTGGACTTCAACTCGCCCCTGCATACCATCCACATGCGTGCCGATGTGCCGATGCAGTTCTATACCCTGCTCTATATTCCATCCAGCGCCGAAGCCAGCCCGTTTAGCCCGCGCAAAGAGCCAGGACTCAAGCTCTATGCACGCAAGGTCTTGATTGATGAGTACAACAAAGACCTATTGCCAGAATATTTAGGCTTCATTCAGGGCGTGGTGGATAGCGAAGACCTACCGCTCAACGTCAGCCGTGAGAGCGTGCGCGCTGATCGCATCATGGCGAATCTCAAGAAAACCGTCACCGACAAAATCCTGCGCGAACTCAAGGGCATGGCGAAGCGCCAGACGGAAGACTATCTGGAAATTTTCTCCGAGTTCGGGCGCTTCCTCAAACAAGGGGTGGTGATGGATCCCTCCGCTAAAGAAGATCTCTTGCCCCTATTGTTATTCAATACCAGCCACGACGATGATCCCGATATGTTCTATTCTTTGCAAGAATATACCGAGCGCATGGTCAACGGACAGGATGAAATTTACTACGTGATCGCCGATGATTTCCAGAGCGCTAAGCGTAGCCCGCACCTCGACGCATTCCGTCAGCGCGGGATTGAGGTGCTATACTTCAGTGACCCAGTCGATGCCATGTTGCCGATGGGTTTGACCGAGTTCAACGGGCACAACCTGCGCGCCGTCGATGAATCCGACATTGATCTGAAAGACGTGGGCGAAGTAGAAGACGATCAACAACAAGAGCCAATCGCCGAGCAAACCTTTGAGACGCTGGTGGGTCGCGTGAAATCCGTGCTAGGCGAGCGCGTCTCCGATGTGCGCGAGAGTAAATCGCTGGTGGGCAGTCCGGCGCGTCTGGTGACCGATGATGGTTCCGGTCAGCGCCACATGTACCGCATCAATCGCTTGCTGGATAAAGATTATCAACTGCCGGTTAAGGCGCTCGAACTCAACCCGCGTCATCCGCTCTTACACAATGTCACCAACTTATTGCAGGGGAATGGTGAGAACCCGCTGATTGACGTGGTGATCGAACAGGTCTTTGAGACGGCACTCTTGCAAGATGGCATTCACCCTGATCCGGCATCGATGGCAGACCGACTCACCGCCTTGATGCAAGCCGCTACCGGTACATCCAACGATGTCGATTTCTCACGGGTGGCGCCCCTTCGCGCCAAGTCCGAACCGGTAGCAGAATCGGTTGATTCGGCAGAAGATAGCGACGACTGAGACATAGCGTGCAGAGTGGGTGGATAGGCTGTTCCGCCCACTTTTGTAAAGTCGGCAAATCGTTTGGATAAATGAGACGCGACAGATTTTTCACCACTCAGCGCACGAACAACACGCTGAAAGAACTTGGTTGTACCCTTCGTGTGCTTTCCAGTTGAGCTTTTTACCGATGACATCGTGATTGCTACCGGTTAATCGTTATCGTATCGATTACGTATGCGTCACGTCCATCTGCCAACAGTAGCCGGGTTCCATCCCACCACTGATAGACGACCAATTCCAGCGTATACGTGCCATTTAGGATGGTCGGCGCAATCGGCAACACACGCTCATCGATATAACTGTTATCGGGTTGCATCTGCGAGGTTGGGATTTCACCTATTTCGGTTTGTGGCGGGTCGATTTGGCGGTCAAGCTGGCTGATGATGGTTCCATCCTCGTCAGTCAACCGGAGGCTAATCGAATAGTCAGCTTCCGGCACTGAGGCGACACCCCACCAGAGCAAAGCACGTAAGTGATCATTATCCAACGTGATATCGGCGCCAGAGAATTGGATGTCATCTCCGAATGTGATCGGGTCACGCAGTGGCGGCGCGACCATCAACTGTGCGATATAGCACCAATCCGATGTGCAATCGCTTCCCTCGATCACCTGCCAGACGCGATGCGTGGCTTCGAGGTCGCGGCTTGCTTGCTTGCTGCGCTCGCTGAAGAAATTGTTTGAAATGAACCAGACGCGTCGGGTCGGGCGTACATCCGCAAGCTGTGTACTGCTGTTATCGAGCAGGGATGCCGGTAGATAGCGCGTCATCTGGTCAGCGAGATACCCATCTTGATTGGGATGAATGATGAGCAGAGCATCATCCGGTTGCGCTTGGGTGGCAATCTGCTGGTACAAGGTGCGGTGTGGTGTTGCCGCTGGTATCACATGCGGGAGCCAATAGGCGCTCATGGCAACAAGCCCGATAGACGCGACACCAAACGCGAGTTTGCGCCAACGCGGAAGACGATCCGTCACCCCTACGAGCGCCATCGCCGTTAACACGCCCACCGCAGGCGCGATGAAACTCACATAGCGCACGTTATACAGCGGGAATATGACGTTGATGGCAAGAACCAAGCCGGGCGCGAGGAACAACCACATCAGCGCGAGCCAATACCCTCGATTGCGCCACAACACGATCAAACCCATACCCCAGACGAGCGCATAGACCCATACAAGGCCATTCGTCGCCAGCGTGGCTAATTCTAAAATTGAGTTGAGATTCGTTGGCTCGACGGGTGTTCCAACGCGCTCAGCTGTCTCAAACTGGATACCGTCGCGTTGCACGAGGGCAAAAGTGAAGAGTTGGGGTGCGGATATAAGCAGTCCAACGACACTGACGAGAATGCCTTGTCGCAGTAGTCGCGTATTTGTGAGGTGACGCAATCCGAAGTAAATAGCCTGCGCGACGACCAAGAAACCGAGATAGTAATGCGTGTAAATACCAAGCGCGATAGACAGGGCATATGTGATGGCTGTCGTCGGGGTGCGTTCTGTGAGCCAGCGATGATATGCCCATCCCAGCAATACCGCGACGAATAACATCAGCGGATACGGGCGAATTTCGAGCGTGTAAATGCGGAACAAGGCATTGATGGCAAGCACGATGACCGCGAACCATCCGACAAGTATCTGTCGGCTCCACTGCCTGCCGATGCGCATGATCAGTGCCAGTGTCAACATCCCGAACAGGAGCGAATTCATACGGCTAGCAAATTCACTCGTACCGACGAGCCGCTGCCAGCCCCAAAATTGAGCAAACCACAACGGGCCATGAATATCTCGCGTCAGAATGATGCGCATTGAGTCGGAAAAAGCGGGGCGTGTGGAATTAAAACTCAAGAATTCATCGGGATGCATGTGCATCGCGTCGATATGCAATAATAATGAGGTGAACCCGACAACAAGTATGATTGTCGAGATGAGTGATCGTATTTGAACGCGCTGGTGTGGTTTGCTGAAATCGTGTTCACGCATCAATCATCACTTATGAAAATAGAAAAAATCGCAGGTACGAGGCAGTATATACGTCAACGGCGCAAATCGTAACAAAGCGGGTAGTGGATGTCAAGAACTTGCGTTAGGTGTGTGCATGTCATGGGGGTGCATTTTCTGCATTCAATTTGCGGTGTATCCCACCAGACGTTGAAACGTCCGACTGCCGAAAAGACCAGTTCACTGAAGGGAGTAAAAGCGGTCAAAAGGGTTTAATCACAACGCCTTCAGTGCGTTTGTCGGTTTGTAGCGTCGGGTTTTAACCCGATCCGGCAAAACGTTGCACGAATTTGACATACACCCCGTTAGAGCAGAACTACGAAAGACTTATCAGTTTAACCCTGATGCCCCACTGCCCTTGATTTGTGATCGGGTTACCGTGTACGATCATCACACTACACCCATAACACGAGAGGATCAAGCATGTGGTTGGATGATGGCGTGGATGAACACGAATTCACTTGCCCTTATTGCTGGCAAGCGGTGACGATGTTGCTCGATCAGTCGGTGCGTCGTCAAAGTTATGTGGAAGATTGTGAGATCTGCTGTAATCCGATACAAATCGTGTACGAATATGACCACGAAGGCTATTTGATGCGCTTTGAGGCGCAGAAATTGGATCAATGAATGATGGACAACTACGCACAAGAAATTCACGACTTGCACCAGTTCTTTGAGGATTATCTGGTCGGGCGACGCTCCCATGATCCGATGACCCGTTTCACGGGTGTCACCGATGACCATTTCACGATTGTAGGCTCGGATGGCACGGTGATGAACCGCGATGCGATCATCGGCTATGTGCGCGATAATTACAGCAAGCGCCCTAACTTCAGCATCTGGACGGAGCAGGTCAGCTTGCGCCAGCACCTGAACGGTATCTTGATCGTCACTTATGAAGAATGGCAAACCATCGACAGCGTGACCACTGTTCGCACCAGCACCGTTGCCTTCGCCGAAGATGACCAGCAACCGAACGGCTTACGCTGGTTACACGTGCACGAATCCGGATTGCGGACTGTGCGCGAGGACTAATTGCCCCAGACATAGGGCGGGGGATCATCCGTGGGGCTGTCGTCATCAGCGACGCGTGTGGGCGCGTCGTCAGCGTCTGCAAAGAGCGTCTGTTGGGTGGTGGCTTCAGCGCCGTAATGATCGAGTACCCGTGTCAGCAGGGGTGTGAGCGTGCCGGTACGCGCATAAGTCTCCTGTGCGAAGCGTGCCGGATGCTTGGCGGACTTACTGCGGTTACAAGCCGGGCAGGATACTGCAATGTTATCTGACTGATTGCTTCCGCCCCGTTTAAGCGGGATAATATGATCGACTTCAAAGGGCTTGTGCAAGAGCGCATCCTGGCACCACTCACACTGACCGCCACAGGCATAGATGCGGTCACGCAGGGCATCGGCGCTGATTGTGCCATAGGCATGTGCTTGCCTTGCCCGCGCATTGATGGCACTGGCGAGAGCGCTCACATCGTTGAGGTCTAAGAAATCACTGTAGTGCATGGTCACAGTCTCGCGATAGACAATTGATCAATCGCATCTAGCTTAACACAGATAAAAGTGGAGAGGGTAGCATGGAAATCGGTTTCAGTTTATTCAGTGTGTTCATCGCGCCCCTTGTATTATTGGGTGTCTGGGGGATGCTGTTGTGGCGCTGGCGCGATCCAATCCTGACCGCGCTCACGCTGGCGCTGGTGGCACTGATCGCACTCACCGCCGGCAATATCGCGCTGACTGTTGCCCGTAACCCTTACCTGATGCTGTGGGCACTGACCGCGCTCACGTTCAACCTGTGGGCATTGCCCCGCGCCAATGATGATGATCGACGTTATCTGATGCTAGGGAATGTTGTGGTGCTGGTGATGCTGGGCGCTCTGCATGGTTGGCATATGTATCTGCGCCAGAGTGCGGTCAACTGGTCAGCGATGCTCTCGGCACTCATTAGTATCTGGAGCGTGCTGGTTCTGTTGAGCGCGGTGGTGCGTCTTCCCTGGCGGTATTGAATTTGCTATTCCTCGTGGGATTAATCCTACTGTTGCCAGAACTAATGGGGTTGGTTTTCCTGAAACGATCTTACGTTTGGTGCTAATTTTACCGATAATAGCCCTTGTGTTGACGGTGATATTAGATGGGACAAACATCCTCATGTGGGTTCGCAAAGATGCAAGTCTTGTGCTACGCCTTCAATGCAGCGTGTTGGTGATAAGGGGAACACTCTTCGCCTTAACGCTGAACGTATGGAACGTATTAAGCTGGCGACTATACTGAGGCTACTGACGTATACATGAGATAGTCTCTGTGCTGGTGCAGTGTCTATCTCATCATAGAGTATCGAAATCGGATCGCACTTACGGACTCCATAGACATAAAATGATCTCTATCAAGGAGGATAATCGTGACAACACAATCACCTGAGAGCAACTACTGGCAAAGTGAACGCATTCGACTTCGACCGATGCATAAGTCTGATGTGGAACTATGGTTATTAGAAGAACAGAGCGATAGTGAGGCAGTGCGTTTTCTCAACTATGGCATGACCCTACCCAAATCAGAAAAAGATGCACGCGATTTTGCAGACCATTATGCAGAATTCAACAATAGCCACGAACGCATCATGTTTTCAGTTGAAACTCTAAAGGGTGAATTAGTAGGAGCCATCAATATACATTCAATGGACAGGAAAAATGGCACATTTGAAACAGGTAGCCGTATCTATCGCCCTTATCGAGGCAAGGGTTACGGCTTTGAGGCAAAGATATTAGTCTTGCGCTATGCTTTCCATGAAATGCGCTTCCAGAAGTACAATATCCGTTGTGTGGAAACAAACGAACCAATGGTTAAACATGCAAAGCGCTTAGGTTGCCAGCGTGAGGGATGTATTCGTCGTCATATTTATATGCAAGGTCAGTATTATGCAGAATTGATATTTGGACTGACACGTGAAGAATTCGACGACATTCTCTAGCACATATTGCTAAAAGGCACGATCTTATTGATGGTCATAAGTGGCGGCATGACACAATAACGGGTTTTTCCCCGCTAAACCGAGGGGGTAGATCAGATGAAAGCGGGCATGTGCTGGGACATCAATCAGTGCTAGTGCGGATGCCCAAAACGGGCGCGATTTTGTTGACGATTGATGCTGTACCCTTCGGCGCCGGCTTTACCCGTGACGAGCAAGACGAGGGTAGCAACCCGAACGCCGAAGCAATCCGCATCAGTACGATTAAACTGCTTGATCTGGTCGAACGGGAGCATATCGGGTTGGTGATTTTCGGTCATGACCAAGAGCAGTGGGAAACACTCAAAAAAGCGCCAGAGTTTTACGAATAATAGCGTCACTGCCACATGATCGACACAGGATACAAGTGGTGTTCCCCCGCTAAAATCGAGTAAAAGTGTCGCAATAGTGGATTGCTCGTATGATCTGTTTCAGGTCAAGTTTCATCGGACGACCTGCTCCCTGACGCTCTGGCAATAGGCTCAAAATGATGGCCGATTGTTTTTCGCTTCTCAAATCACTGCTATATCGCTTCGATCTGTGTAAAACTTTGTCCAATTCCTGTTTCGGGTTTATTGACTTTTAGGCAAGCCAATTTTACCCGACAGGAATTTTTAGATGGACGCTTAGTTTTTCCAAACGCGACGACATCCATAATGGCTTGTTACGCTTATTTATTCGTGACGATAATTTGTCTTGTGTCAGTCAACATTAGATCACTACTAAAATGAAGAAAGTATAAAGATATTATATTCTTGAATCTTACTACGGTTTTGTTGTAATAATAAACTAAATGTCATTGGCTCAACTTTCAACTTTTTTTAATCGAAACGCCTGTAAAATATATCGTTAAGCGTGATACGTAATAATAGATATAATTTAATGACGATTCGTAATATTGAGAACAATTAAGATCGATTCCAACCTATTGACTTCTCTCCTGAAAAACATAAGATGATATTGTGTCATAGTCTTAGGACATAGAATTATTGTCCCAAAACGGACTAATTTAAAAGGGTAGACTTCTATTTGGAACACCAAAACGTTTGAAATAGAAGACGTGAAGGGGAAATGTAAATTTCCACGTCGTAATACACAATCAAATATTGAATTAAAGGAAACAGAGTTGTACATGTCAATGCTCCTCTGTTCTGATGGCCTGTGTATTGCTACTGGTAATATTAATTTATATGAGAGGTTAAGGGTGAGTAAAAA
>JBNPEE010000003.1:0-35451 GCA_051117475.1 Anaerolineae bacterium | reverse complement strand
CCACTATATTGGACACAGTCAAACAAAAGCCAGCAATGCTGGCTTTTGTGTTTTCTGGGGATGTAGTCATAAGATGTGTTAGGAATCGGAAGCTCACTGACTGCAAGGAAATGTCATTGATGACAGCAACTATCGTTAGTCATGATACGTACGCCATGCACTCCAGCATCCACCCCTGCGCCACGCTAGACTATACATCGGTGATCTTCGATTTCAGTTGAATAGAACGTGTAAGATGTTTCTGATGTGTATCTCAGCCGGTGCAATTCGTAAGAGGGATGCCAATAAACCAGACTTTGCTTCAGCTCCGATTCGGGCAATTTGGCGATCTCCAACTAAGAGTTCTAAGGTAACTCCTGTCGTGGATAATCCGCCAGTGAGCCGTTTCAAGATAGGAGTCAAAATCGAACCATGCCGTCGCCAGATGCTAAACGCTACACCTAGCGATGGCAGATGACACGTCAAGACCTGCCCACCCTCACCTTTAACATGAATCGTGTTATCGTCATCGATGACCACCTGTAAATCAGCGTGAATGGACAGTTTAGACACGATTAGCTACTCCCATTTTCCTTGGTCGTAATACGAATCGTCCCATCGATTTTCCAATGTGCGTGGTCAGCATCATCACCGACTTTGCTTGGCACATAAATATCCATGTCTTCAACATGATAGTTGATTTCCGCGCCACGACCGGTCAAACGGTCATATAGCCCCATCGCAAGTTCTGGCCAATTACGTGTTTCGTCTTTAGGCTGTGCCATGTTTAGCTCCTTTTGAATGTTTTGAATGTATTGCACTTACAGGTTACATAACCGATGTGAGTATCAGCTAATACACACATCAGAGCTTCGTTATACGTTTATAATCAACTGCTAAATACTGACTATCTGATTAATTGATCTTGAGAAATGCAAGTGGACTGACAGGGTATCTCAGCCCACCTAATGTCTTGGTCAATTTTAATGCAGGAAATGGCGCTTGCTACGCCGTATTGATCAGCGAACAATGCCAGCGCGATTCTTTCCAACCATCGTTCGTGTGCTTCCAGATGATGGTCGCCACGCAATTGAATCGTGCCACAGTACCATCAACAGATAATATCTGGCAGAAATCAACGACACTATAACCCATATCAGTCCGTTCTATAGCTTGATATTTCTGGATTTCTGTCGCAGTGTGTGCATTCATGGTATCCAACTGTGCGAAGAGGCTGTGAAACCAGCTTTCCCACTCTGCCCGCGTC
Source organism: Anaerolineae bacterium (assembly GCA_051117475.1). GTDB lineage: Bacteria > Chloroflexota > Anaerolineae > Aggregatilineales > Phototrophicaceae > JAUZRW01. Next base: position 34,205 of record JBNPEE010000003.1, on the reverse strand, counting down.
TCAATGACGACATTTTGCCCTTCAGTGCCAAGATCAATAATCCCGAAATCGTCATCACAGAGTGCCGATAACGTGTCGAAGTCATGCTCACTCACACAGCGAAAGAGTGTTTGAGTCTCTGTAGCAAATGGCTGATCATCCATTGTTGGGGGTGCTGTCACTGCGACTTGTTTGTTCGTTGTATTCATCATTTATCCTATTATTCATGAGGTGTAGCTTCAAGGTTGCTGTAAGAGAAAACCGCCCGATCAATATCGGACGGTTTGGACATGCAGAGGGCAATTAGTCACCAGTTGCTGGCGCAGTTACGGCGGCGATACGACCGCTCTCCGGATCATAGCCCATGTTCTCGCTACGAATCTGTGCAACCTGCGTCAGGATAACGCCATAGACAACCTTGGAGGCGACATCAGCAATCGTGTAGGTCAGTGCGCGACCGACAATACCAGCTTCCGTGATCGTACCTGCTCCAAACAAACCTTCGGTGTTGAGGAGCACAGGCATCAGGTAACCGCCCGGATAAAGCATCCAGCTAACCAAGAACAGTGGCCAAATCATCCCGAAGACACGGGCGGCATTCTCCTGCATGCCTTCTTTACCTTCTTGAATGACGCGGTAAGTCAGGTACAGCACATGCACGAAGAACAGCGTACTGAGCAAGCCCCAGATATAGAATGGTGAAGTGAAATTGGCGGCTTGAGCTTCGTAGAATTGCCCGATATAACCGGTCACGATCATACCGATGCCAGAAAACCAGAACTGATTCCGAAGACTTGTCCGACGATTTTGTGTAATATCGACAATGAACAAAATCTGGAAGAGCAGCATCGGCACATCAATTAACCAATTGAGATACCGGAAACCATTCGAGAAGGCATCAGCGCCTGCGGCAAGTTGATAGGTGCCCAATCCCGAATTGAATGCAAAGCTATTCTGCCATGCCTGCGCCTGGTAGAAGAGTATCAAGAAAGCTGATACCATGACAACTACAGATAGCACCGAAGACACGCGGAAGCGCGGTGCAACGCTACGGATGGTCAGCACAAAGTAGAAGAGTGCTGCCAACATGATCGAAAAACCAACAGTGAGGGTGTGTGCGACAATGTCATAGGTCATGGGCGAAATCTCGCCGACCAGGTTCTCTGCATTGATGAGTGCTGTTGTACTCACCGTTACAGCATCTTCAACAACATCTTCCTGAGCTATAGTAGGTGCAACTAGCATGAGTGATGCAATCGCTACAACAATAGCCACTAAGATAGATAAACGTTTCATGTTACTTTTAAACTCCCATACAATACGGTAAAACTCACGAAAATCATAGTGTTACGCTTACAGTAAAAGACTCGTTACAGTATTTCATACAAGGGTAAATTTAGTGTGTCACTCCCCTTTGTGAAAAAATGTACAATATAGGTCTGAGTAGAAACTGTACAGTATGTTAATAACAGATTAGTTACAGATTTTTATATTCTTTATGTCAGACGCTTATAAATAGTTTTCTTCCTCGTCTAATGGCGTAAGCATCTCTTAAATGGTGTCATGCGCCGGTACATATCAACGGACATATCAACGGGGATATGCACCACATCGGCATGTGTAGATCGGCTATTGTGCAGATAACGTGATGATCAGCATAAGGAGCCAAGCACATGAGCTGGACACAACCGAAAACGTGGGTCAACGAACCCTTGATCGCCTCCGATCTCAACACGCACCTGCGCGATAACTTAGAGGCGCTCAAAAACCCGCCACAGGGTGGCACCAACATCGACAACAGCACCGACTACGCCACCAGCGCCACCAGTTTTGTCGATGTCGACAGCACCGATTTCAGCACCACGCTCACCACAAACGGCGGTGATGTGCTGGTGACACTTGCCGCAAATGTGCGTGCTAACAGCGCCTCGCTCATCATGTTCTTCGATATCACACTCGACGGCGTGCGCTGTGGCGGTGATGATGGCATCCTGCGCAAAGAGGTGCGCAATTTCTCGGATGAAATCTGCCTGCTCTACTGGATCAAAGACGTGCCTGCTGGTGAACATACCGTACGCCTACAATGGCATATGAACAGTGGCAGCGGTACGCTTCTTGGTGGTCAGGGCAGTGCCACCGAACAACTCCATGGTCAGTGGGACGTGCGCGAGGTGTCCTGATGCGATCTTATACCATACAGCGCACCACCCCGATCAACATCGATTTGCTTGACCAGCAATTGCGCGTGTTTGAGTGCTATCGAGGCTGTAGCGTGCATCGTCAGGTGGTGATCGTTTATGTTGATGGGGAAATCGATCTGCGGGCGGTGCAAGATATCATCGCCAACCATGACGCGCTCGTTCCCTCGCCAACACAAGCTGAACGCGCTCAACGTCAGCGCGAACGCGAGGCACTCGCTGAACGGTTGGCATCAGGTGATGATCTCACCCTTGCTGAGTTACAGCGTGCGCTCCAACTGATCGAACGCATCTTACGCGCCTATGCACTCGTTTAACGACGTTTAATGCATAGAAAGAGAGTGACTGACTATGACACAAGCACACACTGACAAACAACGCCGACGGGCACTGATCGATCCCCTGCTGTTGATGCTCAAATCACGGCGGGTGTTGATCGCACTATGCGCCCTGTGCCTGCACATCCTGCTGATGCACGTGCCCCAACTGGCGCTCTTGCACGATGAATTGCTGGTACTCATCAGCGCCCTCGCGGTGACGCTCATCGGGGGGATCAGCTTAGAAGATGCTGTGCTGGCATCACGTCAAACGCTGTCAGAAGCTGATTTGCGTGCGCGGGTGGAGGCGCTGATTGACGCGCTGTTCGACGAACGCCTGCTCGATACAGATTCATCCGGCGATGTCAAAGACTGAGGGCCACAACACGCGCCCGACTGTGCCATCTGTGGCGAGTGCCTGCAAATAGCGATCAATCACGGCGGGGGTTTGTAAGGGGCAGATCATCGCCGCTCCCCACGCTTCGACAGTGGCTGGCGTGCTGAAGGCATCGGCGCGGGCGCTCTGTGGGTGCAGGGGCAAGGTGAGTGTCTCGCGCTCGTCGGCGATGTGATGGACGATGGCCTGTGCGCTAGCATCATCCACCGCCAAAAAATGACGCAGGTTGTCGGCTGCGCCCCGCGTGTAGCCGATAATCTGCCCCTGCTGACGATACACGGTAGCCGGGATCCCCGGATGCGGTGAGAGCCACAGTGCTAGTTCAGGGGCTATCTGCGGGCTGAGCGACACCTGCTTTTCATTGGCGTGATGCAAGGCTGCGAGTGTCATCAGGTCGGCGGGCATGAGGGATGCTGTCGTGAGCGCTTCGGACTGTGCCGGCACATCAGCGACACGAACCGTCAGCGCACTATCGCCATAAGCCCCCGTGCGATACCCGAAACGCGGATAATAGTCGGTATGACCGAGCAAGAACGCGAAATCGTAGCCCTTATCACGGGCAATCGTATGACCGACTATGATCAACTGGCCACCAATCCCCGACCCTTGAAAATCGGGATGGACGGCAATCGGCGCGAGGTTCACCGCCTGTAGCGTTTCGCCCTGCCAGTATAGAGACATGGGATTGAACAGCACATGCCCCACCAGCAGACCCTCTTTTTCGGCAACCAGTGCCAGCCTGTTATCATAGGCAGAGCGTGTCCGTAACAGCGCCACCAGCGCTGCCTCATCGAAGCGGTTGCCGAAGGCGCGAATGTGTAAATCTTCAATTCGGGGATAATCGGTCACCCGTTCAGGACGAATGTATAATTCAGGCATGGCGCAAGCTTGTCCTTGTCACTGACATTACGCAGCTAAGCGAATGGGCTGAAGGTATGAAAAGTCTGAAAGGCAGATTGTAAGGCATTGACGTATTACTTAGCCTCGAGTGCAAAATGATTGGTTTTCGTTGCCACTTTGAGCATCTCTAATTTGATATAAGCACACCGATGCAAAGAAATGATTGCTCTGTGTGGTGATGTCAGTTAGGAATTATCCGGCGACTCATAGCATCTTCGCTCCCCATACGCCTAATATGGTTTTTGCTTCGCATGAGACAGAAACTATCAGCTTACGGATTTATACCGTACAGATATAATGGGTCAATGCTCTCGGTGAGAAGTGTTTCAAGCGATTCAACATTAGTATATTGTTGAAAAACGTCAGGATGAGCATTGACAAGGTCTAAAAATATCCTCAAGGAAAGGACTTCTCCTGGATGCCATGTGTCATATAATTCGTTGTCTGCACCTCCAATATTTTGTGGTATTTCATAGCGATGCAAAGGCATATTATAAGATGCAAACAAAGTATCTAAATGTACCATTGCAACGGGCAATTTGGCAAAATCGTCACTTGCCATCATACTATTATGCATCGATTCTTGATATGGAGGTACAATCCCAATAACGATACTATCATGTGCTTGTGCAACTTGTAGAATAGTATTATATTGTTCGAATGCTTGATCCTCAAGTTGAGTCCAAGTAGAATACATCCATGTTCGATCATTAAATGCGTTTAGGTGTCTTTGTATCCGCCGTCGTGTTAGGGAAGATAGGTCAGTACCAAGATAATAACTCCCATCATTGCGAAAACCATAATTGGTATCAAGAGTAGACAATCCCCAACGAATATGGTCGTTCGTATGGCGTCGACTTAGGAATAATCGAAATTTATCTGGTTCTAACAACATCATTCGTGTAACTTCACGAATATCTTCATAAAAACGTACAAAGTTATCAACAATATCTGGTGCAACATCCGTTATAGAATTTTCCAACATTATAGTATTGGCTGTGTTAGCATTAAAATAGGGTGGATCAATGCCCAGCAAAATTATAGGTGGCAACTGGTGACGGCTGGCTAATTCGTCTACTATGCGTCGTGTTTCATATGGATCAAGATTGGGAATGCTTGCATTATAGAATGTTTCTGGTTGACGATTAATAAATGTCGAGCGGAAAAAGTGCATTCTTGAAGAACCTAGCACTAACACATCTGGATTTCGCATGACAATCGACTGAAATTTAAAGTGAATATTATCCGCATCGCTCCAAGTTGGTTCATACACACGCTCAGTAAGTGTATGTGTCTGTTGGTTAATAACGTATTGCATTGGTAAGAGTTCGCCAATATATAACCCCATTATGATAATAAAAGAAAAAACTAGAATAAGTGGTAAGGCAAAGACTGCAAGCTTAATGGCAAACCGATGGATCATCAGAGCCTCACTCTAAATTAGTAAAATTTATTTTTGGTAGTGGTAAATTGCCAGTTAATACTTGACTGCTGCTGATTACATCGTTGTTACAATGCTGAAGTCTTCGCCATCCAGATTGCTACCATCATCAAGATGGTTGTGTCAGCATGAGCAAAGTTAATATCGACCAAATCTTCATACAGTGAGTAAAATCAATCATGGCTCGTCTATCTGTTACCTTAGCAAAAAACATAAACAAATTGGTGTTTCCATTGATTTATACTCATCACTGACGTTACGCAGCTAACCGAACTAGAGGCAAGGTATGCAAAGTCTGAAAGGCAGATTGTAAGGCATTGACGTATAACTTAGCCTTGAGTGCAAAATGATTGGTTTTCGTTGCCACTTTGAGCATCTCTAATTTGATATAAGCACACACCGATGCAAAGAAATGATTGCTCTGTGTGGTGACGTCACCTTGTCAGGATCGCTCACCCATCCTCACGGCTGGTGTAGCCCGTATTAACGAATGGTTCCCCGAATTGCAAGACATAGGTTTTGCCGTTGTACTGTGGCGCGGTGATCTGATAATTGCCAGGCCCGCCACTGACCACAATATTATGATTAGGATCGACAATCGGCAACGCGCCCAGTTGCGCACCTGTCACGCGGAGCGCCAATGTTCCTTGCGCGGTATAAATATCAAAGCCTGCACCGGTGTCATCCTGATACGGATAGACCACAATCGGCGCGGCACCATCCTGATGATTGATGCGCCCATCACTGAAACCCCGTGGCGCATCACCACCGCTATTGTTCCCACTCTGCGGTGCTTGACAGCGATAGGTGATATTGAGCGTGCCATTACTCGGTTCGGCATTACGAGCGAATACCGTATAAGTGCCATCTGACGGCACGACAAAGGCAAAACTGATTGAACCACCGGTCAAGACCTGCTGACTGATGACAGTACCGTTCGGGCTTTCTAGCGTAGCAGTAGCGCTCGTCGCCGTGCCCAATGTGTAGGCGGCGCGCAACACCTCACCGGCATTTAACGGTTGTCCCGTAATGCCCGTACCCTCGGTGGGTATTTTGTTGATTGTTCCCAGACCGTGCCACAGGCTACACCCGACACTGCGCCCCGCCTGCGCGAAGGGCACCATCGAGAATATACCGAATGTCACCATAATAAAGCCAATAGCCAATAACAGAGTCAGTCGTTGATATCTCATACCGATCTTTCCCCAGTTGTTATATCTTAATACAGAGTATAACACGATCAAAGTATTCATGAACGTTGGTACAGGGTTTGATTTTAAAATGCTATCGAGACATTAAGCAAAATGTGCTATTATCAGCGCATCATTGCCATTAACGATAGACATAATCTATGACAACACTAACCCTTGCCAATGAGGATGTGCTGGTCATCGGTGCAGGGCCGGCGGGCATCGCCAGCGCCTATGCACTCGAACAGGCGGGTATCTCCTACCGTGTGATTGACCGCGCCGAACAAATCGGCAGTACATGGGCGAGCCTCTATCCCTCACTCAAGCTCAACACAACCCGCTTTTTCAGTCATATGCCGGGTAAGCCTTTCCCGCTTGAATACGGCATCTTTCCTTCTGGTGCACAATATCACGATTACTTGCTCGATTTTGTCGCCGGGCATGATTTCAACATTCAGCTTGGCGTAGAGGTGTATCGCGTCGCGCCGGAAGGTGATCTGTGGCGCGTGGAGACCAGTGCGGGCAGGTGGTTATACAAAACAGTCATCAGCGCGACAGGTATCTGGAATAACCCGATCACCCCACCCATCGCAGGCTTACAAGATTTTGCGGGGACATGCTTGCACGCGCATGATTTTCGCGATCCGGAGCAATTGCGCGATCAGCGCGTGCTTGTCGTAGGTAATGGCCCCTCCGGTGTGGATATTTCCATTGTAGCCGGCGATGTCGGGAAAAAATCATACCTGGGCATACGCAGTGGCATCAAGATGTCGCGCCGTTTTCCACTGGGTGTACCGCGTCATGCGTGGTTGATGCTCGCTGAACGTCTGCCAAAGGCGTGGTGTCGCCCGCTGATGAAATGGCTGGGAAAATTTGATTTTGGCGATACCTCGTATCTGGGTCTAGCCCCCCCGCCTGTGGGTTCCGGTGGCATGACGGGCTATGCCGGCGATGATCTCTTGCGAGCGGTGCAAGCGGGCAAAGTGACACCTGTTCCTACTCCGGTGCGCTTCGTGCCCGAAGGCGCAATCTTAGCCGATGGGCAAGAACTGAGCGTCGATACGGTGGTGATGGCAACCGGCTATGAACCTGTCTTACACCAATATCTCGATATTCCCCTGCAATTTAACCCTGAACCATGGCAACCTCAATCCATCTGTGATTGGGAAATTGGCCCCAATGGGCAACGCGGGTTTCCTCTGCGCGATACCCGCACGCACCCTAACGGACGGCAAATACTCGGTCATCCGGGCTTGTATCTAGTGGGGACATTCTACAAAGGCAAAGGAGCGATATATAATTTCAATGTAGAAGCGCAGATTGCCAGCGAACAAATTCGGGATTATCTGGCCACGCGCACAGCGACAATGCCCGCTCTCGCATCACAACAATGAACCGGGCAGGTGGCGCTGTCGGTGTGTTTCTGAAATGAATTGTCACTTATTATTCACACCATTTTGAAGGGGAGTCACACGCTATGAGCAAGCCGTTATTTGGGATCAAAATATTGGATCTGACACGTCTGGTACCGGGTGCAATCTGTTCGTTGATGCTTGCCGATATGGGTGCAGATGTCATCAAAGTCGAAGACCCGCACGGAGGGGATTACGCTCGCACTACCCCGCCCTTAGTCGATGGCATGGGCGCATTCTTCCAGAGTAGCAACCGCAACAAGCGCAGTATAGTGATTGATCTCAAGCACCCTGATGGGCAAACAGTCTTTCATCGTCTGGTGCAAGATGCCGATGTGGTGCTGGAGGGATTTCGTCCGGGCGTGGCGCAACGCCTGAACATCACTTACCACACGCTGAAGGCGCTCAACCCGCGCATCGTCTATTGTTCGCTCTCAGGTTGGGGGCAAAATGGCCCATATCGCACACGCAGCGGACATGATCTCAATTATGTCGCGCTCAATGGCTTGCTAGGGGGAATGCGCCACCCACAACCGCTCGGCGGGCAAATTGCCGATGTCAGTGGCGCTTATGTGGGCGTGATGGGCATTCTCGCCGGTTTGTTCAAGCGCGAGCGCAGTGGCGAAGGCGATTATATTGACGTATCGCTACACGAGAGCGCGATGCCATTCGCACTCTATCAAATGGTAGAAGCACTGACTGCTAATATGGGCGCAGGACAGGGATCGCTGACAGGGGGCATGGCCTTCTACGATGTGTACTACAGTCAGGACGATCAACCGCTAGCACTGGGCGCGATTGAACCAAAATTCTGGGCGAATTTCTGTCATGCTATCGATAAGCCTGAATGGATCAAACGCCACACCGACCCCCGCGAACAACACGCGCTCAAAGCAGAGATCGCCGAACTCTTCCAGACACGCCCCGCCGATGACTGGCAGGCACTGCTCGCCGATGCGGATTGTTGCTTCACACGTATCACTTCCCCTGATCAGCTCATCCATGATCCGCAGGTCAAATCGCGGGCGATGGCAGGTGTGGATGAGCGTGGCATCCCGTGGATGCGCAGTCCGGTGCGCTTGATCAGCGATGATACCTTCCAACTGAAACAAGCACCCCAACAGGGCGCACACACCGCCGACGTGTTGGAGGAGAGCGGATTTTCGCTTGATGAGATCGAGGGTTATCTGCAATCCGGGGCAATCAGCAAAGCGTGATGGATCAGACAGGAAACGAGGGCGCACCCCATCACAGGATGCGCCCTTCTTGACCTTAGCGGAAGCGGTGGAGTTGACCGTTATACCCCAAACGCCCGATATGCTTCCCGAAGTGATCAAGTACATAAGCGCCGGGGCGCGTACTCAATACACGATACGGGTACGGACTATGAAACAGCGTGATGACCTTCGTCTGCTGGTTGAGCGTGCCAATCTGCAAGCGTCCGCTATAGATCGGTGTACTCAGTGGCGGAATAGGTGGTAAAACGTGCGATGACTGTTGATTGTACATGTTGAACCCCTTTCTACCCTGTGACGATAGACGTGACTGACTACCATCACACTTCATTATAAGGGGCATACGGTCTGCTGTCGCTCATAAAATCATCACAATGTAGCGGGTCGTACAAACCGCACCAAACAGCTAGTGTTATAATGGCTAGCAAACATGCTGATACATTCGGGGAGGGATGTATGCCTGTTCATCATGGTTGGGACGACGAAGCACAGACTATCTATACCTTCACCATGACCGATTCATGGACATGGGGCGACTTTCAAGAAGCCTTACGTGAAGGCTATCCCATCATACAAGCAGCTGACTACGCCGTGGATGTGATCTACGCCTATATATCCCCTTTGCCACAAGAGAACGCTGTACAATATCTAATGCTCGCCGGCGAAACCCAACCGTCTAACTGCCAGCATACTGTGATTGTGACGCAACAGGCATTGATTCATGAAATTGTGAAATCAGTGGATAGTGTCCGTAAGTGGGAAGGTCCCGCCTTCTTCGAGGATCTACACGAAGCCCGTGTTTATTTGTTGGCGCAACGCTGAAGACGGGACAGAGAATTAACCAACGCTGACCAATTCGATATCAAAGACCAGTGTTTGCCCTGCGAGGCGATGGTTCGCGTCGAGGGTGATGGTCTCGGCTTTTACATCGGTGATGCTTGCTGGAATCGGTTGATCACCCGCTTGCAGGTAAACTTCCATACCAATCTGTGGTTCCGCATCGTCCGGGAATTGTGAGCGATCCAGCGTGACGATCATATCCTCACGACGTTCGCCATAAGCGTGTTCGGGCGGGATGGTGGTCTTGGTTGATTCGCCCACATCCAGCGAGCGAACAGCTGACTCAAAGCCGGGGATCACTTGCCCCTCACCAAGCGTGAATTGTAGAGGGTCACGCCCTTCACTGCTGTCGAATACCGTACCATCTTCTAATGAGCCGGTGTAATGGATGTTGACTGTCTGTCCATCAACTGGTTTTGCCATCGTCTTTTTGCCTCTGTCTAATTGAACGGTTACCTCTACCTTAGCGGAATCTCGCACAGACATAAAGGGTTGTCCTCAACCATGAGTCTAGGAACAAGTTATCAGAAGATGAAGGCGCTCATTTTCTTGTCTCACTGGTCGTTAAAATCCGTAATAGATCGATGGTTCAGGATAATTGTGTGGGTGAAAAGCTCTACTACGAAGACCTGCAAGAGCGTGAAGAAGGGCAAAAATAGGTTCTTTTCTTCGTGTCTTTCGTGGTCTTTGTGGTAAAAAATTTGTCACGTCTCAGTCTATGCAGGGAGTGGGTGTACAAACACATTGTGCAGGTTAAATTGACAAGTCTTTCGTAGCCCCTCAACCGCGGGGTACTTGCGCGAACGGGGGCAATCGGGCATGATTAAGCGGATTGTTGTTTGACTTGCTTAGAATTGAAATTAACTATGCGCCGATTGCTCTTGCTTGTGCTGTGGTTCCTTGCCGGATGCACGCCCGAACTACCCGAACTCGCCCCCTTGCCAACGCTCGCCCCTCTGCCCGAAGAAGTCCTGTCACTGGCATTCTGGCAGACTCAATCAGATACTCTCAGCTCAACGAACCCCATCAGTTACTGGCAATTTGCCGGTGAAGCAGGCGATGAAATTTTCATTCGCGCTATCCCGCGCAACCTCGCACTAACACTTACCCTGTTGCAGGGTGAAACCATCCTCGCACAGGGCACCGAATCGCTTGAATTGCGCTTGCCAGACAGCGCCCTCTATCGCGTCCGCGTCGATCATGTCAGTGGGGATGGCACGTATGATATTGGTCTAGGCTATACTGACCGACCGAACCCTGATGATACGCCCGCCACCGACTTACCGCAGGTTGTCGGTGTGCCCACACCCACGCCCCCATTCAGCAGTTTGGGCGAGTTCATCGACACGCTGAGTGAAGGGCGAGAAGTCGCACAGTTACTGAGTGCCAATTCGCCCCAGCATATCTATACCTTACAGGGTGAACAAGGCATGGTGGTCACCTTTGAGTTATACCGCATCGCCGGCACCTTTGACCCGCTCTTGCGCCTCTATGACCGGAATGGGGAGCTGATTGCTATGGATGATGATAGTCTGGGGGATAATAACGCTCGTTTGCTCAATATCCGCTTACCAGAAGAGGGACTATACACCGTACAGGTAGATGGTCAGGGCTTGTTCGGAGATTACACGCTGATTTATCTGGATGAAGCGCAGAACATCACACCGGATACCCCGCCGACTGTCGCGCCAACCCAGGTCGCGCCCTATGCCACGCCCATGACCCGCTTCGCTGTGCCCGATCAACGACTGGACGACCATCACCCCGCCATTAATAACCTCGAACGCACCAGCGATTTTCAACGATTTTCGTTCTTTGCGGAAGCAGGCGAACGGATCAGTTTAGCGGTAGAGCCGCTCGATGGCGCCGCCCTCATGCCACAGTTTGAGGTGTTCGATCCGGATGGCGCACAGATTGCTTTTGCCAGCAGTGCCGGACGCGCAGACCGCACCGCGCTCGCCAATGGCATCATTGTCGCGCAAACGGGCGCACATACGATCATCGTCACCTCGGACGGAAGCACCAGCGGGCAGTTTGTGATCGCCTTTGGGCGGGGGGCATCGGTGCGCGATGTCTATCAGGGCATTGCCTTCTCCAACAACCGCACACAGGGACGCATCGAACGCGCCGGCACACGCCACATCTGGCAACTCGATCTCGATCCCGGCGATGTGGTCACGATTGCGGTCAGCCCCGATGAACAACTGCTCAATCCCGTGATTGAACTGGTGACAGTTGAGGGTGATGTGCTGTATCGCGATGATGACGGCGGTAACGGCAACGCCGCGCTCATCAATCTGGCGCGGATTGACACCCCCGCCACCTATTTACTGCGCGTCTATGATGAAACCGGCACGCAGACGGGCGCTTATACGTTGTTGTGGAACCTCGTTGAGCAAGCTCCCACGCCTAGCCCTATTCCGGCACAGGTGCTCATTTTGCAGGCAAGCGGTCAGGTGGATGAGGGACAGTATCAGTTTTATGCATTTCAAGGGCAAGCAGGACAACGGGTGCAGGTGCAAGCTGTCGCCGATGATGCCGGGTTTGATCCGGTGCTGGCGTTGATCGATCCACAGGGGACAATCATCGCGGAAGCCGACGATAGTGATGGCACGCTGAACCCGCGCACGACGCTCACTTTACCCGCCGATGGCACTTATCAGGTGCGCGTCAACGGCTATTTATCGCAGGGCGCATTCACAACCCGCGTTGCGATTTTGTTCGATTAGAGGTTGTGATGCTTGAGTTGTTCGATCAACTCTTGCAAATCACGCAATTCCAACTTGAGCGAGCGCACAATCGTCTGAGCGTCGGTGCTAGTGTTATGTTCGAGATAACTCATACCGAGTGTGAGCGTGTTGAGTCGGTTGTTGATGGCATGGGTGATGATGCGTTTGCTCTCGTTAATTGTTGTTGCAGCCATTATCTATTACTTTCTGAACTCAAACCCTGACAGTTGTGCGTTTCATTGTTAAATTAATTATAACAACAATTAACTTCACTTTTAATTAAGAAATGCCCATTGACAGAATGTGTGAGAGACACAACCTGCTGAAATCTCTCAATTTCCGCTATCATGAAAGCCTATTGTCCATAGAATGCCGAGGATGTTATGCGCTATCATTTATTATTATGGTTATGTGTGACTGGCTTATTTGCCGGTATCGTCAGTGCACAGGATGCCAACAGCAATGCGTGTCCTTCACCCTTTGCTGATGAAATCGCGAACGCCAGCATGATGACCGTTAACCAGTTTAGCATCAGCGCCGATGATCTCGCCGAGCGCGTACAATTCGAACGGGCGTACAATGCGATCAAGCTCGAACTTGAGGTCGCACAGATCGAAGCTCGCGCCCAATCCGAAGAGGTTGACCCCGCCGAACTGATCGCGGATAATCCACAGGTGCAACAGATCACAGCCGAACGGGACGACCCGATGGTACTCGGCAACCGTGTCTTGAGTGATCTGGCGGGGGATGCCGTGGTGTGGGCCTATGCCGAAGAGAACGGCTTGCGCGTCAGTCAAGCGCAGTTCGATGCCACGCTGGATACCTTCTTGGAGCTAAACAACGAGACCTCCACCGACGAGCGCGAGCGCGTCATCGACGCATTCAGTCAACCCCTGTTGAATGCCGGTACGCCTCCATCACAGATCACCACCTTCTTCTGTCGTCAAGCGGTCTATGAACAGGTGCAAGATGCGGTGCTAGATAACCCTGATGAGACGCTGTACGTCAACGCCGATCATATTTTAGTGCGTTCGGAAGCGGTGGCACAGGATATTCTCAACCTGCTGGAAGCCGGCGATGCGTTCGCCACGCTGGCACAGGAACTCTCGCTGGATGTGGCTTCTGCTGAACGGGGCGGGGCACTCGGATGGCAACCTGCGATCTTCTATATCGATGACTTCGCCCGTGCAGTCCGCACTGCGGAGATCGGTCTATTGAGCGAACCGGTTGAGACGGATTTCGGCTGGCATGTGATCCGTATTAACGGGCGCGAGATGCGTCAGATCGAGGGAGAATTGCGCGAGTTGGTGCTGAGTACGCGCTTCGGGCGCTGGCGCACCGAACAGATCGAAGAAGCAGAGATTAGGATTAATCCGGATTGGCAGAATGCCTTGCCCGGATAGTTACCATGTCAAACGGATCACAGGAGCAGACACCATGAAACACACTCAACGCGGGGATATTGCCCATGTCAGACGGCGGGATCGTCATGTAGACGATGAGCGCTGGATACAGACTTTCTTAGACGTAGCGCCGGTGGGCGTGCTGGCGACTGTCGCCGATGGGCAACCCTTCATCAATAGCAACCTATTTGTCTATGATAGCGAGCGTGACTGCATTTATCTGCATACCGCCAAATCCGGACGCACCCGCACCAATGCCGATCAGGACAGCGCCCGCGCTTGTTTTTCGGTGATGGAGATGGGGCGCTTGTTGCCTGATGAGCGAGCGCTGGAGTTCAGTGTGGAATATGCCGGCGTGGTGGTCTTCGGCGTGGTGGATGTCGTCGAGGATGCCGACGAAACCACACACGCGCTACAGGCAATCATGAATAAATACGCGCCTCATCTGCAACCCGAACAGGATTATGAGAGCGCAACAGCCGAGGATCTCAAGCGTACCAGCGTCTTCAAGCTGACGATTGAATCGTGGAGTGGCAAGAAAAAAGAAGTTGCCGACGATTTCCCCGGCGCGTACTGGTACCCCGAAACGCCGATTTTGCCGTCACGCCAGAAACGCTAAGGTCATGCGGATTTTGCTGATTCGCCCCTGTTGCATCGGGGATGTGGTGCTGGCAACGGCGACGCTCTCCGCAGTGCGTGATGCCTACCCCGATGCCTACATCACATGGGCAGTCGGGGGGTGGTCACAGCAGGCGATTGCTCATCATCCTGCGCTGGATGCGGTGCTGGATACCGGCGCATCAGCGATGCCTGTGAAATCGGTGCAGGGTTTCGTGCGTTTCGTGCGCCAGATGCGCGAGGGACACTATGACCTGATTATCTCGCTAGTGCGCTCCCCTTTGATGAGCCTCGCGGTGGCGCTCAGTGGTTGCGGGCAACGTGCTGGCATCGATAGCAACGGGCGCGGGTTCGGTTACACGCACCGTTACCGCATCACGCCCCAAACACCCATTCACGAAGCGCAACTTTACCTAAATGTCGCCGCACAGTTAGGTATCGACACGGCTGGCTATCTCGCCAATTTACCTGTACTGGACGAAGCACGTCAGGCGATGCGTGACTATTGCGAACAGCATGGCATACGTTCCCCGTATATCGTCATCAATCCGGCAGGGGGCACGAATCCCGGCATGACACTGACCAGTAAACGCTGGTTGCCTTCCTACTTCGCGCAGGTGGGCGATGCGCTCGCCCACCGTTACAACGCGCATCTGATCTTGCTGGCTGGACCCGATGATCACCCGATCATCGAGGCTGTACAAGCCAATCTGCACACACCAGCGACGGTCAGCGCGGGCGAATTATCCTTCCCTGAGATTGGTGCACTGGCACACGATGCCCTGCTCTATCTGGGCAATGACACCGGCGTAACGCACCTTGCCAGTGCATCAGGCGCACGGACAGCGATGATCATGGGCATCTCTGATCCGGCACGCTATGCTCCGTTCGGCCCCGATAGCATCGCACTCTGGAAGCCGACGACACACTCACAGGGCGGAGTGGCACAGGCACAGGAGCATGATTGGGATTGGCAACGTGACGGCATTGATCCCGAAACCGTCCTCATGCGCCTATATGAATGGTTAAAGTGAGGTGAGGATAACAAAAAAGGATGAGCCTGAGCCCATCCTTTATGATGTTTCAATTAAGTTGAAACGCGCGACTAGTCACGTACAAGGGTAACAGCGCTTGCTTGCAAACCCTTCTTGCCCTGGGTGACTTCAAATTCCACGGTTGCGCCTTCGTCCAATGAACGATAGCCACTACCTTGAATTTCTGAATAATGCACGAAAAGGTCGTCGCCACCTTCGCGGGTGATGAAACCATAGCCTTTTTCAGCATTGAACCACTTTACTGTACCTTGTTGACGGTCTGCCATTTTACTCATTCTCCTGAATTACTTTGTTTTTTGCCACAAACCTGCTGTACCTGCAACTCCATGTATTCAGGATATTGACGCGGCACTGATAGAAACTACATGCGCTTCCACATACATAAACCGCAATAAGGTGTGGTTTTGCTATGTTTCAAACAGCTGTGTGTTCTTTTAGGTTGTAGGGCGCTTCTTCATCGCACCAATGAGGCGAGACACCTTTGCCTACTAAACCTCACTGCAAAATAAGCATAGCATACTTTTATAGAATAACGATAGGGAATTTTAAAAAATTAACGAAAATTTTATGTCACAAATGGACATTACATACTATTTTAGATTGACAGTAACAGAGTCTCTCCTGTCAATGTTACTTAATAAGTACTATGGTACTACTAAAGCCTGAAGCATTTTACTCATATGATAGGGTGAGAAACATTGTTCAAGCATTAATTTTAAAGAAAGTAAATCATGAAACAAGTCATGAAATCGATCTTTGATGGGGTGTTGTGGGTACTCGTGTTGTTAGTGATTGCTGTGTCGGTATGGGCAGGGTATGTCAACTTTCAGGTTAATTCAATCGAGAGTGTCAATCGTCTTTCAACTCCGGGCGAATTACTGACAATCAACGACTATAACATACATGTGCAGACCTTCGGCGATCTAACACAGGGCACGCCGGTACTGCTCTTACACGGTTTTGACCCCACCGGAAGCCTGCACCTAACCGAGCTAGCACAAAATTTGAGTGCTGAGCATCCAGTCATCTTACCGGATATGTTGGGCTTTGGCTTTTCCGAACGGGTGTTGACACCGGGCACGCATTATACCCACGCCGGACGAGCAAGGACGATGGTCGCCCTGTTGGATGCGCTCGGTGTAGAACAGGTCTATCTGATCGGGCATTCTTATGGTGGAGCAGTTGCCGGACAATTGGCACTTGATTATCCTCAGCGTGTGCGTCGCATTGTCTTCATGTCGGCGAACATTTATCCGCAAGGTTTCAATATTTTTAGGGCGCTAGGATCGTTGCCAGCAGGCTTCGGACGGGCAGTCACCTTCAGCGCAGTGGGCGGTGGCTCGGCGGATTATTCTCATGAAGACTCCAACTGCATCAACTGTAGCATTAATCCGCGCAATCAATACGTGCTGATCCCGAATACCACCGACGCGCTCTTAGCGATTAACCGGACTCCGCAAGAATCGCGGGTAGCGACGGATATTGGCACGTTATCAATGCCGGTTGCTGTCATCTGGGGTCAAGACGATATGATCGTGCCGGTTCGCTATGGGGAGCGCCTGATCGCAGAGACACAACCGGAAGAGGTCGCCATTCTCGGGGCAAGTGGTCACGAACCCTACTCTGATAATCTCAGCGAAGTGCTGGAGAGCTTACGCGCTTTCCTGCCGTGATCAATTCGGCGGGACAGCGCATAAGCCGTCCCACACACGGGGGCTATATCAACTAATCGGTTCGAATGACAGCACTTTGTATTCGGCGACACCATCTGGTACTTTGACCTTGACGACATCATCGACTTTCTTGCCTCTCAGCGCCTTACCGACTGGCGAATCAATGGTGATCGCCCGACGATCTCCGCTGACTTCAACGCCATCGACAAGATCGAGCGTCATCTCTTCGTCATATTCGAGATCCAGCAACACCACACGATCGCCAATGTTAATCACGTTGGGATCGTTGGATTCGATAATGTCCGATTGGTTGAGGATTTCCAATAATTGGGACAGGCGCTCTTCGTAGCGCTTTTTGGTCTCCATCGTGTCGTTCAACTCGGAATCCTCCTCATTGCCGACATTGTCCTCACGAATCTCTTTCAACCGCTCTGTGATTTCTGGAATATCAACCTCACGCAGTTTGGCGATTTCACGTTCTAACTTCTCGTAGCCATCGCGTGTCAGTTGTCGTCTGTTACTCATAATCTGTCCTCTATTTCGTTCTGTTCATACATAAAATTGAGACTAACAAAAATACTTTATGTTGAAATGCACATCCTGTTCAGATGTGCAGGATGTGCATGATATAACTAAAGCGCTCATGCACGATGGCATGAGCACTTCTTGGGCGAAGCGGAATGTCATTATTATACACTACTTTATCTTTGATGTGGCAAATGCCCGGCGAATCCTACACATTTTTTATACTGACATGACAGCCGAATCGATTTGTACGGGTATCCTCATAAGCAAGGTATCTATTTATAGACATTGTGTAAATAAACTATGGAGAAAGAACAAAAATAAGCTATAATTAATCTAATGAAGATTTAATTAGTGAGGTGCAAGATGTCATCCCCTGAAAAATTAGTACAAAGTTATACTGGTTTTGATTATTACGGACTCGATGAGAAATTAACGGATAAGCAGAAAGCCACCCGCGACAAAGTGCGGGCATTCGTCAACGAAGAGGTCTTGCCTGTTATCAACCCGTACTGGGAAAAAGCAGAATTTCCGTGGGAGATTGCTAACAAAATCCCTGATCTGAACATCATCGGTGGGCCGATTCCCACACATGGCGGTGCCGGCATGGATTTTGTCGAGATGGGCTTGACCATGTACGAACTCGCCAAAGGGGATGGCAGTGTGACCACCTTCTACGGCGTGCATAGTGGGCTTGCCGGTGGTTCGATTGCCCTGCTGGGTAGTGACGAACAAAAAGATCGCTGGTTGCCGGATATGTTCGCCATGCGTAAGATCGGCGCCTTCGCCCTGACTGAACCGGAAGTCGGCAGTAATGCGGTATTCGTCCGCACGACAGCGCGGCGTGATGGCGATCATTATATCCTGAATGGGGCGAAACGCTGGATCGGCAACGCCAGCATCGCCGATATCATCATCATCTGGGCACGCGATGAGGACGACAAGTTCGGCGGGTTTGTGATCGACAACGCGCAAGAGTGCGACGGCTTGACGATCACCGACATTACCGGCAAGGTCGGTAAGCGGGGCGTGCTGAATGCCGACATCACGCTGGAGAACGTGCGTATCTCCGTCGAGAACCGTCTGGCGAATGTCAGCAGTTTCAGGCATCTGGCGCAGGTACTCGGTATGGGGCGTTATGGCGTGGCGTGGGAAGCTGCCGGTGTGGGTGCGGGCGCGTTTGAACATGCGCTCAAATACGCTAAAGAACGCGAACAATTCGGCAAACCGATTGCATCCTTCCAGCTGATTCAGCAGAAGCTGGTTGAGATGGCGACGGAAGTCACGCTGATGCAGTTGTTGTGCTGGCGCTTATCTGAGCTGGCGAGCGCATGGAAGATGGACGAAGGCACAGTCAGCATGGCGAAGTACAACAATGCCCGCAAAGCGCGGTATGTCACCGGTTTAGCCCGCGAGACACTCGGCGGTAACGGTATTGTGATTGATAATCACATTGCGCGTCTGTGGACAGATGCCGAAGTGATCTATACGTATGAAGGCACCAACGAGATCAACTTATTGCTCGTCGGGCGCGATCTGACCGGTATCAATGCTATCGTCGATGGCGCACGCTAAACATCATGGGATCGTCCAACAGGGACGATCCCGATCTGTTACAGCCACACGCTCCGATCTATAACCGATTTATCAATTCCCTAAATTTTCTTCAAAATGGTAACAATCTGCTAACTTCATGCAAAAAATAGTCTCGTCTACGCTATAATGAGCTCAGGTGGTAGTCTTAATCAAACGCAACACATTTTTAGAGATATTTAATGCCTGTACTGATTATCTATGCACTACAGTTGATATTGTTAATCAGCTTGATTTTGAGTCTGCACTGGTTAAGCGCGACCATCGGCTTGTTGCCGATGTTGTTCGTGGTGATGACCCTCGTAGTCTTAACGGCGTTATCCACCCTGCTCAACGCAATCATCAACGTTACACCGAACATCCGATTAGGCATCGTCGGTGATATTTTCGTCCCGCTCATCATCAGCAGTATGCTCATCCTGTACATCATCAACGGCGTCTCAATCACGCGCACCACCTTTATAGGTTTAGTTATCGTCAACCTGCTGGTGATCGTGTTGGTGGGTTTCTTCTTGTATTATGCGCGGTCAGGCTCGGAGTCGGTGACTGCGTTGCCGGGCATCAGCACCACGGATATAAGCTTCATCTCGTTGGTACGCAACCGTGTTGCATCGTTAGCCGGCTTTTCCGTGTCGATTATGAGTATCATCATCATCTATCAGGCGATGCATAATATCTTGCGTGATGTGCCAGAATTTCTGGTGATTGCTAGCGCCCTGATTGTGTCGGTCTTGCTCGATCATCTGATCTTCTTCACAATCAGTGATATCGGTCTGGTGACGTTTATCAACACGCTCTCCATCGAACTGCTGACGATCTTCATCGTGGGGGTAGCCTTATCACTGCCAATCACGCTCTATGTTCAAGCAAATTTGCGCGCCAAACGCTTGATTCAACCGCTTTATGGACGCCCGATCTTCGGCATTCTGTTTGGCGCACAAGCACAGCGCGATAGCGGATTTCATGAGATGCAATCGCAACTGTATGTCAGCCAGCAAATTGACCGCTACTTGATGAACAATCTCGATGCGATCATTTATTTGTTGGATGCCAAGACCAATGATTTTTTGTATATCAGCCCGGCGTTTGAACGGCTGACAGGGTATCCGCCTTCTATCCTTGAGAACAAGCTGGAGAACGTCAACAAGATCATCCATCCTGATGATCAATTGAAAACGGGTATGATGGAATTTGTACTCAAGCATCCCACCAACACCTATCGCTATATCCGTGCAGATGGCACAGAGGGTTGGATGAAAAACCGCCTTCAACCGATCATGGAGCCAGATGGCACAATTTACCAATATCTCGGCGTGACAGAAGACATCAGCAAAGAATACGAACGGCGAGAACACGAGCTACAACTCACGCTGACACAAGAGCGTGTGCGTATCATAAACGAGTTCATCCGCGAGACGGTACACGATCTGAAAACGCCCCTGAGTGCTATCGTCTTAAAAATTGATATGCTCCAACGCACTCAGGGCGAACGTCATCAGCAATTACAAGTAGAATTGCGCGAACGCGCCTATTATCTCTCGAACCTGATCGATGACTTATTCACGCTCACCATGTTCGAGGGTAGTGTCCGTCCCGAACCCGAAGTGGTTGATTTGTTGTCGATTGTGCAAGATGTGGTCAACGACTTAGATGCAATCGCACAGAGAAAAGCAATCAACGTCACAGTTGAAGCGGATGAGGTGATACAGCCTATATCCGGCAACGCAAACGCCCTCACCCGTCTGACTAACAACCTCGTCAGCAACGCGATCCGCTACACTGAAACCGGCTCTGTAACGGTGCAAGTCCACAATGACAATCAGCATGTGGTGATGCAGGTGATTGATACCGGCATCGGCATCGCGCAGGATGAAATGAGCGAAATTTTTGACCGCTACTATCGCGCCCCAATTGCCAGAAAATTAGTCAAAGACGGCACAGGGCTGGGTCTAGCGATCAGTCGAGCAATTGCCGAACATCACGACGGCGAGATCACCGTCAGCAGCCAGCCCGATGTCGGCACAACCTTCACCGTGCGCTTGCCGCACATCCAACCCCAACAGGTACGTTAATCATATCAACGGACATATCAACGGGGATATGCCCCGCATTGTGATGCGCTCATGACATAATCTGTAATCGTGTGGCGCGGATGACAACCCCTCATCATAATCAAGCGGTCACCCGTTAACAGTCGGACGACGAGTTCACACCCCTGAGAGGCATAGGCGCAGATAGCGTTTATGCCCGTATGGGGTTCATGGTAGATGAGCAGGAGACAGACGCATGGCACGCACGACCTACACGCTCACCCGCAAGATGCAAACGCTGTGGCTCTTGCGCGAACACAGCCTCGCAGAAGCCAGCGCCATCAGTGGTATACCCACCAGCACCATCCGCGACTGGCACAAACAAGCCGATAGCATCCGGCAGGCTCACTATACCCAATTGCACGAAGAAGGCTTGCACCGCGTACTCGTCGCACAGAACCGCATGGCTGATAAGATCATCGAATTAGTCGGCGCTATCGACGCAGATCGCATTGGCTCTGCCCCGCTCAATCAATTGGCTAGCACACTCGGCGTACTCGTTGACCGTTTCTTGAGGATTCATGATGCCAAAGACCTCCAACAAACTGACAATAACACCTACCGCATCGAATACTACGACGCACGCACCGATCAAGTTAGTGACACCCCACCCTGGGCAACTGACGATTCTGTCGATGAATCAGCGTTACACCGTAGTTACCTGTGGCAGACGCTTTGGCAAGACCGAACTGGCGAAGCTGATCGTGACCGAGATGGCCTGGCAGGGGAAGCGGATCTGGTGGCTGGCACCGACCTATCAGATGGCGAGTCAGGTCTGGCGCGACCTCAAGGCGACGATGCGCGACGTGCCCGCTATTCACATTCGTGAGAGCGAGAAGCGCCTGAGCTTGCCGACAGGGGGCGTGATCGAAATCCGTAGCACGCACTATCCCGATCACCTGCGCGGTGCCGGGCTGGATTATGCCGTGCTGGATGAAGCCGCCTATATGCACCCGTCCGTGTGGGCGGAAGTCGTGCGCCCGATGTTGCTCGAACGGCGCGGCGGCGCGTTGTTCCTCAGCACACCACGCGGTAAAAACTGGTTCTGGCAGATTTATCAACTGGGTTTAGACCCGCTCGAACCGCAGTGGCGCAGTTTTCACTTTCCGTCATCGGTCAATCCGCTGATCGCACAGGATGAACTCCAGCAGATTCGGCGCACCACAGCCGAGCGCACCTTCCGCGAAGAATACGAAGCCGAGTTTCTCGACGATTCCGGCGCGGTCTTTCGTAGGGTTCAAGAGAGCGCCAGCGCCCCGCCAAACCCGCGCTATATCGCAGGGCATCGCTATATCATGGGCGTGGATTGGGGCAAAGAGCATGATTTCACGGTGCTGGTGGTGATCGACAGCACGACAGGACAAATGGTGGCGCTGGATCGTTTCAATCAGATTGACTATCGCTTTCAGCGAGGACGCTTGTCTTTGCTGGCGCAACGCTGGCATCCGAGCGTGATCTGGGCGGAAGCCAACAGCATCGGCGCACCGATCATCGAACAACTGCGTGCTGATGGCTTGCCGGTGCAAGCCTTCATGACCACTGCCCGCAGTAAAGCGCCCCTGATCGAAGGACTAGCACTGGCGATTGAGCAAGGTGCGCTGGCACTCTTGCCCGATGAAACGCTGTTAGGAGAGCTGGCATCGTATGAGATCGAGCGTTCGGCAAGCGGTCATTATCGCTATAGCGCCCCGTCCGGCATGCACGATGATACCGTGATGGCGACCGCGCTGGCGTGGCACGGGTGCGGATCGCCATCTGTGCAGATCGACTTTGCATGAGTTTGTGGGCAGGTTATCACTGACCTGCCACATGTATTATCCATGATGTTTTCAGTTTAGAGAAAGCGTAGCGCCCATTTCATTAACATTTATTAACAAAAGCAAACGGTTTTCTCACGTCTACTGAGAGAATCTTAATTGTTTGAAAGGGAAATTTGTGATACCTTAAAGATGTCAGGTTTACACCTGATAGCATCTCTCAAATAATAACGTTCTACCCCTTCAAGACTGCGCTATCCTCCTCTACCCTAGGAAATATTAGCGCAGTCATCTTTTAATGTGTCCTCATCCATCAGCAAAAAGTACCCGTTTCGCGCTATACTGGTATCAGAATTCTGAATGACCACATGACCTTGAAACGGATGGCAGATATGCTCAGTCTGTACAAATTAGAAATTTTTGCGGCAGTGGTGCAAGCGGGCAGTTTCAGCGCCGCCGCACAAACCTTCCCGATGACTCAACCGGCAGTCAGCCAGCACATACAAGATTTAGAGAACAGCCTCGGCACATCCTTATTCATACGTGGTCGACGCGGCGTGACGCTGACCGCCGCTGGCGAGACACTCTACGAATACACACAGCGCATTTTGCGCCTCGTTGCTGAAGCAGAAAGTCAGGTGACCAACGTCGATAATATCATCAGCGGGCAGTTGACCATCGGCGCTACACCGGGCGTGAGTACCTATCTCTTGCCAGACTGGTTGCGGGGCTTTCGTGAACAATACCCACAGCTCAACGTCGTCTTACAAACCGGCGTGACCTCCAGCAACGTCGCTGGTGTGATGGAACACAAGCTCGATCTCGCAATTGTTGAAGGTGAACTGGAAAAGATCAACCGCAAGGGGCTAGGCAGTTTGATCTTGCGACCTGTACATATGGTGGTTGTCGTCGGGCGCGGGCATCCATGGTGCAAGCGCGATACCGTCCAGCTAGAAGAATTACACGATCAACCCTTCATCACACGACAGATCAACAGCCGCACCCGCGTTTGGATTGATGGCCTGTTCCACGAACATCGCATCCAACCGCGCATCGTCGCCGAGTTCGACAATCAAGAAGCCATCAAGCAAGCGGTGATGTCCAACATGGGCATGACCATCTTGCCCGATTACGCCATGCAACGTGAACTCGAAGCGGGACTCGTGAGGAGTTTGACTGTCGAAGGGGTCACATTAGGGCGTGAAATCAAGCTGTTGTATGATCACAACATGCCCTTCACGCCTGTCGCACGCGCCTTATTGGTTTATCTCAGCACCATCTTCCCAAATTTAAGCGCGATAATCGGGTGAGATTGGGCGATTACATTTAATCCATCCCTCATGATGCGGCGCTAAAATAGAAGATACTCAACGTCTATACAATCAACCCATGAGAGGATAAGCTCTATGCATGTTTTAGTAACCGGTAGCGCCGGTTTTGTCGGTAATAACATCATCCGTAAATTGGTGGAGAAAGGCTACAGCGTGCGCGCTGTGGTGCGTACCCCTGAAAAAGCTGAAAAACGTCTGGCAGAGGTGAGCGATCAGATCGAGATTGTGCAGGGTGATGTCACCGACCGGGGCGCGTGGCTCAACTTGATGCGCGGTATTGATGCGGTGGTGCATACCGTGGCCATCTCGATGGAAAAAGGCACACAAACCTATGACGAAGTGAACTATCAAGGCACAATCAACGTGGTCGATGCCGCCGTTGACGCTGGCGTGACGCGCTTCATCAACATCAGCCAGAACGGTGCTGATGCTAGCCTACCCTATCGTTTCCTCGCGAGCAAAGGCAAAGCGCAAGATTACGTCGCCATGCAAGAGAATCTGAAGTGGACAGGCTTGCGTCCGTCGGCGATCTTCGGCCCACAGGATGAGTTCTTCAACACCTTCGCCCGCCTGATACGCCTGACACCGGTCATCTTCCCGCTAATTGGCGGCGGCAAAGCCGAATTCCAACCGGTATCAATCTTCGATGTCGCCGAAGCTACTGTCCGCAGTCTCGAAGATGATAGCACCATCGGCAAAGAGTTAACGCTCGGTGGTCCCGAAGTGCTGACACTCGGTGAAATCGAAAAACGGGTGCTAAAGGCGCTCAATACCAGCCGCCTGATGTTTCCGGCTCCGGTGGCACTCTTGCGCCCTGCCGTGTTCGTGATGGAGAACACCCTGCCCGGCTCACCGGTCAGCAGTAGCTTGCTCGATCTGTTGCAAGTGCCCAACACCGTTCCTAATAACGCGCTGGTTGAACAATTTGGCATGGAGCCGATTCCATTCAAAGGGCAACATATCGCTTACCTCAACGAGACTTCCGCCGGACAAGCCCTCAACAAATTCTTCACCGGCGCAGTAGTCAACTGAGCCTATTCCCGCTATCATTCACCTACTATTTAACAAATTGTGCCATTATTCACAATGAATAGTCAGGTGAATGAGGATTCCTTATGAGTGAGCAAGCACAAAAAGAGAACAATAGCGGTCTGATCATGTGGCTCAATCAACAGTCACTCCCGATCCGTCTGGGAGCGTTCATCGCCTTTGTGGTGTTGATTGTCGTGCTGATCATCGCGCTAACCGTCGGTCTGTATTATTTCAACGTCAGTAACTTCCCGCGTCTGGAGCCTGTCGCCATCTTCGATGATGTGCGCGTGAGCGAATATGTCACCTTCGATGATGAAGAAGCCTATCCGGGTGCGGTAGCCAGTGCCAGCGATGGCACACTCTATACCGGCAGTTATCAGCATGGAGCGGTGTGGCGCGTGGCGCCCGATGGTACTCCTGCCGAACTACCAGAGACACGCTCGCAGGTTGGCTCGGTGATCGGCTTAGATGTCGGTGCGGATGGTGCGCTCTACATCCTCGATCACCTGGAAGCATTCAGCCAGTCAGGAGCACGGGTCTGGGTCTGGCGTGATGAAACGCTCGACTTATTGCTCGATACCACCATCAATGCTGATGTTGTCCTCGTCAGCAAGCCCAACGACATCGCCGTTGATGATAGCGGGCGCGTCTATCTACTGGATATTGCACTCGGTCAGGTGTTGTTATTAGAAGATGGCGCGTGGCGTATCTGGTGGTCAGCACCCGACGAGAGTTATCAGGTGGCGGGTTTAGCCTATGATGCCCCCAATCAAGCGCTGATCATCGCCGATGCGGGACGGAACGCGCTCTATCGTCTGGCGCTCAACGTGCCCGATGCCGAAGCCGAGCGTCAAACAATCTTTGAGTATGATAGCACCAATCAAGAACCACCCCGCTTCAACGGAGTAGCCGTCGGTGAGGATGGCTTGCTCTATGTGGCATCGCTGGGACGCAATGAAATCTGGGAAATCAACGGGGCAGAAGCCACACATCGCGCCATCGCCGGCAACTATCGCGGGAGTAGTGATGTCGCCTATGACCCGCAACAAGCGCGTTTATATGTCA
The DNA here is from genome assembly GCA_051117475.1 of Anaerolineae bacterium. Lineage (GTDB taxonomy): Bacteria > Chloroflexota > Anaerolineae > Aggregatilineales > Phototrophicaceae > JAUZRW01. The sequence goes on along the minus strand of JBNPEE010000003.1, from coordinate 7,425 downwards.
ATAACTGGGATCAAAGCTGGTTAATCCCGATCACGCTGGTGGTGATGCAGGTGGATATTCCGCCCCGCTTACCCTTCAGTGTGGATGTGATCGATCTACAAGCGCCCTAACCACATGCCTCAGGCGCGCAGGTACTTGAAGTGACATTCAGTATTGTTGTGCGCCAGCACAAAACGATGCCCAAAATTCGGATCGAGCGCCACCGGACGATTATTCTGGAGGCGCTCACCGTTGAGCCATGTTCCGTTCAAGCTGTAATCCACCACAAAGAAGCGACTATTGCCCCAATAAATCGTCAGGTGATGTTTGGAGATACGCCGTTCAGGGATCACCAGATTCATATTCGAAGCACGCCCTACGGTATAATGGGTGCTATAGATCGGCAAGGTACGCGCTTTGAGGCTCGGTGAGTACATGATCTGCAACTGTGCCGAGATACCCTCCGGCAACGCGCTCTGATCCGCTAAGGGCGAGCGCGTGAGCGGTTCCGTCTTACTGAGCGCCCATTCGGCGTCCTCGCGCAAATCTTGCGAGGTGGGCAAGGCATCGTCACTGTATGTAACAGGAGGATTGCTCGGCTCTGTCGGATTGAGCGGGACTCTGGTCTGGGTGACCGGACGCGCCTGAAACAAGCCCCCGATCAGTGCGGCAGCGCTGGTAGCCGTCACACCGGCGGACATATCCGCATAGTGAATGTTTGCCAGATCCGACATTTGTTCAGGGTAGCCGTCAGTCAAAGGCGCAACCAATACCGGAAAAATTGGCTTCTGCTTCTCAATAGCAATCGCATATTCCCACTGGCAATATTCGGATGCCAGCGCATCCTGCGAGAGCAAGAATAAGAAAGCATCACAGTCATCAATCGCCTGATAGAGCTTCTCTTTCCAGCGTTGGCCCGGCACCAACTGGTTGTCAATCCATGCCCGATGCCCGCCTCGCTCTAAGACCTCTGTGATTTGATGGGCGATCTCGGCATTCTCCCGCGAATAACTAATGAAGGCGAGGAGCTGTCGCATACGGGCGTTTCCCCACCACAGTGCAGATTGTGTTGACATGTGCTCACCTCATTTCAGCTGATCATCTTTCTGGCTAATTGTTGGTAAATCGTTTGCTTTACGTTTTAAAATCATTATAGAGATACACAGCGTCGATAAAAGCGATTGTATAGCTGGCGCGGGTTTTGTCAGGGTCGCTGTCATCGTACAGGCTTATCCGTGGTGATATTGTCAGCAAAATCTGTTCCTTGTAAGCAGCTGTCAGACATCCCTATGCTATAATATCCTGAGCAGGTTGCCCCATAGGCCTGCACAATTAAATCGGGCGAGTAGCAAACTCGTTCAGCGTGTCAAGTGATCTGTCCGCAGCCGCTCCATTTTGAATGAAATGAAAAGGTGCTCATGTTACGACAAAATAAGCAACACAACGCGAATGACGCGAATTTGCGTGTGGAACTGGTAACACGCTGGACCAAAGAAACGTGGATCAGTCAACGCCCCCAACACGATTGGGTGATCGTCTCATCTAATAATGTGTGCATGGATGAGAGTATCCTTGACAAATTTGAACCCACTATCTTGCTGGAAGACCGCTACTATTATGACAGTTCTTATCCCATCCAGATGGATAATTTTCCGGTGGTCTATAACTGGCACACTGAAGGCGTGTTATCGTATCGAAGCGGAGCCTTTGTCTATCGCTTCGTCAGCGCAGAAACCGATGCAGAGCCGACATCGTTTGAAGTGCTGATGCTCTCGTATTACATCAGCGATAATCAGCACATGGCACATCTCGCCTGCGTGCCCCGCGAGCAAATGCCGATCTGGTCAGCCTTCTTGAGTACCTGTCAACGTCTACGCCGTCCCCGCAATAAAGTGACCGTCGTCGGTGGCAACCAGAGCAATTATGAACCGCGTGTAGCGCTCGCTGATATCATCATGTCCGAAGACCTCAAGCAAAGCATCCTTGATGATGTCGATAAATTCTTCCGGCGTGGGGTGGAAATCTACTGCAAGATGAATCTCAACCCCTTCCGCAAGATTCTGCTGGCGGGTGTGCCCGGCACAGGCAAGACCATGTTGTGTAACGCGCTGGCCAAGTGGGCGCTAGAGCGCGAGTACGAAGTGCTGTACATCTCCGGCGCAGATTCACGCGGGGCAAACTTCTTCAAGATTCAGCAAGCACTGGCGATTGCTTCTAACGCCGAACGCCCCACGCTGATCTTGCTTGAGGAGATTGATTCTTTCCTCAACGACAAGCAAAAGTCGATGATCCTCAACATCCTCGATGGCGTGGAATCCTTCGAGAATCCTTTCGGCACGCTCTTGATCGCGACGACTAACTATCCTGAAGCCATCGATGACCGCGTTCTAAAGCGTCCGGGGCGCTTAGATCGCATCTATATCGTGCCACCGGCACAATCCGAAGATGTGGTTGAGCGCATGTTGCGCGTTTACCTCGGTGAGATGTGGCAAGATGAACACCGCGCCATCGCCAAGCGCTTGGTGGATTACCCCGGCGCATTCATCCGTGAAGTGTGCGTGTTCGCCATGACGCAAGCCATCGATAACGATACCGATGAACCGGTGAGCGTCTCGCTGAGCTTGCTGGAAGATTCCTTCGAGCGTCTCAAGTCACAGATCAAAGCGCGAGAAGCCCTGATCGATCAAAACCCGAACGGGCGCAAGTTCGGCTTCGCCGCCCGCGCTAACGGTAAGTAAATCTATTTTAGTGATGGGCGGAGTGCTAGTTCCGCCCAATTCCCCTACCCCTAACCTGACGCTCATCAAAGCCACCATTCACATCAGAGCGGGTTTTCCCCATAATCTAGCGTTAAGATTTGTGTGCTAGGGTGTACTGCATTGTTATTTGTGACGAAATGGATGAGACTATATGACATGGATGAGATGGTATCTGGTTGCTCTGATTGCCCTGCTGGCATTCCCCGCCAGTGCCCAACAAAACCCACAGGCATCGACAACCCGCCCTGATAGCGTGATGCTAGACGGATTTTCGTGGATTCATCAGGGCGTGAACCGCTGTTCGGCAGCAGCACTGACCATTCACCTCTCTTATTATGACGATGTGACGGTTGAAACCTATAACAGCTTCGCCACGCAGGAACTCAACACATGGGGCGCAGATGCCAGCGTGCGCATCGAAGAGATGGCAGAAGCCATTCAGAGCCGTGGCTTAGGCGCGGTGGTGCGTCGCGGCGGTAGCATTGACCTGATGAAAGAGTTAATCGCGGCGGGCTTTCCGGTGCTGGTTGAAAACTCGTATTACGAAGGCGATAACCTCTACCGCGATTGGTTGAGCCATAACCGCGTCCTTGTCGGCTATGATGACCTGCAGGGCGTGTTCTTCTTTCAGGATCCCCTGCTCGGCTATCCCAATGGCGATCTCGTCACTTTTGAGTATGAAAACTTCGACACGCGCTGGCGACCCTTCAACCGTGATTACATGGTGATCTACGAGCCAGAAGACGAAGACCTGCTACAGGTGATCCTCGGTGAGGATTGGGACAAGACCACCAATGCCGAAAATGTGCTACAGATTGCCAATGACGAAATCGCCAGCGGGCAAACAGATGGCTTCGCCTATTTCAATCAAGGTTGGGCGTATCTGCAACTGGAACAATACGAAGAAGCCGCCACAGCCTTCGATACCGCACGTAATCGTGGTTTGCCTTTCCGCATGTTATGGTACGAGTTCGGCCCCTTTGAAGCCTACTTAGCCGTTGAGCGCTATCAAGATGTGATCACGCTGGCAAATATTGAACTGGCGAATGCCGGCGATAGCATTAGTATCGAAGAATGGTTCTACTATGCGGGACGTGCCTATGAAGGCTTAGGCAACACCCAACGCGCCCTGATCAACTACGAAGTCGCGGTCACGCGCAACAACAATTTCACCGCCGCCGCCGAGCGCATCGTCGAATTGTCAAACCCATGAGCGATCTCAGCGCACAGCGTCAGATCACCAGCGATGATCTCAAGACCTTTCACACCCACATCAGCACCTTCTTAAAGCGTGTACCGGATGAGGCATGGGAACGCCCAACCGGCTCACGCGCTGAAGATTGGACACTGCATCAGACGCTGGCACACTTGCTCGCAGTGGCGCAGGTGTTCAACAAAGCCGCAGATGCCGCCCTACGCGCTGAACCACTGGTGACGCGGGATTTTGAGCGCCGTGAACAGTTGGAAACGTGGAATCAGGCGCAGGTGGATCGCTTAGTGCTCGTGCCCCCCAACGGCTTGATCGTGCAATATTTGCAAGAGTTACGCATCGCCCATGATAAGCTCGCGCTCTTGACCAATACCAATCATTCACAGACCGCACACCTGCCCAACTTCAACCGCCCGGCACGTGCAATTGATTTCATCCACTGGCAGATGTCGCACGCAGGCATCGTCCACGGCGCACAGATCATTGCCACCCTCAACCGCGAGCCTCTCTGGCAAGATTTCAACGCGGATTTCACAGCGCGTCTGGTGGGATACTATTTACAACAGTGGAGCATGATCTACTGGAACGAGTACGGCACGCCCGACGCGCAGACGCTTAACTTTCACATCGGTGGTGCAGGTGGTGGCGCGTGGCACATCGTCGTCGCACCCGATGGCGGATCATCCGGCGCCGGGGCACGAGATAACGCACAACACGCGCTCACTTTTGCTAACCCGTATGTGCTGTTCGGGGTGTTTAGCGGACATCTCAACATGCGGCGGGCGCTAGCAAACGGTCAGATGCAGATTGACGGCGATATGCACGCCACGCTGGATCTCCTGCGTCTATTCTCACCCGCCCCGCCGCGCCTGTGAGCAGACTATTACTCGTTCTTAAACATCTATTCAGACTTAGCGTGTATTGTTAATGAAAAAATGTAAAAGATCGCTTCCCCTATACCGGATAAATACCGCTAAGGATGCCTGATGTTCATCAATCGTAGTCAGTTGATTCAGGACAATATGCCCGGCTTGCATTATGGTATTGCGGTCACCGATGGCGACAATGACGGTGCATTCGAGTTCCTGGTCGCCGGTTTTGGCACGCGCAATCAGTTGTTGAAGTGGGATGGCGCACACTACACCGATCACGCGCAGGATAGCCTCGCTGACGCGGAACGGCAGGCGATTGGCATTGCGGCAGGGGATATTGACGGCGACGGCTACGAAGAACTGTACATTCTCAATACCGATACCTTCGCCGGACGTAAGACGCGCGGTGATCGCCTGTTTGATTTCAGCGAAGGGCGTTACATTGACCTGTTCGACCTGCCGCGCAACCGCACCAGCATCAATATGATGTCCGGACGCAGTGTGGTCGCAGTAGATCGTCACGGGGATGAGCGTTTCGGTTTCTTCATCGCCAACTACGCGGCACCGATGCGCCTCTATGAGCTAGACGACGACGCTTTCCTGACCGATGTCGCGCCCTCAGCCGGCGTGAATGTAGTCACCGGTGGGCGCGGCGCGATTGCGTTACCTTTGGTCTCGGAGCATATCGATATCTTTACTGGCAACGAGAACGGCGCGAATTTCCTCTTTCGCAATAATGGTGATGGCACTTTCACCGATGTCGCGCTAGATGTGGGCATTGATGATCCGGCTGAGCATGTGCGCGGGATTGCTGTGCTGGATATGGGGCATGGACATCTAGCATTGGTCTATGGCAATTGGCAGGGCACACACCGCATGTATAGCCCCAGCACCGATGGTCAATGGGATGATATCGCCCCGCCGGCGCTGGCACGCCCCTCACGCATTCGCACAGTGATCGCCGCTGATTTCGACAATGATGGCTATCAAGAACTCTTCTTCAACAACATCGGTGAGCCGAACCGCCTATTTGGTTTTCGTCAGGGCGAATGGCGCTTGATTGATATTGGGGATGCTCGCGAGCCAGATGCTTACGGTACAGGCGCAGCAGTTGCCGATTTAGACGGGGATGGGCGCTTAGAATTGCTGATCGCCCATGGTGAACAGAACGCGCAACCGCTCAGTTTGTATCATGTGCCGAAGAACGATAATCACTGGCTTCGTATTTTGCCCCTGACGCGCTACGGCGCACCGGCACGCGGGGCAACGGTGACGCTCATTGCCGGGGCGCGTCAGCAATGGCGCGTGATTGATAGTGGCAGTGGGTATCTGTGCCAGATGGAGCCCGTCGCCCACTTTGGCTTGAGTGCAGTGTCACAGGTGGATGAGGTGCGCGTGCGCTGGACTGATGGCACGACGCACACGCTCTATGATGTGGGCGTAGATCAACTGCACCGCATCCCCCACCCGCAAGCCTGATCGTCACTCGGCGCTATGAGCATTTTCACCGTAGGGGCGCTGGGGCAAAAACTCATCGCCCCATTTGTGCTATAATCACAGGCAGATTACACACGCCGAACACTCAGGATAAGCCCCGATGCAAGCACGACTCGCTGTGACCGAATTTGTTGACCGTTGGCGCAACACCCAGCTAACCGAACGCGCCAGCTATCAAGCGCACTTCATGGATCTATGCCGGATGGTGGGGTATAGCACCCCCGATGGCTCCGGCAAGGACGCGCAGGGCAATGATTTCGTCTTTGAGTATAGCTTGAAGAAACTCGGCGGTTCGCAGGGCTTCGCCGATGTCTACCTGCAAAAACACTTCGCGATTGAGTACAAAGCGCCCGGCAAATACAAAGACCTGCGTGCCGCCTATGACCAGTTGTTGCAATACCGCGAGCAATTGCAAAACCCGCCTTTGCTGATCGTCACCGATATTCAAAATTGGGAGATCCACACCAACTGGCCCAACACCGAAAAGCGCGTCTATAGCTTCACCCATGAGGAGATCGCCACGCGCACGGTCGTTCAAGATTATTTGCGCCATATCTTCACCGATCCGGCGAAGCTACACCCCAACCGCAACACCGAGCAGGTCACCGCCGATGCCGCGCGGGGCTTCCAGATCATTGCCGATAACATGCGCGGGTGGAAAGCTGACCCCGAACGCATCGCGCACTTCCTCACCAAGCTGGTCTTTTGCCTGTTTGCCGAAGATGTCTCACTCTTGCCATCGGGGCCCAAGGGCGAAACGGGCATCTTCAGTGAGATCATCGAGCAGACCCGCGCCGATAGCGCCCGCTTCCAGAAATACCTCGATGAACTGTTCCGCGCGATGGCGGACGGTGGCGACATCATGTTCCAGAAAATCCCCTATTTTAACGGCACGCTCTTTGACGATGTGCGCGTGGAAGACCTCCAGCTGGAGGCGCTGACCGCGCTCGAGAATGCCAGTCGCCTCAATTGGGAGAGTGTGGAACCGGCGATCTTCGGCACGCTCTTTGAACGCTCGCTGGATCCCGATAAACGGGCGCAACTGGGCGCACACTACACCAGCCGTGAGGACATCCTGCTGATTGTGGAGCCGGTGCTGATGCGCCCC
>JBNPEE010000012.1:0-36007 GCA_051117475.1 Anaerolineae bacterium | reverse complement strand
ATTGTAATGGGTGTAACTTGCCAAATTAGCGAGTATTTGCAGTAGTTTGAAGTCTTCAGTATATTGCAATGCGTAAGCTGCAAGCTTAATAGGTATTTTCTTATCCTTAAACCTACGTTCAGAAAGTCTTTCTACTAATTCGTCTTGTACTGATGTTATACTTGAATAGCTTCTTAAACTACTTATACTCGATAAAATTTTTTTCGCATACTCGTCTTGATCGATTGACGAAAGTAGAGAAAATAATTCACTTGTACAAACATACCAGTATAAATCTGATTGCCCTACCTGTTTATAGAGGTTCATTAATCTCTGAACTTGTTTTTTGTCAGCTTTGGGTATCATTAAATCAATATATCTGTCCCAGAATATTAGATCGGGTTTTTCGATAATAATTTCAAAAATATGATCAACGTAACTTTTGCTTAATATGTCAATCGTTCTTTCTAATGCAGATACTATATCTCTAGCAAAAACGTCGTTCTCTAGTAGAGTCTCCAAATAATCCTGAGATATGTAAGGCATGATTGCAGAAAGCAAGGGAACTCTAATATTAGATGTGAGAGAATTTTTGCTGAGATCAAGTATTTGTTGCAAACAATATTCAATTTGTGCTTTAGACATTTCTGGTAGCAACTTAGAGAATATATCTAGTTTCGGTTTATCTATTCCTATGTAGAAATGATCAAATTCTGAGAAATCAATTTCATTAAGGTATTGCTCTATATTTATATCTTTAACTTTTATTGGTGCGATAACTTTTGAATCTCTTTCATTTAATTTCTCCTGATCGTCCTTAAATATCTCATTTAAAGCTTCATAGTCACTATGAGATCTTGCTTTATGATAGTTTAATAGATCATCTATTTTCTTGCTTGAAATTCGTGACTTTAGACCTTCGATGGCATAAGCGACTGAGCTTCTCTCACGATCGTAATCATAGCTCATAGGCATAACGGTATCAACAACCCAATCTAAATAATCATCGGGGATAAACTCTCCAATCGATCTAATTACTGTGACAATAGTTTTTTCTCTATGCTCTTGAAATAGAGCCTTAAGTAATCTACTAAACATTATCAAATCATTTTGTATATAAGGAGCAATTTCAGTATACATATATTCCTCAACACCAAACTGTACAAATTCACTAGGTTCACGATCATCAAGTGCTTGTTCTATAGCGATAATTAATGCAGTTTGAGAGGTAATCATATCTTCTTCAAAGATTAAACCAGACTTTATCAGAGCTAAGTACATTTTTGATCTTTGCCTAGGTGCAGGAATTCTAGCTGCAATACTCAAAGCCCGTTTTATACTCCAACCATCTAAACCGAGTTCAACAGCACGGACAATAAGATCTGGTTTAAATATTGAGGAATACTGATTAATTTTTGAGGCAATTAAAGCGTAACGAACAAGATCAAGATAAACTATAGTTGAGTTAACTTGAGCATGTTCTTTTGTGGTCCTCAACACAATATCTAGATCTTCTAAGTAACCATCATACAAGTATGTATCATTTTTGAATCGAACACGTAACCAGTTATCATCTAAAAATAATGATCGAAGGAATTCAAAATCTCCACATTGTACTTTATGATATACAAGGTTCTCATAAATATAGCCATCATATTCAATATCCCACCAAGCTTGTTTTTCTCGAGGATTATAAGAATTAAGCAACTTTTTATGAGCATCTATATACTCATTGCGATCTTTCATTCGATTACGATTGAAATCATGCAGAATGTCATGAAGGAGCATTGCACCATCATCTTCACGGCGTTCAACCAGAGCAAGTTTGTGAAAATCACGTGCTATTTCGCGACAATCTGCGTTAGATATGTCAGAGACGTAAGCTTTCCACAACTTAAATGCTGCTGTTTCTGGTATCCACAGATCTTCTTTGAAAATTCCTAAAGAATGATAGAGTAACTGATCTTCAGCTTCGAGTTTTTGAACACTGAGATCAAAACATACCTCAAGGTTATCTTGTGCTGATTTAGCACGTCTATTAGCTTTGACACGCGAAACTTGTTTGAAAGTTTCAAGCCATTCTTCACCTGTCATTTCCTTGAGGCGACTACCAGCAATTTTTAGCCCAAGCGGTAGATAACCAAGGTGTTTTGCAATATCGGGCATTTCAGGTAAATCACGATCTGCCCACTGTCGGAGTAAATCAACTGCCTGTTTGGGTTCCAGTACGCCAAGGCGCACTTCTGACGCTCCCAGATCATCTCCTATCGATCTGTCACGCGTCGTGAATAATATTCTTGATTGCGGTGCATCAATGGCACTGAACAAGCGTGCATGTTCGACTTCCCATACATCATCTAGGACAATTAAGGCACTCTTGTCAGGTAACGTCTCACGTAAACGACTAAGTGCAGCAGTTTCCGATGAATAATGTGCCATTGCATCGCCTAACTTTGTTCCAACTAGCTTGATAAGTTCTGTTGTATTGACATTCTCACGTCCAACATCAACCCAAATCACGCCATCAGGGAATGCAGCTTGTACAACCTCATCCCGACAAATCCATGCCGCCATCGCGCTTTTTCCAATACCGCCCATTCCTTGCAGGGCAGTGAGTGCAATGCGTCTTTTGCGATCATCCGCAATGAGTTCTCTACGTAAACGATCTCTATCTTCTGGACGTTCAATGAAATTCAGCGGTAGGGCAGGAGCATTTGTATAGGTTTCGAGGTATTCTTCAGCGAATGTGTCAGTAGTGTCGCTGGCAATATCTTCTACCAATATGCTGTAGGATGACTTGTAGTCTGCTGATATGGTAAAATCACGATAATTGAGGTGCTCTAAGTGTAAAGGACGTTCAGCATTTGCTTGAACTAAAATCGGGATAATACGTTTTTTCTTGCGAATACAGCGCAATTGTTCAGCACGGCATATGTCTGAGTTGTACGAGCCATCACTTAATAAGACTAGAGCAATCTCACAATTTTCGATAGCATCTTCAATCTCTTTCGACCAACTCGCGCCACCTTCAATTTCACTCGTATCGAGCCAAACTTCGTTTCCATTATCTATCAAGCTAGATTGCAATCTTAATGCAAGATCGCGTCCATCAATGCGAGCATATGAAATGAAGATATTTTTGCTGGTCATGTAAGTTACTCTTTAAGTGATAACGAATTGGTCAATGTCAATAATATCTTATAGAAGAGCTTGAAAACAAATCCGATAATATTATTGATAACATGACAGATAGGATACACGGTAGTTCATAACTATAGTGATACTCAGTGCTACAAGCATTAGGTCAATATAGATCGCAAAAATGAAGGCATTCCATACTCAGCATGTCACCGCGCTAAACCACACACTCAGGGAACGGGCATTATCTCACCCGTTCCCGCGCACGCCCTCACTGATTGAAGCCCAACGGGGGCAAGTGCCGATCACCGTTTGCGCCCCATAAACGACTGTAAAACTGATAGGTTTGAGCGCGGAGGCGGTCAAGATCATCCAGCAGGGCAGGCTCGATCAGCACCTGTGGCAGATCGACGCGGGGCAAGCTGACATCCGGCGCAATCTCCGGTGGTACGAGGTTAATCAGCGTGTCCGATTCGGTCTCAAATGCCACCATCGGTTGAATCGGTTGCAATGCCTGCGCCAGATCGTGCTCGAGCGCCCGATTGCCTAGCGGATCGGGCAAGCTGACCTGTGGCACGAGCCTCAGCGCCTCAGTGGGGCGGGTTTGCACGCTCAACGTGGGCGCTTGTACGCCGATCAACACCTGATTGAGATCGTTCAACCACGCAAACAGATCATTATCTGCTTGCGGATCAGGGCGCGGATCGCTCGCCCAACCGGTGGCGCTATCATAATGCGCCAGCATCTGCGCCAATGGGTTCGCCAGCACCGCTTGCACCCCATCCGGCATAGGATTGAGCGCGAACAGGTACAGGCCATCATTGAACGGCGCGAGCTGAAATACTGTGTCATTCAGCTGATGACGGGTGAGCGCCAGCAATTCGAGCGCCCGCACGCTCTCATCTGCTTGTAAGCGATTGACCGATACCGCCGGAATCGGCGCAATATCCAGACGCGGGATCAGGCGTTCGGGGTCAACCTGTTGATCGAGTGTGCTGGCATCGAGTGGTTCGGTGAAGGGTTCCACGTTCAAGCCGGTAGGATCATAGAAGGTCAACGGACGGTTACGCGCATAGGTGTAAAGCGTGCCAATGGGGTCTTGTCGTACCGGGTCAGGTTGTAGGAAGCGCCCACTAGCCGGATCATAAGCACGCATCCCCATCAGATAGAGGCGCGTCGATGGATCATATAACTGCCCGGCGAAGAATTGTGTCGGGCGGTCGATGCGTGTACCACCCGGCGCGGTGCGGTTCTCATTGTAAGGATAAACGCGCACGCCGAAGCCCCCGAACTCGCGCTGATAAGCCGGCTCCTCCAGCAGATTGCCCTGCGCATCGGCGAAGCGCCGTGTGCTTCCTTGCCGATCATTCAGGTTCCACAGAGCATCCCCGTCATCGGTGACGGTTAATAGGCGCTCACCATTCAGCGTCAGATAGCGTTCGGTGGTCGTGCCGTCACTCATGCCAATCAGCGTGTGTCCGTCATAATAGAGCGTATATGTCCCCGCGAGACTCTCGATCGTGGTCAAACGGTTGAGCGCGTCGTAACGGTAACGGGTATCGACATCCACGCCGAATTCAGCGCTCTCATCGTTGAAGTTGATGTATTGTCCTTGTACCGCAATCAACCGATTTTCGTTATCGTAGCTCAGGTTGAGCGTGTAAGTTTCATCGCGGTTGTATTGGATGCGCGTCACGTTGCCGTTGGCATCATAACTGTAATCGACAATCACCGGCGGGCGCGATTGGGCGAAGGCAACCCCCACCAGCAAGCCCAAACTGATCGGGACAATCACCAGCGCACGCCAGCGCCGACGACGCACCAGTATCAAACCCATCAGCGCGAGCAATGCCGGCGGGAACATGAATAACTCGATGCTGTCGTTAGGCGTGTCGCGCTGTTCGCGGATCAGCTGATTGCGTTCGTTGTAGGTGTAACGGGTGATGCGTCCGTTGCGTGTTTCTTCGATGCGGTTGCCGACTGCATCATAGCGATAGGTGACCACATAGAAAGTCTCGCCCTCGTTGCTCAACCAGCGTTCGCTGACCAGTCGCTGGTCAATGTCATAGCCATAGCTGACTTCGCTGGTCAGTCCACTGGCATCCACGCGCTCGACCTTGACCAGATTACCCACGGTATCGTAATTGTAGATGAACAAATCCAGGCGAGTGGTCTGTGCGCCATTGACCGTGAAATGTGCCACCCGTGTAATACGATTGTTCTCATCATAGCTGATGGTGCTGGTCAGGTTGCCCCGTATCATACGATCCACGCGCCCGCTGGCATCATAGCTTAAGCTCACCTGTTGATCGCCAAAGGTGATCTGTTCAACCGCGTAATTGCCGTTATACGTGTAGCCTGTTGTGCCAAGTGTGTTACTGATGCGTGTGATGCGATTTCCGGCGCTGTCGTACTCGTAACCGAGCGTGTCCACATCGGTGAGTTGTGTCATGCGCCCGAACACATCGTGCGCTAATTCAATTGCCCCGACTGCATCAAGGTTGCCGAGCGTATCATAGCTATAGATCACATCTGGCGTGTCATCGTTATAGCGGATGCCTGTCAAACGTCCGGCAGGGTCATAGTCATAAGCAGTGACCGTGCCATCCGGCGCACGCCGTTGGATGACGTTCCCCATCGTATCATAATCAAAACTCAACGGTGTGTTGCTGGTCTGGATGGCACGTAAACGCCCCAGTTCATCGAGCTGATAGCCAATGCGCTGGCGTTCGCCGTTGGCATTTGGCGGTAGGGTGATCGCGGTCAAATTGAGGTTGCCCGCGCTCTCATAGCTGAAGTTCACTGTGTTGCCTGATGGATAAGCAATCGCAGTGACACGATCATAAGGATCGTACTGATACGCGACCACACTGCCAAGCGGATCGCTGATTTGTGCGATATTGTTGCTGGCATCGTACGTATACGCCCATGAATTATCGGTGCTATCGACAAAACGCACGCGCCGATCAAGCGCGTCATATGAGAGGTTGATATCTTCCTGACTGCCGGGGAAAGTCACACTGATCAGGTTGCCAACGGCATCATATTGATAGCTGGTTGTGTAATCTGCCTGCTCAGTGCCCCGCTGATAGGTGGCTAAGTTGTTGGGTGCGTTGAGCGGGTACAGGTAGGTGTGCTCACGTCCGCCTGGCTCCAGCATGAACGTCAAGCGCCCGAAAGCGTTGTAATCGAACAGGTATTCAGCCGGTGTCGTGCTATCGACTGCCAAACGCGCCCGCGATAATAGATTGTTCGGATAATACTCGTATTCGTTACGGATGCGTTCAGCGATCACCTGCGCGGTGACATTGCCATTCGGGCTATAACTGAAGCGCTCATCATAGGCGATGTCCTCACCTGCGTAATGCGTGACGCTCACCATTTGCCCGATTGCATCATACTGGTATTGTGTGCTGATGCCACGCGGGTTGATGACCTCGATCACTTGCCCGTTATCGTCATAGCGCACTTGCCATTCACCGCCAAGTGGATCAACATACGCTGTCGGGTTGCCGTTCTCATCATATTGGAACTGATAGAGGCGGTCATTGGTGCCACTGCTACGTGCATTGAGCGTCCCGAGTTGGATGCGGTCAATATACCCGTCGGCATCGTAGAAAATTTGCGTGTTAATCGGTTCCAAATTGTCGGGCGCGTTACGTACTGTCTCAGCAAGTAGGCGGATCGCACTGACGCGCCCTAGCTCATCGGTGTTGATCGCGTATGTTTGTCCGGCTGCGTCCGTATATGCCTGTAAGAAGTTCGTGCCGACGCGCCAACTGAATTGCTCTGTGTTGCCCAGTGCATCACGCACACGAGTGACTAGCCCGACGGGGTTATAGTCGTAGCTGGTGGTATGACCGAGCGCATCCGTCATGCTCGTGAGTCGTCCCAGCACGTCATAACTGTAGAGTGTGCGCTCGCGCTGTTGGGTGATCGCGATGATATTATCATTGCTATCGTAGGTCAGGCGGGTGGGGGGCGATGCATCCGTCTGACCGATGACTTCTAAACGTCCGAGCGCGTCGTATTCATAGTTGATAGTGTTACCACTACCATCTGTCGTGCTGATGAGCCGATCAAGTAAATCATAGCTGAAGCGTGTGTTGATTGCGCTTGGATCGGTGATGCTGGTGAGATTGCCCCGCTGATCATAGCTGTAACTGGTCATCTGACCGAGTGCATCGGTGACAGTAGCGAGCTGGTTGAGCGCGTCGGGCGTGTAAGCAGTGGTCTCTCCGAGTGGATCGGTAGCGGTTCGTAAGTTACCGTTTGAGTCGTAGCCATACGCCCATTGTGTACGATCAGGTAAGGTTACCTCTGCCAGATTGTTTTGTGTGTCGTAATCATAGTCGATAACCCGCCCCGCCGGACTGGCCACGTTGGCGAGGTTGCCCCGCTCATCATAGCGGAAGCGCGTCTCAGAGCCACTCACCGTTACGCCTAACACCTCACCGATCAAATTATAGCTGAGGTCAATCGTGCGCCCGCCAATCTGCGTATCTTCGATATTGGTCAGGTTACCCTGTGAGCTATAACTCAGGCGAAATTCCTGAAAGGGTATATCACTGTCTGTTGCACTGATGGTATAGCGCGTCAAACGCCCTAGAAAGTTATAACGACTGGTCAACACGCGCCCGCTCGGATCAATCTGCGTGCGAATGAGCGCGTTAGCCTCGCTGTTGATCGCAGTGCGGTAGGTAGTCAGCAAACCATTGGGCGTGCGCTGGCTACTGATCTGATCAAGCGCATCATATTGGTAGTTTGTTGTTAACCCTAACTCATTGACGATACTCAGCACATTACCGGCTTCATCATAACGGAAGCTCTGTATCGCGCCGGTTGCGTCGACGACATCCCGCACGAGATCCAAGCCGTTATATGTATAGAGCGTCTCTTGCCCGCGATCATCAACGGCCGTGATACGCCCGCGTGCATCATACCGATAGCTGATGCGGACTTCATCTCCTGCGCTGATGCTCTGCACACGCCCTGATCGGGGTGTCCAATTGAGGGTATACACCACCCCTTGACCATCAATCACTTGCTGAAGTCGTCCGCTGAGGTTGTGTTCTAACGAGAGGCTACGGGTAGCACGTGCGGAGTCGCTCACATCGGCACGGGTTTCGCCCATTTCTAACGCTATCCCACTGCGGATGCTTGCCACATGCCCTAGCGTATCATAGCCAAATACGGTGGCAATATTGCCCGGATCAACGCGCATTACGACGCGCCCCTGTGCATCATATTCATAGCGTGTGGTGCGCGTGACAGCCTGCGCACCGATGCTGATCACTGTTTCTTGTGCGAGCAGGCGCGGGTCAGGATCATCTGACCAGATGAAGCTATCAGTGTGGTTGTTGGGATAACGGATTTGTGTCAGCAGGCTTCGCGTGCCTCGTTGTTCATAGCTCAGGTTATAAGCACTATCCCCTGTGAAGGCGGGGTCTTCAAATCGTAGCAAATTCCCGCGTCCATCGAATGTCAGGTTGAAATTGACCCCTGTGGGCACGCGTACGCTCTGTAATTGTCCGGTTGTGGCATCGTAGCTGAACTGATAATTCCAATTGGGAGCAGGCAGATCAAAGCGCGTCAATTGCCAGCGATCATTATACGTCCACGTCTGAATTCGCCGTTCTCCGCCAACCTCAAAGATGCGGTTGGTGATGCGCTGATCTGCTTCATCCTGATACAAGAACACATAACGTCGTGTGAGATCACCATCTGGATTCTCTAAGTAATTCTGAGCGCGGTTTTGTGGATCATAGTCAATTGTGCCGCTTTGCGTGTACGGACTGCGAACATCGTTATAGCGTGCGAGCAAGCCAAATGCGGTATAGCGATACTCGGCGCTGGCTTCCGGCACAGCGGGTTCATAGCTCACGCCGATCAAGTTCCCGTCTTCATAGCGATAATCAATCTGGCTCAGTTCACTATCCCGTCCGATCTCAATCCGCCCGCTCTCGCCACTATAGAGTTCGATGCGTCGTCCATAGGTGCCGACTATAAACGTGCCTTGCATACCGGTTGAGCTATTATACGTGAGTGGCGCAGGTGTGATTGTGATAGACTGTGCGCCCTGATCGATGCGTGTCAAGCGTCCGACGCGGTCAAATTCATAGCGTGTGCCGTCGCTGTGTTCAGCTCGCCATCTGCCGAGCAATCCACCTTCGCGGATGATGGTCAGTGCTAGATAGGTGCGCGATTGCCACACCGCGCCATCGGCTAATGGAAAGAAATAATGTCCTGTGCCATCGGGTTCAATGAAAGTGATCCGTCCGAGCGGGGCACTGGCAATATCCAGCTCATACTGGTAGCTATGACGCCAACCATTACCAAAACGTGGGTAATGCACAGGCGCGTTGATTAAGTAGCGCGGATTCAAGCGACTATCCGCGACGATGCCCTGTTCATAACGGCTATCGTGACTGTTGTAGTAACGTTGCAAGCGCAAGGCTAAGCCCTGACTGTAGCTCTTAAAATCGGTCACATTGTAGAAGAAATTGCCGTTAGTCGGATTGATGGGTGATTCGGCGTCGAAGCCAGCGTAACACGGGCAATGAGGCACAATATCCACACCAAGATTGTTGAAATTGCGCGTGCGGTAGCCGGTTTCGTAGGGCAGAATGTCGGCATTTTCTGCCAATTGCGTCGGAGTACGGATGTCGGTTCCATCTGGATAAACTGTGCGATAGGTGCCGTCACGCCGTGTGTATCGTACTGCGCCATCTTCGATCCACACCCCCGTCAATTCAGCGATAGGTTCCGCGCTGAGCGTGCCGTTTCGCGCCTCGATTTCGAGTTGTTCCGTATTCAGTCGAATTGTATCCAGACGTGCCCAATCGACGCGCAAGCTGACCGTTTGACCCTCTGCCGGGATACTGATGAGCTGAATGCCGTCGGCGCGTTCGCCATTGATCGTGATTGTCTGACGGGTGCTGAGCAAACGCCCCCCCGTGACACCATAGAGCCGTACCTCGTCCTGATAAATCGCCAGCGTATCCCACAGTGCGCCGTCGGTCACAAGCTGGCGCTCATCGGCTTGGATGGTATATGCGGGGCTATCTCCGCCACTGTAGCGCACCTCAATAGCTTGTCCATCAAAGACCATACGTTGTGCCTGCTCACCATCGCTGATGCGCACGGCTACCACCTCTCCACGCACTTCGATGGATTCGATCTGGGCGAAATTGGTGCGGATGACTTGCCCGCCTGCTGTGCTGAAGGTGAAGGTGCGCGTGCTATCGTTATAGTTGACGCTCACATCCTCATCGCTGAAAAATCGCCGTTCTGGATTGTCCAGTAATGTACTGTTCTGGATGCGTAAGCCGATGCCCTCGCCGGTGATGCTCACATCACGGATGCCCTGTGTGGCGCTATTGGTCAGTATCAGCTCATAACGCGCTGACCTGATGAGCGTCCCTTCGCTGGTACTGTCTAAGTCTAAGTTAGTGCCATAGGTGATGACCGGCGCACCGGCTAGCGTTTGCTCGGTGATCACTGGCAAGTCCGGTGCCGGTTGTGTGCCAAGCTCTGGCAAGGGAGATAAGCCCTCATCAGGGTTGATACGCCGTGTGCCATCGCGGATCACAGTGAGACTATACTCAACTGGATTATCAATGCGACTGATGACATCAGTCCCGATCACTTCGATTTGATACGGTGCGCTGTCTGCGGGCAAGCCCTGTGTGTAGATCAGTTCTTCGCTATCGCTATAGGCATCACCAACACTTTCGGCGAGTAATGTGCCGGAGTTATCATATAAGCGCAATTGTGGTGTCACCTGCCCGGAGATGCGCGTCACGCGGATAATCGGCACATCGCCTGTACGGCTTTCGAGCAAGCGCCAGCGTTCGCTGAAAGTGCTATCCACCGCGCCTGCAAACAATCGGCGACGGGTTTCACCATAGGTGATCTCGAAGCTGGTGCTATCCAGCTGTGCCTGCACAGTTCCTAGAGGCATCAGCAGGAATAATAAGATTGTCGTCAAGCTATACAGAAAAGATTTCATAATATCGCTATCAACTAAGTTGAGCAAAATTCATTGATGCACGCGGCTCATGATTCAGGCGCGTCGGTCTGAGCCTCGTCGTTGGCAATGAAGACTAAGCGCGTTTCATCCGATAGGTGAATCACATCATTGGCGCGTAAAGGATGCCGATTGCTGATCTGTACCCCGCCCACCATCACTGGATTGACCGCACTCAATCGACTGACTGTCACTTGACCGCTTTCGCGCACATCAATGCGGGCATGTTTGCGCGAGATAGCGCGATCGCCGGTGATCTGAATATCACATTCCTGACTGCGCCCGATGACTGCCCCACGCATCGTCAGCTGATAATCTTGATACGTGCTGTCATCGTTGGCAATCGACAGGCGCATCCAACCGATGACGTTATCATCACGGGTAGATTGTGCCATCATAGCGCGAAATTGCTCATCGCTCAGCATTTGTGTGACCAGTAGTTCGTCGTTGGCATCCGGTTGTGTGGGATCATTGTCTGCCATATCGGCGATGCGCGTTGGGTTTTCCGCATCTGTTGCCCCTAGTAGACCGCGTTCACGAATGCGTGTCGGCGTTTTATTGCCCGTTTCTGAGCGAGTTTGACCGAGTGTCTCATAAAAGTTGTGCGGCTGTTCTGGCGCGGTAGGTGGTGTAGGCACACGCCGGATGCGAGAGAGAGCAATCGCCAGCACAATCGCCCCTACGATGAACAACAGCGCCCCGATAATAAGCAATAATGCCACGTTGCTATCAGGTGATGGCGGCGTATCCGTTCCAGTATCAGACATAGAGGGTGCATCTGTTGCTGATGTAAGTACCGCTCCGTCTGTTGTCGTTGGCGTGTCTTCGATCAATAACGGTGTTGCTAAGGCTTCTGTGGGCGATGGTGTAGGTGGGATCGGGCGCGTGTAAGCCCCTACCAAGAGCGCTAAGGTGTGGGTGCTGTCGTCATCGAGTGTGAGTGTCAGATCAAACGGCGCTGTACGATCCCAGTCGGTAGGCAATGCTCCACGTAGCGCATAGCTTGATTGGCCCCAGCGTGTTAGCACATCATTGATACTGGTTTCCAGCGATCTCAGATTGGCGCTAGTTATTTGCCCCCCATTGGCACTGATGAGTGTCTGCCACGCTTCATCTACATCTTGTGTGATAGCGATGATCTCGATGGGTGCGGGTAGTTGATCAGGCAACGTGGGGTAGGCGCAACCACTCAAATCACTGAGATCACCGGTCGTGATGAGCAGGATGCGCCATGAACGGTCATAATCGCGCACTGTTTCCGTGAGTTCTGTAAACGCATCTCCGATGCAGGCTGGTTCGCCGGGGATCGGCGCGTAATCACTGAGGAAGGCATCTAATTGTGCGCTGTCCTCGGTGGTGTTCAGCGTTTGTACATCGCGGTTGTAGTAGATCAAGCTCGTATTTTGCTCATTGCGCCACAGACGCCCGACACTCGTTTGTATCACCGATTGTAAGTTGACCATCGCACCGCTAGCATCAATCAAGATGTATTGCGTCACCGGTAAGGGAAGCACCTCTGGCACGAGCGTGAGTGTTTGCTCACCTTGTGTCGCTTGTGCATCGCTAATCGTCAGCCCACGTGGAACGCGCACATGAACGATCAACTCGTCCTGCACATCGCTGATTGCCACCAACTCTGCTTGCACGTTGCCACTGCTTCCCTGTGCCTGAATTGACCATGCACCGAGTAACATCACCAGCAGGGTGCCGATCAATCGCGCTGTATGGTGTAAGGAGGCATATCGACTGCTGACAGCCATCCCTGTTGTCCTGTGTCTTCTTCCAGCAGGTGATACCATAACTGTCCTTCGTTATCTTCGGCTATGTTGCTGATCTGATAAGGGCGATCTGGTGTGGTCAGGAATGAACTCACAGAGTCGCCAATGCTGGTGCGCGTCAGAATGATGTCATCTAGCCAGATCACATCTCCGATTTGTAACGCTGTATCTATGTGCTGTAAGGTGTCGGCGTTTTCAGTGTTTTGATAAGATGTCTCATCAGTTGGCGTGTCGCTATCCCCACTATGCAGTGACGCGAATGCCATACCCAGAATGATCGCACCCATTACCAGCACAATCACCGCTACCATAATAATCCATGTTATCGTGCGCGTGTCATCAGCAGGCTCATCAGGTGAGGCTTGCCTCTCTGCTTGAACAGCAACCGACTCCGGTGAGGCTGGTTCAGGGGGATCGAGTAGCGATTCATCAATGTTCGAGATCGGGCGTGCCTGTGGAATTTGTGTCGTCGGTTTAGAAGGTACATCTTGCATCATGACCGGCGTAGTATCAATCGCAACTGGCACAGCAATCTGTTTGATATGAGCGATGATTTGCGCTAGTAATGCTGGTGCACCAATCTGGATCAAGGCGACGCTGATATTATCTGCACCGCCGGCGTTGTTCGCTTGATTGATCATGCGTCGCACGGCATCACGCGGATCTCTGAGGGTCGTAAGGTCGATCAATTTGTGTGGGGGAATGTAGCGCGTCAAGCCATCTGAACACAACAGCACGCGCTCGCCAGTGTGTACAGCCCGCCGGTTGATTGTCACCGCAATTTCCTCACGATAACCAATCGCTTTGGTCAACGCGCCATTGTTGCCGTCATCAGACTGTAACACGTCCGCATCATTGAGTTGCGCAATAGCATCGCCTTCAATGTGGAAGATCTGGCTATCACCTGCGGATGCAGTAACCAGTTGATCGCCTAAGATCACAGCGACCACCAGTGTCGTTGCACCGCGTTGCTGGAATTGACGATAAACTGCCCCGTTGACATGCTCGATGGTGTTGGTCAAGCGTTGCTCAACGCTCAGTTCGGGATCGCTGGCATAATATTGTTCAATGACTTGCTCTACTGTCATCTGACTGGCTTCATCGCCGTGTGCGAGCCCGCCAACACCATCTGCAACCACGAATAACGCACCGTGCGTGCTCAATAGATCTGCATCGGGCGGGTACCGATAGCCGATAGCATCTTCGTTATACCGGCGACGCATCCCGCGATGGGTGGCAATGGCAGGTGTGAGTTGTAGTAAGGTCATTCTAGTACCTTCACGACGAAGGTCGTTTCTCCCATAACGATCACATCATTTTCGTATAGAGGTGTCATATTGGCAATGCGTTTGCCGTTGACAATTGTCCCATTGCGGTCACTTTCTGGCTTGATGGCAAAGATTTGTCGGTTAGGGCGCTCTGGATCTGCTATTCTTACAAAACGGGCGTGCTTACGTGACATGCGCATGTCATACCAGCGCAGATCACCATGCCTGCCGATCAGTGCATTGTCTTTGACGGGCAACACTGTCCCGCGATGGGTTTCTGGATAGGCAATGATCAACCACATCATCAAAGGATATTCGCCAGCACGGATGCGAACTGGATTGGGATCAGATGTTTGTGTGTCGGGTAAATCAGAGATTTCGGTGTAAGTTTGCTGTTGACAGCGCGCATCATCACTCAAACGCTTGTTATCATTCATGAATAGGGCAACCTCAAGGCTTGTTGGTCGGTAAAGCGTTTCATTTCGATAAGAGTATTATATCGAGCAATTGCTGACTCACAAAACTATTTTGAACACTTAAGCTATACCAATTCGAATATTGACATGACAAAAGTTCTCTGATTAAATATAAGGGTCATGGCGGGTCAAATTGTGTACAATCTGGCAACCCATGAAACTGTCAATTGGAGTGTTAGGATCAGGCATGTTCATTCGTAAGTGACCACAAACTCAATATTCCGCCATTATGGAATATGCTTATGTGTTGCGTTGCTTACGAGCGAGGCGCATTCAGTGCGCTCTGCCTGTTGATTGAATAATTCCCACCGCCCTGCACGGACGCTGGAAGTTATCGCGCCACATAGGATGATCCTGTGTGGCGTTGTGATTTCATCCGTATCCGAACAGAGAGGTACTTCCATGAGTTTTGAAATACTGCGATTGACCGACATACAAAAATACTACGGCACACGCTTGATCTTAGATAACGTGACTATGAACCTCAATCAAGGCGAGCGCGTCGCGCTCGTGGGCGAAAATGGCGTAGGCAAGACGACCCTGATGCGCATCATCAACGGCGTTGAAACTTATGATGCTGGTGTGATTGATCTGCGTGAGGATGCCACGATTGGCTACTTGCCTCAGACTGTCACAGGCGGCGATGGGGTCACCGTACAAGCCTATATCGAATCCGCTACCGGTGATCTTGATCAGTTGAGGGCACGTCTGCGCCAGTTAGAGCAAGCGATGGCGAACACCAGCGATAACGCCGGAATTCTCGCTGAGTATAGCGAGATACAGGCACGTTTCGAAGCGCGGGGTGGTTATGATCTCACGTTTAAAATTGAGCAGATCTTCGAGGGGTTGAATATTGCCCATATTGACACGGCTCGCGCCTTGCACACACTCAGCGGGGGCGAGCGTACTCGCATCGCACTGACCGCTTTGCTCCTGCGTCAACCGGATTTGCTCTTGCTTGATGAACCAACCAATCACCTTGATTTTGCGGGTATTGAATGGCTAGAGCGTTATCTGGCGGATTATGCACACGCGCTCTTGCTCATCACCCATGACCGCACTTTCATCAATCGTGTGGCGACAGTTATCACTGAGTTGCAACCCGTCACGCATCGTTTACACACGTATCACGGTAATTATGAGGATTATCTAGCACAGCGTGAGCGCGAATATCAGCAACAGGTAGATGCCTACAATCAGCAGACCGCGACACTCAAAACCCTACAGCGCACGATCACCACACAGACGCATAATACCCGTGGCAAAATTCCAGCCAGTGTCGAGGGCGATAAGCACATTCGTTTCGCAAAGAATATGCAAAGCGACAAGACCAAACGTCGTCTCATCACCGATGCACGCGGGCGCTTAGAAGCACTTGAAGCTGAACGGCTCACTAATCCGCGTCATGAGTGGCGTGTTGAATTTCGCTTCGATCCTTTGCCATTACCCAGCGCCGAACCTCTACGCTTGCAGGGTATCTCTAAATCGTTCGGGGATGTGCGTGTGTTCGATAACGTGAATGCGGTGGTTAAGAATGGCGAGCGGGTAGTGCTGGTTGCGCCTAACGGCACGGGTAAATCCACCCTATTACGAATTATCATGGGCTTGCAAACGTCCGATGCAGGCACGGTGACCTGCTCGCCATCGGTGCGAATTGGCTATCTCGATCAAGACGGTGAGACACTCGATCCAGCGCAGACCGTGTTGGCCTGTTACCGTGAGGTCACGCAGGGCACAGATCATGAGTTGTTAGCGGAGTTACACCGTACCGGTTTATTCAGCGATGCCAGCTTGCTTCATAAGACTGTCGCTGATTTGAGTGTTGGACAACGGCGCAAACTGGGTTTAGCGCGTCTGATTGCTTCACGCGCCAACATGCTCTTGCTCGATGAACCGACGAACCATCTCGACCCCCTCAGCTTGGAGGCGCTCGAACAGGCGTTGATTGGCTTTGAGGGGACTTTACTCGCTGTCTCGCATGATCGGCGCTTTGTGGAAAAAGTCGCTACGCGCATCTGGTACATCGAACAGCACCAACTCGCTGAAAACAGCGTCACACAACAATGATCGAGACCTATTATCTTGAAGAAGGCTAAACCATGACAGACATCATTTACCGTCCGGCAACCCATGCCGATATCGACACCTTTTATGCGTTGTACCGCGATGAAAATATCGAGAGTTATGGCAACTTTGGCATGAGCAAACAAGAATTACTCGCTGAATGGGATTTCCCACATTTTGACTTGAGCGAACACACGCTGTACGCTTTCACGTTATCTGGCGAGGCGATTGCTTACGCGGAGTTGCGCGTCTGGCGTGATATTCCGGTGCGCCCATTCATCTATGCTTATGTTCGCCCTGATTATCGTGGGCAGGGCATCGGCACGCATCTCACACGCTGGGGGATCGAGACGGCACAGCAATTTATCGCGCAGGTTCCCGATCATGCGCGGGTGGTGCTGGGTGCGTTTACAAATCTTGAGGATGGGTGCGAATTGCTCGACTTGCTGGGATTTGTCAATACACGCCAATCTTATGTGATGAGCATGAAGCTAAATGGCGATACACCAGAGACAACCTTCCCACAGGGCTTCCGCGTGTTGACCATGGCGGAACATCCGGTGCTAGAAGATTTCGTCCGCGTCTATCAAGAAACCTTTCGCGATCACCGTGGCGCGGTTGATGAACCGCTTCAGGCGGCGGTGAAACGCTGGCAATCGTTGATCAACGAGAGCTACCCGCCGGAGAACTTCGTGCTGGTGCGTGAGGGCGAACGCGATGCCGCCGTGCTGATTGCCTGTGATAAAGCTGATAACGATGCGGATCAGATGTTTGTGCAGACGCTTGGCACCATGCCGGCGTATCGCAAGCGCGGTCTGGCAACGAACTTGCTGTATTACGCGCAGGCACTCGCGAAACAGAAAGGCAAGCATAGTCTCGGCTTGAGCGTCGATGCCAGCAGCCTGACCGGCGCACAACGGCTCTATCAGCAGGTGGGTTTTGGGGTCGATATGGTCTATCATGCCTATGAATTGGAAATTCGCGCCGGCGTGGAATTGACCAGACAGAGCTAATACCCATACAAAATTAGCGTGGCACTCATGGTATGATTAAGCGGTCTTGCTATCATCCACGAGTAAGCCACACACATCAGTCCGATAATTAATTCAACCCGAATCCAATGACAGGCAACAGGCAAACACACTATGAGCATTTTATCTTTTGACAATCTCAGCCAGGCGTATGGCGGCTATGACGTATTCAGCAGCCTGGATGGCAAGATCCTCGCTGATAGCAAGATCGGTCTTGTGGGCCCCAACGGCATTGGCAAGACCACCCTACTACAGACACTCGCTGGCTTAACCGAACCCTTCGAGGGCAATGTAACCCGCGCTGATAGCTTACGTATCGGCTACCTACGACAAGAGGCAGTACTCGCCTTCGCTGACCGTGATAATACGCTCCATAATGAGATGTTGCTGGTCTTTGAGCAAGTCTTTACGATGGAAGAACAGATGCGCACCATCGAAACGCGCATGGCAGATGGATCTGCCACCGATGAGGACTATGATCTGTACGGCGATTTGCAAGTCAAAGTTGAGTTATACGGCTTGTATGATTATCAACGGCGTATTGAGCGCACCCTAGAGGGTTTGGGCTTTTTGCCAGAAGATTGGGATAAGCCGATTAATATCCTCAGTGGTGGGCAAAAGACGCGGGCACTGCTTGCCAAATTGCTTTTAGAAGTCCCTGACTTGCTGATCCTCGATGAACCGACGAACCACCTTGATATTGATGCCATTCGTTGGCTGGAAGGCGTCTTGCACGTCTGGAAAGGGGCCTTGTTGATCGTCAGTCATGATCGCTATTTTCTCGATAAGGTGGTCAACCGTATCTGGGAGATGAGTCCGATCACGCTCGAAGACTATCGGGGTAACTATAGCGCCTATTTACGTCAGCGTGCGGCTAACCGCGAGCGCATACAGATCGAGTGGGATGCCATGATGGAGCGCTTCTGGAGCGAGTTACGCTATATCCAGAAGCACACCCTCGATGATCCCAACGCCAAAGGGCGTTATCGTCGCCTGACACGAGAAGTTGAAGCTATTCAATCACACGGCATCCCTGCCTTGCGCTATATCAAGCAGAAGGGATGGGCACAGTATACGCAACACTTCGAGCGCAAGAACCCGCCACAAACAGTGTCCGCCTTGGAACGCGCCATCAAAGGCTTGCAAAGCCCTGTGCAACAGCAACGTGATATGCGCCTCAAGCTGATTGCACAGGAACGTAGTGGGGATGTGGTCTTGCGCGGGCGCAATCTTGAGATCGGCTACCAGCGCGATGAACCGCTATTCACCGCCGATGACCTCGATCTAACGCGGGGTGACGTGGCGGCGCTGATTGGCCCGAACGGTGTGGGCAAATCGACTTTGCTCAAGACCTTGCTCAACCAATTGGAACCGCTCAAAGGGCATTTCACCTTTGGGGCGAGTTTACAAATTGGCTACTTCGCACAGGCACACGACGCGCTCAATCATGAGAATACTGTGATTGAGGAGTTGATGCGTCACAAGAAGGGTATGGGGATCGCTGAAGCACGGCACTATCTCGCGCCGTATTTGTTCAGCGGTGAAGATGTCTTCAAGCCGGTGCAGGCGCTTTCGGGTGGAGAACGCGGACGTCTGGCGTTATCAATTCTCGCGCTAGAAGGAGCGAACTTGCTCTTGCTCGATGAGCCGACAAACCATCTCGATATACCCGCGCAAGAAGTCTTGCAGACCGTGCTCGAACAATACGACGGCACGATCATTTTAGTGAGTCATGATCGTTACTTGATTGATCGGCTAGCAACACAAATCTGGGATTTGCACGATGGTCATTTGCGCGTGTTCAAGGGTAATTATCAAACCTATCTCGATTTGCTGGAAGCTGAGCGCGAGGCGCAGGATACACAACCCACACCAAAGCGTCCTGCATCCGTATCTGTGCCGGCGGTTGATCCTAAGCTGATCCAGCGCATTGAATCGCAGATCATCACGTTGGAAGCTGAGATCAAAGAGCTAGAGACTTTGCTCGCACACGCCAGCGCCGCCCCCGACAACAGCGATACGATTAGGATGTTGAGCCAGCAATACAAAGCCCAACAACAGCGCCTGCATGAACTCAGTGTGGAGTGGAGTGATCTCGTCGAGCAAGTGTGAGGATATGATAGTCAGGGGGCGATGCATCATCACGCCCCTACATACGACGAGAGCAAACCAGGCTCACTCGTAGCGCAACACGTTCATCACGCGCTCGCGCACCGCGATACTGGCGCTCAAGAAGGTGCTACCCCATGCGATCAACACGGATGCGATCACCAGCACTACCGCAACAATCTGTGCTGAACGCGGTAAAGGGATTGTTTGGCCGGTCAGCTCGGTGAACAGGAATAACCCGAGCTGACTCAAACCAATACCTAGTCCGGCACTCAGCAAACCGATGACTGTCGCTTCAATCAACATGACGCGCA
Organism: Anaerolineae bacterium; assembly: GCA_051117475.1. Taxonomy (GTDB): domain Bacteria; phylum Chloroflexota; class Anaerolineae; order Aggregatilineales; family Phototrophicaceae; genus JAUZRW01. The sequence continues at coordinate 15,821 of JBNPEE010000012.1, read as the reverse complement.
ACACACGCCCACTCTTTAGCCCGATTGCCTTGAGAATACCAATTTGCCGCCGCCGTTCGAGGGTACTCAGTGCGATAGTGTTCGCCATGATGACTGCCGCTGCTATCAGCGATAAAATGCCGACAATCGTCGGGATTGCCGCAAATTGGGTGATGAAGTTCGCTACAAGGCTATCGATGAAGCGCACATCGAGCGCCACTGTCGGTGGGACGATGAGTGCCGATAACTCGGTGACAGCTTGCGCCACATTATCTGGCACTACATCGAAAGCGTAAAATTGGAAGGTCGGGTTGGCAACTTCTGCCAGCGCATCCGGCGCGAGGATCGGCCCGCCACTGCCGAGAATACTGCCACGATCATATAAGCCGATCACCGTGAAATCTAGCGTTTGACCGCCAATGCGATAGGTCACTGTTGAACCGATAGCAATGCCCAGCGCATCGGCGGCATCCACCGAGCCAATCAACACCCGTTGACCACGATCATCCAGTGTTAAATTACGTCCGCGCACCACGTTGAACACATCATCCCACATTGCTGGATTGTCCGAATCCCACATTGAGAAATTCTGCCATGCCAGCGGAGCTGTAGCGGTATCGTCGAACAGGTTGGTCTGGTCAATGTCAAAGTCCGGCACCTCTTGCCCGTTGATCGCTACCAGGCGCGGGTTATAGAGGGAAATGACTGTCGTCGCGCTGTGACCGTCAACCTCTGCCATCGCATTGTTCAGATTACGCTCGGTTAATGCAATCAGTTGATCGTTAACGCTCGGTTGCAAGGGGATCGCCAGCACATTCCCGCCGAAGGAATTCCCCAGCAAATCGTTCAGCAATTGGCGTGTGCCTTCACCCACGAAGGTGATGCTACTCAGCGCAAACATGCCGGCACTCAGCGCCAGTAAAGTGGTTGAGGTGCGGATGCGCTGGGTACTCATATTGCGCAATGCCAATTGTAAATCCACCAGCCCGAAGGTTGGCAGTTTGCCGATCAACCAGACCAGCACCCACAGCAATAGCGTCACCAATCCCAGAATCAGCAGGGTACTCGCCACACCGACCACACTCCACAGGTACGCATCTTGTGCGGTGAAGGTTGAACTCAAGCCAAATGTAGGCTGTACAATCTGCCCGACAATCAACCCCAGTAAGATCGTGATAATCACCATCAGTGCCAGTGTTTGCAACAAACCCAGGTTGGCGAAGTTGTTCTCGTTAGGGCGTAGCACAATTGCCGGGCGAATTTGCAGTGCAGTCAGAATAGGAGCCAGCCCGAAGATCACCGTGGTTGCCATGCCAAGTGTAATCCCGTATAGGAGCGCCTCCGGATAGATGCGCCATCCGAGTTCTTGCTGAATGAATTGCTCACCAAACTGATTGACGAAGCCCCCCAGCAAGACACCTGCCGCGCACCCGATCACACTGCCGATGATACCCAGCAGAATGCCTTCCGTCAGGAATAAGAGCGCAATTTGTCGCCCCTTTAAGCCGAAGGTCTTGAGCGCGGCAATCTCGTTGGTACGGCGCCGTACCAGCACCAGCATGGTATTGAGAATACCCACACCACCGATCAACAATGCGCCTAAGCCCAGCACCACAATAAAATCACCCAACACGGTTGAGATGTCCTCGCGGGTTTCTAGCAGGCGGGCGGCGGTATCGATGTCGGTATCGAAGCGCGTGATGCCGACAAAATCGCGGATGGCATCGCGTTCAGCATTGGCTTCGTCGAGAGTGAGTGCCTCAGGATAAGCGTAACTGATGCGGTTGATGCCCAGTGACGGATCAATATAAGTCTGTGCGGTGCGGATATCAAAGTAAGCGAAGCCGAAGAAGGCCGCGAAAGGGTTGGTAATGCCTGCTTCTGACCCCACATCGACAATGCCACGCACCACGAACAATTCATCTGTCCGCGAGACCCGCACTGTATCGCCCAGACTAAGGTTTTGTGATTGCGCCATATTTTCGCTGATGACCACCTCCGGCGCACCGCTGAATAAATCTGCGAGCGTCGCCCCTGCTGGTTCGACCACCTGTACCTCACCGATGACCGGATAGGTCTGCGGGTCAATCAAGTACGTGACAGCAAATTGTGATGTGGCAATCACGCCGTTGCTCTGCGCGGCGATCTGTACCGCGCCACCTGATGTGAACATCCCTATTTCTAGATCGTTCATCCGCGCATAATCCGTGAAGGATTGCAATTCACGATCTGTGAAGAACGCGACTTCTTCGCTCCCGCGTACCAGCGCAAAATCGGGACCATTATCGGTATCGCGTTCAATCAGGATGTCGCCCTTGTTATCTTCGCGCACTGTGCTGAGCAAGGATTCTGCAATCGAAAGCCCTAGCCCGCGCAACGCGACGACAGTCGCCACACCTGCCGCAATGCAGAAGATTGCCAGCGTTGTCCAGCGCCCACCACGCCGAATATTCCGAAGACCATAGGTGAAATAGAATGCCAGACGGTTGAAAAAACCGATCTGGCGTGTGTTGTCTTTGCTATTCAAAATCACGACCTTTTCAGGATCAGCTGTTGATTAGTGTATACGTATCAAAACACTGTACGTTTCAGTGTAGCATGATGTTATGATCACATATAGAGAATGAATCATGAGTATTATGGGCGTAGGGTTGCCACGAGGTTGTAAAGGATACGCCCCTCATGCTTTGGACCTGAGAGGCGTAACATGTCGATCATTCGCTGGCTTCGGTTGCCTCGGCGGTGGCTTCGGCTTCGGGTGTGGTCTCTGGTACATCAGGCGCTAGAGGCGGGTTCTCGAATAAGTCGATCAACAGGGCAACGCTATTGGCATCAATCAACACCACCTCTTCAAAATCGTTGATCAGCCCATAATACAAGCTCCCTGTGGGGTCTTGTGTGCCTAGTTGCAATACGAAGGTATCGTCATTGGTCTGCGCTTCGAAGCGATATGCCGGCGGTTCTAAACCAAGCGCACTTCGATCAGCACCTACCGTCTGATCGAGACCGCGCACTGTGCTGAAGCTGTTGAGTATCACCTGTAACGATTCTTGCTGTACAGCGAGGTCAGTGTCGTTCGCGGTGTAGACCCATTCAGTGTTGGCATCGTTGCGCGTGATACGGATCGTCTCTCCGTTAGCTAGCTCACTGAAATTGAAGCTTACGGCTTGCGTCACGGCAAAGTTCATGAAGGGGCTTTGCACGTTCAAGACAGGTACAGCCGTCGGTGTCGGTGTTGGTTGTAGCGGCGGTGTGGTCAATAAACTGAACACGCTATTACGCAGATTGCTCCCACCTGTGACGACATAGACGGTCTCGCTGTCATCATTGAGTAGGGCATAGTAGCTGTTTTCGCCAACTGTTGCATCGCCAATTTGCAGGCGATAGTTCACTGCATCCCCAGCGTCCTGGTCGTCGTCAGAGACCGTTGGTGCTTGCACAAATTGGATATCAATTGTCGGCGCATCTAAGCCATACTGGGCATAGTCGCCGTTATCAGGGATGAATTGTCGGTTTGCACGCAAGTTGACGAGTATCGACAACGCACTATCCACGCGGGCACTATCGACAACACTTGCGGGTGTGCTGGTGCTCGTATCACTGATGACCCATTCGGAACCAGATATGGCTCTAGTCAGCGATAATACCTCGGTAATGGTCTCCGCTTCTATGCCCTCCGGTAAGGGGGTAGGGGATTCAAGCGTCGGGTTGCCAGGGATCGGTGTCGGGCGCGTATCATCCACCGCACGCACCTCGCTGATCGTCAACGCAGTAATTTGTGTTTGATCGACAGCCGGGAATAAGCTCACAACCTGTGCAGTGGCTTCTGCCGAGTCGGGATCGGGTGTGGTGGCTGGCTCATCTTGTAGGAAAATCAGCGCCACGACGATCACCACCGCCAGTAGCGCGATGAAAATTGCAGAATTACGGTTCAAACGCATAGTGAAAAACTCTCCTCATCATCTGATGCTGATCGCTAAACAAACTACCGATCCCCACAGATGAGGATCGGTTACAAAGTCGGTCAGGCGCTGTGACGGGTACGGCGCAACCAGCGCACCGCTAAGCCCAACAACAGCATCCCGAACGGAATCACACCGGTGACCACAAAACCCATCCAGCGCAGTTGATCTTGCGTGATGAAGATTGGTTGATCGGGCGTGGGCGGTTCGGGACGTAGTTGGCGCACGATATCCGAGAAGTTCTGCGCGTCTGATGCCCAGAAAATTGCACTTTCTGCTACTTCCGGCGCTTCGATATTGGTGTAAGCACGCCATTCGTTCTGCATCAGATCAGGACTACCGAATAATACTAACCGTGCGCCTGTTTCGGTGTTTTCGCTAGCGACAGCGAGCGGGATTTCTCCGCTGAGATCGCCATCGGCAAATGCGAGTTCGTCCGCGCTCAGATCACGGCTGAAATCAAGCCCGCTCTTGGCATAACCTCGCTCGCTAGTGCTGACCAGCACCGAGACGCTTGCAGGCGGGGTATCGGCAATTTCAATCGAGCGCGGTGAAGACATCACCAGACGATTGGCATCGGGGTTTAATCCTTCAACAATCGGGTGTTCGCCGTAGTTGTTGACCTGATAAACACGCCCGAATTGGCGCACCGGCAACGCCGGATCAATCACCAGATCATCGCGGAAGCGCACGCCGAATTGTTCCCACAGTACCGTCTCGAAGTTATCGTCCAGCGCGGTGGCCGGTGTGCCATCGGTGCTGATATCTGCCAGCACAATCAAGCTACCGCCGTTTTGTAAGTAATCGGCAATTACCGCGATTTCATCAGCGCTTAGGACTTGCGTGCCTCCCGCGATAATCATCACTTCAGCGCCAGCTAGTGGATCATTGAGTGTCACCGGTGGGTTGAGCAATTCGAGCGGATTGAGCGCTGTTACCGTCCATTCGCCTTCTAGATCGTTTACGATACCCTGCGCAGCACTATCGGCGTTACTGGTGATGTCGAGACTTCCAGTTACATCGAGGAAGTAAGCGCGGAAGTCCCCTTCAACGCTCAAGCTCAAGATCGCGTTGATGATCTGGAATTGACCGGCTGCTAGCAATCCAGTTGTATCCGGCGCGGCAACCTCAAAATTGCTGGTGCTGGGTTCGCCAGTTTCAGGGTCAACCGTGGCGACGACAATCGAGGGGATGCGCGGTGCCTCACCCAGATACTCGGTGGTGCGTAGTGGCTCCAGCGCTGGATCAATGAAGGTATAGCCCGTGATTTTACCGCCGCTATTGTTGACCATATCCTGTAACAAGACTGAGATGCGATCCCGTTGACCGCCTGCTGTGGCGTTGTAAAAGCCGAGGATGCGTACGGTCGGGATAGAAGGGTCATCACCCATGGCTTGCAACACCTCGCGCACTTGATCGTCCAGCGAGAACACGTTGCGCTCGCTGAAATCGTTGCTCCAGCCCTGACGTGCTACGACGTTATAGACCAGCACTGAGGCAATCACAAGGATCACCGTCACGCCGATGCCCAGACCGCCGAAGGTCAGCGCACGCCCTTTGAGGATTGCTAACACATCTTCCGGAAACATGAACGCCCACACAATCAGCCCAATGCCTCCGATAGCAAGCCCCGCCCAGCCGACAATGTTGAACTCCGGCGTGGTAAATAACACGACTAACGCAGTTAAAAACCCGACAATTGATACCGCGATAAATACCCATGAGGGGATAATCGCACTCTCGTTTGTTTGTTCCTGTGTAGGTGTTTCTGGGGTAGTCATCTTATGAAGCCCTCCAACGACGTGTACCAACAATTAAGGTGGTGATGAATAAGGAAACGGCAATCATCAGGATGAAATAGGCGATGTCTTGCCCACGCAAGAGACCATCGAGCATGGTGGTTTGATAATGGGTGCGTAAGCCTAACTCGCGCACAAATTGTGAGGCATTCGCCGCTAACAAGTTACCCTCGAAGACTTGCCCTAGATCGGACGCGAGGAACAGCGCCAGCACAGTGGTCACACCGAGGAACGCTGCTACCAATTGATCGTCCGTCACTGCTGACCAGATCATGCACACTGCAAGGGTCGTGCCCCCGTAGAGCCACGCGCCCAGATAGGCCACCCAGATCACGCCCATGTTGATCGGCCCCAGTAAGGTCAATAACCAGACGTGAATCAGCGTCAGCGCCAGCAAAAACGTATAGAATGTCCATGCCGCGAGGAACTTGCCCACGACAAATACCCAATCACTCATCGGCAGGGTCATCAGCACTTCGAGCGTGCCCTCACGCGCTTCTTCTGAAATGAGGCGCATCGCTAGCACCGGCGAGACCACAAATAATAGAAAAACGAAGGTATCGAGCATTCCCGCTGCAAGGTTGGCGGCATTCGCGCCCGGTGGCACTTGCCCACCTTGCTGAACGAAGGTGAAGATGCTCGATAATTGTGCTTGAAACAACAAGCCCATGAACAACATCAGCGCGAAGGTGATGCCGTAGGCGATGAAGGATTTGTAATACAGCACAACTTCGCGCTTGTAAACAGCCAGTAAAGCGTTCATCGGTTACTCCTCACTTTCGGTGATTTCATCGGTGGATGTGTGATCGTCAGCTACTGTAGCAACCGGCACAGGATCACGGCGTGTCACTTCGAGGAAAATATCCTCTAAGCTATTCGCCGCGGGACGCATCTCTATGATACCCAGTCCGCCAGCAATTAGCGCCTGTGCAATCTCAGCTCGAGGATCACTGCTGGCATCCATCGGATAGACGATAATCGTATCGCGTTCTACAACAGCATCGCGCACACTGGCAATCTGCTGAATGATAGCGAGTGCCTGTTGGGGTGCTTCGACGGTACGCACGAGGATGCGTGCGCCCTGTTCCATCTGTGACCGCAACGATGTTGGATCGCCCTGCGCCATGATTTCGCCACGGTTGATGATAACCACTCGATCACAAACTTGCTCGGCTTCTGAGAGAATGTGCGTGCTAAATAACACGGTATGTTCGCGCCCTAGCTCTGATACGAGATCGCGTAGCTCCAGTACTTGAATCGGGTCAAGACCGATGGTTGGTTCGTCTAAAATCAGCACTTCTGGGTTATGGATCAAGGCGGCGGCAAGCCCCACACGCTGACGCATACCTTTTGATAGTGTGTTGATCTGGCTATCAGCACGCGATGTTAATCCGACCCGTCCCAATACATCCAATGCGCGGTCTTTACGGCGCTTCATCCCGCGTATCTCAGCAATGTACTTGAGATAACCGAGCGCGGTCATATCGCGGTAGAGGGGCACGCTCTCCGGCAAATAGCCGACGTTCTTACGCACGTCTTTACTCTGCTCGAATACGTCATAACCGGCGACTGTAGCGCTTCCTGCGCTTGGTGGTGAGAAGCCGGCCAGGATGCGCATGGTCGTGGTTTTACCCGCGCCATTGGGTCCCAGAAAACCGGTCACCTGTCCCGATTCCGCCGTGAAGCTAATTCCATTAACGGCGGTGAAAGTACCAAATTTTTTAACAAGATCATTGACTTCAATCATCGTTTGTCCTGCTCCTATTGGTTATTGTGGTATAGCAGTCCTTGACGGCGCGCATTATATCGCAATGCAAGATACATCGTAAGGGGGCATCTCATGTGACCATGCCTCACAAACTACCCTCAGACCAACGTACCCCTGACTTAGCTCGCCCGTTGCCCCCCTTCGTAATCTCACCTATAATCAGGCAGATATTCAAACGTGGGGACTAGTCACGGTTATGTCAGAAGAACTCATCGGTAAAGTTATCAGTGGGTATGAAATCATCCGGCAGATTGGCGAAGGGGGCATGGCAACAGTCTATCTGGCGAATCAACAATCCATGAATCGTCAGGTGGCGATCAAAGTCTTGCCCAAGCATCTGGTCAAAGATGATACCTACATGGAACGCTTTCGCCGTGAAGTGGACATCGCCAGCAAGCTCGAACATCGCAACATCATTCCCGTTTATGATTATGGCGAATATGAAGGACAACCCTTCATCGTGATGCGCTATATGCCTGCGGGCTCGCTCGATGACATCTTGCAGAATGGCCCCATGCCACCCGAATCTATCTACAAATTGATTAATCAGATCGCGCCGGCGCTCGATTACGCTCACAGCAAACAGGTCTTACACCGTGATCTCAAACCCAGCAATGTGCTGATGGACGATGACGGGGGCGCCTTCCTCACAGATTTTGGCATCGCCCGCGTGGTGGGAGATAACAACCCCGGCTTGACCAAACAGGGCGTAGTCGGCACGCCCTCGTATATGTCGCCTGAACAGGCACAGGGTAAAGAACTCGATGGACGCAGTGATGTCTATTCGCTCGGTGTGATGCTCTTTGAGATGTCAACTGGTCGCCGTCCATTTGAGAGTGAAACGCCTTATAGCATCGCCGTGATGCAAGTCACTGACCAACCACCGATGCCTCGTGACCTCAACCCGACGATCTCAACGGCGCTGGAAGCCGTCATTCTCAAATCGCTCAAGAAAAGCCGTGATGATCGCTATCAGACCGGCGTCGCGCTTGCAGAATCGCTGCGCATGGCGATTGAACGCCCGGATCGTTCGCTGGCGGTTCTGGAGACCGAACCACGCCTCAAGATGAGTTCCTATCAGGAGATTCTTGCCGATGAGATCACCAAAAAACCAGAAAAATCCTCAAGCCCACCGCCACCGCTGAGCAGTGCCAGTCGTCCAGTGGTTCCACCACCACGCAGTCTGCGCTCCAGGATTCGCTATCGGCGCAAGACGAGTCCGCTCTGGAACGCGCTCGTCGGGGGCTTAATTGGCATGGGCTTGTTGGGGATTGTGGTTGCGGGTGTTTTTCTGGCGTATACCTTCTTATTTCCAGAAATATCCGGCACCAGCGATGACGGTACACAGACCGCCACACTCGCCAGCATACCAAATAACACCAACACTACCCGCGTACCGGATACCAGTGTCGAGTTCACAGCGATACCAACCCTCGACCCGACCAACGAAGCCGCCCGTGCTACCTTGTTGGCACGTGTCACGCCAACAGTGGCCCCTTCAGAAGATGACACTGATGCAGTGCCAGTCAATGAATCTGCGTTACCTGAATTACTACCGGCGCTAGAGATAGTCAGTGGCACATTGATCTTCGCTGATGAACGCATAACCGATAGTGAGACACTCTCACAATTATTGACGCTCGATTTTGATACTGGACGAGAAACACAACTGACACAAACTACAACTGGCACCAATTCCTATCCTGTGGTCTCCCCGGATAGGCGCTGGATTGCCTTTCAATCAAATCGTGATGGTAATTTTGAGATTTACCTGACTGATCTCGATGGCGGGCAAGTACAACGTTTGACGAATAATTCCGGATTAGATCGCTTGCCGGCATGGTCACCCGATGGGCAATGGGTGATCTATGCCAGCGAAACGGATACCGGCGCGTTTGATCTGCGCCGCATCAATATCGACACCGGCGAAGATGAGATTGTACTCAGCAACAATCGGTATAATGGACATGCGCGTTATAGCCCGGATGGACAAACGATTGTCTTCACGCAGGGTGATAGTTTATCGGCAACGAATACATGGGAGATTGCTTTGCTCGATCTGGCAAGTGGGGATGTCACGCGCTTGACAGACAACGGCTTGCGCGATGGCTCGCCGGTCTTCTCGCCCGATGGTGAGCGCATCTTATACATCACTTATAACGCTGCAACAGGCAGTGATGCCATCGCCGAAATGGCTCTCGATGGCACACAGACGCGCATTGTCTTTGATAGCGACGGTTCGGAATGGTCAGCAAATTATAGCCCTGATGGGCAATTCATTGTCTTCACCAGCGATATCACCGGACAAAACCAATTGTACTTGACCACCCGTGAGGGCGATGCAGTTCAACAGATCACAACGGATGGGGGGAATTATGCCTCGTGGTTACCCTGATCAGAATCGTCGTTGCTGTCATCGGGCTGTCCAGACGGTTGCCAGTTCTGAAAGGCGAAATCGTCAAGGTGCTCGTCATCAGCTTCGACAAATTCCATCTCAAGCGGGTCTTCGGGGTTGGCGATGATGTCGCGACCTGCCATCATCGCGAATAGCTTGGCGTATAATTGTGCGGGTAAGCCTTTGTAAGCCAGCGCCATCCCATACAAAAACGCATCGACTGCCTCGCGTGAATCTGACGAGAAAACCACTCTCTCACCGGTGCGAACCACCCAGCGATCCGGTTGCTGATCGATGGTCAGGAACCAGTGAAAATCATTCACTATCTGTTGTGCGTCATCAATCGTGCCAAAAGTTTCTTCCAATAGATTGAGTGTTTGCATGGTTTATCTTTCATCAGGTCATAAACGGGCGGTAGGCAAAAATTGTGTCGGTATGAAACGGCTCAAGAAATGATTGATGCGCAAAGCGATAATTAGACTCTGCACGTCACTCTGATTGTCATACTCATGCCCGCCACCCAGTTCTAGAAAACGTTCATAGTCGGCGATTGCGCCTTCGTATTGTCTCAGCGCGTTGCGGATGCGCCCCCGCGCTTCGTAGCAGGCGCTCACATCTGCTTGAATCGCAATCGCCCGTGTGAGATCGGCTTCGGCAGAGTCATACTGTTTCATACGTTCGTAGTTCAGCGCACGGTTATAGAAGGCGGCATAGTGCGCGTGATCAATAGCGAGTGCTGCGTTATAATCATTCAGAGCCAGTTGGTAATCTTCACGCAGGCGATAAAGGTTGCCCCGTTCGTTGTATACATCTGCTAGATAGGGATTCTTACGCAAGGCATTGTTAAAATCGTCCAGCGCCTTATCGTAGGCTTCTAAATAAGCATAGCAGATACCACGATAAAGATAGGTCTCGGCAAGATCGCCGAGGCTCAACCGCAAGGCTTTGGTAAAATAGGTGATAGCCTGCTCATATTCATCGTTCTCGAAGGCGATCATGCCTTCGTTAAAATAACTACTAATGGGTGCAGTCATCGCATTCACCACAAATCAGCGCCCTTTTTGGGGCATATTATAAATACTCACGTTAAGATATTAGCATTACACAGTTAGTTCAAGCAAATGAGGAGCATAAAATGAGACGCATTGTACTACTTATTCTCTGTTTGGTGTGGGGTGTATTTGGCACATTCGCGCAAGAAGACGAGCCGTTCACCGATCAGGCACAGGTGAATGAGGTGACCTTTGATCCGATCAGTTTCACCGTCACCATAACCGGCGATCTGCCGGATTCTTGCACTGAGGTTGATACGATCACGCCTGATATCGATGCGGAATCAATGACCATCACGCTGACCGTCACCACCACGCGCCCCGCCGATGCCATGTGCGCTACCGTGTTGACTCCGTTTGAGGTCACTTATACATTAGATGCCGACGACTTAACCTCCGGCGCATATACCTTGACTGTCAACGATCAGGAAACATCAGCACTGATTGTTACTGCGTGCCCACAAGCTGATGAGGACGATGATCTCGCACTGTTTGATGATCTCGGCATGTGTTTCTTGTACCCTGCTGAGTATGACTTGTTCAGTGGTGATGATTTCGTGTTGATTAGCCAACCGCTGACTGACGGCGCGATCTTGCTGATTGAACTGAACTCTGTCGATGCGGATGCTACGCTTGATGACCTGCGTGATAGCATCAGAGCTGATGAAGATACGCTGGTAAATGAGGTTGTCATCGGTCGGCAAGAGGCGCTCTTGGTTGAGACTGACAACACCCGCGAAGCGCGTTTGATTGCTGATGAGCGCCAGTATACATTTCTGGTCGAACCACTTGACGCGGATACCGACGATATCGAAATCTTGTGGGCGACAGTGATCGATACGTTGTTCTTCCCACCTTTGCAAGTTGCTGAGTGAGTGTTCATATGATCAGGAGAGGATATGCTCTATGACTTCACATAAACAGCTCACTGCCTCACAGCTTGCCGATATGCTCGATGTGCATCCGGTCACATTAGCGCTCTATCTGCGGCAGGGGATACTCGCGCCAGTTGCCGTCACTGAACATGATATATCCCTCTACCCGCCTATTACGCTTGAAAATCTAGTTAGAACAGCGCCGCCTGTTAACGTCACCTGTGAGCCTCCTTTGCGTTCGGCGCTGACCGCGCTCAATGATGCGGGTGTGCCACATTATCGCGGGCACGATGTGCGCCAGCTTGCCACCGATCAAACATTCGAAGCGGTGGCATCGCTCTTATGGCAGGATGATCTCGTTGGCGGGCAGGCGCTCTTTGATCGGGAACTGCCAATCTCTGCTCAACATTATGAGACGATGTTGCTCCATGCTGAGATTGACGGCGCACAGCTATCCCCCCTGCAAGAGTTGCTGACTGTGTTGCCGGCGATTGCCAGCGATGATCTTGATCGTCATGCGCGTGATTTGCCACAACTGTCACTAGTTGGGGCGCATTTACTGCGTTTACTCGCTTCGGTGGTTGCTGGTGATGTGCCGGATAATCTCCCTATTGCTGAGATGCTCCGGTTGGGTTGGGATGTGAAATCACCTCATGCATCGGATGTGTTCAATAGCGCACTGATCCTCAGTGCCGATCACACGTCGGATGCAACCACTTTGGCGGTGCGCGTGACAGCCAGCACTGATGCCGATCTCTATGCAGTCGTGATGTCGGGCTTGCTAGCCGTGGACAATCGAGGATTCACCGCGATGGAGGTCCTTTTTGATGTGTTGACTTTGCACGGTGCGCTGGATGCCTTGCTGGACGATGTGGAACGCCATCAACTTGATTTGCCCGGTTTTGTTCCGCGTGCAGAAGCGGATGCACGCGCCTCGATCTTATGGCAGGTGCTATCGGCACATTTTAGCCAGTATCCTCAATGGGATGGGGTGCAAGCCTTGCTTGAGCAAGCCCAAGCGCGCCTCAACCTTGTGCCTACACTGCCCCTGATGCTAGTGGCAACTGAGTACATCCTCCTTTTACCGAAAGATAGCGCACGGGTGCTGTTCGGATTGGGGCGCACTGCTGGTTGGATTGCCCATGCGATCGAGCAGTACGGGCAACCCCAACGTTTGTCTGTGCAGATGGACTATAGCGGACGTGCGCCACACACAAACAGCTAGCGTCTCAGTCGGCGCTTTCGGTGGCTTCTGGTGTGGCTTCCGCTGGATTGGCGCGAGCATCTTCTCTCGCTTGCTGACTGATCTCAAAGAAGCCCCAGATTAAACGGGCAGTATCCAGATAGGCAGGGGTGGGTGTGGTATTGCGCAGATAGTCGCTTGCGCCGGGCCAGGTATGTGGGACACGCTGAAGCGCGTGGAGCATCACCAGATTGCCATCAGGGCAATCTTCGTAAAAGTAAAATGCTGAGCCATCGCGGAATAGTGCATCGTTGAAGTCGGGTACATCGCCAATCTCACAATCATTCTGGTTGACCCAGAACTCCACTGTCAATGGGACGGGCAATTGGGTCTGGTTGCCGTTGAACGAAACCACCTGATCGAAGGTACTGTGCGTGATCATCACCGGTAATTGTGTTTCGCATCCGCCAGCGGTGGCAGTATTCATACCACCGGCCACTGATGCCATGCCGGCAAATAGTTCCGGTGCTTCGCAAACAGCCTGAAACGCCATCGTGCCCCCATTAGAGAAGCCGATCAGGTACACGCGCTCTAAATCAACGCGGAAGTCACGATCAACCCGTTCGATGAGATCGCGCAGGATTTGCACATCATCTTCATCGTGTATGCCGGTTCGCCCGTCATTCCACTCATTTTGATAAGCCTGCGGGAAGGCGACGATCATACCTTCTTGTTCGGCAAGGTTGATCAGACCCGTGCCTCCGTAAAAGTTCTGCCATGTATCCCCGGCACCATGTAGCGCGATCAAGAGTGGCACTTCGTTCTCTTCGAGGACATCATAGGCGCTGGAGATATATAAGCCGTATCCTCGCCCGTCAAGGCTTGTGGGTTCATTTTCCTGTGCGTTGAGAGGTATCGTCAGCAGTAAAATCGCGCATACTATCGCGCTGAGGTGTAAAAATCGCATAGCTCTAGTTTCCTCACCATAATAATCATGCTTATTCATTAATGGTATTAGTATATCAGGTGATGACGGGACTAGACTATCCACAGGAACATCGTAGGTGCATGTCACTTCAAAGGTATAAGCACGTGCAGAAGCATGATCCTATTTGATTCCATGTTTTAGTTAAAGTGACCCTTCCCACAGCACAAGATCATTTGTCCTGTGGGGAGGGCGGATTTTTCTGATATAGAAAACGATGCTTATAAGTCTGCTTCGGCGCGGAGTGTGTCGGCTTTGTTGGTGCTTTCCCATGCCACATCGAGATCATCACGCCCGAAGTGCCCATAGGCTGATACTTGTTTGAAGATCGGTTTGCGCAGATCTAAATCGCGGATGATCGCTGCCGGACGCATGTCAAAATGTTTGCGGATCAGGGCTTCAATCGCTTCATCTCTGATTTTACCCGTGCCGAAGGTCTCAACTGCCAGCGATGTCGGTTGGGCTACGCCGATGGCGTACGATAATTGCACCTCGAAGCGCTCTGCCAGACCAGCCGCTACCACGTTCTTCGCGATGTAACGTGCCATGTACGCCGCACTGCGATCAACCTTTGTGCCGTCTTTGCCACTGAATGCTCCGCCACCATGACGTGCCACACCACCATACGTATCGACGATGATTTTACGTCCGGTTAAGCCAGCATCGCCCAGAGGCCCACCGACGACAAAGCGTCCCGTCGGGTTGACGAAGAAGCGCGTGTTCTCGTCGATCAACTCGGCCGGGATGATCGGTTTAATCACCTCGTTGATGACGGTCTTGCGGATTTCGTCATTGGTGATTTCGGGCGCGTGTTGCGTGCTGATGACCACTGTATCGACGCGCACCGGTTTGCCCTGGGCATATTCCACCGTCACCTGACTCTTGGCATCGGGGCGCAACCAGGCAATTTCGCCACTCTTACGCGCTTCTGCCAGACGGCGCACTAGACGATGCGACAGCGAGACAGTCAAGGGCATGTATTCGGGGGTTTCGTTGCACGCAAAGCCGATCATCATGCCTTGATCGCCCGCACCGATGGCATCGATCTCAGCATCGCTCATCGAGCCTTCGCGGGCTTCCAGCGCTTGATCGACACCCTGCGCGATGTCGGCAGATTGTTCTTTGATCGATACGATCACACCGCAGGTTTCAGCGTCAAAGCCAAATTTGGCGCGAGTGTAACCAATATCGCGGATGGTATTGCGCACGATCTTCTCAATATCCACATAAGCGCTGGTGGTGATCTCACCGATCACGATGATTAAGCCGGTACTCGTCGCGGTCTCACAGGCGACACGTGCCATCGGGTCTTGCTCTAAGATTGCATCTAAGATTGCATCGCTAATCTGATCACACATCTTATCGGGATGCCCTTCAGACACAGATTCCGATGTGAAGAAGTACTTAGGCGATGTCATGAAAGTTGTTGCCATGGTTGTTTGCTCCTCAATTTGAAACTAAAAGCGCCTTCAACGATTAAGCAGAAGGCGCGAAAGCACAAAGGGTGTCAATCGGTCTCATCTGCCAGAAAAATCTGACGGAGTTGGCACCTTCCCGACGCTTCAGGGGTTGCCGCGAGGTCATAGAGCCGTTCTCTCGCTCGCTCTGGATGAGTCTGTTGTAGACTTGTTCCAATTAATTGGCGTGCATCCTAGCACAAAGCGTATAGGCTGGCAATACAAAACCGGAATAGCCGCAGAGCAATCGCACCAGATTAAAGCTGAGAAGATGTGAGTATCTGCCATCGGAGGTCATCATTGCGAGCAGATTGTAAGCGTTTACGTCGGATGCTAATTTTCTTGGGATGTTGTTTGAGCAGATTA
>JBNPEE010000008.1:0-179556 GCA_051117475.1 Anaerolineae bacterium | reverse complement strand
TTAAGAGTATAAATAGTGGTATACTATTCACGCATTAAGAAATAGGCATGAGTCAATGAGAAAATATCCCGTACATTTTCGCAAAGAAGAAATCCGTGAAGTGATGTCACGCTTTCGTGCATCAGAATCTGCCTCACTTGTCGGTGTTGGCAGTGTCGGCAAATCGAACTTACTGCAACACCTTAGCCGTAAAGAAACACAGAAACATTATCTTGGTGAAAGATCTAATCGATTGTTTACTATAATGATCGATCCTAACCTACTGGGCCCGACACAATCCGAAAGTGAACAGTTTCGGTGTTGGGCTGGTTACGAATTGTTGATGCACCGCATGTTTCTCGCCTTACACCCATTTGAGATGCTTGATGAAGATGCACAGAACTTTTATCGGACGTATCGAGAGTTACAAGATGGTACCAATCCGCTTTATGCTTACATGGGTTTGCGCTACTTTGAGCTAGGTCTCGAGTATTTCTTCCGGCGAGATATCCAGATTGTCTTTCTACTTGACGAGTTCGAGGAGTTACTGCGCTCGATGCCTGTCAAGTTCTTTCAAACCTTACGGGGGTTACGTGATAATCACAAAAAGCAATTAGCATTCTTGACTTTCTCAAGAGAACCAATCCCTGTATTGGTAGAGAAGATGAATATTCCAGCGCTAGATATAGAACCGTTTACAGAGCTATTCACCGATAATGTGTATTACGTTGGACCCTATAATCTTGAAGATGCCACCGCGATGATTCAAAGCCTCATTGAGCGCAATCCCAATGTGAGATATACCAATGAATCAGTGAACTTCCTGCTTCATGCAACTGGTGGTTTCGCAGGCATCTTGCGTGCTAGTTTCCGAGAATTAGAAGTGCTCGGTGAGATTAGCCCTGCTGATGTGCACAGCACGAATTTAATCGAGCGATTAGCAAGACGTAAGCGTGTGCTCGCCGAATGTGAAACGATTTGGAAGAGCCTGACAGACTCTGAGCAACGCGTGCTTACTTCTATTGTGCGCCGCCAACCAGAAGAAGTTACTGATGAATCCGAGCGTTCGATTTCACTCTTAGTACAAAAACACCTATTGCGTGTCAACCGTAGTAACCAAACACTACAAATTGAACCGCCTGTATTTAATGTCTTTGTACGCGTTATTACATGACCAGACCTATGAAAACCTACTACCGTCCAGCAATCGGAATGTTCCAACGTACTGAAATTGAAATACTAAAATCTCGCTTCATCACAACAATAGCTTCTGCAAAAACTGCTGATGAAGCTCGGGCATTCATACAGAGTATACGTGATGAAATACCTGATGCTTCCCATCATGTCTATGCATTTCGTGCAGGTTATGGCAATAGTGTGATTGAAGGTATGAGTGACGATGGTGAGCCTTCTGGCACAGCTGGCCCTCCTACACTCTCAGTTTTACGGGGGGCTGATCTGGGTGACGTTGCGCTGGTAACAACACGTTACTTTGGCGGAACGAAACTGGGTACAGGAGGCTTGGTGCGTGCATACAGTGATTCTGCTAAGATTGCACTCAACGAAATCCAAACTGAACTAAAAGCTCCCAAGACACAGGTTGGTATGGATTTACCATATCATCTATACGAACAGGTCAAGAACCTGATAACAAGGTATCAAGGTATCATCAATGACGAGGTTTTCGCCGGTGATGTGACTATCATCTGCACGTTTTGTGATGATACCCTGCTCACTTTCCGAAAAGATTTGCTAGAGTTGTCTTCTGGACAAGTTAATTATATTTATTTGAGCAAGATTGATGCTTAGTTATAGTGACCGTGATACTTATCAGGGTTAGCCTCTATTTGACGAGCAATATATGCCTGTACACTCTTTAACATCGGGTGCCGGGGTGCGATTTCTTCTGCGCGGGCGAGAAATTGTCGCGCTTCATCAAATTGATCATTATCGAATAGATATTGACCGGCACGGGCAATCAACTGAACATTAAACGGATGTGCCTGAATACCCATATTCAGATATTGAAATGCGGTCTCTCGCTCATCTGATTCCCACAAGATGCGCCCGATCCAATCCAATATAAACGGGTCATTCGGGAAAGTCTCCTGAGCATCAAGCAGTACTTCTAGCGCTTCGTCAGTTTCTCTCCAGTAGTAATAAGATTGTCCTAAAGCAATGTGTGCTGCGATGACATGTGGGGCACGCTCAACCACTTCTTCCAAGAACTCCACATCATCAGCTTTAGGCACATTGCCTGCATCGAGAATACTAACAATCTCAGCGAAGCGGTATTCGAAATCAGGGTTGTCAGCTGTAAGCTCTAGTCGTTCAATCTCAGCTAATTTGAGAACGTCATCTGTCATAGCTTTAGCATCTTCTAAAAGAGGTAATGCCAAGTCATTCTGATACCCGATAACATAAAGGGCCGCCAGATTGACGTATAAATCAAGACGCTCTGGATTCTGTTCAATCAACGCTTTAAGCGCTTCAACACCAGGCTGAATGTCACTCACATTGTAAAGGCTCTCGATTGCATCTGAGGTGTAATGACCATCATGATCAAGCTCGATTAGTTTAATAAAATCATCCCAGAGAGACTCCTGCATATCAGAGTGCTCTGCCAGTTGCAAGATCCGTGCATAATAAGCGCGTATGTCGCCGGAATCAAGCTTGATTGCCTCAGCATAAGCTACAATCGACTCTTGGATAATATAGTCTCCTGCATGATGTTCAGCTAGATCAATCAGAATGAAGCTCTCGACATTCTGCCCTGTTCGATCCGCAACGAGCAACACATTACCATAGGCACGGAATAAATCATTATTGACGGCTTCTTGCTCAATCGCCGTTTGAAAGCGATCAATAGATTCAAGTATTAAGCCACCTTCTGCCAAGATCTCAGCAAATTTAAGCCATGCTATTGTATTTTGTGGTCGTTGTTCAACTTCGGTTTGCAACAGTTGGTAGCTTTTCTGCGCAAATCCCATATTGAAAACAGACGCGACTAAGATCGGCATAGGATAATGACTATTAAACCTAGTCACTACATCTGCTACGTGATCAATGAGTAAGTCCCCGATTACGCTATAGCCTGGGCGCATAGTTTCTGCAACAGCTTTTGCTATTGACCAAGCAGCAAAATCACCGCCCTGTGCTTCACCTAGTGCAAGTAAGTCATGAAACGCATCAACAATTTCATCATCATCCCATTCCACTCCCCAGAGTGATGCGAGTAAATTCACTTCCCAATCAAACAAGCCCTGTAAAAGATTGCGTAATGCCTCATTGCTGGTGATCTTGTCTGATGGATACGCTGGATCAGTCTCGGCAACACGGTCGGCATCAATATTATGGGCGATTACTTCGGCAAATGCTGGTAACTTGGCGATCAAATCTCCATCATTTGTGGCAATTAGAGTCAAATCTAGTGGTTCGGCATCATCACCGGTTAAATTATCATTATCGATTGTAGCAACCAATTGCCAACCTGTATCTGTGTGGGTGAGCCGCCCCCATAAGCCAATATTTTCATCTAAATGCTCTAAATCCCACTCTGCAACTGAGAATTGCGATTTATCTATTGTCCAGGTGAAATCTTCAACAGAGTCTTCGAAGCTTACAAACAAACGATATACTTCAACGTCGCGCCAACGCTCCAGTAAGTGTGCCAGAACCGTCCATGCGCCAAGTGCTAGTTGTGGGTCATCGTCACTAAGACACGGAAACATGCCAATTCGTAAAGGAGGACGGCTGCTGATGGCTTGTGGTAAATCCCCAACAGAGCCAAAAATGGCACTCGGTGTGTTCGAAGACACAACACGCTCGTTGATCCGCATGATTTTTCTAGCAAATGTGGACAAGTCACTCATAGGGTTTTAACTCCTTACATGAAAACAGCGCCCTATCATCATTGATAGAGCGCCATTATAGCAGATGTCAAGTGCTTTTAGTTACCGGTGGTATTCACAACAGGTACTGTGCCGTAATCACCACGAAATAGCGCGAATTCACTGTTGATCCATCCGCGCCCGAAATTCCCTTCAATGTAATACCAGACCCCGTCCGTTGCACGTCCGATCACAGCCAATTCAGTGCCACCAGGTACAGTTGCAACAGTTGAGAAACCGGCATTAGGACCACTACGTACATTCAAGTTGCCGGTATTGATGACAACACGATTACCTGTCACCTGTGGGATTGTTGTGGTCGTAGTCGTGGTCGTTGCAGGGTTCATCGTACCTACAGTCTGTGTACTAGCAGTGTTAGTTACGCCTGTGCAGACTGATTCAATGCCGGTACGTTGAGCAACAGCTGTTGCGTTGACCAAACCGACTGTGCCATCAACCAGTTCAATTAATGCTTGATCATTACGACGACCGACGATGTAAAACTCGGTTTGTTGCGGCAAAATAAACGAATCACGATTGGCAATAGAGTCGAACGAGATCGTAGCATCTTGTGTCAAGATACCCACAGAATCAGTCCCACAAGCTAATATGCGGAAATCGACTGCATCCATCCAACCCCGACCAATATTAGGTGCATCAACAAGATACCATATTGTCCCATTACCATCAGTTTCAGTGGCTAGTAAAGGATAGATTGTTGTTGGATCATTTGGCACACTGCGACTAATGATCAACGAATCATAGCTAGGTTGTTCGTGCATGTCTTTACCTAAAAGTGCCACACCTGTCACGCTACGACCTGTTCCTACTGCACCCACTGGAGCGACTCCACCACCCTGTCCTAAGTTAGCATTAGGATTAACGGCACCGATTACGACAGGCTCTGAAATTACAGGTACTGTGCTGTAGTTGCCACGGAATAACGTAAATTGACTATTCAACCAACCTTGTCCGAAATCGCCCTGAACAAAGAACCATACATTATCCGTTGCGCGGCCTAAAACTTCTAGCTCCGTGCCACCAGCAACTGTTGCAACAGTCGAGAAACTAGCACTTGGGCCACTACGAAGGTTTAAGAAACCTGTGTTAACGATCACTGTATTAGCGGCAAGTACCGGAACAGTAGTGCGTGTACCTTCAGTGCTTGCCGGCGCACCGCCACCACCCTGGCCAAGTGAGCCAATTGTTGACACACCATCACATACACTCTCGATGCCAGAACGTGGGCTGATAGCAGAGAAATCAACGAAACCAACCGTGCCATCAACTAGCTCAAAGAAGACGAATTGATTGCCGACACCGGTGAAGCTTCCAATAATACCTTCAGTATTCGCTGGCAAAATGAACGGCTCGCGAGCAGAGATTCCATCGAAACGAATTGTAGTTTCAGTTTGGGTGATCCCCACATTTTCGCCCCCACATGCTAACAAACGAAACTCAACACGGTCCATCCAACCAATGCCCACATTGGGTACGTTTACTTGATACCAGATTGTCCCATCAACACCAGTAGTTGCATTGATTAGCGGATAAATGGTGTTAGGGTCAACAGGCACGTTACGACTGAGAATTAATGCATTATAGTCAGGTTGTGCGCGTAAGTCAGCTCCAAGTAAAGAGATGCCTTGTATGGATTGGCCAGCAACAGTTGCCGGCGTACCACCACCACCCTGACCAAGATTTACGTTAGGAGCGCCTGTTTCGCCAACATCCAACAGAGGCAAATTGCTGAAATCGCCACGAGGGAGTGTGAATTCAACATTGACCCAACCTGGACCACCATCAGTATTTACTTGATACCAAACCCCATCTCTGAACACACCGAGTACTGGTAATTCAGAGCCTCCTACCACAGTCACCAACACTGTATACTGTGCACCAGGACCAGTGCGTACATTGAGAAAACTTGTGTTGACAACTAGAATCGGTTGTTCGAATGTCTGTTCGGCATCAGACGCGGATACCGCCCCGCCAAATGCGAGCGATAAGAGCATTGTGAGCATTGCGAATAAAATAGTGATACGATTTAGAGGTTTCATACGTCCCCTTCCATTGGATCAGGCTACCTCTGTGTTAGTAGCAAAAGATAGTACAGAATTTTTCTTATTTACATAATGAGTATAATTCCATGCCCAACATTCGGCAACCAATCCGTTGCCCAATACGCTGATTTGCATCTCTCTTACAAAACATTACTCAATTCGTGTGCGAATGAACCATAAACGTGGGCGAGCCGTAGGGTATACAACGATTGGATTTTTCTCATGTTTTTACGATACTATAGATAAAATAAATCTTTACCCGAGGAAAATCCATGAAACACACAATTGGAACAATCTGTATGTTATTATTCATGTTAGTCGGCATATCTACTCAAGCACAGGAACATGTTGGTTTATCAGTTGAGGAGATCGAAGCCTATCCTGAACCAAACGTTACCCCGCTAGCAATCAACGAGAATCATTTATATGATCGCATTTATCGTCAGGTAAACGCACCTTTGACCATCCATGATGCACCGGCCGGTAATATTATTAATGAGCTTGGCATAGGCTATAACTTTGTCACTCTAATGCAACCGGCAGATGGTGATTGGGCTCAAATTAGTGCGGATCGATGGATCTCAGCCGCTGAGATGAGTTCTAGCGTAGCAATTTCACGTTTTACAGGTGTGCTATTGCCTGAAGAAGGGTTACCTTACACGATGGCATGGACATTGCGCCATATTCGTCCTGCTGAATATCCGGGGGGCGAACAATCTGAAAGCAATCCATTTTTGTATCGTTATACACGCGTCAATATTTACGCAATCGTTGATGTTGATGGTTATAACTGGTATCAGGTTGGGGAAAATCAATGGGTTCATCAGTTTAATGTGGCTAAAATCCTGCCAATCGAACGCCCTGAAGAGGTCAACACTGCGAAATGGGTTAGTATTGATCTGTATGAACAAGTATTAATCGCTTATGAAGCTGATACACCTGTCTTCTCAACACTGATCTCATCAGGTTTGCCGGAATGGTCGACCAATGAAGGTATATTCAATGTATATCTGCGCCGCGAACGTACAACCATGAGTGGTGCCTATAATCAGCCTGATTTTTATTATCTTGAGGAAGTTCCATGGACAATGTTCTATGACGGCGATATTGCATTACATGGCACATACTGGCATGATGGGTTTGGCTATCGTCAGAGCCATGGGTGTGTCAATATGACGATCACGGATTCTCGCTGGTTATATGAATGGTCATCCGATGTACGTGATTTCACAGTTGAAGATAGCCCTGACTTAGCCGTACATGTATACAGCAGTGGCAGCTATGATTAAACGCCACAATTATTCGTGAATAGCATTTAGGAATACCACTCAACATGGGTGGTATTTTTGATTGACTGTTGAACCTTTGCAAATGCACGCTATGATTTGCTGTGATTATTCTCATAAAGTATTGATGCAGGACATGCAATGATATCACAAACAGACTTGCGGCAAATCCGTGAGTTAGAAACAATCCTACAAGACCATATGGAATCATTCGGTTATCGCTTGATTGATGTTCCTATGATCGCGAACGCAGATATCTTTCTCACACGAGCCGGTGATACAATCATAGAAGAACTCTTCACGTTCGAACGGTTCGGTCAATTGTTAGCATTACGACCAGAATTTACCGCTGCTGTGGCTAATCGGTACGCTCGCTCTGGTGAGACAAAGCCGGTGCGCTGGCAAATGAGTGGTGCAATCTTCATCGATCAACCCTCCGATTATTCACTTCAATATCAACAACATAACATTGGTGCAGAGCTCATTGGACAGGCCGGTATGATGGCTGACGCTGAAGTACTGGCACTCGCTGCTTCAGGTGTAGATCGACTCCATGTGCCTGATTGGGAATTAGTGGTCGGTCATGTTGGCTTACAATTGCACCTACTCTCACAATTTAATCTTGATAGCCGCACCTATCGTATCTTGTTGACACAACGTGACCGTCTTAAAACAGACGGAAAGCAGGCTGTACTGGAGCATCTTAAAGGTATTTTAGACATTGTCCCAGATGAAGAAGCCTTGCCAGCTGGCGATGGAATCGAAACACAACAGGTACTGGATGTATTATTAGATTCAAACCGTTATGGTAGCACAATGGGAGGCAGAACCCGCCACGATATTATGAACCGCCTGCTTAAAAAGCACGACCGAGGGTTAGAGCATCAGCAGATCTCCGATGCGCTCGACTTTTTATTAGCTTGGGGTGGAACCAAAGGAAAATTAGCACAGATAAGCGATGATATACGCCAATTTATTGCAGTCGATGATCTTATCGGTCAACGCTTATTCGCTGATTGGCTAACTACCCTTGATTACGTGACAGCTTATGGTGTCCCTGAAGACCGTATTGTGCTACAACCTGATCTTACCAAGAATTGGGACTACTACACGGGCATTGTATTTGGTGTTCGCTCCAAAGATCGGTATGTGGCTAGCGGTGGGCGCTACGATGGCTTGATACAGTTGCTCGGTAGCGAAGAAGCATTCCCAGCAGTTGGTTATGCTTATTATACACAAGCATTGATCGATAGTATGGATATGGCACCTAATAAAGCGCCAATCATCACTTTACAAGCGAATGATTCCATCGCTGCGATTCGCTGGGCAAATTACCTTCGCCAGCATCAGATCTCGGTTGAGATTGTGAGCGATGAAGCCGATGTGATCGTGAGTGGTGAGCAAGCTGCTTATCAAAATATGACTCTATCACAGGATAAATTGGTCGAGGAATTGAGCAAATGATACAAGAATTTACACTAGCAATGCCCAGTAAAGGTGCAATTTATCAACCTACACGTGATTTCCTCAAAGAATGTGGATTAAAAGTACACAAACCTAACGAACGACAATATGTAGGGACAATGCCGGCAATTCCTTCAATCGGGGTGCTATTTCAACGGGTCGTTGATGTCGTATACAAAGTTGCAGATGGCACCGCACAGCTGGGTATCACGGGTTATGATTTAGTACATGAACATCCTCACCAAGACCTGATTGTTATTTACGATAAGTTGGGATATGGCTGGTGTAAACTGGTTGTCGCTGTTCCTGAAGCATGGGTGGATGTTACCAACATAATCGATTTAGAAGAAGTTGCTTTGGATTTCCGAGAAAAGAAAGGCAGAAATATTCGTATTGCCACCAAATATGAGCATTCTGCACGTGAATTTTTGCATCGGCACGGGATACATCACTTTACTCTGGTTAAAGCTGAGGGTGCGATTGAAGCGGCTCCAACATTAGGTTATGCTGATGTGATTGTTGATTTGACTGCGACTGGCACAACTTTGCGCGAGAACCACCTAAAAGAAATCGAGGGTGGCACAATTGTTGAAGCTGAAGCATGTTTAATAGGTAATCGGCGTGCGATCGAAAGTAATCCTCGTCTGTTGGAATCTGTAAGGATCATGACAGAATATATTGATGCATCGCTCAATGGACAAGAATATTTTCAAGTCACAGTTGATGTTAAGGGAACAAACGCTGAAGAAGTCGCCCGGCAAATCACCAGTAATGTAGTGACCAAAGGTTTATTAGGTCCCACAATCGCGCCGATTTATCATGCTAATGATCAAGCCGATGGTAACAGTTGGTTTACCGTAACACTTGTTGTTAGCCAGAAGAACTTGCTAAAAGCTGTGGAACATGTTCGTTATATAGGTGGCCAGCATGTGATTGCTGCCCCTGTAAGATATGTATTCTTACAACAAGCTCCAACTTATGCTCAATTGCTAGATAAGATGAGTCAATGATCGCGTAAGTATGGTGAGAGCTTAACCGGAACTCTCACCATACTCATGTTAGTGTAATGGCATCAGCAATCTGATCAAGCGTTCGATCAATTAAACTGCGATTGCCTGCGCTCTCACTGCCCATCTCAACTGCCATGGCTAGCCCTAACATACTAATTTGAGGTGTGAATTTATCCCGATCAGTGAGGTTCATCGTCAGGAACGGACAACAGAACAATGCTGATTTAAGATACCTTCTCCAATCAGTGCGTAATTGTCTTTCTGCATTCAATTGCTGCAAGATCGGAACAAGCGTCCGATTTACTTTACTTTGTAAGAACATATGGCGCACAGTAGGTAATTCATAGGTATAGTTCACATGCCAGATGTCACCTTGTACCTCAACATTGATGGGCGTTGATACAGTTTTTTCTTCCGGATAATACATCCACATCGCAAAGACATTGTGGAACAGTGGTTTGGTTAAATCAAGTAGCGGATGGTGAATGCCGGCAAAAGCTGGATCGAAGTAGAGCAAGGCAGGTGGGACAAGGTGTTCTTGAAAGAATACGTTACCATTGTGAGCATCTCCATGTCCAATGATTGCAACATCGGTCTGTGCGGGTTGCAAGAGACTTATAGCACGCTCGATGATATGATTGAGTGACTCCGAGTATTGTTGACCGTTGATTATCCACTGTACTGAACGCACATCTGACATATCATATTGCCCGTGTGGTAAGTTGATTCGTGTTGCCTCACCATAAAAACGCGTTAAACGCCCACCCGTCAAGCGGTGATAGAACAACTGATGCACAGGCGAACGCATCGCGTCTGTTGCTGATTGTGTGGTTAATGACTTTTGATAAAGTGCCAGAAGCTGGTCATCTGCACGATTTTGTGCTTCTTTTAAAGCTGGCAGACCAGCGTCCGAATTTTGTGTTTCTATCTTCCATGCCACATCAAACACTGAAGGATCTTCAATCACCTCGTATACTAACAACTGTTTGCCGGGTTCCGTTGATTTGAAGAGAGGCTGAATGACTGGATAACCCATATTGTGAAGCATTTCAGCGTTGTAGTATTCATCAATGACAGTGTCTGTTTCAGTGTGTGTTTTGAAAAAACGACGGGTACCATCATCGAGTATCATGAAGCCGTTGAATGAGTTGAGTGAAACTGCGAGTGGTGTCAGCTCAAGTGCGCTAACTTGTAATTCTGGAAAGTTGTTTTGGATAAACGACAAGAGTAGAGTTTCTGCCCTACTCTTATCGCTGAACTGTAAATCACGAATATGTTGAAGTATATTGCTCATACGCCTAATATCTTATTACGTGTGCGGATTGCGTTAGCGTGTGCCGGAAATCCTTCGTAATCTGCCAAGCGTGCGACATGCTCTTCTAAACCTTCATAGCCTTCGCGCGAGAGATAAGCGATTGAGCTACGTTTGAGGAAATCCCATACGCTAACAGCTGAAAAGGTCTTGGCGAAGCCTCCTGTTGGTAATATTGCATTGACGCCGAGCGCATAATTACCAGTTGGGATGGGTGTCCAGTCACCAAGCAATATCTCACCGGCATTATTAATTTTGTTCAGTGCAACGAAAGGATCTTTCACCAGCACTTCCAGATGTTCAGGCGCATAGTCATTGACGAACGCTATCGATTCTTCAAGGTTATTAGTCAAGATGATACCCCCATAATTGGACAGTACATTGTTGACGAAACCCTGACGCCATTCAGGTAATTGAGCAATGTATTCGGGTAAAATGTTGAGTGCTTTTTCTGCTACATCACGACTGTGTGTGACGAGCAATGCAGCAGAGTCGGGACCATGTTCAGCTTCCACTAGCAGATCGAGTGCGGCTAAACGTGGGTCAACATTTTCATCTGTGAGAATGATTGATTCGCTAGGTCCTGCTGGTAAACCAACATCAAATGTGCCATACAGCAAGCGCTTAGCTGCTGATACATACTGGTTACCAGGGCCGATTACCTTATCAACCTGGGGGATTGTCTCTGTACCATAAGCAAGTGCTGAGATAGCTTGAATACCACCCACGACATAAACCTCATCGATGCCGGCAATTTCAGCAGCCACTAGCGATGCATCATCAGGCAAGCCCTCTGGTGTCGGCGGCGTAACAACTACAATACGAGGAACCCCAGCGGCTTTTGCAGGGGTTGCGAGCATCAACATCACCGATGGGAATGCCCCCTTACCCCGTGGGACATATAAACCAACGCTTGCAATCGGAGTGATCTTCTCCCCAGCCATAATCCCAGGCTGAACTTCAGTGAACCACATCTTTTCAGGCAGTTGCTCTTCGTGAAATTTGCGAATATTCTCATGGGCAACGTGGATTGACTCTACAATATCCGGCGCGATGTTAGCGCGTGCTCGTTTGAAATCTTCTGGCCTTGCACGAAGCATAGATGCTTTGAAGTTCGCGGCATCCCACTTGCGCGCATAACGCACGACTGCTTCATCCCCATTAGCACGCACATCATCAATGACTGCTTGTGTTGTGGGCAATAATTCAGAGATGTCAGTTTCAGCACGGCGCATAATCTTCGTACGTTGTGCATCTGTTAATTGATCTAACTCGAGAAATTGTATCTTTACCATGTAAAACGTTCTCCATAATACAATTGAAAAAGCGCCGGGCAACCTGCCCCGCGCTTGGAAATACTGCCTAAATGCTTAGCTGACGGTTTCAGGTTGTTCCAGTTCTTCCGAACGATGGCGACTACCATCCCAACGAATATCAGGAACCAGAATGTCTTTCTTTGCTTCGATCACATCTTTGTGCTGGAGCAAATCTTGCATCATGAGTTTCATCTCTGATTTGACATCGGTCGTTGGCTTGTAACCAATCGCATCAAGCCCTTCACGGATCGGATTATAGTAATGTTGTTCTTTCTCGACACGTGGATTGTCATAATGTTTGACTTCAACATTTAAATTGAGTTCATTACCAACTTCTTGCACCATGTACGCTAAATCACGGATACTGTAGCTTTCCGAGAATTGGTTGAATACACGGAACTCGCCAGCTTCGGCTGGATGTTCAACTGCCAACGTGAGACAACGCATTGAATCACGTAAGGGTAAGAAAGCACGTTTCATTGTGCCAGAGCCATAAAGCGTGAGCGGATGTCCAACAACAGCCTGAGCACAGAAGCGATTAATGGCTGTACCAAACGCCTGGTCAAAATCTAAACGGGTTTTGAGTCGCGCATCATCGCCTAAACCCGGGAATTGCGTGCCAAATACAACACCTTGCATGATGTCAGTTGCACGCATATTCCAGATTTTGGTAGCAAACCAGGTATTGTGTGAATCATGTACTTTGGTTTGATGATACCAACTACCCGCCGAACGTGGGAACCACAGTTTATCTTTGCGACCGTTGAATTCAACCTCAAAGAAGCCTTCTGGAATATCTACGTTAGGCTGACCATATTCGCCCATTGTACCCAGCTTAACGAGATGCGCATCAGGCACGACCTCTTTCATCGCGTATAGAATATTCAGATTGTTAGTCACATTATTGGTATGTGTCCAAACAGCATGGTTGACATCCATCATTGAATAGGGTGCGGATGGCATTTGCGCCAGATGGACAACTGCTTCTGGCTTAAAATCTTCGAAGAATTCTTTGACAAAGTTAAAATTTGTCAAGTCACCAACGCGGAAATCTAGTTGTTTGCCAAATTGGTCTTCAAAAGCTTGTAAGCGATCTTCATAGGATGCAATCGGGATACCACTGGTACTACCCACTTCAGCAACCCAGTCGCGGCGCATCATTTGATCAGCCCCTGCAACTTCATGCCCTTGAGCGGTCATGTATTGTGCGAGCGACCATCCAAGATAGCCATCGATACCTGCAATAAATACTCTCATTTTTCTCTCCACTGTCGATTGGAACTTTTTTACACCTGTGATAACCCTTATAACGAGATAAGGCTACGGAATGGTTTGTTCAAACTATCACAAAGTCTAAACAAGGCTTGATTCGGTGTCAAGGAATGGCATCAGCAATTTGATGAGCAAATTTTCATGTTACTCATATCATCCAATAGGTTGGAAGTCATTCAAGTAACCTTTAACAGCTAATAACTCTGCATTCAGAATACTACAACCTGCCGCACCGCGTATTGTATTATGCGCTAATGCTACGAATTTGTAATCGAGGATCGGGCACTCGCGTAGGCGTCCAATGCTGGTCATCATTCCATTGCCTGCCATACGATCACGGCGTGGTTGTGGGCGGTCAATTTGTGTGAGGTATTGCACAGGGCGCTCTGGTGCGCTGGGTAACAAGAGAATATCTGGTGGTGTTCTGTAATTTGCCCATGCTTCGAGTAATTCTTCGTATGATGGTTTTTTTTCAAACTCTATAGAGAGATTGACAATGTGTCCGTCAATGATTGCAACACGAGTAGCTGTTGCACTGATTATCATCTGATATGGCGTAATCACGCCGCCGGTTAAGTCTCCTAATATCTTAATCGGCTCTGTCTCCATCTTGGCTTCGTCACTAGGAACATAAGGGATGATATTATCAATGATATCAAGCGATGCAACACCTGGATAGCCTGCCCCACTGATAGCCTGCTCACTCACAATGTGTAACTTACGGATGCCAAATACTTTCAATGGCTCAAGGGCCATTACGATAGGCATGGTAGTACAGTTAGAGTTGGCGATGAGCGCACCTGTTGTCCAGCCACGATTGCGACGTTGCACATCAATCAAAGCAATGTGTTCGTGATTGACCTCTGGCAATAACAACGGTATGTCAGGTGCCATTCGATGTGCAGACGCATTAGTACAAACAACATGACCAGCAGCAGCAAGTTCTGGCTCGCGTTCAACAGCAGCTTCTTTAGGCAAAGCTGAGAAAACGAGAGAGGATTCGAGGTCGGCCTCCAACGGTTTAACCACCATATCTAAAACATAAGCGGGTGGATTATCATCTAGAATCCAGTTAACAGCGTCATCATATCGTTTGCCAGCACTGCTTTTGCCCACTAGCTCAGCGATCTCAAACCATGGATGATTCGCTAATAACTGGATGAAACGCTGTCCAACTGCGCCGGTTGCACCAAGAATTGCCACATTGTGTTTTTCCATAAATCTAAATCCCTACTGAGTTGTTTTTGACGGCTGGATATGAACCTAGCATTTTAACAAATGATGCACGTTGCAACAGAGCAGTCAACAGTGATTGTACATCAGGGTCTTGCCAATGTCCTTCAAAATCAACATGAAAGACTGGCTCCCATGGACGGTTGCGCCTTGGACGTGATTCAATTTTAGTCAGGTTGAGTTTACGGCTGGCAAATTCACCGAGGCAATCATAAAGTGCAGAAGGCTGATTGCGAGTAGCAAAAACCAATGAGGTCTTGTTGTACTCTGCCCGTTCGGGGTCAGTATGGCCGAGCAAGAAAAAGCGTGTGTAATTGAACGATACATCTTCAACGCTCTCTGCAAGTATGTCGAGACCATAAATGTCAGCGGCACGTGGTGAGGCTAGTGCTCCTACCCCTTCTACAGGATCTGCTGCAAGGTCTTTGGCAGCGCCGGCTGTATCATACCAACTGATAGGTGTTAAGTGATGGCGCTGTAGAAAACGCTCACATTGTGCAAGGGCTTGCGGGTGTGACCGAACAGCATGCAGACTTTCTAATGTTGTCCCTGATGTTGCCATAAGCGCATGGTGCACATGATGAATAACTTCGGCTTGAATACGCAAGTCATAATCCATCAGTAACTCATAGGTGCCATTGACTGCTCCGGCGAAGGCGTTTTCAACCGGGACAAGTGCCGCAGTGACTTTTTCAGTATGGATAGCTTTAAAAAGCTCATCTAAATCAGCACAGGAATACGTTTCAATATCGGTTGTACTAAAGTGTTGATAGATGGCGTTTTCAGAGTTTGCGCCATGAATTCCCTGAAATGCGATAACGTTTGACAAGATAACTCTCTCCGGATGGTTTTGTGTGGTAATCCATAGCAAAATGCTATCATTAAAGATCGTAAAGGTCTACATTTGACAATGACAGAGCAAAAAGATAAACTTATCTCAGATATCGATCTGAATTATTCTGGGATACTCATGCAAGAAACACGGCGTCAAATTCTAGATATTTTGCGAGAACGAGGCAAAGCCACGGTAGATGATATTGTAGCTGATTTAGAGTTGATTCGCGGCTCAATCACCTCGGTAACAGTGCGCCATCACCTCGCAAAATTACAAGAGGATAATATGGTGGATGCGGCGCAGATGAAGCATCGTGCAACTCCGGGACGCCCACAGCATGTTTATACTTTAACAGATCTTGGGGTATCATTTTTCCCCAATAACTACCCTGATTTAGCCACAAATTTGATTAGTCAAATGCGTAAAAATTTGCCAGATACACAAGTGAACGTCATCATTGAGGGCGTAGCGGATGCTATGGCTAGCGCAGCCGATATTTCACATGAAGTGAGTTTACGCAAGCGGCTTGATAAAGTGGTGGAATATCTTAACTGCCATGGGTATGAAGCAAGCTGGGATACCCACAAAGATGGTTTCATTTTGAAAACGAGCAATTGTCCTTATCATAAAGTTGTGCAGAAGGATGAGGATAATTTGTTGTGCCAAATGGATATGCGTTTGATTTCACAGATGTTAGGTGCCGTACCACGTATGATTGAACGTGTGTCAGATGGCGACGAAAGCTGCACGTATCTCATACCTGAATATTGACCCCTGACATTTGTCATGTATTATTTTAAATAATGATCTATTTAATTGACGCTATTTAGGCAACGTGATATAGTTGCTATGTGTTGATGCAAATATAAACCTAGGAGTAAACACTGATGGCACTCGCTGAACAGAGCTTCGATCCACAAGCACCAACTATTGAGATGACTGTAACACCAGCAGCAGTTGCAGTGATTCGTAATCTATTGCAAGAACGCAATATTCCTGACTACGCCTTGCGTGTCTTCGTGACCGGTGGTGGTTGTTCCGGTATGCAGTATGGTATGTCATTCGAAGAGGCTCCCCGCGAAACTGATTATGTTGTGACAGTAGACGGTGTTAGCTTATTGGTTGATCCCACGAGTCTAGTTTATCTTGAAGGCGCAACAATTGATTTTGTTGACAGCCTAATTGGCGGTGGTTTCCGGATTGATAACCCCAACGCTGCCTCCAGCTGTGGTTGTGGTTCGTCTTTCAAATCGAAAGATGGCGCTGAGGCAGATGCCGCCGGTGGTTGTGGCTCATGCAGTAGCTACTAAGTAGTCGGTAACATGATATCTGAGAAGTCCGATCAATTTGATACGGGCTTTTTTGTTGTCATCGGCGGATAGCTGAGATGAGTAACCCGAGAGATCCTAATACCGCGAGGCTGATGATCGCAATTAGGGGTAACGCTTCGCCAGATAAGACTGATTCTGTAACCGACTCAACAAATGTTTGTTCAGAAACACCGCGAGAGTCGTTGTTTCCAATGGTGATAGGCTGTAGCGAATTGATCTCAGCCGGTGGGGTATATGTGGGCAGAAATGGGCTATCATCATCTCCTCCGGTTGATTGATCCTGTGGTACTTCTAGCACACGAGATTCAGCAGTGGCTGTTTCCGCAACGCTAGGAGTTTGAAAAAGTACAAGAGCAGTCGCGGTAGCCATGTCTTGTTGAGATAACTGTGCTGGCTGTACGTTAGGATCAACAAATGGAATATCTGCAAAATTACCAGAAACCTGTACATCTTCGAAGTAAACCCAACCCTCTCCCTGTGGTAAGCTCGGAACCTGTATCTGGTACCATGAGAAATACTGCCCTAAAACCTGATAGGTCTCATTATCTTGCAATACACCCACATTTGCCCCATTTTCAGGGAAATCACGAATGATAGCCGTTCCTGTAGCCGCTACCGAGACTAATCTGGCATCGGGCAAAGCGGGCGGTGGTGTAAAAGTTGGTGAAGGCGTGATTTGATCGTTATTGTCCCTATTATTTGATGCTTGAGGTGTCTCTGTTGGTGCGATGGTGGGGATCACGACAGAGATCGGCGTGTTCGTGATGCGTGGTTGTGCCTGTACTTGTTGTGGTTGTACTAACCAGAGACCGAAACAGATCATCAGCATTATGATTGACCCTAAAAGATATTTCATCTGTGATTACCTATGCGGAATTAGCCGGAAATGATATTGATCGTTGTTTGAAGACCTTGCTCAGCTTGAATACGTGCTGTACCGTTATCCATAAAGCCTTGATAATATTGTCCAGCAATGCCGACAGTTGTCCAGCCTCCCATTGTAAAACTTGATACTTGATAGGCTGGCAAGCATACTTGACAATCTGCGGGCAGCCACTCCCCATTGAAGCGTCGCCCGATGTGAATATGTGTAGCATTTGAGAAGCCGCCGGCACAAGATGGTCGCCCAATACGATCACCTGCATTAACACGGACACCCTCCTGTATCATGCCCTCTGACGCCAAATGCAAATACATCACTGTCCATCCTGTGGACTCATCACCATCGCCGTCTAAATCGAGTACAACTGTCCCTTCACCTGTACGGGCAATAACCCCTGGTGCGACCGCAGTAATCCATGCATTGGCAACATAACAAAATACACCGTCGGGGCGATCTTCTGAAGGAGCAAAATCCAGCGATGCCCAAGCACTGCCACTACCCCATCCCCCGTGAGGGCCACCGGTATAGCGCCATTCGACACCATTTTCGAATGGTAATAAGAATTGCGGTTGTTGCAAGTTGTTAGGCACAAGAGGTTCAATTGCTCCTGCAAATGGGTCACCAAAGTATTGTGCATAAGTTGCATAAATGCCATTGAGGCTAATATCTGCTGTCCATTGTGAGACACTATTATTATCCAGACTGAAGAAATATTGGACTGCAATTGTGCCAGGATTGAGTTCTGAGTTGAATAACAAGCGTGTGCCGTCATTCAGAGTGAGGGTGACAAGCCCACGATATTTCCATGCGTAGTAACCGCGATTCAGCTCATTAGCCATCCATGATAGCTGGTTATAGAAATCATCCGCGTTGGGTGCAATCTGTGCACTGACAATGGGGCGAAGACGAGCATCCTCATCTGGCAAAGGATTACTGAGCCAACCAGCACGATACTCAAGAATAGCTAATAGTAGTCGAGGATCAACACTGTATTCACGCGCAACACGGGCAACAATCTGCGAAGCTGTCTCAATAACGGGCAATGTCGCGCCGTTTTCTATGCTAATACGCACCTCATCGTTCACTGCACGAATGTAGCCGGGTTGAGCGTTGATAAATGCTTCAATATCAAAATTTCGGCTACCGGGGCCTCGTACCAGACGACTGTCCGGTATCAGTTTAAAATTGGGCGTGTATTGTTCAGGAACATCAGGCAGTATGATCTCCTGACCGACACTAAGTATATTGGGGTTTTCTAGTTCATTATTATTCAAAATAGCATCAAGGCTGACACCATAACTCGTCGCAATTAAAGAGAGTGTGTCTCCTGGTTGGACAATATGACTTGAGGGAATATCTACCGGGGGACGAGTTGCATTGGGTGTCGGGTTGCTCAATGGTTGTTGTGGTATTGGAGACAGCACAATCGTTTGTTGTGGGATAGGTGTCGGATTTACAGTGGGTACGCTAACATCCGATGGTTGCGTGGCTTCAATCACGGTGACTGATTGCGGGATAGTCGCAGTGATGATGATGATGTTTGGTTGCTCGCGCACGCAAGCAACCAAGACAGAAAAGAAAGCAATCAGCGGTAACCGTAACCAGATTTTAGACATAATTCCTAGCTATTCAAAACTCCACACACCAAAAACCCCATTTGCAACTGATACCGGCGATATATTGGTGTTGGCAGTATCAAGCATATAAATTTGTGGTGTACGCTCGGATGGTGTGAGGTTCCCTGAAAAAACGAGATACCGACTATCCGGCGACCACAGGCGATGACTCGGTGCAAATTGATCGAAATAGTTCAACAAATATAGCATCTCATAGTTTGGTATGAAAGCACTATAGCGCAGATTAGTACCAGCCTCAATATCGAGTACTTGCCAGAGTAATTGCGTTGGTTCTTCATTTTGTACAAAGCTTTGAGTCACTAAAGTATTCAAACTAGCGTTGGGGCGCTCATTCTCTGAGTTAAGAGTGATGTAGGCGATCTTGTTGCTATCTGGTGACCAGAAGAATGCGAGTACACCGTTTGTATCTGCAGTCGAGATTACTGTGCCAGACGCAACATCGATGACCGTCAAACCACTATAACCAAACTGATTTAGGGTACGATAGGCAATATATTGACCATTCGGTGACCATAAAAACGAAACTAAGCCCTGAATATCCTCAACTAAGATTGTAGTTTGACCGTCATCGACAATGGCAAGATCTGTTAAACCTCGTTCTGATCCCTGTAAACCAACCAATATACGTTCGTCAATAGGTGACCAAACAGGTGTTTGAAAGGTTCCCGAAGAACGACTCAGTGAGTTACTGATGCTA
The DNA here is from genome assembly GCA_051117475.1 of Anaerolineae bacterium. GTDB lineage: Bacteria > Chloroflexota > Anaerolineae > Aggregatilineales > Phototrophicaceae > JAUZRW01. The sequence goes on along the minus strand of JBNPEE010000008.1, from coordinate 159,348 downwards.
TCTTGTTGACGGTCATAGATATCTAGGTCACGGTTAGAACGATGAAAGATCATTTGTGTACCGGTTGAATCCCAATGATAGTAAAAGGGACCACCTGTACCGACAGTTGAAAGGCTTGGCTCTGCACTATCGGTAAGGATATCAACAGATAATCCGCTGGCGTTGTCAATGAGCATCGCCAGTTCACGGCAATCGTCGCCACAATCCGCAGGTGCCCAATACGCATAGATTACGAGCGCGTTGGCGATCTGATATAAGCGTGTGCCGGGTCGGTCTCCATCGGTTGATACAAATATTTCGCTGTTAACAACAGGGTTTGCGGGGTTAATTTCACAACAAAAATAGGCAAGACGACCATCAGTTGACCATGTGACCCACTGATAATGGCGTAAGGCAGAGGCATCTTCAGTTAACTGTAAGACATCATTGGTGGCAGTGGTATAGGTATATACATTGTAATCGTCACCGATAAACGCGATTTTTCCAACCTGAGATGAGATTTCATCAATAGCCAGTGAATTGTTGACACTAATTCCTAACACGACACCGATAAACAAACGAATCCATATTTTAAACATCACTATTTCTCCAACAAAACTGTGGTGGGCTTGGCGCTTCTAGTATACTATAAGTGATATTGTATCAATGTGAGATGAATACTCGTTAAACTAATCAACAGGAGCAAAATAATGGCGACACAGGAAGAAATTAATAGTATTTTTCCAGCAATGGTCGAGAACTTCCAGGCGGACAAAGCAGAAGGCGTGAATGCGATCATTCAATTTGAATTAAGCGGTGATAATGGCGGAGAATATTGGGTACAAATTGCAGATGGCGCAGTAACTACTGGTGAAGGCTCAGTTGAACCAGATATGACAGTTAAAGCTGCTGCTGATGATTTCCATGATATTGTCACAGGTAAGACCAATCCGATGCAAGCTTTTATGATGGGGAAAATTAAACTGGATGATATGGGCTTGGGCATGAAGATGATAGCAATGTTCGGTATGGGATAATCTGGCTCATCGGTGAAGGTGAATAATACACAATCAAAACGAGCGCATCGACTCAATGCGCTCGTTTTACATTTACTCTGTGATTGCTTTAGTCGTCGATATCTAAATCACTGAAATCGACCAGCATGAAATCACCGTTGACTAGGCTGGCATTGGCTAGAGCTTCATCGATGAGGTCAATCAAATCAGGATCATCCGCATTTTCTGCACCCTCGAGCAGTGATTCAAGCACGCGCAAGGCTTCTTTACCACCTATCTCACCTAGTGACCAGATTGCAATTTCCTGTTCTTCTCGGTCACCTTGTTCGATATTTTTGATGATTGCTTGCGTAGCGCTGGTGAGTTGCAACTCACCAGCCGAGCGAATCGCCGCAAGACGCATTTCATCGTCAAAGCTGGTGAGTTGATCGAGAATGTCGTTTTCCCAACGATCATCACAGGTATGCCCCATCGCAGTGACTGCACTTAAACGCATATTGGGGTCGGCGTGTTGATAGGCGTTGTGGATGATAGCCGGAACCTCTTTGCGAGTGCAGTTTGCGATAGCTTCGATAGCCAAACGCTTCACTTGTAAATCTTCCTGAGGATTGTTGATGGTAGCGATCAACAATGACTGAATGCGTTCGGCCTGTTCATCATCAAGATCACCTGTTTCACCAAGCAAGACAAAACGCCCCAAAGCGCGTGCAGCTTCTGCGCGGACTTCAGGTACAGGATCAGTCTGAAGTAAGTGTATTAGATTTTCGAGCAAGCCTGTACTTTCATCCTCTGCGAGCAATTCAATCGCTGCTTGACGCACTGCTGGTTGTGATGCTCTAAGCGTGGCAAAGCCAATCGGGCGAAAGTTCAGGCGAAAATTTGATGTTGCTGCATCGACGAGCATCTGCGTTAACAAGCGCTGATAATCGGCACTGAGTCCTTCCCAGACGGGTTCGAGTTGCGCTAGTTGCGCCTGGGATAGATCAGATAGCCCTGCAATTAAAGCGGGGCTTGGCATACTGTCAGTTTCAGTCTTAAGCTCTTCCAGAGCTTCATCAAAAGACGGTTGTTGTTCGAGATCACTCTCGTATTGGTCGAAACGATCAGTCATATAGCGTGTTTGGCTCCTATTGCGTTAAGCTTATCGGATTGACGATGTCAAAGATGATAATGATGACACCTAGTATCAGTAGTAACGCGATACCAATACGATAAACGGCGTTTTCAATTTTGGGTGGGACAGGCTTACCGCGCACGATTTCGATCAGCACAAATAAGATGCGTCCACCATCGAGCGGCGGGAATGGCAACAGGTTTGTAATGCCGAGAAAGATGCTAATCAATGCGATGAAAGTCAACACTTCGTAGGGTGCGCTATTGCGTATGCTCTGTTGCAAGAACTCACCACCGATTTGACTGATGCCAACAATGCTCACAGGACGAGCTTCTTCGCCGGAAATTGTGCCATCAATTAGTTGACCGGGCAAAGCAGCAATGATTTGTAACACGCGCCCTGTCTCAGAGAAGCCGTATGTGATCGATGTGGGTAAATCCTGCGGGATATATTTGACCATGGGCAAGGCAGTTGCAAATTCAGTGCCATCGGCTATTTGCCATTGTGTGCTGATACCGATGCCAATACGCCCTTCTCCTGGTGGTGGGTCAAGACGTGGTGTGAGTGCGATTTCTAGCTCTTGCCCTGAGCGCAGAACCGTAAGCAGGATAGGTGTACCGGCACGTTCGCTGACAAGTTCTGTAAAATCTGTGATCGGATCATCTATATCGAAGGCTTGACCATCAGCAGCGATGATACGATCATCAGCCTGTAAACCTACATTTTCAGCTGGCGAATTTTCTGCAACGCCCACGACTAAGATAAAGGGTGTGACATCTAATGTATCCGGTGTGATGGTGATTGTGTATTCTTCAAAAGCCTGGCGTGTGGCTGTTTCGATCTCGTCAACATTGCGCGAATGACGCATGGTGATCTCAAGTGGCTCATTCGTTGTGCGCAGTGTCTCGAAGAATGCACGATATGACGGGATATACTCACCATTAATGCGCTCGATAGTATCGAATTCAAAGACTTGCTCCTGACTAAACACAGATGTTTGTGGCAAGTCAGTGATGATGAGACTCTCGCCCATTTTTGTGGGCAAACCAGTCAATGCTGCTGCCATCAAGAAAATCACAGCAGAGAGCACGTTAAAGACCGCACCGGCTACCATGAACCAGATACGTGGCCAAGGTTTAGTATCGTTGACGGATTGTAGTTTGTCTTCTGGAACCCCGCGTGCGACGAGTTCTTCTCGTTCACTGATGTAGGCGATGTTCTTGGGTTTGTCACCGTCTTCATAATCATCATGAGGATAATCATGATTGGTGTTTTCATTCGGGCCGATCATGTCTTCGCCAAGTGGGCGCACGAAACCGCCGATGGGCAACCAATTGAGCGTGAATTCGGTCTCACCCCATGTAAATAAGCGAGCCATACGGGGTGGAAAACCAACGCCAAATTCCAATACATTGATGCCCACCATCTTCGCGGCGACAAAGTGTCCTAACTCGTGGATGATAATTGCAGGAATCAGGATAATTGCAAAGGCGATGATGGCAGATAGAAAATCATTGTTTAGCAGCAAATCCAGCATAGTGGATAACCCTTGACGCTTTAGTTGTCAGAATAGTGTTGATAGCATTATAAAGGTGACAGCTACGGAATAGCAAGCAAAATTAACACGACGTTTAGTCATCGTTTAGATACGATGTGCAGCTTCACCTACTCTAGCGACACGCACATCCTGTACATCTGAGCGACTAGCAAGGCGATTTCTTATGGTTTCGGCATCTTTTCTTATACAAATACAATGCACATTGGGGCCAGCATCGAGTGTGTAACAGACTGATAATCCTTCCTCCCGCCACTCACGCACGAGTTGCATGATAGTCAATGTTGCGGGTTGCCAATAGAATAGCGGGGGCTTGCTGGTCATCATGACAGCGTGCATCAGGTTACTATCGGTTTCAACAACTTCAGCAAATGTCGAAAAATCGCGATCAAAGATGGCTTGACGGACGGTATCGAGGCGTACTTGTGAACCAGCTACTCGTGCGTTCTGTAAATCACTAGTTTTAGCTGTGGGATGCCCCGCCTGCGAACCAACCCGTTTGTGCTCATTACTGACAATAGCGATCACATCTACCAGATCCCAATAATCCGGCGGGGCGATACTCTCAGCATATGAGGTATCATGACTGGTTCCTGCGTGCCATTCAACAAAGCCAGCTGGCACTGAGCGTGATGCAGAGCCGGAACCAGTGCGAGCGATAGTCGTTAGTTCACGCTCGCTAAGATGTGCATCAGCGGCAAGGCAAGCGGCAACTGTTAGAGCGGCAAAGGCAGCTGCAGATGATGCAATACCGGCGCCTGTAGGAAAATTGTTGTTTGATTCGACCCGTGCAAACTGAGCTAGATCAAGCCGTTTCCGAATGCGATCAAGGTGTAAACTCACACGGTGTAAAGTGGCGCCTGTCTCGATTTGATCATTCAGGGTGAGTGCGTCGGATGTGGCGGATGAATCCCATATTACAGTGGTTTCAGCATAGAGCCCATCCAGATTCATGCTGATTGATGAATTAATAGGTAACCGTAAATCATCATCAATGTTGCCCCAATATTTGATGAATGCAATGTTTGGATGGGCGCGAACAGTGGCTTGTGTCATTGTGTTGATCTTCTCCAAAGATTCATATGTAAAAAAAGCTCATCTATCATTGTACACCCGATGCAAGGCAAGGCAGTATAGGGGATTGTGGTCTGTTTGGTGTACGATATAATGCGGAATTCGAGCGAACTACTCATTATAGGAGTGTTGTGTTGCAAGCGTTGATTGGTTTATTACGCACGATGCGTCCAAAACAATGGACGAAAAATGTGCTATTTGTATTTCCAGCAGTGATCTTTGATGGTCAGTTAACCCAACTTGAGCCCATGATGCGCGTCAGTATAGCGTGTGTGCTACTGATCTTGATGTCGGGAACAGTGTATATTATCAATGACTTAGTGGATATTGAGAAGGACAAACAGCATCCACGTAAGAAAAATCGCCCATTGCCATCAGGGCAATTACCTATTCGATTCGCTCAAATTGCGGTGAGCTTTATCCCGGTGATGACACTGGTTATCGCCTTCTGGTTTAGCCAGGGGTTGTTCTGGGTGCTATCGGTGTATCTTGGCATACAAATTGCATACTCGTTTGTGTTGAAACATATTGTGCTAGTTGATGTGCTGGTTGTCACATCAGGCTTTGTGTTGCGCGTTTTAGCCGGTTGGATTGTGATTGACGTTGAGAACTTTTCACCCTGGTTATATGCCTGTGCGGCGTTGTTGGCGCTGTTCCTTGCAGTGGGAAAGCGTCGGCAGGAGTTGGTTATCCTAGGTGAACGCGCATTACAGACCCGTCCAATCTTCAAGTATTACAATTTAGCTTTGCTGGATGACATGCTACGTCTGGTAACGACTTCGACATTTCTCACTTATTTGATTTACACGATTGAAGCGGATATTGTCACCTATCGGGATATTCAACTAGCGCTCTTGAGCGTCCCTTTTGTGTTATATGGTTTATTCCGGTATTTGTATATCGTGCATGTCGATGGTGAAGGCGGTGCGCCCGATGAAGTGCTGTTGACAGATCGTCCTTTGCAGATGGCGATTGTAGGTTGGGGAACCACATTTTTAATTCTGTTATATGTATTACCATCATTGGGTTTATTAACATGAATAGTGCCTCAGCCAAAGTGATCCTATTTGGGGAACATTCCGTGGTTTATGGACAACCAGCGATAGCTGTTCCTTTGTTAGGGTTACGTGCTTACGCGGAAATTGTCGAAGAACAAACCCCTTTCCGTATTGTAGCGCGGGATCTCAACGATCGGGTCATCACATTTGACGGTGATGATCCATTGGCACAAGTCGCACGGTTGACCTTAGAAGCAGTTGGGATACCTGCCCCCCCTATTGCCTTAGCGGTGCGATCAGATATACCTATTGCAAGTGGTCTCGGTAGCGGTGCAGCAATTTCGGCGGCGATTATTCGAGCATTATTGGCATATCTGGAACGCGAATTACCACAAGAGATGATCAACCAAATTGTTTATGATGTCGAGAAGATTCATCACGGCACACCCAGTGGCATCGATAATACAGTGATCGTTTATGAACAAGCTGTATATTTTGTGCGCGAACAGCCGATTGAGATGATTGATGTGGAAAAATCATTTAGGCTGATCGTTGCAGATACCGGACAGACCGCGTTGACCAAGTATGCGGTTGGTGATGTGCGCCGGCTTTATGAAGATGAAACAGAGCGGACGATTTTACTCATTGAGAAGATTGGTGCCGTAGTGCGTGAAGCACGCCAAATGATGCAAAGAGGTGATATATCGCGTCTGGGTGTGCTGATGACAGAGAATCATCATTTATTGCAAGCACTGACCGTCTCATCATCCGAGTTAGACCAACTGGTGATGGCGGCGCTGGATGCAGGTGCGCGAGGCGCTAAATTATCGGGGGGCGGACGCGGGGGTAATATGATCGCACTGGTTGATGATCAGACCTACACACCTGTGATAACAGCATTGAAGCAGGCAGGTGCAGTGCGCTTATTTGGAACAACAGTGGAGTAAAGATAGTGGTTACATTAGTTAAATTAGGCGGTTCGCTCATCACAGACAAAACACAACGCGCCACACTGCGTCCGGTGATTTTACGACAATTGGCGTTAGAAGTTCGTCAGGCATTGGATGAGAACCCACAGCTTGAACTCGTGTTAGGCCACGGCAGTGGCTCATTTGGGCATTTTGAGGCACGCGAGCATGACACAATCAACGGTGTTCGGACACCAGCACAATGGGTAGGCTTTGCTCGTGTCGGACAAATTGCTAGCGAACTCAATTACCATGTAGCACACGCTTTCCATGAAGCCGGTGTGCCTGCTTTGCGTCTACAACCGTCTGCTTCAGCAATTGCAGATAATGGTGTAATCAAAGATATGGCGATGCAACCTATTTTTCGGGCAATTGAGAAAGGTATCATCCCACTCGTTTATGGTGATATAGCATTTGATGATACGCTCGGGGGTACAATCATATCGACTGAGACAGTGTTCGCGCATCTGGTATCGCGTTTATCGGTCAAACAGGTTTTCTTGCTGGGAGAAGTCGATGGTGTCTATGATGCTGATGGTGAGGTCATCCCGAAGATCACAGCCGATAATTTCAAGACAGTGCGTTCCGTGTTGGGCGGTTCGGACGGGGTCGATGTCACAGGTGGAATGTTAACCAAAGTACAGGATATGTTGAGTTTAGCTATGCAAGCGCCTTATCCGAATGTCTATGTGCTAAACGGATTAGTACGTGGTCGTTTATTAAAAGCGGTACGAGGTGAAGATGTGATTGGCACGCACATCAGTCAGGCTTGATGGGACGCTCTATTGATGAGCGTGAGCGTGATGGTAATGGCAAGTGCCGGCGCAAGCGCAGCCCAGGGAGCACTGCGGAATGCTGTACGTCCTGTTGCGAGCATCACTCCCCAATCCGGTAATGAGGGATCCCCCCCTAAACCGAGCAAACTCAGCGCTGCACTGTTGATGATGCAATAGGCAATAATCACACCCGCATAAGCAGCTAATGATTGCGTTGCGTTGGGTAAAATATGATGGCGTATGATGTGCCATTCGGAAGCACCGAGCGAACGCGCCGCTAAAATGTGTGGACGTGCGGACTGCTGATATAGAATGTCGCGAGATACTTGCAAATAAAAAGGTGCTTGAGCAATGCCGGTAGCAATCGCAATAGGCACTGCGCCACGTCCAAGCAAAGTAAGGATCACCAATGCTCCCAAGAGCGATGGAAAAGCGAGCAAGGCGTTTAGTAAAACGGTTGTAACTTGCTGGATAATTGGATGTAGGAGTGTGAACATCGCAAGCAATAAAGCGGGTATGATAGCAATCATAGCTGCGCCTAATGTGATGATGAGCGTGCGTTGTCCACCGTGCAGGGTGCGGCTGTAAATGTCGCGCCCTAGCGCATCTGTGCCGAAGATATATTCAGCATTTGGGGCTTGTAATATGTTAGCTGGATTTGTCTGGCGAGGATCATGTGTGCTGAGTACCGGTGCGAGAAGGATGATCCCAAACCAGAGCATGATGACCCATACAGGTCTATTCATCTTGTGAGCCTTGGATCAAGCAGATGCGCCATCATTTGTGCGAGCTGATTAACGACGATATATGCGAAAGTTGTTAGTACAATTATACCTTGAACAATGGGATAATCACGCTGAAAAGTTGCATTGAGCAAGAGTACGCCTAATCCCGATTGACCGAAGATGGCTTCAGTCAAGACTGCCCCACTGAATAATACCCCTGCCTGTACACCAATTACAGGAATGGCTGGTAACAGAGTGAGTGCGAGCATGTGACGTGTCAGAATATGCTGTGTCGGTAGACCTTTAGCACGAGCTGTAGCGATGAAAGGCGAACTCTGTAGATCACGGTGAGTGACCTCAATCATGCGAGCAATTGCTCCCGCTGTGTGGAAACCTAGTGTTAATACTGGTAAGAGCAAATTCCTTTGTAGATCGGCAGAGTTGGCCGCAACGAGGAAAAGCAGGAGTGTTGCTGTGACGTAAATCGGTATAGATAATGATAAGTTAACAATCATTTGCGCTAGGCTCGCGAACCTGTGGCTAGAGCCAGCAAGTAACCCGAGCAACACGCCAAGAATAGTCGCTAGTGTGATTGCATAAATTGCGAGTGCGACAGTGGTTGGGGCTTGAACGCGCAATACTTCCAGCACCGTTTGTCCAGTATAGAGTGATTGCCCCCAATCCCCTGTGAACAGACCACTCATATAAAGTCCGTACTGGATCAACACAGGTTGATCGAAGCCGAGTGAGGCTTTACGCGCCTCGATTACAGCTGATGGTAAACCCGCACCCTGTAACTGCGCATCAATGGCATTGCCGGGTAGCAGGCGCAAGGCGAAGAATGTTAGAGTGATTGCTACCCAGAGCGTGAGCGATGTAGTGATAATCTGATGGATGATACGCACCGCCATCGCTCAACGCCGTTCGACAGAGACACCATACAACAATGGGAACCACCCATAGGCATCATAGACAATCCCACTCACGTTGGCGCTGGTTGCATTGAGGTTAACGTAATCGCGAATAGGCAGGATTAATGCTTGTTCAAGGATGATGCCTTGTGCACGCCCGTATAGTAAACGACGTTCTTCGTTATTCTGTTCACTGGCAGCACGGGTCAGCAAGTCGTCTAGTTCCGAGTTCTCGTAGCCTGTCCAATTTTCACTGGAGTCGCTGAGATAGGCCTGATTGAGTATATAAGGATCTAGCCCCGGCTGATCGAAGGAGATTAGATTGTAATTCTCTTCGGCAGCAGCTTCGAGCAAGGCGACGTAGCCTGGAACCTGTTCGATAGTGACATCGATGCCTAGTGAGCGCCATTGATCTTGTAGGAATTGTACGACCTCTGGCACAAAACCCCACGGTGGTTGAATTAAGGTGATTGCAAGTGGTTCGCCGTCACGATCAAGAATCGCATCATTGTTGCTATCACTGTAACCGGCATCTGCGAGTAGATTACGCGCTTGATCGAGATTATAAGCATAGACCCCGTTTACACCTCGATTATAATATTGGGTAGAAGCCGAGATAGGCCCCCATGCTACCGGTGAAAACCCTCCATAAACTGCGTCGACGATAGCGGCACGATTGATCGCGTAGATAAGTGCTTGACGAACGCTGAGTTGGTCGGTGGGTGCTTGCTGTGTGTTGAAATAAAATTGCAGTGGTTGACCGGGTATTTCAATCGGTAGCAGGTCAAGATTAGGATTATTCGCAATACGGTCTGCATCACTTGGTAATAACTCCCCCATCACCTGTGCATAGCCGTTATCAAGTGCTAGCAAACGGGTGGATGGATCGCGGAAGAATCGATATTCAACAGTTTGGATTGTGCCGGGAATCTCATAGAATTCAGGTGCCCAATTGTAATTGGGATTACGCCGAATCACGATACGATCTTCGGGTATGTATTCAACAAATTCAAAAGGCCCTGTACCGACTTGATGAAACTGGTAACGCAGTTCATCGCCTTCAAATTCGGCAAGTGCGGAAGGGCTAGCAATGCCGAGATAAACCTGACTGAGTGAATCCAGCAAGGGCACGAAAGGCTCAGAGAGGTTAATGCGAAAAGTAAATTCGTCAACAACCTGATAGCTACGGATAGGCCCTAGCAAGAAGCGCGCACGCTGTGAAGCAATAGCATCGTTGAAAATACGTGCAAAATTGATAGCGACCGCTTCAGCATTGAAGGGTGTGTCATCATGAAAGGTGACATCCTGACGTAAGTTGAAATCATACGTCAGTCCATCGTCGGAAATTGACCATGATTCGGCTAACCCAGATAGAAAAGCATTAGTCTCTGGATGACGATAAACCAGCGTATCATAAACATTCCTAAGAACGATACCTAGTTCTGTGCTACGATGGATATGGGGGTCAATCCCGCTGACGTTAAGTGTCAGACCATAAATCATGCAATCAGGTGGGCGACAGGCTTCGTTTTCGTCGCTAGTTGTACAGCTAATCAGCAAAGTAAATAGAAGCAATATGTAGGTGATGCGCCTGATGATATGCATGTTCATCCTTTGCAGTAAGTTATGATTCCAGTACGATCTCAATGAAGCAGGTATTCTAGCATAAGCATAATACAAGGAATAGAGCCTTGACGACCTATAATAACCCGAGACTCATCACACCTCCCAAAGAAGAAGAGGAAATTTACCCCTATCGGCAAGCATGGCGCAGTATATTTGTCGAGAGTGGGATTGTAATGGTTGTTATGCTAGTGATCTTTGTATTGAATAACTTAATTGGTTTAGCAGTGCCCGATCAAATTCGTTTGTACAGCAATTTATTGCTGGCAATTAGTCCGGCGATATTGTGGTTAATTTTCTCACGGTTGCCGGAAAATAATGCCGTCGAACCACGTCGGCGCTTATTGACTACGTTCACAGTGACGGGGTTGGTAGCGAATGCCGTTGGCATTCCATTAGTGAACACTGTCTTTGAGCCGAATGTTTGGTTACCTTTGCAGTCGAATCTCAACCGTATTTTAGGATATATGTTGACGATAGGTATTTTGCAAGAGTTTCTGAAATACCTCGTGTTACGTTATATTGTCTGGCCTGATTATTATCGTATTCGGACGGACGCTGTGGCGTATGGGGCGGCGACAGCAGTCGCCTATGCGACAGTGCTGAATTTACATTATGTGCTGGCAAACCCAATGGCCGCATCTGATGTGATGATCATGCGGGTTTTTGCGATTTTGAGCATTCAGCTGGTTGGCAGCCTGATGGTGGGATTTGGCTTATCCGAAACATTATTCAGTGATGCTTTGTCGTTCTTGTTACCGGCGATGATAGTCCTAGCGGCATTACTGAGCGGGATAGCGATTACATTGCGTTCGACATTTTTGAATGCCACGCTGGGGTTAACAATCAGTTCACAGCGCGAAATTTTTGGGTTGTTGTTCTCATTGGTCTTCTATGTGATATCGTTAGCGACATTTTTCTTCTTGTTCAATGTTACTGATAAGCGCGAACAAGATAAGATTATTGGGCAGGAAATTTAACGATGCAAGTTATTGAGATTATCAGTGAATCTGAAGGTTTAACTCTACGTCAACGTTGGGCGAACGTCTTCACGATCATGATTTGTGTGTTGATGATGTTATTGGGTTTGAACCTGCGAAATCAATCGTTGAATGCGACGACTTTCTATGAGAGTTTGCAGGCAGGTATTAGCGCACAGTATCCGCAGAATTGGTTGATTGATACAGATGGTGATGATTATGTATTTCGTGTCCGTGATATGTCCCGTACGGGCTTTAAGACAACGTTTCAAGTAAGTGTGCAACCTATCGGCGCAGATGCACAGGAGCGTAACCTCGCAGATCGTTTATCGCTCGATCGCATCACGACGTTCACGGATTATCGGGTACAACCACTGGAACCTTACACCTTACCTGACGGATTCGACGCACAGGCGTTAAATTATACGTATGTGGCTACAGACAATAGCCCATTCTTACAATTGGTGCCGACGATTGTGCGTGGTTTTGACGTGATTACGATTCGTGGTGGGCAAGCGGTGATCATCTCTTATCGTGCAGATGCGAGCAATTTTGAGTCAGAGTTTCCGCGATTTGAACAATTTTTGAGACGGTTGGAGTTCTAAATGCGATACAAGACACAAATAATAGCATCCATTAGCATTTTGATAGTCTTGATGATTTCAGCTGGCGTATCAGTTGAATCCCAACAGCCGGACGGCGGTTTGGATTTGAACCGTATACGGCGGGCAACTGTCTTTGTGATTCAGGCGAGTGAAGGAAATCTTGATACGCGTTGTGTGGGATCGGGAACAATTGTACGCTTCGATGGGTTGATCCTGACTAATGCGCACAATGTTATGCCGAGTGACGCCTGCCCTGGCAATGAACTAATCATTGCGATGTCGATTAACCCGGAAGAACCTCCTGTGCCTAAATATCGTGCGAGTGTAGCACAGGTTGATCAAGGATTAGATCTGGCTTTGTTACGGATTGATCGCGAGTTAGATGGTCGGGTGATCGGTACGGCGAATTTGCCTATTTTACCCTTTGTAGAACTAGGAAATTCTAACGATGTGGCGTTGGATGAGACGTTAACGCTGGTAGGCTACCCTAATATGGGTAACAGTAACACACAGTCGACCCGAGTAAGTGTGGCGGCATTCATGGCGGAACCAAGTGCTGGTGATAAATCGTGGTTCAAACTAACTTCTGAAGAAGCGGTATCTGGTTTGATGTCTGGTGGCGGAGCGTATAATCAGGCTGGTCGATTGGTGGGTGTACCGACAAGCGCACCAATCACTAGTGTGACTGGTAGCGGGTCATGTTTGCGTTTAGAGGATACGAACTTGGATGGTTTCGTCAATAGCAGTGATGCCTGCGTGCCGATCAGTGATTTTGTAAGTGTGATTCGTCCATCGAACTTTGCACGACCATTAATCCGTAGTGCCTCGTTGGGGTTAACGGTAGAGCCATTGACTGCACCGATTGTGCAGACTGTATCGACACAGCAACCAAGTGTTGACCGTCCGTATTTTGCCACATCGGTGAGTAACAATCTCGCTACACAGGTGATTGGTAGTGCGCCAGCTGGCACAACAAGTTTGTACTTGTTCTTCGATTATGCCAACTTTACCGAAGAGACAGTCTACGAAGTGCGTGTCAGTATAGATGGTGTACCAAGTCAGATTTTTAGCTTACCACCGGTGCGCTGGAGTGGTGGTACAACAGGTTTATGGTATATCGGTAGTAGTGGGCAACCCTGGGCAAACGGCACGTACGAATTCCGCATTTTAGTGAATGGCCTGGTGGCGGCGAGTGAGGAGATCATGGTTGGTGGTATACCTGGCGAAGTGCCAACTTTCTCCGATATTATCTTCGGTATCAAAGATAGCGAAAATGTGTTGCAGGGTGAAAGTTACGTATTGCCTGCGGGAGACATTGCTTCTGCGCGTTTTATCTATCGCAATCTAACGCCGGGTACAGAGTGGTTGGCGCTATGGTATTACAACGGCGTTCTACTCGAAGAAACGAATATTTTAGGTATATGGACATCTGATGAAGGGGTGAATGGTGCACGCGATGATATTACTATTGAACCTGAGGGTGGGTTGGAACCGGGGAATTATCGCGTTGATTTGTTTGTAGGATCGCCACCGCGTCTGTCAGCAACGGGTGACTTTATAGTAGCCGGTTTGTCAGAGGGTGTTCTACCTAATGTGTTCAGTAATATTGAATTCTTGCGTGCCGATAGTATTTTCTCACAACCAACCGAGCAACCTGCGAACAATTATCCGGGTGGTGCCAATACGATTTATGCTCAATTTGACTGGCAACGAATTGCGAGGGGCACATTGTGGACGATGCAATGGTTGGTTGATGGTGATGTGTTTTATCAGGAGACTTCAGTCTGGAATGCGGAAGAAACAGGCGAAGATTTTCAGGTGCGATTGACTGCACCTGGTGGCTTACCGGATGGTACTTACACGTTGAACCTGAGCATCAACGGTGTGCTATTAGAATCGTCGGCCGTATCTGTTGGAATTGGTCAGCTGGCAATTAACCGTCTCGAAGGCGTCGGGGCAGTGCAATTAGGAGGACGAATTGTTGATGCAGAGTCCGGCGAGGGTATCGCAGGAGCGACATTCATTCTCATCACTGAGGATTTCTCGATTGCAGATTTTGTGTGGGATGACGATCAAATTTATGCATTAGCAATTGCCGACCGTGAAGGACGTTTTGAGATTGACCGTTCGTTAGAACTTGATTCGCCATACAGTGTGTATGTGATCGCCGAGGGGTATTTACCCATTACACAAGATGGGTATCTCATTAACGAAGAGAACCTCGCTGAGGCAGGTGGCAGTCCGCTTGATCTATATATTCCACTAACAAAGGACTAAGATGGCGAACAAAAAACGATTAGATGTGTTGGTACATGAACGTGGACTGGCTGAAACACGCTCAAAGGCACAGGCATATATCATGGCTGGAGAAGTTTATGTCGATGGTCAACGTGTTGATAAAGCCGGTACAAAGTTCACAGATAGTGTGTTAATCACAGTTAAAGATCGCCCCCCTTTTGTGAGCCGTGGTGGAGAAAAACTCGCCGGCGCGCTGGCTGATTTTGAGTATGATCCATCAGGATTGATGTGTGCGGATGTGGGAGCAAGCACAGGCGGATTTACCGATTGTTTATTACAACGCGGTGTGAAGCGTGTGTATGCTATTGATGTCGGTTATGGCCAACTGGCTTATAAATTACGCCAAGATGATCGTGTGGTGGTGCTAGAACGCACAAATGCCCGTTATCTTGAAGCACTGGAGGAAGCGGTGACGCTGGCGGTCGTTGATGCCTCATTCATTTCTCTAGAATTACTCTTACCCGCTATACAGAAATGGCTAACACCGGATGCGGATATAATTGCACTGATTAAGCCTCAGTTCGAAGCAGGTAAAGAAGAGGTTGGTAAAGGGGGAGTAGTCAAAGATGAAGATACACATGCCCGTGTGATCCGCGAAGTTGCTCAGTGTGCAATCGGACTAGGCTTTACGATTTGTGGGCTAACAGTTTCTCCGATTAAGGGTTTGAAAGAAGGGAATACAGAGTTTTTAATCTGGTTACATCAAGGTGTCAGCATCTGTGAGGCTACGCCCGATTTAGACATATTAATTGCTGATGCGTTAGCTCGTGCTTAAATATGCTACGTTTTCGGTTGAGTGTACTGTATAATGAGTGCATGTCGTTGAGTAAAGGATTTTATTGTAACACTTATGAAGCAATCGCATGTACGTAATTTTTCAATCATCGCTCATGTCGATCACGGCAAAAGTACGCTCGCCGACCGTATGCTTGAACTGACGGAAACAATCAGTGATCGTGACAAGAAAGAGCAATTATTAGATAGCATGGATTTAGAACGCGAACGTGGTGTGACAATCAAGGCATCGGCGGTACAAATGCGCTATAAAGCCGATGATGGCGACACCTATGTCCTTCACCTGATTGATACACCCGGACACGTTGACTTCACTTATGAAGTAAGCCGTGCTTTGCAGGCGTGTGAAGGTGCATTGCTGGTAGTTGATGCGAGCCAAGGCATTGAAGCTCAAACGCTCACTAATGTCTATCTCGCACTGGAGCAGGATTTGGAGATTATACCGGTGATTAACAAGATAGATCTACCGGCTGCTGCTCCGGATGATATTGCGCAAGAAATTGAGGAGTTGTTGGGCACGCCAGCTGAGGATATTCTGCGTATTTCGGCTAAGAGCGGGATGGGTATCCGTGAGGTGCTGGAGCGTGTTGTGCGTGATGTGCCATCGCCAACAGGTGATGCTGAGCAACCATTACGGGCATTGGTATTTGACTCTCACTATGATGTTTACAAAGGTGTCGTCGCTTATGTCCGAATCATTGATGGCAAGGTCAGCAAACGCGATACTCTAATTTTGATGGCAACGGGTGCAAAGTTTGATCCTGTAGAGATTGGTGTGTTTTCGCCAGATATGCGCGTGTCAGACGAATTGACTGTTGGCTCAGTCGGGTACATCGCAACCGGCTTAAAAACTATTCAAGAATGTCGTGTTGGCGATACGATCACATTGAGTAACGCTGGCGCGAAACAATCTCTACCGGGTTACACACAAGTTAAACCGATGGTCTTTGCGGGTATCTACCCTACTGAGAATGACGAGTACAGTGATCTGCGTGATGCACTTGAAAAGTTACAACTCAATGATGCCTCACTGACATTTGAACCAGAGACATCACAGGCGTTGAACTTTGGCTTTCGCGTTGGGTTCCTCGGTTTATTTCACATGGAGATCATTCAGGAACGCTTAGAGCGCGAGTATGATCTTGACATTCTTGCAACAGCGCCAAGCGTGAAATACCGCGTGGTAATGCGTAGTGGTGAAACGATTGAGATTGATAGCCCGGCACAATTGCCAGATGAATCAGGGATTGAAGAGATCCTCGAACCATGGATGGATATTCAGATTTACACGCCTCAGACATATATTGGGCCTGTGATGGAACTCACAACCAATAAACGCGCTGAGGTTACCAATCAGGAATTTCCGGATGCGAAGCGATGCGTATTGCATTATAAGATGCCTCTAGCCGAGTTGATTGTTGATTTTTACGATCGACTCAAGAGTGTGACACAGGGTTATGCGAGCTTAGATTATCAGTTTGATGATTATCGCACCGGTGATCTGGTAAAAATTGATGTGCTGGTTAACAATGAGCCCGTTGATGCGCTGGCGCTGATTGCTCATCGCGATCATGCGTATCATAAAGGTCAAAAGCTGGTGACGAAGCTCAAAGACCTGATTCCACGCCAGATGTTTGTTGTGCCGGTGCAAGCGGCTGTTGGTAAACGGGTTATCTCGCGGGCGAATGTCAAGGCGATGCGCAAAGATGTGCTTGCGAAATGTTATGGTGGTGATGTCACCCGCAAGAAAAAGTTGCTTGAGAAGCAGAAAAAAGGTAAAAAACGCATGAAGATGATCGGCAAAGTAGAAGTTCCTCAAGAAGCCTTTATGGCGTTGTTGAGCCTCGACGATGATTGATCATGATTGTGATTTGATCAACTAATGGCTGTGGTATGTGTCTATCGTGATGAAGGGCATGTATAATTTCAGTCAGGGTGAAAATTGCTGTCTGTGCGGGTTGTTGAAGCTGATGACCGGTAGCAATCACCTCGATTACAGTGTGGATGTTCAAGCCGACGCGCTCTGCATCGGCAAGCCATTGCTTCATATCCGGCGTGATACTATTGACGAGCAAACACGCCGGATGTCCCACATCATACGCACCCACTAAATCATGAACTGGTGTTTCCCCTCGTCCACGGCTGTAAACGAGAGAGATACCGGTATTCAATGATAAAGCACTAGCTAAAGGTACGGCGTCAGCGTGTGCAACAAGCCGATCAAAGGTTGGTATACCTGCTAGTGTCTGTACACCTCGATAAACCACGTTTTGGAGCAATTCCGGATAGGCTGGCAACATATCTAGCTGTAAACGATACGGCAATTCTTGCCCATTTTTAACGAACAGGCCGAATTGTATGATGCCGGTCTGGAGCAATTGAGATGCAATCATCATAAGGCTAATATTCCTTCACGTAATTTATCGACGAAATTATCCATCTTGCTGGCATATAACACAGCGTCGGTGGTGACTGACCAGCGATTTTCTCGATAGTAGATGACTTGTTCAACGGTCTGGTAGTAACAATTAGTGTCTGATAGCACTGATTGTGTGGTGATCAGGCAAGCGCTGTATGGTGGCTGTGTGCTGTAATGGGCTTGATCTTGTGTGGTGCTAACGGAGATCATATCCACATCAAAGCCAGTTTTACCTGCCATCAGCGAGTAAGCGGCTCCGAGAAAGGGCCCATGCAGGAGTGTCATGCAATCAGATGGCACGAGAGCAATTGATCGCTCTAAGGCGACAGCACCTGCCCCTCCCATCGCTAAATAGGATGCAAAATCAAACAAATAGCCAGCTACGATATCTTGTGTGGCAGGGATGACAGCTTTGCTGAATGGCAAAAACGGATCATCATAACGCAAGATGTTTAATGGTAATTTTTCGAAGATCGGGTTCAAGCGTAAGATAACTTTTCCCGGTGCAGATTGTAATTTTTGGTAAAGATCAGGATGCATCAAATTGTACTTTCAACTGTTGCCAGAGATATGCCATTGCCCAACGGCTCACCCACTCGCTTGTGAGCGGGTTGAGTGCCCCGAAGCCATAAACACGCGATTTGATTTCATTGTTGGTATAAACTGCGACAACGGTTGCGACTTCCGTATCTTGATTTTCATCGACATCGGGCAAACTGAGTAGTGCAATGCCCGCTTCTACCCCTTCACCGGTAGCGATTGTACGTGCTAGATGATGAGCTGTCTCGCGCAGGGATAAGTTTGCTGTATCAGGGTACGCATCAGTGATTGCATAAGGGTGATCAAACTGAATCGCTTGCTCAATGACCTGTTCAAAACCGGCATTTGTGAGTTTCTCAATGATGGCGTCTTGAATGCCTGCTTCGATAATCGCAATGCGCCCGTTATGGACGGTAAGTAAATTACACAGTACATGCTCGAGGATATCATCATCGATACCAAAAATATAAGTACCTACCCTATCCCATACCCGGGTCTCGAATACATCGAGCATCTGATCTGCCTGTGCTTCGTCTTCAGCTTTTGCCGTAATACGAATATCGATTATACCGTGATGCGCCGCTAAGCCGATGGAGGGATTTGTCGCATTAAGCAGGGCATCTCCGAGCATGTCATCGAGCGTACTTTCGCCGATGCCGGCTGTTTTTAGTAACCGTGCCTTGATAATGCCGAGTTGATAGCGTGCCCGCAAGTAATCGATGATGCGCGTCTCGAACAAGTATTTAAGCTCGCGCGGGACACCTGGCAAGCTGATAATGCTTTTGCCTTGGTGCTCGACGATGAAACTCGGTGCAGTGCCAACAGGATTTTCGATTGTTATGGCATTTGCAGGTAAATAGGCTTGACGGGCATTATTGGGTGTCATTGTCACTTTATATGACGAAAAACGTGTTAGAATCTGATCATATAATTCTTGACGAAAGGTCAAATCTCGTTCGGTGGCATCAGCAACACTTTGACGGGTCATATCATCTACTGTAGGACCTAGACCGCCAGAAGTGATGATGACATCCGCCCTGCTCATTGCCTGACGAATAGCATCAGCAATTCGTTGACGGTTGTCGCCAACAGTGGTCATGTAGTATATATTAATACCAAGGTCGCGTAATTGGCGGGCGAGATAGACTGAGTTGGTGTCTGTAATTTCGCCCAAGAGTATTTCAGTGCCGACAGCGATGATCTCAACTGTGACATTATCTGTCATAAAAAACCTTTCACATTAGAATATTGAAGCAATAGTAGCAAAGTTTTGCATTTTTGAAGATACAGATTATAATCGTGTGAATGCGAGGTAATGTGTCAAAAATACAAAATATTTGTGCAGATTACCTAAAAGACTTTGTACTGTCGATAAATTACGTTTTTATGGAGGATTTTAGTGGCTAGCATTACATTTGACCACGTCTACAAGAAATACGATGATTTGACAATCATCAACGACCTCAATCTTCATGTTGAAGATAAAGAATTTTTGGTGTTTGTTGGACCATCAGGCTGTGGCAAATCAACAACACTCCGTATGCTTTCTGGTCTTGAAGAAGTCACAGAAGGTACGATAAAAATTGGTGACCGTGTTGTGAACAATGTGGCACCCAAAGATCGTGACATTGCGATGGTATTCCAGAGCTATGCTTTGTACCCGCACATGACTGTTTACGATAACATGGCTTTTGGCTTGCGCCTGCGCAAGACACCAAAACAAGTCATCGACCAACGTGTGAATGAAGCTGCAAAAAGCCTCGGTATTGAGCATTTGTTAGATCGTCGCCCCCGCCAGCTTTCCGGTGGTCAACGTCAACGTGTTGCTGTGGGACGTGCAATTGTACGTGAACCAGCCGTATTCTTAATGGACGAACCCTTATCGAACCTCGATGCAAAATTGCGTGTGGAAGCCCGTTCATTCATCAGTAAGTTGCATCAACGTCTTGAAACAACATTCATCTATGTGACACACGATCAGGTTGAGGCGATGACGATGGGTACGCGCATTTGTGTACTCAATGGCGGTATTTTACAACAAGTTGACTCGCCTTATAACCTTTACCACAACCCATATAATGTTTTTGTGGGTGGTTTCATTGGTAGCCCGTCGATGAACTTCTTCGATGCCACGCTGAAACCGGCTGAAGGAGATGCATTGACGATTGATACGGGTGTGTTTGAGATTGCTGTTCCACCTCAAAAAGCTGCGCCATTCCGTAGCCATGTTGGTAAAGAGGTTATTCTGGGTGTGCGTCCAGAAGATATTCACGATTCGTCCTACATCCCACCTGGCATCACACCTTCTGGGCTGTCAGCGAATGTTGAAGTAATTGAGCAAATGGGTAATGAGATGATTCTTTACCTAGAAGAAGGTGGTAAGAGCTTCATCGCCCGTACGGATCCCCGTACTCAGGCACGTGTGGGCGGCAAACTCGATGTGGTTGTTAATCTTGACAACATGCATATCTTTGACCGTGACACAGAAATATCATTGGCTTACGAGCACAAAAAAGAGGAAGCAACACGCGCATAATTAATATGGGGGGAGATTTGAGAAAATACTCTCCCCCACTGTGGTAGTATGCTTGCTCACTGATACAAAAAAGCCAGCTCATCACGAACTGGCTTTTTAAGTTGACTGAGACTGACCGCTTGATGTTATGCAGTGAGCATTGGGCGGAACTTATATCCGTAGACAATTGCACCCTGTTTACCTTCTGTGCTCAAACGGCGAGTGACCATCTCAACACGATCACCGATTGCTACCGTGCCGTCTATATCTGTGAGTTGTGCGGTGACAATTGCCCCTTCATCTAGCTTGACGAGTGCGAGGATATAGGGTGCTTGTTCGGTAAAGCCTTCTGGTGTCTCTTGCACCACAGTATAACTGTAGACGACACCAGATCCTTTGAAATCGACAGCATTAGTTTGAGTTTGGCTCACAGGTTGCGACATGTCGGTATACCCTCTCAGGCTGCGTTGGACTTAACGAGTCGTGGTTGTGTCTGTTTTTGCGCCTTAGCAACTGGTGCTGCAAGAGATTGAGGACGATCTACAATACTCTTCTCACCATTTGTATTTTCACTACCAGTTAAACGATACCGTTCCACTTTCGTACGCCAGTTCCGTGGTGCTTGCATAGTTATATCTCCTAACATGGTATTCACTATAAAGTTCTGCGAATTACCCTAATTGTAGGGGATACAGCCTATCAAAACCTATCACAGAAGCTATTTACACTGTCAAAGGCTCTCAAATTTTCAAGATATGGGTGATCACTGTGCTACCTAGCCCACCTATACTTTGGATCATGGCATGGTTAGCATCAGTGATTTGATTATCACCCGCAAGACCACGTAATTGTAAAACAGCTTCAACAGCCTGATAGATGCCGGATGCACCTGCGGGATTACCACGGCTTTTGAGACCGCCAAAGGTGCTGATCGGTAGTTGTCCATCGGGTTGGATTGCGCCTGATTGTGCTAGTTGCCATCCTGTACCCCGTTCAGCATAACCGGCCGCTTCAAGAGTGAGTGTACTCAGAATGGTATAGGCGTCGTGTAGTTCGAAGAAGTCGATTTGATCCCTTTGTAGTGATGCTTGACGCAGTACCTGCCTCACTGAGCGTTCAACAGCGCGTAGCCACAATAGATCATCACGTTCTTGTAACATGAATTTGTCGGTCGTTGCAGAGCTGGCGACAATGTTAATCGGCTGGCTGACTTGATCTGGTGCTTGTTGGGCGCTGGTCATGACCAACGCAGCCGCTCCGTCACCATCTGGTGCGCCATCAAATAAGTTGACAGGATCGGCAACCATAGGTGCTTTGCTGAAAGAACCAGCACGCAGCGCATTGCGGTACATCGCATTTGGATTACGCTGACCATTGCCGTGTGCATTAATACTAAAGCCTTCAAAGACAGATAGATCAAGATTATATTCGTACATATAACGGCGCATGAGCAGGGCTGCCAGGGCCGTCAGTGTTGCGCCATAGGGTGTTTCATAGTCGGCATCCAGGCTGACAGCACGGGCACGCACGCGGCTATCCCCGACAATATCCGTCGCTTTTTCAACACCGATGACCAGAGCTGTATTGACAGCACCGGATGCAATTGCCATGTGTGCTGTACGAATAGCCGCGCCACCTGATGCGTCACCGGCTTCGATGGTGTAGGCTTCAACGCCATCTAATCCCAGATAATCGGCGATCAAGCTGCCAAGATGTGTTTGATGATTGAATGTACTACTATACGCATTGGCGATGTAAACCGCATCAACTGTTGGTTTACCTGCATCGTCGAGAGCGGCAGCGGCGGCATCATAAGCAAGTTGACGTAGGCTCAGATCCCAGTGTTCGC
Source organism: Anaerolineae bacterium (assembly GCA_051117475.1). Taxonomy (GTDB): domain Bacteria; phylum Chloroflexota; class Anaerolineae; order Aggregatilineales; family Phototrophicaceae; genus JAUZRW01. Next base: position 136,608 of record JBNPEE010000008.1, on the reverse strand, counting down.
CAACGGGTGTCATGCCAACACCAATAATGGCTGTTTGATTCATATCAGTTTGCTCCTAATCTTTGAGCTTGCCACGATAACGGGCATAGGTGGCATAATCAATGAGGGTCTTACGATCAATATAATTTTGGGTAGTGGCGGCACGGTCACGGACATTGTTAATGTGCTCTGCTACGATTAAATCGAAGGCGTCTGATCCTGCACCACTGCCATAGCTACACATCAAAATGCGGTCACCGGGTTGAGCAATATCAAGAATAGCGGTTAAACCGATCATACATGAGCCTGAATACACATTGCCGATATCGTTCGCCAGTAAACCTGTTTCGATTTGCTCAGGTTTGAACCCTAGCATTTTGGCTACACGGCTAGGGAATTTAACGTTCGGTTGGTGAAAGACCGCATACGTATAGTCTGATGCAGTTGTGCCCATGAGTTCCATCAGTTGCCCCGCACCAGCTAGTGTGTGATGGAAATAAGCCGGTTCGCCCGTAAAACGATCTCCATGATTGGGGTATTCTTGCCCCGGGCGCCGCCAGAAATCAGGTGTATCGGTGACGTATGAGTAACTTCCTTGATAAACAGCAACGGCTTCTTCGGCTGGCCCGAGTAGGAATGCTGCGCCACCTGATGCCGCAGTGTATTCGAGTGCATCACCGGGGCGCCCCTGTGCGGTATCCATGCCAATACTGAGCGCATATTTGCCCATGCCACTGCCAATCATACCAATGGATGCTTGTACGGCTTCTGTACCCGCTTTGCATGCAAATTCCCAATCAGCGGCTTGTATGTGAGGGCCTGTCCCGATACTCTCGGCGACAATGGTGCTGGTCGGTTTGACAGCGTATGGATGGCTTTCGCTACCAACCCACACTGCACGAATTTGATTCGGTTCTATTCCAGCACGCTGAACTGCATTGCGGGCAGCTTCGATTGACATGGTTGCAACGTCTTCATCGAGACCTGCAACGGCTTTTGCCTCAACTGGCGAACCGCCCAAGCCATTCGTCCAGATGCGGGCAATTTCCGTTCCGGGTAGCCGATAGCGCGGAATATAGGCCCCATAGCCCACGATGCCGACTTTGTGTTGAGATTGCATCAGTAATTGATGATCCATATTATGATTTATCCTTCCTTTTGTGTGATTGTGCGACAATTTCCTGCGCCCGTTGCAAGCGTATATTCTCTTCAGCTATCAGTTGTTGCGCGATTTTTGTGACTTGTTCGCCTTCAGCACCGGCGGCGACGGCTAACTGTCGGGCGTGCATCCGCATGTGCCCATGTTGGATACCCTCTGTGGCGAGGGCACGGATTGCGCCGAGATTTTGTGCGAGACCCACACAGGCGATGATCTCCGATAGTTCGCGTGAGTCTGGATTTCCCAGTATTTGTAGTGCAACACCGGCGGCGGGATGTACACGTGTTGCACCGCCCACTGTGCCGACAGCCATCGGCAGCACTATTTTGCCGTGTAAATCACCATTCTCATCTTGTCGCCATTGTGTGAGGCTACCATAATGCCCATAACGCGCTGCATAAGCATGGGCACCAGCTTCGACAGCACGCCAATCATTACCTGTTGCGAGGATGACCGCATCAATACCGTTCATCACGCCTTTGTTGTGTGTTGTGGCGCGATAGGGATCGATCTCGGCGAAGATACTGGCTTCAACAATAGCTTGTACTGCTTCTGCCCCAGAGATATTGGGGCGAGCAAGTTGTTCCGCCGGCACAGTTGCTGAGGCGTAGGCTTTACGGCGATCTGTGAGATTGCTCAGGATGCGCAGGTTAACACGTCCGCCAGTGATGGCTTCGAGTGTTGGCGCGAGATGTTCTACAGCCGTATTGATGGCGTTCGCTCCCATCGCATCACGAGTATCGTATAAGAGATGCATCACGAGCATGTGTCCAATCGGTGTATCAGGGAATAAGCGGACTTCGATATCACGCGCTCCCCCACCCCGCTTGACAATACTGCCGCCTACACGATCGGCTTCTTCGAGCAATTGATCTTTGTGTTTGAAGATAGCTGTATGTGCATCTTCGAGATTTTCAATATCGAGGATTTGCACCTGTCCGATCATGATTGGTTCGTCGCTATGTGCTATGAATCCGCCTCCTGCACGGATCATCTTAGCGGCATTACTGACCGCGGCAACGACTGAAGGTTCTTCAATCACCATCGGGATCAAGTAATCGCGTTGGTTGATAAGAAAGTTGGTACCTATGCCTAATGGTAAGCTATAGCGACCAATGGTATTTTCGATCATGTGGCTGGCTTGTTCGAGGCTCAGCCCCATGGAGCCGTCAAGAATGCCTTGCGCGTCAGGTTCAAGTTCAGCCCATTGACTGACGATTGACAGGCGTTCTTCCAACGTTTTTTGATAAAATCCGGATAGACGTGAATTTTTTGTATTCATATTGTATATACTAAGGTGAAAATACTCTCAAAACCTATCTTTATAGCTATCGTTTGTGAAAATTTGAACAGTAGAGGCACACTATGTCTAACTCTAACTCAATACGTTTAATTACCGTGATACTGACACTATTCATGGTGTTCGTCTTGAGTATACAAGCACAAGACACTTCACCTGCCCTACCAGTTTGGTCACCGGTTGAGGGAGATGGCACCTTGCGCCGAATCAATGTGCCGGTCTTGATGTATCATTATGTGAGTGAACTGCCGGAAGATGCAGATGATATTCGGCGGGGGTTGACCTTAGCCCCTGATATTTTTCGTGAGCATATTGCGTATTTAAGCGCGAATGGTTATCAGACGGTGTCGCTCAACGATGTGGATCAGGCATTGGAATATGGTACATCCCTACCGGACAAGCCTGTTGTATTGACTTTTGATGATGGCTATCTGGATGCTTACACCGAGGTTTTCCCTGTTCTGCGTGATTATGGTATGACCGGAACGTTCTTTATCATCACACAATTCGCTGATGAGCGCCGTGAGGGCTATATGAATTGGGAGCAGATTGCTGAAATGGCAGATGCCGGTATGCATATGGAAGGTCATAGTAAAACACATCCAAGCTTGCGCGAGCGCGATTTAGATTATCTGGTTTATCAGGTGTTGGGGAGTTTAGAGAGCGTGACATTCCATACTGAGCGAATTGCACGGATTTTCTCTTACCCGATTGGTCATTATGATGTGAATACATTGCGCTTCATGGCATCGACTCCTGTTGAACGTGCAGTGACGACACAACCTGGAATCCGACAAACGACAGATAATCGCTATGAGGTTCCTCGTTTGCGCATCACAGATACAACAGGCATTGCGGGGTTAGCCTATTTGCTTAACTACCCAGAATGAAACAGCCCACATAATGTGGGCTGTGCATCCATAATTGCGCAATTAATCAGGCAGAATACCAGTATCGAGGAAGGCATCCAACCAGATCACAAAGATGATCCCGATTGGGAATGCTGTCCAGAAGAAATATTGGTAACCGTATTCAGCAATGCTACGTGCTTGACCCGTTTCAATCGAACTGTACAGAGGCAATGAATTGAAGCCCGCTGTGATAATAAGCCACCCCAAAACGAAACCCAAGAACATCGAAATTCCGATAACAAATGTACGTTTTAATGTTAGACTAGACATCTTAGAGTTAACTCTCCTGCGAATGGTATTACCAACTATATCGTCCTTATTGTATCCTAAGCGGAGGGTGATCTGCAAGTAATTATTTTCACAAAGTGTTTTGTGTAGATGTTTAAAGCCTGTTAAACTAACCCGAAGGCAAATACGAGTGCGCTGTTTAAGGTAGAACAACACTGTGGAGAAATGTGACATGGCAGATATATTTAACAAGGTTGCTCACTATACAGAAGCGAAAGAGGCGATTGCGTTAGGATTATATCCTTACTTCCGGGCATTAAGCGATTCTGAGGGTGTCACAGCGACTTTTGAGGGCAAAGAAGTTATCATGCTAGGCTCAAATAATTATTTAGGTTTGACGACTGACCCGCGTATTCGTCAGGCAGCAATTGATGCTATTGAGCGTTATGGCACAAGTGTAACAGGGTCACGTTTTTTGAATGGTACGCTGGATCTTCATCTAGAATTGGAACGTCGTTTGGCGCATTTTGTAGGCAAAGAGGCTACTTTAGTCTTTTCTACAGGGTATCAGACTAACCTAGGTACAGTTTCAGCATTGGTCAGTAAAGATGATTATGCAATTTTAGATAAAGAGGCGCATGCGTCGACAGTGGATGGTATGCTGTTATCACGCGGACAGATGAAGCGCTTTCGGCATAATGATCCAGTTGATTTAGAACGTGTGCTAGCAAAATTGCCGTCTGATGCAGGCAAATTGGTGATTATTGATGGTGTCTATAGTATGGGCGGCGATATAGCCTGTCTACCAGAACTAATCGCCGTTGCTAAACAGTACAATGCAAGGGTGATGGTCGATGATGCCCATGGCATTGGCGTGACAGGTGGTGGGCGTGGTACATCGGCTCAATTCAATGTGACAGACGATGTTGATCTGATAATGGGTACATTTAGCAAGAGTTTTGCCTCTATTGGTGGGTTTATCGCAGGAGATAGTGACGTGATGCATTACATTCAGCATCATGCACGTTCGTTAATTTTCTCGGCAGCGTTGCCTGCGCCAAATGCGGCGGCGGTTTTGAAAGCGCTGGAAATTATGGAAACAGAGCCTCAACATGTAGAACGCCTATGGTCTAATGCAGAGGTGATGCGTACCGGTTTATCTGAGATTGGATATGATATTGGTGTGAGTACTACACCTATCATTCCAGTAATTATTGGTGATAAGTATCGGACGAGTATTGCCTGGTCAGCATTGATTGAGGAAGGTGTTTACACGAATCCGGTTGTTCCGCCTGCTGTGCCAGTCAACAAGAGTTTATTGCGCACAAGTTATACAGCTACACAGGAATTAAACCATCTCGAGCAAGCACTGCGTTCTTTTCAAGTTGTTGGAGAACGCCTAGATTTGATACCTGCCACAAACAAGACGATTCACACGTAGTAAATCTGGGGCTAGCAGATGCTAGCCCCAGACGATTACTACTCTACCAACCCTATTTTTCTTTTTCAGATGATTCATCAGTTGGTGCATTGGTACTGACACCAACTGTTTTCAGAACCCAATCGTTGAATCGTGCGAGCAGGTAGTAGGAAGAAGGAACAACGATCAGCATTAGGAGTGTACTACTGATTACGCCACCGATGACAACTGTACCGAGTTCGGCGGCAATGATTGCGCCTTCTGATACACCGAGTGCCAGTGGGATCAGACCGATGATAGTTGTGAGTGCAGTCATGATGATCGGACGTAAACGACGTCTACCCCCTTCAACGAGTGCATCATAGAGACTCATACCCCGTTCAGTGCGGTTAGAACCAACGCGGTCAATCAACACGATGGCGTTGGTGACCACTAAACCAAGTAGCATCAGCAAGCCAATTAGTGAGGAAATCCCCAGTACACGATCAGTGATTGTGAGCGCAATAGCGGCACCGATGGGGGCAACAATTACGCTGAGGAAGACTGCAAACCAGTAGAGTGGCGAGCGGAAAACAATAATTAAGATGGCAACGATCATCACCGAGGCGATACCCATGGCAACAAAGATACTGGAGAAACCTTCTGTTTGCAGTTCAGTATCAAAACCTTGACCGACATTGACGCCTTCTGGTAATTCAACATTCGCTTGGATAGCCTCGATAGCGGTCGTTGCGAAGTTGATCGTGTCATCTGTGTTGAGTTCGCCTGTGAAGACGATTGCGGGCGAGCAACCATCATCCGAACAGACGCGGATGTATGTCGGTTGTGTATCGTCGCCAGCGTCGTCGGTAACGGGTAGATTACTGGTTGCATTTTCAAGCTCGGGTAATTCGTTGAGCGTGTCGAGCACATCAGCATTGATAGATTGCAAACCGGCAGTGTCGAGATCTGCCAGAGGATTACCCGAAACCACAAGTTCAAAACCACCGAAACCGCCTGATGACAGTGTCCCTGCGGAAACAGCCACAGATTCATCTTCACCGGTGAACAGGCTACTCAACGCGGTCTCCAGCTCAGTGACGTATTGCTCGAAGTTATCTGATGATGTGACACTGACAGACACATCTGCGATGTTCTCAGTGACACCTCCTCCGCCAAGTAAAGCAGAGAAATCAAGTCCCCCACCCCCTACGATGGTGCGTAAGGTTGTGAGGTCAGATTCAGGGATCACGTCACGGATCGTGTTTTCGACGAGCAACACCCGTTCATTGGTCTCAACGATACCTGTACCTTCGGGCATTGTGATTGATATAGCCAGTTGTGGTTCGCCGAAATCTGGCAAAAATGCGGCAGGACGCTGTAAGAATAGATAGACACTGATTAAGATCGAACCAATTGCTAGGAAGAAGACAATCACTGGTTTGACTGAATCGCTCAAGACCCAGCGCAGTACGGGTGCGTAAGCACGTTCCATCCATGATTCTTCTTCAGCTGGCACATCATCAGCGGAGATCAAGAAATATGCCAGTACCGGCACAACTGTGATCGCTACGACAAAGGATGATAACAGCGTGTAGGTCACAGCGACACCAAACGGTAGGAAGAACTCAGAGATTAAGCCGCCGGTTAACCCTAGAGGTAAGAACACGAGTACGGCGATACTGGTTGCTGAGAAAATCGCTACAGAAACATCACGGGTGGCATAGAGAATCGCCTCTCGTTTTTCCATGGTGCCATCTTGTAACTGGCGGAAAATATTCTCTAGCACCACGATGGAATCATCGACCAGGCGACCAACTGCAACGGTTAAGCCAGAGAGTGTCATGATGTTCAGTGTGAGTCCCTCCGGTGCAAGGCGCAGGATGAATGCCACCAGCGCGAGATCCGCATAATTGCCAAGCAGTGCATCCATAATACCCGGTAACCAACGCATCAGCGCAAGAGCAGACAAGATTGAGAGCGGGATACTGACAGCAATCACCAGTGTTGCACGCCAAGCGGGAAACGGTAACCGTCCTGGATAAAGAAGGACAAGTAAGCCAGCTAACACCCCGAAGATGATCAGTGCGGTGACAAGTACAGGTTCACCCGAGATCATGGCGTTGAAATCCTGCCCTTGCACAAAGTAGAAACCGATCAACAGCACAACGGATAGAACGGTCACGATAATGCCGGTGATACGACGTCCATTACCCCATGTATCGCCACTGAGGAAAACTAAGATGTTGACGATGGCGAAGAAAGCGCCCATGATACCCGACAGTACCACGCCACTGATTGATTCTTCGATGAAACTGGCTTGCTCGAAGGCAACTTCAACGGAGATTGTATCGTTATTCTCATCAATTGTGTTGATGATGGCTTCGACATCTGCGAAGGCGTTGACCGTGTTCGCTTCGGCTGTTTTGAAGATCGTGACTAGCAAACTGGGTGCGCCGTTGGTGCGCGTGACCTGCGTGGATGGTACGAATACTTCGCCGGCGCGAGCACGTTCCTGCGTTTCTTCTGGTAATTGTTCGAAGACATCTTCTGAGAACAAATTCAAGGCCCGTGGTGATAGGCTCGGTATGAAGGTTTCATCCTCGTCAGCGATGTAGTAGAAGACATCGACAGGCATGTTTCCCAACAAATCCGGCGCGAAGTTTCTTCCGTTTGGTGAGAGGAATAAATTATTCATGAACTGTGCAGGTGATCCGCCAAGATTTTCTTCAAAGCGGATGATGTCGTAGGCATTATCAAGCGGTACACTGTAGAATCCTGCGATTTGCTGCCATTCCGCATTGAGTGGTGGTGCATCAGGGCGTGGTGGTGCGACATCCGAGGTGTATTGGCTGGCAATGGCAGCAATAGCAGAATCGGCTTGGCCACTGGCAATGGCTTCGACTTGCTCGACGATATCATCCGGCAAGCTGGTGAGCGCATCTTGTGGCAAGGCGGCTAAAGTTTCTGATGAGAACTTGAGCAACACGTCATGTTCAAGTGTCTCGAAGAAATCAGGTTCACGCTCGGCTAAGTATGTGATGACTTCTGGTGAGAGGCTATCGAATAAGCGAATCTCATAACCGACAAACTGTCCGGTGACTTCGGCGTTGATGATATTGAGCAATTGCGCGGCACTACCATCACTCAGAGCGATCAAACCATCCGCATTACGTAGTGATTGATCGGCAAGCTCTGGACGTTGTGATAAGTCTGACCAAACATCGCCGAGAAGCGGCGCGAAACCATCTACGGAATAAACTTCTGGTGAGAGGTTGGCATAGACGGCTGGACTCAAGCGATTGCTAAAGGTCGGGTCATTCTCAGCGAGATAGGCGAATACTTCTGGTTCAAGGCAATTGATTAAGCCGGTTGCAAGTGGATCGAGTGAGAAGCCTCCATCTGGTGTAATCAAATCTTGAATGCCAATCCCGCATTCAATTAGAGCAGGTGCCAATGTTGCGAAGGTGCCGGGATCAATGGGTGCAGCATCGTCGGCATCTCCCCCACCACCGAGGAAGGCATCTCCAAACTGATTGAGTTGAGGGAGGAGATTGAGGAAGGCAACGCCATCTGTACTACCGAGTAAGGTACCAATCTCATCAGGGAACTGTAATTTTAGTAAATCGTCGGCGGTGTTGAGTTCGTAATTGAACTGTTCCCCAAAGAACGCATAGAGTGCAGGAAGTTCTGGCCCTTCGGCAACATCTTCATAAGCTGGATTGACGCTGAGAGTTAGCGCAGTAGTCGGGTCGAACGCATCGGATTCGTCAGACGCCTGGCCATCGTCATTCGGCTCGACGATTTCTTCAGCATTTTCGGCAGGCGCGGGTGTGGCACTAATTTCGCTGAAGATACTAAATGTGGCTAGGGGCAAATCTGCAAAGCTGAAGGTGATGATTTGTGGCGGGCTTAAGCGCCAAGGATTAGGTAAAACAACCGGATCCGGTAATTGTAGATCGCCGGTGATCTCGCGGGCTAGGATTGACGAAGCAAGTTGATCGCGTGAGATACCGTCTAGGTCAACGTAATCTTGCAAGATTTCAAGCACATCAGGCGATATGGCTGCGAGTTGTTCACCATCGAAATAGTTAGCTAGTGAGGGTTGAATATCGAGCATTGTCTGGACAGCTTCTACGCTCAGATCTTCGGTTGTGCCGAGTGCACCACGAATTTCACCGGTGTTGACGAAATCATTGAGTACAGTGGCGATAGTGCGTGTGAAAGACGCCATCTCCAAGAGATCAGAAGCATTACGATAGTGATCGAATGTTTGCCAGCTTGAGGGTAGTTCTGGCGGGCTATCGGGTGAAGCAATCTCAATTGTCGCGAGTTGCTCGGCAGTTGCTGTATTTAATTCACCGAGTTCGAGACGGTCAGAGACGATTGCCCATACATCCGGATTGAGTTGTAATAAGACGCTGCTGTTGTCGCTCAGTTCTGAAGCATCAACTGTTTGTAACCCTGCAACATCTTCGCCGGGTAAGGCCTGACCGCCTTCGATGCTGATACTTGCGACAAGATCAAGTGCTTCAAGTTGAGGCAGAATATCTGTTTCTACTAATTGTTCAAGGGCACTTGTTTCACCCTGTGGGGTATCATCCTGCGATGCGAGATAGGCTAAGAGTGTCTCCAGTGTTTCATCAGAGAAACTCGCCCATACATCTGGCGAAAGCTGAAATAAGAAGGTCGGGTTACTTTGCGCAAGATACAGCATCACGTCGGGCGTAAGATCGCTGATTAATTGCATTGCGAATTCGGTATCATCTGTCCCTTCTGGCGCAACAATTGCACGGTTGGGGAAGAAAACTGAATTGAGCGTTGCTTGAATATCAGCACGGATTTCATCTTGTGGAATGCCGAATTCGGTGCTGATGAACATGAATACACCGAGTGAGCCGGAGGTTTGTGTCTCCACATTGACGACGCCGGGCACATTGGCAACAACATCTTCAACTCGTAACGTAACTACGTTGAGAACTTCGTCACTGGTCATGCCGGATACTTGGATGAGCACAAAACTCTGTGGAAATTCAATCGGAGGTAATAATTCTTGTTGCAGTTCAGTGGTGGCAATACCACCGAGGATCATCACTACGGTAACAATGACAAGCGTAAACCACCGGAAACGCAATGCCATTCGTGTCAGAAAGTCGAAAAACGATCTCATAGAGTCTTACTCCTACTGTAGACTTGTGGATAACAGGTCTCCCCTATTGAGCATAGTTAGGGAGAGAATTGTAATTTATGGACAAAATCGAAAGAGTAATTTTATGTTGGGAGAATTTATTTTTAGGACAGTGATTATAGACGATGCTTGACAGTCCAAAGGAATAATACCACACGGTGTCGTTTTTAATAATTAGCATTTCTTGTGTTTTTTGTTGGGGTTCGTATCTTGACAAGCTATACTGATAATGATACGATGTGCGTCGTTCATTGGGGGCGTGGTGTAGCGGTTAACATGCCACCCTGTCAAGGTGGAGATCGCGGGTTCGAATCCCGTCGCTCCCGCTCAAATGGACAAAAGAAAAAGCGATCTGGGGGCGTGGTGTAGCGGTTAACATGCCACCCTGTCAAGGTGGAGATCGCGGGTTCGAATCCCGTCGCTCCCGTCCAGATTATGAAAAGCACTGATGCCAAGTTGCATCAGTGCTTTTTTGTGTTTTGGTATGCGTTTATGATGGGACTTCGTTATAATGACAACACAAATCAAAAAATAAAGTGAGGCTTATTGAATGACTGGTCAACTACATCCTGATGGAATCCAAGCATTGGTACATGGTTATCACGGATCGCCAGTAGATATTTTAGGAGTACATCAAACTAGCCCGAAGAAGTTAACAATTCGCGCATTTCGCCCTTACGCAAATGAGTTGTATTTACTGGATGAGCGTAAAGATCCATCCAAACGTGTCCCGATGAAACAGATCAATGAGGCTGGTTTGTATGAAGCTTCTGTGATGGGTACGGTTGATAAGTTCGTTTACAGCTTCGTTGAGGTGGATACAGATGGCCATGAGATTGTTTTCAAAGATCCTTACGTGTATCCGTTTTATTTGACAGAGTTTGATTTGTACTTGCACGCAGAGGGACGAAACTGGGAAATCTATGAGAAGTTGGGGGCGCACCTACGCACAATTGATGGTGTGCTGGGCGTGAACTTCGCAGTGTGGGCACCTAATGCGAAGCGTGTGAGCGTGATTGGCGCGTTTAATCGCTGGGATGGTCGTGTGCATCCGATGCAACCGAACGCTAACAGTGGTGTATGGGAGTTGTTTATTCCGGGTGTTGCTGTCGGCGAGGCGTACAAATATGAGGTGCAATCGCATCATATGGGTTATATGGCGGAGAAGATTGATCCGTATGGCTTTCACGCTGAATTGCGTCCTAATACAGCATCAATCGTTGCTGATTTAAGTCAGTACCAATGGGATGATGTGGCGTGGATGTCAACGCGATCACAGAAAAACATGCTAGAAGAACCGATGTCGATTTACGAGGTTCATCTGGGAAGCTGGCAACGCAAAGAAGGAAACGAATGGTTAACCTATCGTGAATTGGCTGATCGTCTGGTTAATTATGTCAGCGATATGGGCTACACACATATTGAGTTAATGCCCGTTGCTGAGCATCCATTTGATGGATCATGGGGGTATCAGGTGACAGGGTATTATGCGCCAACGAGCCGATTTGGTACACCGGAAGACTTCATGTATTTTGTTGATCAGTGTCATCAGGCAGGTATTGGTGTCATTGTGGATTGGGTTCCGGCACATTTTCCTAAAGACGGACATGCGTTGAGTTTCTTTGATGGTACGCATTTATACTCGCATGAGGATGCGCGTCAGGGGGAACATCCGGATTGGGGTACGTATATTTTCAATTATGGGCGGAATGAAGTGCGGAATTTTTTGATTGCGAATGCTTTATTCTGGCTGGAGTATTACCACATTGACGGCTTGCGTGTGGACGCTGTGTCATCAATGGTTTATCTGGACTTTTCACGCGAGGATGGTCAGTGGATCCCAAATCAATATGGTGGTAACGAAAATTTAGCGGCTGTGGATTTTTTGAAAGAGACGAATGTCGTCATTCACGATAAGTTCCCTGGTGCAGTCACGATTGCGGAGGAATCAACAGCATGGCCGATGGTGAGCCGACCCACTTATATCGGTGGACTAGGTTTTACATTTAAATGGAATATGGGGTGGATGCATGATACGTTATCGTATTTTCAGAAAAATCCTGTTTATCGAAAATGGGAACATAACAAACTGACCTTTTCGATGGTATATGCCTTTAATGAAAACTTTGTGTTGTCTCTTTCACATGATGAGGTTGTTCATGGTAAAGGATCACTTATGGGTAAATTGCCCGGTGATTGGTGGCAGAAGTTCGCACAGTTACGTCTGTTGATGGGGTATCAGTACATGCATCCGGGCAAGAAGTTGAATTTTATGGGATCAGATATTGCACAATGGACAGAATGGAATGAGGCCCGTAGTTTGGATTGGCATCTGATGGATATGGAAACACATCAGACCTTCAACAAGTTTATGAAGGATTTAAATCATCTGTATCAGCAAGAACCTGCATTGTATCAGGTTGATTTTACACCTGATGGTTTTCGTTGGATCGATGCTAATGATGCAGAGAATAGCACATTTACTTTCATCCGCTATGCTAAGAATAAGCGTGAATTTGTGGTGGTGTCTATGAATTCTACACCTGTTCCACGTCTGGGACATCGTGTTGGTGTGCCTCATGCTGGTTATTATAGTGAAATTCTTAATAGTGACTCAGAGATATATGGTGGGAGTAATGTGGGTAATATGGGTGGTGTACATAGCGAATCTATTGGGGCGCATGGTTTTGAGCAGAGTTTGAGTTTGTCATTGCCTCCAATGGGTATTGTTGTCATGAAATATTACGCTTCGTGAGGATAACTTATTCGTGAATCTTTGATTTTGTCCTTTCATTTATCAATGTGAGAGGGCTTTTTTAATTGTTGAGGGATAAATATGATGCGGGTTTTAAGTTTGAATATTTGGGGAGCGCCATATGCTCGACATCGGCGGGCACGTGTAGCAGAGATTGTTGATGCCTTGCTTACACTTGATCCGGATGTGATTTTATTGCAAGAGGTTTATCTAGCGGATAATTTTCGTCAGTTGCGTGATGGTTTAGGTGAGCGTTGGTCGCATTATCGGTATTTTCCATCGGGGTTGGTTGGTAGTGGTTTGTTAACTTTTTCTAAGTACCTGATTGTGGGTAGTAATTTTCACGCTTTTCGAATGCGTGGTAAACCGGATGATATTGGGCGGGGTGATTATTATGCTCAGAAAGGTGTTGGTTTAACACGTATTCTTGTTGATGAGGCACTTGTTGATGTGTATAACGTGCATACGCATGCTCAGTACGATTTTGATAAAAATAATGAATATGCGGTGTACAATGAGACTAACTTGTATGAGGTTACACGGTTTGTTTATCAGCATTCAAGTGATCTTTATCCAGTGGTGCTGGGCGGTGATTTGAATACGCGCCCTGATCAGGATGGTTATCGTATTGTGATGGATCTTGGTGATTTGCTTGATGTGGGTTTTCATCTTGTGGGAGAACATTCGGTAACGTTCTCTCAGGATAATCCTTACGTTGAGTCTGTGGATCAATGTTTGGATTATTTGTTGGTTCGCAAGATACGTCCGATTCGATTTGATGTTGTGTTACGTCATGTGTTGACGGGCGATGTATTGGCTTATAGTGATCATTATGGCGTGTTAGTTGATTTGGATCTTGGTGTATCGGATCAGATTGTTTCATCAGTTTCTTCGCATGAGATTTTGCTTGCTTTATATACCCGTGTCCAAGATGCTCTGCTTGATGTTGAGGTGGGTCAATCTAGTCATTTGGAACGTGCGTTGTTTAGCTGTGCAGGGTTGTTTGATACGCTTTTGATCACATCGTTTCTTCGGGGAATTAATCATCGGCTGGCTGTTGCTTCACGGCGCACTATGTTTTTTGGTCTGGTTGTCTATTTTGTTTGGCAGATTGTTCAGGTGATCTTGAATCTGCAGCCTCGTAAACGTGTTCTTGAGGATATTGCGTTTGAATTGCGCGAGCAGTTGCGTCATGGTCGTTTGTTTGATGGTCGCTCTTTGGAGTGATTCTGTGTTTTTTCAGGTATGTTTGTTATGTCTCGTTTAATTCTTCATTTTGATCTTGATGCTTTTTATTGCGCTGTTGAGGCGAATCTGAATTTGGCTCTTCATGATGTGCCCTTTGTTGTTGGTGGTTCTATTGATGCGCGTGGTGTGGTTGCTTCTTCTTCTTATCGTGCTCGTTTGTATGGTGTTCGTTCTGCAATGTCGATGGTTGAGGCGCGTCGCTTGTGTCCGGGTCTGGTTGTTGTTTCGGCTCGTCATGGTGTTTATGGAGATTGGTCGCGCCGTGTTATGGATGTTTTGTATTCCGTGACGCCGTTTGTTGAGCAGCTTTCGATTGATGAGGCTTTCTTGGATGTTTCTGGTTTTCATACTAGTTTATTTGATATTGCTTTTGGTATTCAAATGACTATACGAAATGAATTAGGCTTGCCCTGTTCTTTGGGCGCCGCAAGCAACAAACTGGTTGCCAAAATCGCGAATAATATCGGCAAAGCACGCAGTCAAAACGGACAACCACCCTGTGCAATCGAAGTCGTTCCGCCTGATGAGGAAGCCCGATACCTTGCGCCCTTACCTGTCCGTGAGCTTTGGGGTGTGGGCCCAAAAACAGCGGAAACGTTATATGCTTTGAATATTGAAACAATTGGAGATATTGCCCGTCAGCGTGAGCAGTTTATGCTACACCACTTCGGTAAAGTCGGTTATGATTTGTGGCAACGGGCTCAGGGCATTGATCATCGTCCGATAGAAACTGAGCATGACACAAAATCAATCAGCAATGAAACGACATTTGCACAAGATGTACGCGATAAAGATGAACTACGGCGGGTTTTACGCAATCTGGCAGAAAAAGTCGCACGTCGTTTGCGTGACCAAAATTTAAACGGACGCACGATACAGATTAAGTTACGTTGGTCAGATTTCACGACACTCACACGACAAACGACACTCACACATGCTGTACAGGATGACCTGATTATTGCGCGTGAAGCTCTGCACTTACTGGAGAATAACTGGTCTGGTCAGGCGGTGAGGTTGTTAGGTGTTGGAGTAAGCAATTTAGAAGACCATGCGCAACAATTATCACTATGGGAAACAGAAAAAGACAAGAAAAGTCGGCAATTGCAACGTACATTAGATGAGCTTAAACAACGTTTCGGCGATGATGCGATTCAGCGCGGGAGTAACTTAAACCCTGATGATGATTGAGCTATCGACAAGAAATTCAACCTCTAC
Organism: Anaerolineae bacterium; assembly: GCA_051117475.1. Lineage (GTDB taxonomy): Bacteria > Chloroflexota > Anaerolineae > Aggregatilineales > Phototrophicaceae > JAUZRW01. Next base: position 121,226 of record JBNPEE010000008.1, on the reverse strand, counting down.
AATTGCTAATCTTCGTGCGATAATAAACTGCTTGCTTCTCTACTACAACTAGCCAATTGGTTTCTTCAACAACACTTACATTTCATGAGATGGCGCAAAAGCGCAGTTTCATCAATTCGTTATCAGATTATTGGGCAAGATTTAAACAAGGTCTGATATACTCACATCACACGATTAGTTAAACAAGGATACTGAACAAGTTGACCGAGACACGCACTGACATTCGCAACATTGCAATTATCGCACACGTTGACCACGGCAAAACGACGCTAGTGGATGGCATGTTACAGCAGACGAACGTATTCCGCGAAGGCGCTGCCGTCGAGGAACGGGTATTGGATTCTAACGCATTAGAGCGTGAGCGAGGCATCACGATCTTATCGAAAAATACAGCCGTGACCTGGGGTGATACCAAGGTCAACATTGTGGACACGCCGGGCCATGCCGATTTTGGTGGTGAAGTGGAACGAGTGCTTAATATGGTCGATGGTGCGTTGTTGCTTGTCGACTCGGTTGAGGGACCGATGCCACAGACGCGCTTCGTATTGCGAAAAGCGCTAGAATTGGGCCTGCGGATCATCGTTGTAATTAACAAAGTGGATCGTCAGAATGCACGAGTACGTGAAGTGCTTAACGAAACATTCGATTTATTCATTGAGTTAGGCGCTAATGACGAACAAGCGGATTTCCCTGTGGTGTATGCGATTGGCTTACATGGGCAGGCTGGTCACAGTGCGGATGATCTTGCGGACAATCTCGATCCCTTGTTCAAGGTTATTCTGGACGAAGTGCCACCGCCAACAGTACAAATGAATGAACGAGCGCGAATGCTCGTCACCACTCTGGAATACGATCAATACAAAGGTCAGATCGCTATTGGGCGCTTGATATCTGGTACCCTCAAACAAGGTATGGCACTCGTACGTATCACGAGCGAGGGTAAGCGTATTTCCGGACGGTTGGACTATCTATTCCAATTTCATAACCTTGCCAAAACAGAAGTCGAAGAAGTTAGCGCAGGTGATATTGTGGCGATTGGCGGATTTGACCCTGTCGAAATCAGCGATACGATCGCCCATCCAGAGATAACGGAAGCGCTTCCGGGCATCAAAGTTGAAGAACCGACAGTCCGCATGACCTTCGGTGTGAACACGTCACCATTATCGGGGACAGAGACCGATAGTGGGATGAACACCTCGCGCAAGTTACGGGCACGGCTGTACCAAGAGACGCGCAGTAATGTGGCGTTGCGCGTCGAAGATGGTGATTCACCGGATCGCTTTGTAGTTAGTGGGCGTGGGGAGTTGCATCTGGGCATTTTGATCGAAACGATGCGCCGTGAGGGCTTCGAGTTTGAAGTCAGCAAACCAGAAGTAATCTATATGGAAGATGAAGCGAGTGGCAAGATGTTGGAGCCTGTCGAAGAATTGCACATCGAAGTAGCTGATGATTACGTCGGCACGATCATGGAGATGATGGGCGAACGGCGTGGTCAACTGACGAACATGCGCAGTGAACATGGTACAACATACATTGAATACGTTGTGCCGACACGGGGCTTACTAGGTTTCCGTGCGTATTTCCTGCGTTCGACATCGGGCATGGGGCAAATGCACAGTATCTTCCACTCTTATCAACCGATAGCTGGTGATGTGCCAGGACGGCGTTTTGGCAGTCTAGTGGCGATGGAGCGCGGGACAGCTACCACCTATGCGATTGTTAATGCACAGGCACGCGGTGAGTTCTTCATTGAGCCAGGCACAGAAGTCTATGAGGGTATGGTGATCGGTGAAAATGCACGCAACGAAGATCTTCCATTGAATATCACCAAAGCCAAGCATCTGGATAACTTCCGTGCGAAGCCTAAAGAAGTTTCAGCATCGCTGGTGCCGGCACGTAATATGAGCCTCGATGATTACCTAGAATATCTTGATGGTGATGAGTTATTGGAGGTCACGCCGAAGAACCTGCGCATCCGTAAACGCATCTTGAATACTGAACTGCGTTTAAAAGACGATAAGCGCAAACGGCAACTGGTTCAGGGCTGATCAGCTGAGATGAGAGGCAAAATCAACAACGCCCCCTACCCTCGCGGTGGGGGTTTTTATTAGTTGCTCCACGATTGGATTTTTGCACAGCGTGTAGTATCGTAGCAGATATGCACATGAATACAATATAAGGCAAGCGATGAAGCGAACGATCTTCTTAGCACTTTTGACGTTATTGAGTGTGATCCTGATACGAGCACAAGAAACAAGCGACTCGACAAGCACCGACGAAGACACTCCCCCTACCCTACCGCAACCAGCGTATTCGGTCGAGGGAGATGGCGTGGTGTTGGATGTGTATTTTAACGTGCTGAGGCAGGGGCGCGCTGGTGTGCTCCATTTAGACGGGGAAAACATTGTCGGGGCGCGGGCAAGCTGGTCAATTTACTCGGTAGACTTCTTTCAGTTAGATGGGCGCGATGGTTGGTGGGCGTTTCTCGCATCAGAGATCAGTCAGACGATACGCACTTATGAGCTGACGGTAACGGTTGAGCAAACGGGCATCAGCACACCTCAAATTCTGCAAACAGGCGTGAATGTGATTACAGGCGGGTTCTTACAACAAGAAGTACGCCTTGTACCTGATGACGAGACTTTAAGATTATTAGACCCTGAGGTGGAATCTGCTGAATTTGAGCGCATCTTCGAGATTACAGGGACAATCAGCGATGTAGCGTTGTGGGAAGCTGACAGCTTTGTACCGCCGGCAACTCACGCGGAATTAACGTCACCGTTTGGCGCATCGCGGGTATTCAACGATGATTTCCAGACTATCCATACTGGTTGGGATTTCAACGCACCAACAGGCACCCCTTTGATGGCAACGGCTGGTGGGCGGGTTGCTTTCGCAGGGCGCATGGATATTCGCGGAAATTATGTATTGATCGATCATGGGCGCGGCGTGTACTCGGGCTATGCGCATTTATCGGTGATCTATGTCACGCAAGGACAAACGGTGAGTGAGGAACAGATCATCGGCATGGTGGGAAGTACAGGGCGCAGTAGTAGCGCTCACGCTCACTTTGAAATGATTGTGAATGGTTTGTGGGTTGATAGTGCTGATTTTGTACAGATGTATGTGCCGTAAGCGTGTCTCAAGGGTGTAAACAGGCAATTTGCCATCACAATAGAGGCAACAAATAGCTACAAGTGAGGGAGCTTCTATGTTCGATACGGTTGAATGTAAGCATTGCCATGCCCCATTACCCAAAGAAGCGCTTACTATGGGCGAAAATATTGTCGTTTGCGCGTACTGTGGCACGGTGCATTATATGAAGTCTGAGCCAACTACTATGCCCGGCATGACAAAACAGAAGCGAAAAAAACCCGAAAAATTCAAACTCAATCGTCTCGCAGACGGGATAGAGATTCGTTATCGCTGGTTAGGCAAGCAACACATGGGTTTGACATTCTTTGCAGTGATCTGGAATGCCTTCATCATATTCTTCACATCGGTCATGTTCATGGCAGATGGCGCAGACTTTGAGCCGATGATGATTGTCTTCCTGCTCCCTTTCTATGCCGTGGGAATTGGTATGACATACTATGTCGTCACCGGTTTCCTTAACACAACCAGTATTCAGATACGGGGCGGTCAAATACAGACACAGCATAGCCCGATCCCGATGCTGGGGATCCGAAACGAGACTGTTGATCGACGAGCTATCGAGCAGGTGTATTGTCAGAGGCGCGTGGCTTACGAGAGCAATGATGTACCGGTCTATGTTTTTGATGTGCATTACATCAAAAAAGGTGGGGAAGATGTGAAGCTCCTGAAGGGTTTGGATTCGATCCATAAAGCTGTATTTATTGAACAACAAATCGAGCATCTCTATCGCATCCCTGATCAACCGGTTGATACTGAATATCGAAGTATATTTTGACTTTTTTCAGCGGATCACCTGCTGACGGCGAAGGCTAGCGATTTCGTCCGTGGACAAGCCAAGCTGTTCCTGTAGAATTGCATCGGTGTGTTCGCCAAGTTGTGGCGGTGGCATGCGTATTGTAGGCGGGGTCTGAGACAGTTTAAGCGGTGATGCGACGAGTTTAAGCGTGTCACCATCAGTGAGCTTGACTGACTTCACCAGATTACGCTCATGGATATGTGGCATGTTCAAGGCTTGCTCGATGGTGTTAATACTGCCAGAGGGGATACCCGCATCTAAAAGTAATTGAACCCAATGTGAAGCCGATTGAAGGACGAATACATCTTGCAAGATCGGGATGAGGGTATCGCGGTGTGCTACACGGGCGGGATTGGTAGCGAAACGTTCATCGTCGGGCAGATCAGGCAATTGGATGAGATGACACAGCACGCGGAATTGACGATCATTGCCGACTGCTAGCACGAAGGGTTGGTCACTAGCACGAAATGTCTGATAGGGGACGATATTCTGGTGCTGGTTGCCATAACGGGGTGGGTTCTGCGATGAAACAAGATAATTGCTGGCAATGTTAACCAGTGAGGCAATCTGCGTGTCGAGCAACGCAATGTCAATGTACTGTCCCTGACCTGTATTACGTGCGTGGTGTAAAGCCGATAGGATTGCTGTATTAGCGGATAGACCTGCGATCACATCGCTGATTGCTACTCCGACTTTATGAGGTTCGCCTTCGCGCTCACCGGTGATTGACATGAGACCACTCATAGCTTGAATCGCGTAATCGTAACCTGGATATTGTGATAGTGACCCCGTCTGACCGAAGCCTGTTATGCTACAATAGACCAGTGCTGGGTTCAGGGCGGATAATTCGTCATAACCCAAACCGAAAGAAGCCATCTGCCCTACTTTGAAGTTCTCTACCACGATCTGACTCTCTGTAGCGAGTTGGCGAGCGATCTGTACCCCGTGCTCTGATTTGAGGTTAAGTGCAAGACTGCGTTTATTGCGGTTAACGCTGGCAAAATAGGCGCTCATCATGCCCTGCCAAGGTGGCCCCCATTGGCGCGTATCATCACCAGCAGTAACATGCTCGATCTTAATCACATCTGCGCCAAGATCTGCCAGAAGCATTGTTGCGAGTGGCCCAGCAAGTACACGGGTAAAATCTAGCACTCGTACATCGTCTAAAGCATATTGCGACATTCTACACTCCTTGAACGCAATGGTAATTAACCGTGTGACATTACATTGAAGAGGCAAAAATGACAACAACCATTTTGATTTTCGGCGCATCGGGCGATCTCACACAGCGTAAGCTCATTCCAGCATTGTATAACAATTACAAGAAAGGCAAGCTGGATGGTGATTTCAATATTGTAGGTGTATCGCGCACCGAATTCTCGCACCAACAGTTTCGTGAAGATATGCAAGCTAGCGTCCAAGAGTTCAGTGATCATTATGATGCAGAGACGTGGGAAGCCTTTAAACCGAAGCTTTGGTATATCCCAGCAGATGCTGGCAAATTAGATGGCTTTGATGTGATCAAAGCGGAACTCAAAGAGATCGAAGGTGAAGAGGCTAACCGCCTATATTATCTCTCTGTCGCGCCGTTCTTGTATGAAGCAATCATCACCAATCTGGGTAAAGCACAAATGAATCGTTCTGAACAAGGGTGGCGGCGGATTATCGTCGAGAAACCATTTGGCACAGATTTACCTTCCGCAGAAGAGCTCAATCACATCGCGCATGAGGTGTTTGACGAACACGCTATTTATCGCATTGATCATTATCTGGGCAAAGAGACGGCACAAAATATCTTGTTCTTCCGCTTTGCTAACACAATCTTTGAGCCGGTGTGGAACCGTAATTACGTCGATAACGTGCAGATCACTGTTGCAGAATCGGTTGATGTGGGCACACGCGCCGATTACTATGATTCATCGGGCGTATTGCGTGATATGTTCCAGAATCATCTGTTGCAATTACTGATGCTAACTGCGATGGAACCGCCGAGTTCGTTTGATGCAGACATCTTGCGCAATGAGAAAGTGAAAGTCCTGCAGGCGATTAAACCGCTCACGCCAAATGATATGGTGCTAGGACAATATAACGGTTATCAAGAGGCGGAAGGTGTCAAGAATAGAAGCAAAACACCGACCTATGCCACCGTCAAATTTGAGATTGAGAACTGGCGCTGGAAAGGTGTACCCTTCTATGTGCGTAGCGGTAAGGCGTTAAAAGCGAAGGTATCCAAGATTTTGGTAGAGTTCAAATCACCGCCACACATGCTGTTTAACCTAGAGGAAGGTGATCGTTTTGCCCGAAATGTGCTGGCATTGTGCTTACAGCCCGATGAAGGCATCCACCTTAAATTTGAGGCGAAGATACCCGGAACAACACAGGCTTTCCGTAGTGTGGATATGGAATTTCACTACAATGATTCGTTCGATGAGGTGATTTCCGATGCGTATGAACGGCTGATCCTCGACGCAATACAGGGGGATCCATCTTTGTTCACGCGCAGCGATGAGATCGAAGCGGCTTGGTCAATCTTTGATCCAGTGATTCGTTACTCAGAGACAGAATCCGCACCTGCGCCTCATCTCTATGAAAAAGGCTCATGGGGGCCGGTAGAGGCAGATATTTACCTCGCAGAGGATAAGCGTCGCTGGCGCAAGAGCGGTTGCTTACATTAGTTTGTGCCTGCCTTAATCAACAGAAAGGACAAGCCTATGCTTGATGAATGGGATAATCTAAAGATTTCAGCAACACAACAGGCGCTCAATCAATACACCGCAGAGCGTATTGTGCGCCTGGCGACTGCGACGTTAGAGATGAACGACACGTTTTCGATGGCGTTAGCAGGTGGTTCAACGCCAGAACCTGTGTATGCGATGCTGGCGCACAAGTTTGATGCCTATCTAGACTGGTCGCGGATTCATCTGTTTTTCGGAGATGAGCGCGTAGTTGTACCCGATGATCCGCAGAGCAACTATCACATGGTTAAAACAGCATTGCTCGATCACATCGACATCCCTGCCGAGAATGTGCATCGGATACGAGGTGAATTAGAGCCACAAGCGGCGGCAGACGCCTATGCAGAGGAGATCAGGTCTTTCTTCGGCGACGATGATACATACTTTGATCTGAATTTGCTGGGCATGGGTGATGATGGTCACACCGCATCGTTATTCCCCGGCACGGATGCTGTGCATGAGCAGAATACACTCGTCATTGCACATCATGTGCAGGCAAAAGGAGATTTGTGGAGAGTATCGCTGACTTTCCCTGCGATTCTCAAGAGCGGTAATATCATGTTCATGGTAGCGGGTGAAAATAAAGCGCCTGCGCTCAAAGCCGTGTTGACCGGCACTGAACAAGTTGATGTGTATCCAGCACAAGTCATCGCCCGTAGTGATCACCCCTATGTCATCTGGGCTGTTGATGCGGCGGCGGCACGTTTAATTGAATGAGAAGACAAAAATGGGAGACCGAAATTGGGTCTCCCAGGCTGAACATCATGAAGCTGATTGTGCCCACTGACGGGCGAGTTCGGCTAATAGGCGTGCGCCATAACCCCGCGCTGAATGTTTGGGTTGATAGCTGATCAAACCCTCGTTATTGAGCATCCCCGCCATATCAATGTGTGCCCACTTATAATCGATGAAATGACTCAAGAAATGTGCGGCAACGCTGGCTCCAGCGGCACGTCCGCCACTATTTTTAGTATCCGCCGTATCGCTCTTGAGCGAATTACCATATTCAGGAACCATCGGCATCCGCCAGACGGGTTCACTGGTGACTTGTGCGGCTATGTTGAGACGATCAAACAGCGCGTCATCATTGCTGAATACGCCGGTCATGGCGTGACCGAGCGCCACCATGATTGATCCGGTGAGGGTGGCAATATCAACGACTGCGGCGGGTTGATAACGCTGAGCATATACGAGCGCATCCGCGAGAATCAAACGGCCTTCAGCATCTGTGCTGATGATCTCGATTGTTTTGCCATTGCTGGCAGTCAGTACATCTTGTGGACGGTAGGCTTTGCCGCTGACCATGTTATCAACGGCGGGTACTAAACCTACCACATGCAGGGGGATATTCAGTTGCGCGATAGCTTGCATCGCACCAATGACCGCCGCGCCACCGGACATATCTGCTTTCATGCCGATCATACCATCACGGGTTTTGAGGCTATAGCCACCTGTATCAAAGGTGACTGCCTTACCAACTAAAACTAGCGTGTTGCTATCTTCTTTCTTATCGGGTTGATGTTCTAAGATAATGAATTTAGGGACTTCTTCGCTACCTTGTGCGACACCGAGCAACGCACCCATCTTGAGCGCCTGCATCTGGGGGCGTTCCAGAACAGTGCATTTTAAGCCGGTTGCTTTCGCCATGGCTTCGGCACGATTGGCAAGCTGTGTAGGGGTGAGGATGTTCGCAGGCAGGTTAATGAGGTCACGGGCAAGGATGGTACCTCCGGCGAAGGCTCGTGCAGTGTTGATTGCAGTGCTAACCGCCTCTTGCTCATCGTGTACGATGGTGAGTTGTTCCAACTGGTGTGGGGCATCTTCAGTCTTTTGACCGTGATAGTGATACAAACCGAGCAGAGCGCCTTCGGCAACAGCTTGTGCCGACTCAGCAACGCTGAGTGTACCCCGCTCTGCGCCCGCAGGGCGAGTAGCAACGGTCTTGAGATTGAGACTACACGCTTTTTGTAGACCACTGGCGACAGCACGACGGACAATATCAGCAGAGAACGCATCTGCTTCACCCAAGCCGACGAGAATCACGCGCTTTGATGGCAGCGCATCCTGTGTATACAGCACGAGTAGTTCCTCGGCTTTAGCGGAAAAATCACCGCTGGCGATGATCTCGCTGAGTGCGCCATTTAAGGCTTGATCGACAGCTTGTGCTGCACCGTTGAGATCATGCTCCTGTATAGCATAGATGAGTAAGGCATCAGTTGTTTGTTGGGTCAAATCACCCTTTGAGGCTGTGATATGCATGGGGTTCTTCCATTCAAGATAGTTGACACATGAATCAAGATGATTATGACATAGAGCGCAGTCAGATTGCTATGAATTGGTCTTATGCCTACCAGGTAAGAGGCAAGCGCTATCACTGTTAATTTGTAGGGTTTGGGCTATAATCAGCACAGTTTTGATCCAGACAGAGATGGGGAGTTAAATAGATGGCTACTAATGCCGAGGAACAGGCGAAACAGATGCCACCTAGCGCGTATCGTCACACCTATGCTCCGCCTAAGATCGGAGGAGTGTATCAGAGGAAGCATATCATATCCGTTGACCAATTTGACCGCACCGATCTTGATATGTTATTCGATGCAACGGTATCCATTCGGCGGCGGGTACGGCAGAATGATCGTGGTCTAACGGAAATTTGTGCGGGGCGTGTGATGGCATCACTGTTCTTTGAGGCAAGCACACGTACGGATATGTCATTTCAAGCGGCGATGCGTCGTTTAGGCGGGGAAGTGATTTCAGTCAGTAACGGGGTGCAGTTCTCGTCAATGTATAAAGGTGAAAATCTGGCGGACACGATACGGGCAGCAGGGTGCTATGCTGACGCAATCGTGTTGCGTCATCCGCAAGTGGGATCGACGTATGAGGCAGGATATTATCTCGATTTTTTGAACAAGCACATTAACAACCCCACCGTTGTCATCAGCGGAGGTGATGGTGTAGGCGAGCATCCTACACAAGCCCTGCTAGATATGTTCACTATCATCGATGCGAAGAAAGAACTTGACCACCTTACTATTACGCTGGTCGGTGACTTAAAAAATGGGCGAACGGTGCATTCGTTAGCAAAACTAATCGCATATTATCGTCCGACAGGAACACACATCGCGTGTGTCGCTCCGCAACAATTACAGATGCCTGACAGCATCATCGCCATGCTACGTGATTTAGATATTGAGGTCGTATTGACGGATACACTCAGCGATGTATTGGGTGAGAGTGATGTATTGTATTGGACACGGGTGCAAGAAGAACGCTTTGACAACCTCGCCGAGTACGAGAAGATCAAGGATAATTTCATTGTTGTGCCGGAGGTGCTGGCACAAGCGCCCAAAGATTGTATCCTAATGCATCCCCTACCCCGTAAACATGAGATGGGCACGCGCAAAGATCATGATCGACTCGATGCAGACCCGCGTAGTATCTACTTTCAACAGATGGAGAATGGCATGTTTGTGCGGATGGCATTGCTGGCAAAAGTGCTGAAAGGCGCGTATGTCTAAGCAAATCAAGATACACGGGATGGTTGATCCGCATTGTCATTTGCGTGACCTGACATGGGCGCATAAGGCGACGTTTTATAGCGAGACAGCGGCGGCCGTAGCCGGTGGCTATTGGGCGGTGTTTGACATGCCGAATACCCCGCCGGAGACAATCTCACGCGAGGCACTCGATGAAAAGCTGGAGGCACTCGGCACTCAAGCTGTGTGTGATTGGGGGGTGTATGTCGGCGCGTCACAGGCAGACAATCGGGATTCATATGCTGAGATGCACACTGATAGTTGTGGCTTGAAAATCTTTAACAACAGCACGACAGGCAACCTCCTGATTGCCGATCAGGGGATGCGGGATGCTCACTATGGCGCATGGACAGACCATCGAGTGATCGCCGTTCATGCTGAAGAAGACACTGTGCTGGACATCTTAAAGTTAGTGCGCAAGCATCGTAAGCACACACATTTCTTACACATCAGTTCACGGCGTGAAATGAATTATCTGCGTGCGGCGAAAGCAGAAGGCTTACCGATCACAATCGGGGTGTGTCCGCATCACCTGTATTTGACTGAAACTGACCTGAGCAGACTCAGCGGGTATGGGATGATGAAACCGCCTCTAAAAACGGCGGACGATGTTGAGGCGTTATGGCAAGCCATACAGGATGGTGTGGTGGATGTGATCGAGAGCGATCATGCGCCGCATACCCGCGCCGAAAAAGAACGCGAACAACCGGCGTATGGCGTGACTGGTCTGGAGACCACCCTGCCCTTGATGTTGACCGCAGTCGCTGAGGGGCGTGTCACGCTTGAGCGTGTGGTGGCGATGGTGGCAGATAATCCGCGCCGAATCTGGGGGTTAGAATGCCCGCCGGAGACTTATGCACTGGTTGATCTGGATACGAACTATGTCATTGATACGGGAGAATTGTTCACACAACCGCAGATCACGCCATTTGAGGGGATGCGAGTGCGGGGAAAAGTGCGCGAGACGTGGATACGTGGTGTCAAAGTGTTTGATGGCGAGCGCGTGCTGATTGAGCCGGGATTCGGACGTAATTTGTTCGGGATAACGCGATGAGCTTCTTGCGTAAACTCGTGTTGGCAGTGAACGATTATAGCTATCGTGTGCTGCGGAGCATCCTATTTCGTCAAACGGCACAGGTATGGCACACGCGCATTCTTGACACGCTGACGTGGGCAGACGCATCGGATAGCATATGTGATCTGGCATGGACGGTACACCGTGCGAGCTTTCGGCGCGTGCCGATCACGTTGGGTGGGGTGCGGTTAGCGCACCCGTTCATATTAGCGGCGGGTTTCGTCAAAGGGCATGGATTCGAGAGTGAAGATCAGGCACTCGCCGCAGTCGAACGGGGCGAGAACATCATGCCGGGGTGGCGTAGTATGCCACGTCTAGTGGGGCTGGTGGAATATGGCTCGTTCACACGGCATCCGCGCATAGGCAATGCGGGCACGGTGATGTGGCGCGATGTGAGCACACAATCCACACAGAACCGCGTTGGGCTGAAAAATCCAGGGGTAGAAGCTGCCGCACATTTTCTGCTCAAGCATGTGATAGACCTACCGCACACTTTCGGGATCAATATTGCGCTGAGTCCGGGTGTGACTGATGCACAGGCAGTGATTGACGTGCGCGAGTCGATCAACGCTTTCCTGAAACGTGGGGTAATACCTAACTGGTTCACGCTGAACATCAGTTGTCCGAACACGGAAGATGATCCATCCGGTAACCAAGCCGAGAAATTGACACGGGCGCTGTGCCAATCCGCATTAGACGCAATTGCTGACACAGGATGCGACACCCCGTTATGGGTAAAATTGGGACCTGACCTCGCATCAGATCAGTATCATCTGCTGATGAAGGTCTTTGCTGAATTGGGTGTACGAGCAGTGATCGCTACCAACACGCTAGGCGCACCAAGCCCCGATGACCCGACAGTACAAGCGGGCTTAGGCGGTGGGCACTTGTACACACACGCGCTAGGCACTGCCGAACTACTCATGACGATTCGCCGTGAACAGGGCTACCCTGTTGATGTGATCGGTTGTGGTGGGGTGCTGAATGGCACACAATATCTCAGTTATAAGGCACGGGGCGTGCCTGTTGTACAATATTGGTCAGCGCTGGTCTATCGGGGGCCGTTAGCTGGTGCGATTATCGAAAGTGAGATTGGATGAGCGAAGCAATAGCACAGGCATTGATTGAGATTGACGCTATCGGGTTCACACCGAATGCGCCGATCACATTTAAATCAGGGATTGTAGCGCCGGTATATGTTGATAATCGTCGCCTACCTTATCATCCGGCGCAATGGCGCGTCGTGATCGCTGGTTTTGAGGCACTAATCACGCAACGGGTGCCGTCGTTCGACGTGATCGCTGGCGTGGCAGTGGGTGGTATCCCGCATAGCTCCGCATTAGCCTATGCGATGCAACGTCCATCGGTCTTTGTGCGTAAAGAAGCTAAAGGGCATGGTAGAGGGCAACGCATTGAAGGTGGTGCAGTGAATAGTCAGCGGGTTGTGCTGGTTGAAGATCTAGTGACAACAGGTGGCAGTAGCTTGTCGGGCGTGGATGCGCTACGAGAAGCCGGCGCGATAGTGACTGATCTGGTTGCGATTGTCAGTTATGGCTTCGACGAAGCACAGCAAAACTTTGCACATGCCAAAGTCAACTTACACACGCTAACCAACTTTGAGACAATTTTGCACGTGGCGCGGTCAATGAAGCGCATCACTGGCGCACAAGAAGCGGTCATCATGGATTGGTTCCAAGAGCCATATGGCTGGGGAAGCAGGCACACAACGCAATGAGTATGATTGACAAATTTAATCGGCGGGCAAATGCGGTCAATTCGCTATTATGTGTGGGGTTAGATAGCCACATGGAACGCTTGCCGGAGCGTTTTTTGACGGAGACACATCCGCAGTTCGCGTTCAATCAGTGGATTATCGAGCAAACCCATGAGTGGGTTTCAGCCTATAAGCCGAACATCGCTTTTTACGAAGCACGCGGAGCAGCGGGTTGGGAAGAACTGGCGCTGACGATGACTTATCTGCGGACACATCACCCTGAGATTGTCACGATTTGTGATGCAAAGCGTGGTGATATTGGCAGTACGAGTGAAGCCTATGCAACAGCGATTTTCGATGAACTGGGGTTTGATGCCATCACTTTGCAACCCTACTTAGGGCGTGACGCTTTAGCGCCGTTTCTATCGCGAGGCGACAAGGGATGTATTGTGTTATGTCGTACATCGAATCCAGGTGCAGTGGAATTTCAAGATTTGAAGGTTGGTGAGCGGTATCTGTGGCAAATCGTCGCGCAGAAAGTTGCGGAAGATTGGAATGGCAACGACAACTGTTTACTGGTAGTCGGTGCAACCTACCCCAACGAAATGAAAATAGTGCGAAAGATAATCGGTGAGATGAGCTTGCTGGTGCCGGGGATTGGTGTACAGGGGGGTAACGTTCAGCAGACGGTGACCGCCGGCTTGAACAGCACTGGCAAAGGTTTGATTATCAACTCATCACGGGGAATCATCTTCGCGGAAAACCCACAAAAGGCAGCACAAGAATTGCGCGACGGCATCAACTTACACCGTTCATAATGATAAGGGAAAAGCACGTGCTTGATACAATCTGGCAATGGACACAGTGGATATTCCTGTTCGGGTGCGTGTTACCTTTAGTTGTGACGCTCATTCTAGGTGGATTGCTATTCTACTTCGGACAGAAATGGGTGGCTGATTTCATCGATCCTGATCTGAGTAAGTTGCAGGAAAAGATGACGCAAATCAAGGCGAAACGACCTGACATCAGCGATGGCAAGCTGATTGACAAAGTGGTACATCAGCAAGCCTTCAAATGTGGGGTGGTGGGTGCGGTGACAGGCTTCGGTGGGTTTGTGACTTTGCCGATCTCACTGCCGGTTGACATGCTGTTGACGGCCCGTTTTCAAGCGAGTATGGTGAGCTTCATCGCGCAGGTTTATGGTTACGAAGAATCGCTAGAGAACAAAGCCGCGACTTACGCAGTGATTACCGGTAGCACAGAATTAACAAAAGTTTCAACGGCGGTCATACGCAAATACGCACCACAAATGGTTGGCAAGTCCTTCTCAAAGCTGATACCGGTACTGGGTGCATTGATTGCTTTCATTGTTAATTATGTGATGGCGCGTTCGATGGCAACAGCGGCGAAACGCTGGTATGCGGGCAACACACGCGAGGTAGTCATGGCGAAGCTAGCGCTTTGAGCCATGCTTCAGTCTGGCGAGGATGCGTGAAGCGGATCATAGTCAGGTGTGGGTGATGGTCGGACGTGAAAACGGCACTATAACGCTGGCGATTGCGCTGATAGGTGTTATACGCCCACAAGATCATGCTATCTTTGCTGGCGAAGGCATTACGGAAGCTCTCGCGGTTGCCGTTCCATAATTCTTGACGGGTGAACACACGGCGAATAGTACGCAAAGTGATGCGCCACATGACAATATGACGGGGATAATCCAACCAGATGAGCGTATCAGCGCGGGGCCATGTGATTGCCTGCGACATGCTGTAATTACCATCCATCGTCCACCCTACCGGCGCGTTGTCCATCGCTCCTTGCACGCGCTCAATAAATGCCTCGTGGGGCGGTGCTTGCCAATCGGCATCCCAATGTAGCGCATCTAATTCGATATGCGATAGGCGTAAACAGGTTGCGAGATCACGTGCAAGCGTTGATTTGCCTGATCCCGATGTACCCACGATCACGATGCGCTGGAGCATAATTGTCATTCCTTCCCAAACGTGTTGAACTCACCAAGCTCTAAGACAGGCACTCAGCCATTTTTTAAGTGCATCTGGTATGATTTAGATCATTCTAAACATATTGAACAGAGGACTATATGAACGCTACACAGGCAATACCTGAACGCGCTACAGTATACGAAAAAAGTAGTGTGATGAAAACAACAATGGACAAAATGATAGCGTTTCATCAATCAGCGGAGGCGCTGGGACAATTAACCCCGCCGCCGATATTCGTACAATTGCGCGAAGATAACCGCATCTCCAACACTGAGGGCGATCTCAAATTCACGCTATGGATGGGGCCTATACCGATCAAGTGGCACGCACAACATCAAGCGGGGCCGACAGAAACTTCGTTCGCAGATTGGATGGTGAGTGGCCCGATGGCCTACTGGCGACACGAGCATATTTTCGAGGTGGTGGCGGATGGCATTCGCTTAACGGACCGCGTGACGCTGGCACATCATCAGGACTGGCGCGGATGGTTGACTCGCTTGATATTCGATGGCATTCCGTTGCGTATCTTGTTCTACTATCGGCATTTGCGCACAAAGTGGGCGGTGGAGCGATGAAAGCACGCAGTCGAGTTGTGGTGGTTGGTGCAGGTGTGGGTGGTCTGACAACTGCCGGCTTACTGGCACAAGCGGGGTATGATGTGACCGTATTGGAAGCACAAACTTATCCTGGAGGCAGTGCTAGCACATTCTTTCATAAAGGCTATCGCTTCGAGAGTGGCGCAACGGTTGCGGGGGGCTTTCAAGAGAATGGGCCTCATGCGGTGCTGGGCGCGATGTTAGATATTGATTGGCCTGTGCATCTGCATGATCCGGCGTGGGTGGTTCATCTACCAGATCGCAGTGTGGCGCTGACACAAGATAACGCTGATGTACTGGAGAAATTTCCACATACGGAACGGTTCTGGGATGAGCAGAGCAAGATTGCTGATATTGCATGGTCATTGTCGGCACAGGGGTTGCCATGGCCTCCCCGTGATCTGGCGGAGCTATGGCAGTTGGCGACGGTTGGCGTGCTGAACTTGCCACGTGATTTGCAGGTGTTACCGTTTGCGCTATCCACTGTGGCAGACTGGTTGAAACGGCATGGCTTACAGGATGATCAGGCTTTTCGGCGGTTCATCGATGCTACACTGTTGATCTCAGCGCAGAATACCAGCGAGGTGGTCAATGGCGTGTACGGAGCCACAGCGATGGACCTGGCACGGCAGGGTGTATATCACGTTGAAGGCGGAATTGGTGGTATTGCCGAAACACTGGTTGATAAAGTACGCGAACTCGGTGGACGCGTGTTATATCGTCAGCATGTGCAACGCATCGAGGTACAAAATGGTCAGGCGATAGGCGTTCACGCTACTAGAGGGCGACGTCATCCGGAGACGACATTCTTCCCGGCTGATTTTGTGGTGGTCAACAATACGCCGTGGTCGTTGGATCAGATGCTAGGTGAGGATAGTCCGCGTTCGCTACAACGAGAACTACAACGACGCGATAATACGCAGGGTGCGTTTGTGTTGCATCTGGGCGTGGATGCGTCACAATTGCCACAGGGTATCGCCGATCATCATCAGATTGTGAACAGTTATGAGGGCGTGATGGGCGAAGCCGAAACGCTGTATGTGTCGATGTCACCGGCATGGGATACTAGCCGTGCACCGGACGGCAAACGGGCGGTGACAGTCAGCACACATACTCAGGTTCAGCAGTGGTGGGATATGCTGGCAGAAGACGAACAAGCCTATTATGATTGCAAACAGGTTTACGCTGAACGCATGATTGAGGGCATTGATCGTGTGTTGCCGGGATTCAAGAATGCGGTAGAACTGGTCTTACCCGGCTCGCCTGTCACTTATGAGTTTTATACGATGCGCCATAAAGGCATGGTAGGCGGTTTTCCGCAGTCGTCCCTGTTGAGGGCGCGGGGGCCTCGCACGGGGATTGCTAACATACGGTTGGTCGGGGATAGTGTATTTCCGGGGCAATCGACAGCCGGCGTGACACTAGGCGGCATCCGTGTGGCAAAAGATGTGATGCGCCATTTGCCAACACAACGCACGCGCTATACGTTAAAAATGAAGGGGCAATCCGCAGAATGAGCGAACAACCAGTGATTCATTGGTTTCGGCGTGATTTACGAATGCGCGATAATATGAGCTTGTATCACGCCTGTGAGGGTGATCGTCCGGTCATTGCATTGTTTATCATTGATACAGACTTATTGAATGCAGAGCGTATCGGTGCGCCTCGTTTGCGCTTCTTGTTGGATGCCTTGAATAGCCTCAATGCACGTTTGCAAGAATACGGAACCTGCTTGCTAGTACGTCATGGTCAACCAGAAACAATTATCCCACAATTGGTGAATGAGGTGAATGCAAGCGCACTCTATTTCAACCGAGACTATTCGCCCTATGCCAACAGACGTGACGACGCGGTGGCGGATGCGCTGGATATACCGGTGCATGTGTATGACGATGCGATTTTGATGCCACCGGGAAGCATCCTCAAGCAAGATGGTGATCCGTATACGGTCTATACCTACTTCTGGAAGAAGTGGCAAGTTGCAGATAAGCCTGAGATGATGGTACGACACTTTCGCTCAGAATGGTTTTACGACATCAGTACATTACAGAATGATGGCGTACCCACACTGAATACGTTAGGGTTTGATGATACGATAGGGATTGTTGAGGCGAGCGAAGACCAAGCGCTAGCATTACTGGATGCCTTCATTGAAACAGATATCAAGCATTATAGCGAACGGCGCAACTGGTTACCGATTGCCCCTTATGATGATACGCGCCCATCAGGCACGAGTTATCTCTCACCTTTTTTGCGTTTGGGATTACTCTCACCCCGTCAAGCATATTGGGCAGCACGTGGCGCGTATCAGAAGACGCAGAGCACGCAATACCGTGAGAGCATCACGACATGGGTCAGTGAGTTAGCATGGCGTGAATTTTACACGCACATCTTGCATTTTTTTCCGCATGTACTGAAGCGCGATTTTGTCGATACGTATCAGGCATTGGCATGGCGCGATGATGCCGAGGACCTACAGGCATGGCAAGACGGCATGACGGGTTATCCGGTGGTTGATGCGGCTATGCGCCAACTCAAAGCAATCGGGTGGATGCCGAACCGCGCACGGATGATCGTGGCAAGCTTTCTGACAAAAGATTTGTTGATTCACTGGTATCATGGTGATATACACTTCATGAAACATCTGATTGATGGTGATCCGGCGGCAAATAATGGTGGTTGGCAGTGGGCGGCTGGCACAGGCACTGACGCACAACCATATTTCAGGATTTTTAATCCAATTTCACAATCGAAGAAGTATGCAAGCCCTGAGTACATCCGGCATTGGATCCCTGAACTAGAAAATGTGCCTGACAAAACGATTCATGAACCGTGGACAATAGACAACCCGCCAGACGATTATCCGGCACCGATTGTCGATCATGCGATGGCACGCGAACGAACATTGAACGCTTTTAAAGCAGCACGAGGAGAGGGTTAAATATGCGACAAATTATCTTATTATGTTTGTTGATGTTATGGGGTGGATTCACCGTACAAGCACAGGATATGATCCCACAAGAACTCGCTGATGAGGATGGACAATTCGCAACAATCGGCGACGTAGACTTGTATTATATCGCACAGGGTAACGTCGCTGATCCGGCGGTAATCTTGATTCATGGGTTCGGTGGGTCAACATTCACATGGCGTGATAACATTGATGTGCTGGTGGATGCAGGATATTATGTGGTGGCGCTAGATTTGCCACCGTTCGGGCTATCGGATAAGAGTCCAGAGATTGACTACACAAGAAATGCCTACGCAGATTACATCGCAGGGTTGATGGATACGCTCAACATTGAGCGTGCAACATTCGTCGGGCACAGCATGGGCGGTAGTACCACCGCTTATTTTGCGGTGCGTTATCCGGAACGTGTGGAGCAATTGGTATTCGTAGCCGGTGGATTGTTCGACAGCGAGACGATGGGTATACAAGAAGCAGATGGTGACAGTGGTGGATCGCCGTTAGGGTTCTTGAGTACGATTGATTTAGAATCGGAGCAAGCGCGTTTTATCTTAGAGACAGCTCTCATCCCAACAACCTTCGCAGGGTTGATTGAGAGCGCGTATTATGACAGTTCAATCATGACTGACGAAGTAATAGAGGGCTATGCGCGCCCGATCTTGGTCGAGGACTGGGCACCGGGGTTCATTGCATATTGGCAGGCTGTTGACAGTGAAACGATCACACTGGGCGATTTAGCAGAAGCAATCAATGATTTACGCGTGTTGATTATATGGGGTGAGCAAGATAGTTGGGTGCCGTTAGCGATGGGACGTGCGATGCAGGAGGCGCTCGTTAATAGTAGGCTCATCACTTACGAAGCAGTTGGACATTTACCGATGGAAGAAGCGGTGGAAGCCTTCAACACAGATTTAATTGCGTTCCTGAACGGTTCATAAAACACAGTCAGGGCGTATCTATCACAGATATGCCCTGCTTAACTAGCACGCGGTTAGTCTTCGGTGTGTTTTTTTGGCATGTTACGCGCATGAAACACATCAAAGACAAACAAGAATAAGCCCTGAACGATGACACCCAGACCATTGCCCCGCGCAGAGCCATCGCCTTTATCACGCTTTGCCCAGAGATAGCCACCGATCATATAGAGTACGTCTAAACCTGCGTTAATCCACAAAAGGCGCGATAAGTTGTTGGCTTCTTCTTGCTTAATTTCCGGTTTGCCGGGGTTACGCATGCGATCAATACGATTACGCTTGGCTACTTGTCCGCCAACGGCAATAGCCGCATCGACTAAACCCCAGGTGATGAACTGAATGCCTAGCCCTTTGCCAAATTTACCTCCGAAGCGCATAAGCAAGCCCACAGCAATGCTGAGCAGGCTCCAGCGCATCAACCGTTTGGAAATTTTATCTTGAAATTGAAAGATGTTCATTGTGTTTGTTCCTCACAGTATACAGTAGTGTATAGATAACCAGATATTAGTCACGGATTGCGCCAAGTTCACGTAGGGCACGCAAGAGAGGGCGCACAATCGGATATTTCTCGAGCGCAATGGCGCGTGGTTGGCTCTCCTCAGCGATGACTAAAGTCAATCCTAGCGTAACGAGAATGTTCGTTAGCAGGAAAAAGATAAACTCTTCGAGTGGTAACACGCCACCTATTAACCAATGCAGAGATTGCTCAGGATCAATTGTCCATGTGCCACTACCGATAGCGAGCGAATCTGCCCAGCTGAGATAAAGGGTAGAGATCACAATAGTAAGCAATACGGGCGTGCGATGTCGCCAGAGAATATCTGCCCCAAAAGCAAGTTGGATGATGACCGGAATCAAGGCCCATGATAGTTCTAGAGATAGATAGGTCAAAGGGCGGAAGGCATCATTGATAAAGGTTAATATCAGCGTGATGGTGAAAATCAACCAGATCACACCGACAATGACTGCGCTCCAAATACGAATCTGATGATTCTTGGCTTTTTGAGGATTAGTTGGCAAGTAACGCACCAACAACAAGAACAGTAAGCCGGTAAAGATCGGTTGGACGAGGAAGAATGTATATTCTTCGATAGGCACCCAACCTATCACAATGCCTGTGACCAGTTCAATATCATACCACCAGACCTGAGTCGCCACGAGGTAATTATCCCAGGGTGTGGTATAAACAAAGGCAACCAGACATATACCTAGCAAAGCCGCCCATGGCTTGAGACGCGATAAAGACGGTGGCAACCAATGCCCACGGCGATAGTCGACGATGGTGATGATACTAAGAAGTGCGATGGGAATACCTAAAAAGATCGCCAAAAAGCCAAAGTAGGTCATGAAGCACTAATCCTGTTGATTTTCCAAATCGGTGATGAGTTGACGGATAAGTGTTGCAGAATTGTGGAGCAGTTCTTGCTCGTCATCGTTGAGCTTGAGCGGGTGATGAGCACCAATCACACCATTACCGCCGAGCATGTGTGGCATAGAGACCGTGACATTATCAACACCCGCGATTGTCATTTGTGGGGTACAGATGGTCATAATAGAGCGTTGATCGTGCAGGATGACATCAGTCATGTAGGCGAGGGCACTGGCAACCCCGTAATAGGTTGCGCCCTTCCCTTCGATGATACGATAGGCGGCGTTACGCACCCCGTCATCAATCGTGTCAATAACCTTATCATCGAGCGAGATATCACGCTCGTGGGCGAATTCGATCAAAGGTACCCCTCCGATGCGAACATTCGACCATGCCAGCACTTCACTATCGCCATGCTCACCGATGACGTAAGCGTGTACGTGACGGGCATCAATGCCAACGTGCCGACCAACTAAAGCCCGAAAACGGGCGGTATCAAGCATAGTGCCCGAACCGATCACGCGATGCGATTCTACACTGAATTCAGCGGCATACTGAGCAGCCAGGTGTGTCATGATGTCGACTGGATTCGTGGCGATGATGAGGATAGCATCAGATGCGTTACGCAAAACGGACGGAATCACCTGCTGAAAAACCTTCGCATTACGGGCGAGCAATTGCAGGCGTGTTTCACCCTGCTTCTGCCCTACCCCGGCACCGATGATGACTACACTACAGCCTTTGAGCGCCTCATAGTCTCCGGCGATGATCTGCAAGGGTTCGGCGAAGGGAACTGCGTGGAAGATGTCGTCTGCTTCGGCTTGTGCACGCTTTTCGTCAAGATCAACTAGTACAATCTCACGACCAACACCCTGCATGACGAGTGCGAAAGCGGCGCTTGACCCGACGAAGCCTGTACCAACAATACCGATTTTCATAAGTGTGCATCTCTCTCCATGTATGGCAAAATAGCAATTAAAAGTGTGTTAGTCCTTCGTTGCATGACGACTACGCCACCAAATAGCGGGAAGACGGCGCACTTTACCGAAGGTGCTAATGCGGGAACGCTGGCTAAACACATCGTAATCATTATTTTCGATATCAGTAAGAATTGCACGGTATAGTTCGGCGGCAGCAGTGATAGCGAAACGTCCATCTGCCTGTAACATCGCAATGCCGGGTAAGGATTGTTCATATAGGCGATGGGTACGTTCAATCTGGAATGCCATAAAAGCACGCCAGTTATCGGTGACCACACCACGTTCGATATCCGCTTCGGACAGACCGAATTGTTGAAGTTCATCTTGTGGGAGGTACAAGCGACCGTTACGCCAATCTTCTGCAACATCGCGGAGGATGTTGGTCAGTTGGAGCGCAACACCCAACCGAACGGCGTAAGGCAATGCTTCTTCACCGGAAAACCCGACGATGTGCATCGCCATCAGCCCCACAGTAGAAGCAACCCCGTAAGAATATTCCGCAAGATCGGCGAAGGTCTGATAACGAGTTTGAGCGATATCGCGCTCACACCCATCGATTAATTGGGTCGCATATCCACGCGGGATATTGAACTTTGCCTGAGCATCTGCCCATGCGAGACAGACCAGCGATTCTTCTGGTGGACATTCTGCCATGATTTCGGTACGCCATTGATCGAGCCGCGCTTGACGATGAGAGAGTGATTGGTTGGGTTCATCGACGATATCATCTGTGATACGGCAAAAGGCATAAAGCGCACGAGCAGCACGACGTTTCTGCTCTGGTAAAAGACTGGACGCCATATAAAAGGTACGGCTGTTCTGGTAAGTGATCTCGTCGCAACGCGCATAAGCGGCATCAACCACTTTACTATCTGCCTGCACCTGCGTTAACAGGTGCTGACTATCGAGCGCTTCGCGAGCGGTAATTAAGAGACGCACTTCCCAGGGTTGGGATTGTATCAGACTCATCAGACTAACTCTGTTTCGTGGGTGTGAGTACGATTCGACTTAAAACCCGGTGCAGGATCACCGATTAAGTTCTCAGCGATAATCGACGATGAGAGTACACCAGGCAAACCAGCGCCCGGATGTGTGCCAGCGCCGACAAAGTAGAGATTATCGAAATCTTCACTACGATTATGTGGGCGGAACCATGCCGATTGCGTCAGAACAGGTTGCACCGAGAATGCCGCCCCCATACGACTATTCAGCGTATGACGGAAGTGTAGTGGATCAATGTGATGCAAAGCGACGATATTCTCGCGCAGATCTGGCAGATAATTATCTTCTAAGAATTGCAAGATCGCATCGCGGTAAGGGATAGCTTTCTTCTCCCAATCGATCCCGGAACCGAGATGTGGAACCGGCGAGAGCACATAGAAGTTCTCACAACCCTCCGGCGCAATGGATGGATCTGTCAGGGTGGGCATGTGCAAATAGAGCGAGAAATCTTCGGCAAGTTTTTTATCTTCGAAGATTTCGTAGAGCAAGGCTTTGTAACGATCACTCAAGATGATGTTGTGATGGGCTAGCCCGTGTTCGCGGTATTGTTTCTTCGTGCCAAAGTAAATCACAAAGAGCGACATGCCATATTTCAACAGGTTCATCTTAGTTTTGAGATAGGTGCTCTGGTGCTTTTTATCGATCATATTCTCGTAGACGAAGCCAACATCTGCATTAGCGACAACATTATCAGCACGATGGACAGAACCATCACGCAGACGAACGCCAGTTGTGCGCTTGTTCTCAATCAGGATTTCATCAACTTCAGTGTTAAGGTGTATTTGACCGCCGACATCCTCGAACAAGCGCCCCATGCCATCGACAATCGCGCCGGTCCCACCAATAGCATAGTGAATGCCCCACTCACGCTCCAGATAATGGATCATGGCGTAGATGCTCGGTGAATCAAAAGGATTGCCACCGATCAGCAAAGGGTGGAATGAGAAGCAACGGCGTAGGAAATCATTCTCTATGAATTGTGACGCATACTGGTAAACGCTCTTGTAGGATTGCAAGCGTATTAAATCAGGCGCGACTTTGAGCATATCTGTGAAATTGAGGAAGGGCTTATCAGCTAGTTCGACAAAGCCTTTCTCGAAAATATCTTTGGTAGTTGCCATGAAGCGTGTATAGCCTTCTTTATCGGCCGGGTTCCATTTTTCGATCTCGCCCAAGATAAATTCTTCATCACCGTTGTAGTCAAAGGCGCGTTTGTTGTGATCAAAGATTCGATAGAATGGGTCACACGGCACCATCTGGAAGTAATCTTCACGGTTTTTGCCGGCGGCTTGCCACAGATCATCAAACATGAAGGGGGCAGTTAGCACAGTTGGGCCACCATCAAATTTGAAGCCGTTAATATCATAGACGTATGCCCGCCCGCCTAATTTATCCCGCTTCTCAAATAGGGTGACCTCGTGCCCTCTGGCGGCAAGGCGTATTGCAGCACCTAATCCACCAAAGCCACTGCCGATGACGATAATTTTTGACATTCCCTAATCCCTTCATTCGCATATATATGTTAAATGCTAATTGTACCCATAGTTATGAGTTTACGCGCTATGTATAAGAACCATATGAGTGTTTTCACACTATAGGGCTAAAATTCCGCTTTCACCGGCGCTGACATGATCGAGAATCGCTGTGGCAACTTGTTCAGCTGGCTTGATGTTATCGGGCTTGCTGAACGAAACCTGTTCCCAGAAATCGGTATCTACCGCCCCCGGGCGAACTAAGGTGAACTGGTGGCGACGATTCTCACGGGTGAGCAAGTGGTGCAATTCTTCCAAGCCCGCCTTAGCAACTGCATACGCGCCCATTTTCGGCAAGCGGATGTGATCGGTATACACGCCTATGTTAACCACATGTGCCTGCTTGGGCATTATAGGCAAGGTATGATGGACAGCAAGAAACGCACCATTGAGGTTGGTATTGAGTGTTGTTTGCCAATCTTCGTAGGTGATATGATCTAGTTTTTCATAAACCAGACTACCCGCTGCATAAATCATCAAATCGATCTGTTCAACTTGTTGCGCAACCAAAAAAACTGCCTGTTGGATGCTATGTTCTGAATTAGCATCAAATTCGTAGATGAAATCTGCTGTTTCTGGAACGTTTTCGGTATGGCGAGCAACGGCAAAAACTTGCCAACCTTGCTCCCCTAGCTGACGCACTAAAGCACTACCTATACCACCCGATGCGCCCCAGATTAGTGCATTTGGCATTGATAAACCTTCTTTGAATCATGGGTTACAGTAAATTTACAGTCAAATAGCGGTTAATTTACGCTATACTACTGTTGAGCATGATACTTAGGTGTGCTAAGTAAAGCATGAATTCATTTTAAGAACCAAGTGAGTGCTATACGGATACCTTAAGTTTGTTTTGAGTTGACGACATTCATCAGACGTGTAAGGGGTTTTAAATTCAGGCTCATATCAAGCCTGTAAATTGTTTGATAGTCATCAGTATTTGTAAGTAGATCGGGTTTTGTTGTGTTTATTGGTACAAATGACGTTTTTAACGATGCTGAGCATCAGCCCTTTCACTGGAACGGGGCAAATCAACGATCTGTTGCGTTGCTGGTTCATGGTTTTCCGGGTACACCCTCAGAGATGCGCCCCATTGCCGAAGTCTTTCATGGCATGGGCTGGGCAGTGCGTGGGGTTTTGTTACCGGGCTTCGGCAGGGATATTGAGACGATCTTAGAGCGTACACACGAAGATTGGGTGAGCGCGGTAGGTGCTGAATTGTTCGCGCTCAAGCAAGCCTACCAGCGGGTGATTCTCATTGGTTTTTCGATGGGTGGCGCAATTGTGATGACACTGGCAGATCGTCATCAGGTTGATGGGATAGTACTGTTCTCACCCTTTGTTGAAGTTGATCATCTGTTGTGGAAGGCGTTACCGGTGGTGCGGTTTTTCGTGCCTAAGATCAAGATTTTTAAGTTGTTCAAGCCAAACTTCAGCGACGAACAAACCCGCGAAGGCATACGGCGGTTTATGCCGGATGCTGACCTTGACGATGAACAAGTGCAACGCGACATTTTAGAGTTTGAGTTGCCGGTGTCAATGTTTGATGAAATCCGCACCATTGGGCGCAAGGCAAGCGAGGTTGCTCCACATCTTAACACGCCTTCATTGGTCTTTCAGGGGATGCAGGATGAGCTGGTACAGCCAACACAAACACGGAGTTTGATCAATCGGATGGGCGCGGTGCGGTATCACGAAGTGGATGCACCACATGAGATCATCAACCCTGCCCTACCGGCATGGTCACAGATCGTGATGGAGTTACAACAATTCGCCGAACAGATCGAGAGCAAATGATGATGATGGATTACATAGCACGTGTGACGCATCCGGTATGGTATCATGGCCACAAGAAATCCGCACCGTTTTTCGAGGGATGGTATTTCAAATGTGTGACAGCCAATGAAGATCAGAAATGGGCATTCATTCCGGGTATATTCAAGAACCGTGATGCGGATCAATCCCACGCTTTTGTGCAGGTGTTGAACGGGAACACAGGCGATGCCCGCTACCATCGCTATCCGGTGGATGTGTTCAGCGCCCGTGATCGGGCATTTGATGTGCAAATTGGCGCGAGTCATTTTCAGATTGATCGCATTCAGCTCGGCATTGATGATGCGCTGGGAAGTGTTAATGGCACATTGCATTTCAATCATCAACACCCATGGGACGTGAGCTGGTGGTCGCCGGGGGTGATGGGGCCTTTCGGGTGGTTACCTTTTCTGGAATGCTATCATGGGATTTGTAGCCTTGATCATACGATTGAGGGCGACCTAGTGATCGATGGTCAGCGCATTGATTTCAGTGGTGGACGGGGTTATATCGAGAAAGATTGGGGACAGTCTTTCCCAACGGGATATATCTGGCAACAGAGCAATCATTTTGATACAGTGGGGTCATCATTGACGGCATCATTTGCGACAGTGCCCAATGTAGGACGCACTTTTGCCGGTTTCATCGTGGGGTTATGGCACGAAAGACAGCTATACCGTTTTACGACATACAACGGTTCGCAAGTAGAATACGTACAGGTGAGTGATGAGACGGTGCGCTGGGCATTGCAAAATCGGCGCTATCGATTGGAAGTCGAAGCTACACGCGCTGAAGGGGGTCTGTTATTGGGGCCGCAGCGCGAGGACATGCACATGCGCGTCGATGAGACATTAAAATCGAGCGTTCAAGCCCGATTAACTGAACGCTCAAATAAGCAAGTTATCTTTGAACAAACAGGTCGTAACGCCGCGCTAGAAGTCGTTGGCGATTTGAGTATGATTGTGAGAGTATGACAACAATAAGCCACATACAAGAGATGTTACCTTTCAAGATTCAACCGCAAGAGCGCCTGAGCTACATTTTGATCGGGCTCTGGGTGATGTTGATGATCGGAATGCCGTGGTTGCAGTTCTTCTTCGGAGAAGCGATTTTGCCAACAGGCATCACGCTAGCGGCCATCTTACAGGCGAGCGCGGTCTTTTACATTGTACAGTTGCAGTGGGGTTTGAAGCGTACGTTGATCACATTTGCGATTGTTGCCGTGATGACCTGGGGCGCCGAGTTCATCGGACACAGTACGGGCTTGCCATTCGGGGATTATCACTACACCGAGCGCTTGCAACCTCAAATTTTAGGTGTGCCCTTATTAATCCCGATTGCATGGTTCATGTTGTTGCCGTCAGCATGGGTGATGGCACAGTTGATTGTGGGAGAGCGTGATAGTTGGCAAAAGGGGATCGCTTATGTGCTGGTGAGTGCTATCGCGTTAACGGTGTGGGATTTGTTCCTTGATCCGCAGATGGTTGCCTGGGGTTTCTGGGAATGGGCAAACCCATCAGGTTATTTTGGCATTCCGTATTTGAACTATTTTGGATGGCTGCTGGTTGCCAGTCTAGTGACGCTGGCAGTGCGTCCGAAGGAATTGAAGATATTCCCATTGGCATTGATCTATGGGATTGTATGGTTTTTGCAGGCCGTTGGTCAGGGTATGATCTGGCAACAAACGGGCCCAGCCCTTGTGGGAACAGTGGCGATGGGTGGCGTGATGTTCCTCGCATACTGGCGGTATCGGGCATATAGCGCATGATCGTCACCATCACGCTGTGGACAATTGCCACATATTTGATCGCATCGATTCCGTTTTCGTTGGTTGTGGGTCAGTTTTTCCTCGGGAAAGACATCCGCGATTACGGTGATGGCAACCCCGGCGCAACGAATGTCAGGCGGGCAGGTGGCTCGCTGGGGTACTATTTGCTGGCATTGTTTGCTGATGGCTTTAAGGGCTTGTTTCCGGTGGGGATCCCCTACTGGTTGATGGGCTGGGCAAGCTGGGAGGTTTTGCCACTAGCGCTGGCGGCTGTGCTAGGGCACGCTTTCTCGTTGTATCTGAATTTCGATGGTGGCAAAGCGGTAGCGATCTCTGGCGGTATCTGGATCGGGCTGATCTTGTTCGAAGCGGCGGTGGTGATTCCGGTAGCATTAGTATTCTGGTATTACGTGGTCAATGAAGATGACTGGGCAATTGTGCTGACGATGCTCAGTTTGTTGGTTTACTTGCTGGTGACGAGGGCGAGTGATCCTGCGCTATTGTTAATCTGGTTGGGTAATTTTGCAGTGATTTTGTTCACGCATCGTCACGGACAATTAAGAACCCGCCCCACCCTGCGCAAACGCAAGCCAGCAGACCACACATCCGCTGAAACACAGGATTGATCATAAGCCATGATAGCAATACTCGTCGTGGTGATCGCCAGTGCCCTGATCATTATCGCGCTGACGATGTCACTCAATCTTTTGACCTTTCCCAAATTATCCGCTGATGAACGTCCGCAGACTACCCCCTTAGTCTCGATCATGATACCGGCACGCAACGAAGCGCCAGTGATCGGGGATACAGTTCGGCACATCTTAGCACAGGATTACAAGCACTTTGAGTTATTGATCTTAGATGATGGCTCGGACGATGGGACAGCCGCTATCGCAGAAGAAGCCAGCGCCGGCGACACTCGTCTGAAGATTCTCAAGGGTGATGAGGCTATCCCTGAAGGCTGGATCGGTAAAAGTTGGGCGTGCCATCGATTGAGCGAAGTGGCACAGGGAGATATTCTCTTATTCACGGATGCGGATGTCATCTGGCAACCTAACGCACTGAATAGCGTGCTGGCACAGATGCAAGCCAGTGCGAGCGATATGCTCACGGTGTGGTCAACGCCCATCACCGAAAGTTATGCCGAACGGCTGACCGTACCGCTGATAGGGATGGTGATACTCGGTTACTTGCCGGTGGTGATGGTACATCACAGTCCGTTTAGTATGTTTGCGGCGGCGAATGGTCAATTGATGGCATGGAACCGCGAGGCCTATGCACAAGTCGGCGGGCATGGTGTGGTGGCCAATAACGTGCTGGATGATGTCACACTAGCAAAAGCGGCAAAACGCGCCGGTTATCGCATTTATATGACAGACGGTGGCGGTCAGGTAGCGACACGCATGTATGAAGATTGGCAGAGTGTGCGCGATGGTTTCGCCAAAAATATCTTGGCAGGATATGGTGGGGTGATCCCTCTGCTGATGGGCGCTGTGTTCCACTGGCTCGTTTTTATGGTTCCTTATGGGTTGTTATTACTCGATGAGTATCGGATGGCGGGGCTGATCTTGATCGGTACAGGTATTTTAATTCGTAGTATCTCAGCATGGTTTACCGGTCAGCGCGTGCAAGATAGCGTGCTGATGCCGATCACGGTGATTTTATTCACGATCATCTCAGCGCAAGCAATTTACTGGCATTATCGCGGTGGGCCGCGATGGAAGGGGCGACAATTGAGCAAGGATGACAACAGATGAAGCAAAAAACGCTAATCATCGGTGCTGGTATTGGTGGGCTGAGTACAGCGATTCGCTTACAACATGCCGGACATCAAGTGACGGTGGTGGAAAAAAACGCGCAGGTCGGCGGCAAGATGTATCAGATTGAGCGCGATGGCTTTCGATTCGATACAGGACCATCCGTAATTACGATGCGCCACGTATTTGAGGATTTATTCGCGCAAGTCGGGCGCAAGCTGGAAGATTATCTTGATTTGATGCCCGTTGAACCCATGACACGCTATTTTTACCGTGATGGTTTTGTACTAGATGCTAGCAGCGACTTGAGCAAGATGGCACAACAGATCGAAGCGATTGATGAGCGCGACGTTGAAGGCTATCTGGCGTATCTGGCATACGCGGCGAAAATCCATCGTATCACCGGTGACACCTTCATTTACAATCAACCGCCCACATTATGGAGCATGTTCAAGGTTCCACCGTGGGAGATGCTGAAGTCAGACCCTTTTCGCACGATGAATAGTGCAATTAATAGTTTTGTGAAATCCGATAAATTACGGCAATTATTGGGACGCTTTGCGACCTATGTCGGGGGCAGTCCTTATCTGGCACCGGCAACGTTGAACGTGATCGCCCATGTGGAGTTAACAGGCGGGGTGTGGTATCCACGCGGCGGGATTTACCAGATTGCCAGCGCGTTAGAACAGCTGGCGTGCGAATTAGGCGTGGAAATTCGTACCGGTCATGGGGTGGCGCAGATTGTGGTGGACGATAGGCGAGCAGTTGGCGTGGTGCTAGATGATGGCATGCGCATCAGGGCGGATGTGATTGTCTCAAATGTGGATGTGGCAACGACGTATCAGCAGATGCTCACAGGTTCGAGTGTGCCATCGGGACGCATCAATAAGATGAGCAGTTATGACCCATCCTGTTCAGGCTTTGTGTTATTGCTGGGTATTCAAGGAGAACATGAACAACTGGCGCATCATAATATCTTCTTCAGCGATGATTATCCGGCAGAGTTTGAAGCGATCTTCAAAGCGGGTGTTCCGCCGGATGATCCGACCATTTATGTGGCGATCACCTCAAAAACTGATCCTGAACACGCGCCGAAAGGATACGAGAACTGGTTCGTGCTAGTCAATGCCCCGCCGTTGAGTGATCGCTATGACTGGACGCATCATCGGCAATCTTATCGTGATCTGGTGCTGGCACGCTTAGCAGAGCACGGCATTGATGTGCGTGATAAGATCATCAGCGAGCAGGTGCTAACTCCGTCAGATTTGCAAGATTTATCAGGGGCGTGGTTGGGCGCGTTATATGGACCGTCAGCGAATGATCGTTTCGCGGTGTTTTTACGCCCACACAATCGCAGTCAGGATGTGAGCGGTTTGTACTTCACAGGCGGGACAACGCATCCGGGCGGTGGTGTGCCGATGGTGATGTTATCCGGCAAAGTGGCAACGGAGATGATTTTATCCGATCAAGCATGAGATCACTACGCAAACAAAGGGCGCTCTCTCTCAGTGAAGCGCCCTTTGACTGGACTATCATCCTTCAACCGTACTGCTTACAGCACAACCGTGATAGCTGATGATGGTTACATAATTCTATCGTAATTGTGTGTCCATCTCCTCAGTTCGCTGACCTCCGGGATGGTTCTGGTCGGACGATAGCAGTTTTCTCATTCGTTAACCTAAGCATATCATCATATCGCACTTTATAATAAGCAGGTTTGTCATGGAAAAATTAGGTCGTTATTCACCGGTATTATGATGAAAGCCTATTACAACGACATTTTCACTTTACCCTTACCCGATGGTCATCGCTTCCCGATGCAAAAATATTGCTTATTGCGCGAGCGTTTGATCGAAGAGGGGATTATCGCAATCAGTGATTTGCGCATACCGGACGCGGCGAGTGATGAGCAAATCTTGCGCTGTCACAGTGTGGAATATCTGAATGGCGTGAAAACAGGCACATTAGGACGCAAAGCCATGATGCGCATCGGTTTTCCGTGGTCATCGGAACTGGTCGAACGTTCGCGGCGCTCGGTGGGGGCGACGATTTCTGCGGCACGTACAGCACTCAGTGAGGGGGTAGCGGTAAATTTAGCCGGTGGTACACATCATGCAGGGAGGGATTTTGGCGCAGGTTATTCGGTATTTTGTGACAGTGGTATTGCGGCGCGGGCGTTGCAAAATACCGATGGGATCGAGCGGGTGGCGGTGATTGATTGTGATGTGCATCAAGGTAACGGCACAGCTGATGTAACACGTGGAGACAATAGCATTTTCACTTTCTCAATCCATGGAGAGCGTAATTTTCCGTTTCGTAAAATTGCCGGAGACTTAGACATTGGGCTAGCGGATAACACAGGCGATGTTGTTTATCTGGAAACACTAGAAGTAGCGCTGGAACGCATTCTATACCACTTTCAACCGGATCTGATCATTTATCAATCAGGCGCTGATCCGTTTGTGAGCGATAAGCTAGGCAAATTGGCACTAAGCAAAGCCGGCTTAGCAGAGCGAGACCATATGGTGTTAGCGATGTGCAGGGCTGAGGGCTTACCGGTGGCAGTGACGATGGGCGGCGGTTATGCGGAGAATGTACGCGATATTGTGGATATTCACGCGCAGACTATTCGTATTGCCGCAGAATTTGCGATAGGGTGACCACAGATGATCACCCTAGATGAAAGATTCACTCATCGGCGGGTTGGGATACCATGAGTAAGGTCATGGTACCCTTCTGGACGGCTTTATCGTCTTGATTGAGGATACGGAACTTGAGATCTACTGTGCCCCCTCCCAGACGCGCCGCGGCTCTAGTCTCGGCGACTTCGAGTTCAACGCGGATGGTATCACCGATGAAAACAGGCGAACTGAACTTGACTTCGAGCGCACGAAAAGCGAGTACTGTCTTTTCGAGGATGCCGAGTTGATAGGCTTGACCGACAGCGTAGCTCATGACGAGCATCCCATGCGCGACACGTTGCCCCATAAAGCTACTCTTGCAATATTCAGCGTCGGTGTGCATGGGATTGTAATCACCAGTGAGACCGGCAAAGTTGACCAGATCGGCTTCGGTGATGGTACGCCCACGGGTAACTAATGTTGTCCCCTGTATGAATTCTTCAAAGTAAAGCCCGCGTGGGCCGTCAGTGGTGATTGTAAGCATCGAATTCTCCGTCCTGATGATATGAATTAAGCAAGATGTATCAGCACACGGCACCCATTATAGCAGAGCATCGCGCTCGCTTGTTCCTCAGCTTTTGGCATCAACTAACTGAGCGAGACGGTCAACGATGAGGTTGGTGGCGAGGGGCTTCGGAAAATAGGCATCGAAGCCGGCATCATGTGCATCTTCTTCGACGTTAACTGAATGATAAGCAGTAATCGCGACGACAGGCAGATGAGCAGTCTTTTCGTTCTCACGGATTTTGGAGAGTGTTTCCCATCCATCCATCTCCGGTAATGCTAAGTCCATGATGATGAACGTTGGTTCGAGTTGCTCAAGCATCGTGATGCATTCGCGCCCAGTACGGGCGATATGTACTTCAGCGCCATGATGGCGTAAGATTTTTGAGACCATCTGTATGCTATCAAACTCATCTTCTACGACTAAGACGCGCCAATTATCAGCTTTTGACATAAGATCGACTAACCTCAATTTCTGATACCTGAATGTGAAGCAACGTGACGGATCATCAATTTTTGTTGATGCGTTTATTAAACTCATTGATGGCTAGCTGAATATCCTCCATGAAGGATTTGATGCGAAAAGGCTTGGGAATATAGCCATCAAAACCAGCTTCTTCGATACGCTCTTTATCGCCTGCCATGGCGTGTGCAGTGAGCGCAATGATCGGCACATCGGAGAAATTTTCTTGAGCGCGTGCCCGCTGGAACATCTCCCATCCATCCATCTCTGGCATAGAGAGATCAAGTAGGATGAAGGTTGGCTTGAGTTGGTTGAGAATGGCTAAGCCTTCAACACCATTGCGGGCGATGTGTACATCGGCTCCGCCATAGCTCAGTACTTTTTGAGCAACGCCGAGGTTGTCGGGTTCATCATCGACAATTAAAACCGTCCAATCATTGACATCACGACTAATCATGCGATTCATCTCCTACGTCTGCTGATACCTGTATAACTTCCTCATTTAACGGTAATGTGATAGTGAAGGTGCTACCTGTCCCTAATTGACTCGATAGGCGCACTGTACCACCCATCATCAACAAAAACTTGCGTACAATTGCCAGACCCAGACCTGTTCCGCCAGTCTTACGGCGCGAGCTACTATCCACCTGTCGAAATTCTTCAAAGATAGTCTCTTGCATATGTGACGGGATACCAATGCCCGTATCTTCGACGATGATATGCCAGGCATCGCGCCCGTGTTTACGAACCATCAAACGAATACCACCGGTTTCAGTGAATTTAATGGCGTTCGAGAGGAGGTTAATGATCACCTGTTTGATACGAGCAGGGTCACCCACGATGCGCTGGGGCATACGGGGATCGACTTCGATCTCGAAAGTAAGCTTTTTCTCCTCTGCCAGCCCTCTCATCTGATTATCTACATCAGAGATCCACGCACGCAGATCAAATACTTTATTGACTAGTTCCATACGACCAGCTTCAATTTTAGAAATATCAAGTACATCATTGATCAAGTTTAGAAGATGTTCAGCGTTAGTGACAACTCGCTCTTGATAGTCACGTTGTTCATTGGTGATGTCACCGGTCATGCCTGCTAGCTGAATCTCGGTGTAACCGATAATGGCATTGAGGGGTGTGCGTAACTCATGGGACATAGTCGCGAGAAATTGGCTCTTAAGGCGCGTAGCATCTTCAGCCTGTTTGCGTGCTTTCGCTAGATCACGGTTAGCGGCACGCAGGGCAGCGTTATGTTTAGCCGCTTCTTCGGCGGCTTGCTCGGCTTGTTTACGCGCCTTCGCCAGATCGGCATTGGTCTGGACTAGATCATAATTTTGCTTCTGAATCTTTGCTTCCGTCTCGATGCGGGCGGTGACATCGGTACTGATGCCAACGTAATGCGTCAAAATGCCTGCATTATCATGAATAGGAGCAAGGCTTAGCTCATTGTAGAACATCTCACCATTTTTACGGTAATTGCGCACTACAACGGTCACGGCTTCTTCGTTTTGGATCGCGCGGCGCAATTCATGAACGGCATCTTGATCGCGATCATCATTTTGCAGAAAACGGCAATTGCGCCCGATTGCATCCAACGGAGAATAGCCAGTGGTCTTTTCAAAAGCGGGATTAATATAGATTAAGGGTAAATCTGGCAAGCGTGCATCCGCGATGGAAATACCGGTTGGGCTGTGCTCGATGGCTTGATTGCGCATCAGCAACTGCATCTCAGTGAGTTTACGATAGGTAATGTCTTTGGCAATCATGCACATGCCATAGGGACGTCCTTCGTTATCATTGAGCAAGAAGCGCGTGGTGAGATAGGTGCGTATTCCCTCATCACTGACAATATTCTCCTCAAATTGGAGCGAACGATTATTCTGGAACACTGCTTGATCATGTGATTTTAGGATTCTGGCAACATCATCGGAGAAAATCTCGTGATCGTACTTACCGAATAGTGAGGATTTTTCGCCATTGCCAAAGATATTGGCAAATTCCTGGTTGACGAGGATGTAACGCCCATCTAAGTTTTTGAGACCGATCATCGTACCAGAATTATCGAGAATGCCCTGTAATTGATCGCGGGCTTCTTGGAGTAATTCTTGATTCACGCGCTGTTCGGTGATATCGCGGGCAACAAAGTATGTCTGTTGCACATCACTGTAGGATATATAATGCCATAATAGCCAACGATAAGTGCCGTCCTTACAGCGATAGCGGTTCTCAAAGTTTTGCATGGTATTTGTCCGAGTAGAACGCTTTGCTTCTACGAGGGTACGCTCATAATCATCGGGATGCACAAAATCGATGAAGCGCTGACCGAGCAATTCTGTCAGAGAATAACCGAGTACGTGTTCCCACGCTGGATTAAGGCGCACGAATCGCCCTTCAAAATCGGATGCGCCGAGCATATCAACCGACATCGCAAAGATACGCTCGAGCTCCGTTTGTGCCTGATGACGGTGCGTGACTTCGTGGAAGATGCAGATAATGTGCCCTTGATGACTGATGAGATGCCCATCGACAGCGATTTTCTCACCTGTAGCGGACTTCAGGATCACCTGTATACCTTCGGTATAACCTAAAGCCACTACACGATGGAGTTCAGCACGAAACAATACGCGAAAAGGTGATTCAACGATATCATGGAAGAAATTGAGCTGTTCGACTGTTTGTGCGGAATAGCCAAGTCGCTCGAGCCAATGCTCATTTGCATATAAGATAGTTCCATCTTGCCCGATAACCTGAATGAGATCACCTAGTTTGGCGAGTAGGTCTTCAAGCGAGATCGCCATCTCACGAAAGGACTTCATAATTACATCTTACTCCGGTCAAAACATGTGCACGTGATTATAGCGATGCTCCGTGTGTAACAGATGAGAAAGAAACGATACACAAAGCGCTGACTCCCGCCATTAATTATCTGATTGAATTTGGAATTCAGCGTATGCCATGCGATGGTCAGACGAACGCGACGCGACGACATTCACGCCAACCTGTGGTAAAGACTGCGCCCAAACCCATAAGAAGTCAATACGCGCTGGCTCCAGATTCGAGCGGTTGAGGGTGGCAGTTAACGTTATATTGGTGCCGGCAAAGGGGTCATTGAAGCCGTAATCGCGCACGATGTTCATGAGAGGAGAACTCGCCACATTGTGGAAGGTTCCGCCGAGGATCGTGCGTCCCAATTGTCCGCCATAATCATTGAGGCGGTGTGCGTCGATGATGGCAGTGATAGTCTGCAACTGGGTAACCTGATTTTGTTCAAGATCATCTAAGTTATCGCCCTGTAAGAGAAAGCCAAGTTCAGTGTTATAAAGGGTGATGACGCTGTTGGGATTGCTATCTGGTTGGATCTGTACCCGTTGCAAACCCGTTTGTCGATCGATACTGGGCAAGGATGCGCCATCATGGAAGGCAATTGGCACACGAGATAAGACCGCTAAGCCCTGTATACCTTCGTTGGTGGCATAAAAGCGTTCATCCATACCAAGACGACGCGCTAGCCATAGCGATTGATCCACACCAAAGCTGGTCAAGCGTCCCACTTCGACATCTTGCAAGAGTACGACAGCTACCCCACTGGAAGCAATATCATTAGCGATCTGATCGAGGGTGAAGCCATAAAACTCGCTATAGCCTGCGTGGATATTATAGGTACCGATACGTATCGAGTTAACATTCGTCACACCGACAACAATTGGCGGGCGGGCAACAAACGCTATCAGCGAGCCTAACACCAGCACCAACAAACTACTGAGGATGGATTGTGATAGCTTGCCACCACGCCAAGGAATACGGCGTGTCGCTTGAATCATGGGCAGGCTACCGAATAAGACTGCTAGCAGGAGCAAGCCCAGTCCTAATCCGCGAAATCCGCGCAGGAGGGGCAAGACCCATTGATTGAGCGTATCTGTCAAGACGGGATTGCCTGCGATGAAGAACGGACGAACGAAGGCATATTCATACGTGAAAATATCACCGGCAACGAGCAAAGTAACAATCACTGTGGTCAATACCAACCACAACCCGCCGAAATTACGCTCTTGATCAGTGCGGGGGCGAGCCAACCACCACCACATTGTGCTGACAACCAGCTGCGCGAGGATGAGCGCAAAGCCACCAAAGGGAATCAACAGATTACCCGCAACCGGTAACTGCTGAATCCGTGTGCCGAGTACGATCATCAGCGCGACAAAGATCAACCAGATCCAACCACGTGTGGTCGGATCAAAGGGGGCAATGAAAGCACGTGCCTGAGCGCGTACTTCAGGGATGATGGGTAAAAGTGTAGCGACAAGGGTCAGTGTCACAAAAAGTTGATAGAGTTCACTACCCGTACGCCCCATGATGGCATTGGGCAACGCCAGCAAAACCAGTTCGAGGAAGATCAAGCCCCCCATACCGATTGCACCCCAGATTGTGAGCAAGCCTCGATCAGGGTCAACGGTTTGACCGTCGCGCAGTTGTTCACTGGCACTGGTAGTCGTCACTACGCTATTCGCCACACTGAGAATGAGCGCCAGCACTGCCAATACCATGAATGCCACAAACAAATCAACTTGCACGCGGTTTGTCCCTAGCACAAGCGCCCACAAGCGCGAAGCATCGAAGATAGTTGGATCCAGCGTATTGCCAAAAGCACGGATAATCTGCTCAAAAGCGAAACCCAGCACAAAGAAGAACGGCAGGCTGCGGTTACGTCGGGCAACTAGCACACCGATATAGAGCAAGCCCCCCCCCACAGCCAGCTGTGAGGCGACCAATGGGGTGATCGACTCAAGCGGAAAGGTCATCAGCGTGCGACCGGCAATCACCAATACACTGGCGAGCACTGTGGCAAAACGTATCTGTCCGATCAAGAGCGATAACAGGGGTAAGGCAAGCATCACACCCAGGAATAGAATCTCGTTGCTAACCACAGATGGATCAACGATACCGGGTATTTGTGGATCATAAGACCCTTCGGCATAGGCACTCACTAATGAAGCACTAGCCACACGGCTATAGAGTGCCCCGATCAGGTAACGCAGGGCTTGGATGAAGAATAGACCTATCAAACCAGCTTCTAATAAAACGGTATAGGGGCGTAAGCGTGCGAACATACCGACTCTTTTTCCTTAAAATATTGGTTAACACACATGCATTATCTGCGCTTATCCAGTATAATCGCGCAAATTTCTTGTCGAAAGAGCAAAGGGGAACAATTTGAAAAAAGCAGACATTATTCTAACGAACGGCACAATTATCACCATGAATGATACCTATGAGATCATTCCAGACGGGATGCTTGTGATTGCCGACAGTCGAATTATTGCGATTGGCACCCGTAGCGAACTCGACGGACAGTATGAAGCAGATGAGACGATTAACTGTAGCGGACACTATATATTGCCCGGACTAGTCAATGCCCACACCCACGTACCGATGACGCTCTTGCGTGCTATGGCAGATGACTTACGGCTGGATGTCTGGCTAATGGGGTATATCATGCCAGTTGAACGCGAGTTTGTCAGCCCAGAGTTCGTGAAGCTGGGCACGACTTTAGCCTGTGCGGAAATGATTAGAGGTGGCGTGACGGCCTTCGCTGATATGTATTACTTTGAATCAGACATTGCTGAAGCCACTGCTGAAGCCGGTCTGCGAGCGTTGTTGTGCGAATCGATCTTGAAATTTCCGACACCGGATGCCTCCACATATGAGGAGAGCCTTGATTACACACGAGCCTTCATTGAGCAGTGGAAAGATCACCACCTGATTCAACCAACAGTAGCCCCACACGCACCTTATTCTAACACCGAAGAAACCCTGCGCGAGAGCGCCAACCTCGCTAAAGAATACAAGCTACCTTTGATGATCCACATCGCTGAGACTGAGCGTGAAGTCACTGATAGTATGGAGTTATACGGTAAGACGGTTGTACCATGGGTTAAAGATCAAGGGGTGCTGGATGTACCCATCATTGCGGCACATTGCGTTCACATCGACGAACACGAGATGCGTATGTTGAAGAAGGCAAACGCCTCGGTGGCACATTGCCCATCAGCGAATCTCAAGCTAGCAAGTGGGATTGCACCGATTAACCAGATGATTGAAATTGGTGTAAACGTCGCTATCGGTACGGATGGGCCCGCAAGTAACAATGACTTAGATATGTTTGAGGAGATGCGCCTAGCGGCACTACTGGCGAAAGTGACACCTAAAAACCCGACTGCCCTACCTGCACGCACCGCGTTACAAATGGCAACGGTCAACGGAGCGCGGGCGCTCGGCATGGCAGATGATATTGGCTCTTTAGAAGTCGGCAAGCTGGCAGACGTTATTGTGGTGGATGCTCAACCCATACATAACATGCCCCGTTTTGATTTCAACCCGGATGCGCCTTACTCACAGATGGTTTATGCCGCTAAAAGCGGAGATGTACAGCACACGATTGTACATGGTAAGCTCTTGATGAAAGATCGTAACTTGCTGACGATTGATGAATCCGAATTACGCGATAAAGCCTCAGCTTATGCGACACGGGTGGGTCATTTCTTGCGCCAGATCGAACAAAATCCGTTGCACAAGTTGGTAGCTGTAGCCGTTGATGTTGAACGAGCTGAATCGTTCGAGATTCAGATGAAAGCCCGTTTATCTGATCCATCGATCATCGAAGACCTGCTCAGTCATGAATCTGTAGAAGTGATGCGAGCCGTACACTATCGCCAGTATGATACTTATTTCATCTTTGATGAGCCGGAATCACATCGCATTCGCTATCGTGAGGATGATCGTATTGATGCTGATGGCAATGTGGAATCGGTACGTATGCGCTTGACTTACACAACCGCCGAAAAAGAGCAGATATTGAAGGAAGTAGCCGTATTATCACATTCACGGTTCATCGCACCTGCGACACAACCACTGCGCTTTTATGAAGAATATTTTCAGTCACAAGAAAAGCGGACTTTACAGAAAGACCGCCGTCGATGGCGGGTATTGTATAAGGACACGCTGTTCTACGTGAACATCGATAAGTTGATACAGCCCGTCAGTGAAACGATGTATGTTGAAATCAAGGCGCGGACGTGGTCAAAATCTGATGCAGAGAACAAAGCTATTTTCATCGGTGAGATGATGGAGATTCTAGGAATTGATGTATCCGAGACACTACACTTCGAATACTTAGAGATGG
The DNA here is from genome assembly GCA_051117475.1 of Anaerolineae bacterium. Taxonomy (GTDB): domain Bacteria; phylum Chloroflexota; class Anaerolineae; order Aggregatilineales; family Phototrophicaceae; genus JAUZRW01. The sequence continues at coordinate 80,625 of JBNPEE010000008.1, read as the reverse complement.
CAACTACTTGACGTATATCTGGCGGATGAGAGGCTGTCGTCCGCCAGATTCTGCACATTTAGCATCATGGTTGTTGCGGGGCAAGTACGATGATTGTCATACCAATCAGTGAGATCAAAACGCCCGTAATCTCCCAAGCATTGGGCTGATACCCTTCGACAAAGCGTAACCAGAAGAAGGCTACCGCAATGTAAACGCCACCATAGGCGGCATAAGTGCGTCCTGCTGCGCCGGGATGAAGTGTGAGTAACCATAGAAATAACGCAATGGCAATGATCGCCGGTACAAGCAACCAGACAGAGCGATCTTGCTTTACAACACTGTAGACGAGATATGAGCCAGTGATCTCAGCAAGCGCCGTCAGCATGAACAGCCCAACGGCTTGTACGAATGATAGAAAAGTGGATAACATTCTGTAGCTTTTAGCGCCCGCGACGCAGGTAAGTGGTATTAATCTTGTTGAGCAGAGCTTCATCGATCATATCGGACCACTGACGGCGATCATGTTTGACAATTTCGAGATGTTCGGCACAGTCGGCAAATTCTCTACGATGTCCTAACCACAGGTAAACATCGGCACAGGCGATACACATCTCGACATAATCGAGTGCTTTCGTCCCGCGAATTTCCTCAGGGGGTGCGGGTGGCAATGGCATTGGCGCACGGTCAATGATGGCTACCGCGCAATCATACCAGAAATCACGGGTACTCTTACGGGTAGGCGCGTTGACCAGTTGTACCGCACTCGTCAAACCGAGCCGATCCACCTGTTCATCTGTGAGCATTTTGGCAAGTTCAACGCGCTCAGCCATATCGGCAGTGCGGACGGCGTTGCGTAGCTCACGCGGGATACTCTGCAAGCTTGACCACTCCTCAAGGCGCTCATGCAAGCTACCGGGAATCAATGAGAGATCATCAACAGAAGGCGCAACGCGAGCATGTGTTAGCTCTGGCGCTTGTTGATAGAATAGTTGGCGTAAAATCTTGAGTTCTTTGTTGCTAGTCGCCCCGACTAAACCGGCTTCTGAAATGCCATAACGGCCTGCACGTCCGCCGATTTGTTGCACTTCAGCAGGCTCTAGCAGGCGGATTTTGCGTCCGTCAAATTTCTCCAGTTCCCAGAAACAGACGTTATCGGCAGGTAGGTTCAAACCCATGCCGACAGCATCTGTCGCTACACAGATTTGCGTCTCGCCACTGGCGAAGCGTTCGGCTTGTTTGCGCCGAACTTCAGGCGGTAAACCCCCATAGACCACTGAGACATTACGTCCTTGATCTTCCAGACGGGTTTTGAGCGTTAAGACCATCTTTCGCGAGAAGGCGACGAGGATCGTCTTATCTGGCAAGTTGGCTAAGCGCCACGGTTTATCCGCAACGCGAATTGGTGCGAGGCGTTTGTGCTGGATCGTGCCCATCGGCATGTTGGCGGCTTCTGCCATCTTCTGGATCAGTGTGGCGGCGGTTGCCGGCGCGATAACATGCATCTCCGGCGCGGTGGAACTCATGAGCGCCCGTGTCCATGCCCAACCACGATCCGAATCTGCGAGCATCTGTGCCTCGTCGATAATGACCACTTCGCCGGGCGCATTGGGGTTGAACATCTCAATGGTAGATGCGGTGATCTGCGCCCCCTCAACGGGGATATATTCTTCGCCCGTGAGCAAATTACACAGTACACCCCGTGCATTGAGGCGATCAAAAATCTCCCAAGCGAGCAGGCGTAAGGGCGCAAGATACCACCCATTACCAGCTTCAGCAAGGCGGTTGATTGAATCATGGGTTTTGCCACTGTTGGGTGGACCAACGTGCAACATCATCAGTTGTTTGGAGCGATCCAACTCTGACCATGCCGGGAAGCTAGCAACCAATTGAGCGCGTAGTTCGGAACGGCGACGGCGCTCGGCTTCGCGTTTTTCCTCGCGGCGGCGTTTGGCATCTTCGCGCTGTTGGCGTTTTTGCTGGCGTTTGGCCTCGCGTTGATCTTCAACGAGCTGACGAAATGCCTGTAAGGTATCCGGCAAGTTCCACTGACCACGAATGGTCTGCCATTGAGGTTTCTTATCGTCGATCCCCTTCTGGCGCAAGCGTTTACGCGCTTCGGATGTCTTGATATCCAGCGCATCAGCGACTTCGCGCACGTTGATATGTTCGGTACTAGCGACCTGCTCAAATCGCTGTTCATCAACTAGAACACGCTCAACTTCGTGTGCAGGGATACGTAGATTAAAGACAGGATCAATGAATGCACCCTGAATGATGTGTTTTTCGACAGCGCGAGCAATGGTATTCTGATGTAAGTTAAGACGACGACGGGCACGACTGATTGTATAACTACGGGCGATAGCTTGTTGTTCTGCAGTTTCGCCATCATTGCCATCAGGGCGCAGGGTATCGCCAGCGTGTTGGAGGGCATTTTCCCAATTATCAACTTGTATGTGTTCTGCCATAACAATCCTGTGATGTTTTACTAATTGTCAACATTATACCAGCCTGACTTGATTCGTGTTAGCGGGGATTGGTGTCAGGTGTATCTCGCCTGTTATATGTGGCTCGTGCTACACTAACGGCAAAATATTGTTTAAATCACACACAAAAAAAGGACAAAACCGTGACTGAACAAGACTATCATCTCAACACGCTGACGATTCATGCGGGTGTAGAGCCTGACCCCACAACGGGCGCGATCATGACCCCGATTTATCAGACCTCGACATATGTACAGACGGAGCCAGCTGTTCACAAAGGGTATGAATACAGCCGAACGGATAATCCGACACGAAAAGCGCTGGAAGACAGCATCGCAACGCTGGAAGGCGGACGCTATGGGCTGGCATATTCTAGCGGAATGGCAGCAATTGATATGATCCTGCGCCTGTTGAATCCGGGCGATCATGTGATTGTGGGCAATGATGTGTACGGCGGCACATTCCGCTTGTTCGATAAGGTGCTGTCACGCTATGGGTTACAGTTTTCGTGGGTGGATCAAACTGATCTCGAAGCAGTGCACGATGCGTTCACCGAGCAGACGCGCTTGCTGTGGTTAGAAACGCCCACCAATCCCTATTTATCGCTAGGGGATATTACTGCGCTCGCTGATTCTGCCCCACAGAGAGTGATCGTGGCGGTGGATAACACCTTCGCCAGTCCAGCGATACAACAACCCTTGAAGCTCGGTGCCGACATCGTGATGCACAGTAGCACGAAGTATCTCGGCGGGCATAGTGATGTGGTCGGCGGTTTGCTGGCGATGAAAGATGAGACCCTCTATAAAGAGCTAAAATTCTTGCAGAACGCTGTCGGAGCAGTTCCGGGGCCACAGGATTGCTTCTTAACGTTACGGGGGATTAAGACGCTGGCGATACGAATTCAGCGACATAGCGAAAATGCCTTGCAAGTAGCGCGAATGTTGGAAGATCACAGCAAGGTGCAACGGGTGTATTATCCGGGTTTGGAGAGCCACCCACAGCATGACTTGGCGAAACGTCAGATGAATTATTTTGGCGGGATGGTGAGCTTGATCCTCAACAGCGAAGCGGAGGCGCGTCAGGTAGCTAGCCGGACGCGCTTGTTCGCACTGGCTGAGAGTCTGGGTGGCGTGGAGAGCTTGATTGAACATCCTTACAGCATGACGCACGCTAGCACTGCTGACAGTGAGATTGCGGTTGAACCGGCGCTGGTGCGCTTGAGCGTGGGCATCGAGTATGTGGATGATCTGTTGAACGATCTGCGCCAAGCCTTACAAGATTAGAAACAATCCGCCTGCCCTGCTCACTGGTCTGTGTACGGGGCAGGCAAATGCTATCAGGCACGGGTAGTTAGGAAATCGAGCATATCAATCTTGGTGAGAATACCCAGAACATGTTGTTCATCTGTATCCGTAATAGGTTCTGTGACCAGCGCGATATCGTGGGTGCTGAAAACACTAATGACCGATTCAATCGGGGCATTTGGGCGCACGTTCAGCACGTTCGCATCGATGATGTCCGCCTCTTGAATGGATGTGTGAGTGGCTTCAGCACTACCGTGCTTGAGCATATAATTGAGCAAACCGACTTCTTTGACGATACCGAGCAATTGACCGCGCTCGCCGATAACCGGCAATTGTGAGATATCGTTGCCTTTCATCTTCTGAATAACCTCGGCGACAGGTTCGGTACACTCTGCGACAATCAGTTGTTGACGGCTCTTGCGCTCCAGCACATGCGCGATAGTCATCTCAGACCAATCGCTTTCCAAGAATTGATTTTCGCGCATCCAGTTATCATCGAAGACTTTGCTGAGATAACGTGAGCCGTTATCGGGCAACAGCACCACCATCAGCTTATCGGGGCCAAGATTACGCTCTGCGGCATAGCGAAGCGCGCCAGCGAGCGCCGCACCGCACGAATTACCACCAAAGATACCTTCTTCGCGAACGAGGCGACGGGTCATCAGCATGGCTTCTTTATCGCTGACCTGTACAATGTCATCAATATAGTCGAAATCGTAATTGGAGGGAATAAAATCTTCACCGATGCCTTCAGTTTTGTAAGATTCGGCTTCACCCATTTTGCCTGTGTAGAAGTAATCGCGGACGATTGACCCCACCGGATCAACGGCAACGATCTGCACTTTTGGATTTTGTGCTTTGAGGTACTTCCCGACACCTACCACAGTGCCACCGGTGCCGATGCCAGCAACGAACACATCGACTTTTCCGGCAGTATCATACCAGATTTCAGGACCGGTGGTCTCGACGTGCGTCTGTGGGTTCACAGGGTTATGGTATTGGTTCGCAAGGATGCTATTAGGCGTTTCGTCCACGATGCGTTGAGCAACGCTGTAGTAACTACGCGGGTCTTCGGGTTCGACGTTGGTGGGCGTGACCACCACCCGCGCCCCATAAGCGCGTAATACACGAATTTTCTCCTCGGACATCTTATCGGGCATGACGAAAACGCATTTGTAGCCTTTAATGATGCCAGCAATCGCTAGACCGACACCGGTATTGCCGGAAGTCGCTTCGACGATTGTGCCACCGGGCTTGAGTACGCCACGTTTCTCTGCATCTTCTACAATGGTGAGACCGATACGATCTTTGACGGAGCCACCCGGATTGAAATATTCAACTTTGACAGCGATCTGACAACGAATACCCTGCCCCAAACGATTGAGGCGTACGAGGGGGGTCTGTCCCATCGTGCCGAGGATATTATCATGGATGATGGGCTCGGCGGGTAACTTGTTGAGCGCTTGTTGCTCGGATTGTACATCTTCAATAGCCATAATGATGACCGTTCCTTATCTGAACTAGTAATGGGTAGTTTTATGTATTGATCTTACCATTGTATCGTACGAGCGTCTATTGATCGTGAACGAAGGTATGGTGATAGAACGGAGAGATTTCGGAGATATGAGGGCGGGGATTTAGTCCCGCCCCTCAGAACGTTATCAGTCCGTAGACGTACCGACTTCGAGCGATGTCATCTTCTCTAGCGCTTTGACAAGCGCGTGATTGCCCTCTTCCCCTAAACCCTGTTGTTGGAGGGTGCGGTACAGGTTAAAAACTAGGCTAGTGGCGATGACAGGTATACCGAGTTGATCGGCAGATTCTAACACAAGGCGCAGATCTTTTTGCTGAAGATCAATGGTGAAGCCGGGTCGCCAATCACGGGCAATCATCTGTGTGCCACGATTGGAGAGCATCCAGCTACCGGCTGCACCACCTTCCACAGCAGAGAGCGCAGCATCGAGGTTTAGCCCACCAGCCTGGGCGAAGAGCAGGGCTTCGCTGACAGCTAAACAATTGATGACCACTAAAATCTGATTGACCAATTTCACCATCTGCCCTGCTCCTTGCTTACCGACATGCGTGATGGTCTTGCCAAAGGCTTGTAAATAGGGTTGAGCCCGTTCAAATTGTTCAGCAGCGCCACCTACCATGATGCTCAGCGTACCTTTTGCCGCGCCCTCGCTACCACCACTAATGGGGGCATCGAGCCAATGCGCGTTACGTTCGTTGACTAGTTGTGCTAGTTCAAGGGTGGCATGGGGGCTGATGGTACTGTGGTCGATGACGAGTTTGCCGGCTGATAAACCATAGAGCACGCCGTTATCATCACGGATGACAGCTTCAACATCTGGCGTATCGCTGACGCAGAGCATGATGATGTCACAGATTTCTGCAACTTCGCGGGGTGAGGCAGCCGTGTATGCGCCCTGTTCGGAAAAGGATGTCATACGGCTAGCAGTGCGGTTCCAGACAGTTACCTCGAAGCCTTTATCAAGTAAATTTTGTACCATACCACGTCCCATGATACCCAGACCAATGAAACCTATTTTTTCCATTATGTGTGTACCCTTTCTAGATGATGTGTTAAACAGCGCGTGTGATACCACCGTCTACACGAATATTTTGCCCTGTGATGTAGCCTGCGCCTTCGGAGAGTAGAAATGCTGTTGTACTGGCAACTTCTTCGACTTTACCGTAACGCTCCATCGGGATTTTTGCCATAATAACCGGATCTTCAGGATAATTATCTTGAAAGCCGGGCAGGACATTATTCATACGGATATTATCGGCGGCGTATTGATCGGCATAGAGCTTGGTGAAGCTGGCGAGTGCGGCGCGTAAACTGGCTGAGACAGGAAAATTCGACGTCGGTTCGAAGGCGGCAAACGTGGAAATATTAACGATTGCCCCATGACCCTGCGCCTGCATGATAGGCGTGACGGCACGTGCCATCCGCACTACATTCAGCATGAGCAAATCCAAGCCAAGATGCCAATCATCATCGGAGATACTGAGTAAATCACCCTTAGGTGGATGACCAGTATTGTTAACGACAGCATCAATCCGTCCGTATGTATCAATCGCCGCATCGACAAGCCGTTGTAAATCAGAAGTTTTTAGCACAGAACCTCGTATACCCACACCGCCGAGCGTTTCTGCTAGTGTTTGGGCATTATCGGAGGTGGACATCAACACGACGCGGTAGCCATCTGTAGCGAGTTGGCGGGCAATTGCAGCGCCCATACCCCGTCCAGCAGCAGTGATTAATGCAACTTTTTCAGACATAAATATTCTCTCTCGTGTTTTAACAGTATTTCAGCTAGGCGATGCAGACTCGCTTGTAATTATTCAGGGTTATCGATGCGAAAGCCATGCCCGCGGACGGTCACGACATATTGCGTGTCCGGATCTGCTTCGCTGAGGCGATCTCGCAAACGGCGCACGAGCGCATCAATCGCCTGCTCACTGACACCCTCACCCATTGCTTCGGGCCAGACGGCATCGACAACTGCTTCTCGCGATACCACGCCACCTTCATGCGTATAGAGCAACTCGAGCAAGCGGTATTGGGGCAAACTGAGCGGAGGGTCGAGTTCGATACCGCCGATGAAGACCTGTCGCGATTCTAGATCGATATGCAAGCGGCGCTTATTGCCGCCTTTAGTGGGAATGACCTGTGGCATTTCGCCCGTAACAGGGGCGGTGACGCCAGAACCCACAAAACGCAAGAGGACTTTAAGCGCTAGGTGAATCTCATCACCATCGCTGACCAAGCGTGTGCCCTCAAAGCGATTGCCATTCAACCAGGTACCATTGCGACTGCCCAGGTCTTCAATCTCATATTTTTTATCGCCCAAACGCCTGAACATGAGATGTTGACGAGATATTTGGCGCATAGGAATCACGATATCACAATCTTCATCCCGCCCGAGCACCATCTCATCCTTATCTAGTGTCCAATTGTGCGATTTCATCTCACCATCACTCACAAAAATCGCTGGGAACTCATTTTTATCACTCATCCACATTACCTTTCTGCTGTTCAGTGCTTTGTTCAAAGATCGATCATTATAGAATCTATTGATCGGTGTTTGCAAAAGCGGCTAAGGGAATAGTGACATCGTTTGATTCCACAAAGCCGACATTAACCACACGCAAGCCTTGATCCGTATAAACTGGTGTAACTGATGGGTTAACCTGTTGAACAACGCCATCGTTTTGAATGCGATAGTAAGCGCGGATACGGGTTTGCCCCGGATTGATAGCAGTCAACTGAGCGGCTGGAATTTCAACACGATGCACACAACGCTGACGAGGCCCTAAGATCCGAATATCACTCGCTGGAACGGTGTTCTGTTGAACACGCGCATTGGCAACTCCATTACGGTCATAATCTAGTGTTGCATTGATCGACGGGGTGAAAATCACCCCCAACCCACTGGTATTGGGGTCATCGCCAACGATGACCTGATTAGGATTGAACACAAACGGAACCGTACCGATGCTTTCATTGAGTACGACGATGCGCACCACAAGTGGACGTGTTCCATCATCAGGGTAACTCAGCACTTCTGCTCGTATGCTGAGTGGGTCTGTGGCAGAGCGCCCGATCAGGGATTGGTGGTTAGCACGATCTTGAGCGGTCATCACCTGTGTGCATGGTAACCCTTCATCCAAGAATGGGATGGTATTGGCGACAAGTTGAGGCAGAACGTCGGGTGCGACGAAGACCGTTAATAAGACGAGAATCACCACACCGATGATCGTGTTGGAACTATCCCCATCGCGTCGTAATGCGTCGAATACTTCTGCCATGTTTTATCCTTCCTGCATCCAATTGTTAAGCTGTGACAGCAGATGAGTACGATCAAATGTTGCTATATTATGCCACAGGATACCGTTATCATGCCCGCGGAACCAGGCTTCTTGCCGGCGAATAAACTTATGTGTGCTATTTTTAGTGCGTTGTATCGCCTCATCTAAGGGTAACTCATCAAGATAGTGAGCAATTAACTCACGATAACCCAGCGCACTCATTGAGGGTAAGTCTCGATTGTAGCCTATATCGAGTAATCTGCGTACTTCATCGAGAAATCCCCGAAGCATCATTTGGTCAACACGCGCATCAGCCCGTGCATAGAGTGATTCGCGGGGCATAGTCAAACCTAGTATACGGATGCGATACGGGGGAGGACGCTTGCGTTGCAATTCGCTAATGGGGGTACCAGTCTCCAGATACACTTCTAGCGCCCGTACCACCCGACGCACGTTATTGGGGTGAATTTTGGAGGCGGACTCTGCATCGACAGCTTGTAAACGCGCGTGAAAAGCCTCTACCCCTATCTGATCCGCTTCAGCATGAAGGGCATCACGCAGGGTATCATTAGGTGGTACACGGGGCACTGACCACCCTTCTTCGACAGCAGTCAGATATTGTCCTGTGCCACCCACTAACAGGGGTAATCGACCACGCACATGAATTGCGTCGATAGCTTGATAGGCATCTTCTTGATATTGTGCCAGCGTATACTCTTCATCCGGGTTGATAAAGTCCAACAGATGATGCGGTGCTTGATCGCGTTCTTCTGAGGTTGGTTTAGCCGTGCCAATATCCATATAACGGTAAATCTGGCGACTATCCGCGCCGACAATTTCACCATCAAGGTGACGGGCGATATCGATTGCCAGACCAGTTTTGCCTATAGCAGTCGGCCCCAAAATAATCAGCAGAGGCAGATGATTACCAATCAAGCGCATCCTCCACATGTTCGATGCTGGGTGGTTGGTTATGATGCAATACGACAGCAATGGCATCAATGCGCCATGAGACCTGCTCTAGCATGTGGGCACTCAGATAAGCATGAGCCGTGGCAATCAAGCGCTGACGTTTACGATCCGTGATGGCGGTCAACGCTTGTTGTGTGGTGGTACCCCGTCGCGTTTTGACCTCACAGAATACCCAGATTGTTTGATCGTAACAGGCAACAATATCCACTTCGCCATATGGGCAGTGCCAATTCTGCGCGAGAATGTCATACTCTGCATCACGCAAATATTGTACGGCAAGCGCTTCGCCTATTGCACCAATTTGTCTTTTCATCAAAACAAGCTAACAGTTTATCTTACAGTATATTGTTAAGGATAGCCGAAAGCGGTTTCCCTGCAAAGGTTCATCATTAATTGACGATTTGCCAACGGTAGCTACCCTATGTTAGAACGTCATGATCGACCAAATTATTCCTAGAGTAGGTGAGAATCCAGGATTTTGAGCTAGAAAATGTCATTCAGGGTGTAAAAATGAGGAATTCATAAAGCCAATGCTTGAAAAATACCTACCTTACGCTAAGATTCTTCCGTTTAACAACAGTTTAATCAACACAACTTCTAAAGAGGAGTTTATTTATGGTCATCAGTATGGTTACGGCTGGCATTCTTGGTATTGTTGCCAGTTTAATAGGAATTGGATTTGCCTGGTATCAGGCGAATTTTGTCCTAGCACAAGATGAGGGAAGTGAAGAAATGAAGCGGATTGCGAATGCAATCCAACGCGGTGCACAAGCATTTTTGAGTCGTGAATATCGCGCTATTAGCATCTTTGTAGTCGGTGTAGCGGTTGTTTTGGCGGGGCTGAGCTTCGTCAGTGAGAGTTTCCAGATCTGGACGACGGTGGCATTCCTGACGGGTGCCATGGCTTCTGGTTTGGCGGGTTATATAGGCATGTACATCGCCGTTCGGGCGAATGTGCGTACTGCTCAGGCTGCTTCAAAAAGCTTGAATCAAGGTCTGCGAGTGGCATTTTCCGGCGGTACGGTGATGGGCACGATGGTGGTTGCCCTATCGTTGTTAGGCGTTAGTTTACTGTTCATCATCTTCACGCAAGTAATCGGGTTGGATGCACCGGCTGCGGCGAGTGCGCTGGCTGGTTTCGGTTTCGGTGGTACGTCGATTGCGATCTTCGCCCGTGTGGGTGGAGGTATCTACACCAAAGCGGCTGACGTGGGTGCGGACTTAGTTGGTAAAACTGAAGCTGGTATCCCGGAAGATGATCCGCGCAACCCGGCAACAATTGCCGATAACGTTGGCGATAACGTCGGCGATGTGGCGGGCATGGGCTCTGACTTGTTCGAGAGCTATGCAAGCTCGATCATCGCAGCGATTTCGCTGGCAACTTTGAGCGCCAGCCTGGTTGATAATCAAGCTTATCAGGTGTTCCCTGTGCTGGTTGCGGCGGCAGGGATCTTGGTCGCGATTGGTGCGACTTTCCTCGTGCGAACAGAAGAAGGCGCGTCGCAGGAACAACTGCTCGGTAGTTTGCGTCTAGGTGTGTATAGCGCATCTGGCGTGATTGGACTGGTGATTGTTGGCTTACAGATCTTGCTAGACTTGCCGTTTGGTGTGAGTGTCGCCACCATTGCCGGTCTGATCGGTGGTGTGGGTATCGGTTACTTCACAGAATACTTTACAGCAGATGCCTATGGGCCAACCAAAGCGCTGGCACAGAGTGCCGAGGGTGGCTCTGGCATTGTGATCATTCGTGGTCTGGCACTGGGTATGATCTCCACACTGGCTCCAGTGCTGATTATCGTCACTGTCACACTGTTGGCTGTGGAATTTGCTGATCTGTACGGTGTGGCTGTGGCCGCTGTCGGTATGTTGTCGACGCTGGGGATCACATTAGCGACTGATGCCTATGGACCAGTGGCTGATAACGCGGGCGGTATTGCTGAGATGTCCAACATGCCTGATCAGGTACGTGATCGTACCGATGCGCTTGATAGCCTCGGTAACACGACAGCGGCAACCGGTAAAGGCTTCGCGATTGGGTCAGCGGCGATGACGGCACTGGCGCTGATGGCGGCATTCGTGAACGCGCTTGATCCGGCATTGGATGCACAAGATGTTGCGGTACGCATCCTTGATGCACCACTGATCACGGGCTTCTTCATCGGTGCGCTGTTGCCTTATATCTTCAGCGCGTTGACGATGGTGGCTGTGGGTGATGCGGCACAACAGATCGTGGAAGAAGTCCGTCGCCAATTCCGCGAGATTCCGGGTATCATGGAAGGTACAAGTGAACCCGATTATGAACGCTGTGTGGCGATCAGCACGGATAGCGCGATCAGTCAGATGATCTTACCGGGCGTTATTGCTGTAGGTGTACCCGTTTTGATTGCGGTTTTAACTTACCTTGGCGATGGTAACATCCTCGGCAATTATGTCAGCGAGAACACGCTGATTGGTGTGCTGATCGGTTCGCTGGTATCGGCATTCATGCTGGCAGTGATGATGGCGAACGCTGGTGGCGCCTGGGATAACGCTAAGAAGTACATCGAAGCCGGTAACTTCGGTGGCAAAGGTTCAGAAGCACACAAAGCTGCCGTGGTTGGTGACACAGTCGGTGATCCATTCAAGGATACCTCTGGCCCATCATTGAACATTTTGCTGAAACTGCTGGCGATTGTCTCGTTGGTGATTGCGCCACTGTTAGTCGATGTCGCTGACATTCAAGCATTGCCGGATCTAGATAGCGTTGCTGTTGAAGCTGTAGACGATGCTGAGAGCATCAACGAAACAGTTGAAGAAAACGCTGCCGAAACAAATAGCAGTGAAGAAAACGCTGAGGAAACCAGTGAAGACACTGACGGCGACGCAAATGCTGAGGATGATGCGGAAAGCACTGAAGAAGCGGAGTAGTTTGCGCCCAACGAATTGAGTGAGCTTTTAAGCGGAGATACACTTTATTATGTATCTCCGCTTTTTGTTTAATCACCTGTCTGTGTCTTCGTCTGCCTCGTGGGTGATGAGACGACTTGAGGAGGGATGGTGTACCTGTTGCTCGGCTTCGGTGAGTAAGGCGGTCGCTTCAGCTTCAATCTCAAGCTGTTCATGCCAATCAGCAACCGCTTGCAAGAGTTCATCTGACCAGCCGTACTCCTCAACTAGTTTGAGTGCAGCGCGGGCGGCAGATTGTGCAGCAGCGCGTTTGCTGGTGCCTGCGCCATCAGCAATTACCACACCAGCAATTACAGCTTCCATGTAGAACTCACGCTCATGGTCGGGGCCATTGGTATCTTTGATGCGGTAAGTGGGTGTGACGTGTAAATCTGCCTGACTGCGCTCCTGTAACATACTGCGAGCATCTTTATGCAGGTCATTGGCAAGTACATATTCGAGCAGATCATTGAGTGGGGGTAGAACGAACTCGCGCACTGCCTCCATACCGCGATCCAGATAAATACTTCCGATAAGTGCTTCATAACCCCGGCAAAGATTGTTGATGCGACTACGTCCACCGCTGTTCTCCTCCCCTTTGCCCATGTAAATATACTGACCGAGTTGGATGGCTTCGGCTAAGATCGCTAACGAATCTGTCCGAACGAGAGCCGCACGCAATTGAGTCAGCTCCCCTTCGGACACATCTGTAAAGCGCCGAAAAAGCATCTCTGCCACGATCAGATCAAGGATGGCATCGCCTAAAAACTCGAGCCGTTCATTATCGCGCAGTTCTTCTTCCGCTTCATTAACAAAAGAGCGATGCGTGAGCGCGCGCTTAAGCAACTCGGGATTGAGGAAATGCACGCCTATCAGTTTTTGATATTGTCTGAGATGTTGTTGATCAGTCATTGAACCTCTTAAATACTAAGGATGCGTTATGTCCACCAAAACCAAAAGCGTTGGTCATGGCATATTGTATCTGAAATTGACGCGCTGTGTACGGAATATAATCTAAGTCACATTCTGGATCAGGATGATGTAAGTGAATAGTAGGTGGTGCGATCTGATGTTGGAGGGATAGCGCTGTAAAAGTGGCTTCCATCGCAGAGGTTGCGCCCATGGCATGTCCCATCATGCTCTTGGTGGCGCTGATAGGAACGTGATAGGCATGTGCGCCGAAGGTTATTTTGAGAGCGCGGGTTTCCATGGGATCATTGAGCAATGTGCCGGTTCCATGAGCATTGATATAATCGATCTGTTCGGGGTGAATCCCTGCATCAAGGAGAGCGAGACGCATGGCTTCGGCGGCACCCGAACCATCAGGCACGGGGGCAGTACGGTGGAAGGCATCAGTGGTTGCCCCATAGCCAACTAATTCAGCATAAATATGAGCGCCTCGTTCTTGTGCGATTTCAAGTGTTTCGAGCGCTAGTACGCCTGCCCCTTCCCCAAAAACAAACCCCGTACGATCTCGGTCAAAGGGTTGCATCGCACGTTCAGGATCATTGGTGCGGGCATAGGCTAACATACGGTCAAAGACAGCCACACCGAGGTCGGTAATAGGATAGTCGGCACAACCGGCAAGGGCACGATCAATGCGTCCAGCGCGGATTAAGTCGAAGGCGTGTCCGATGTTATCCGCACCTGTCGCACATGCTGATACTTGCACGGCTGAAGGGCCTTTTGCACCGAGCATCATGCTGATGAGGTTATTACCCGCATTGACAATTAGCATCGGGATCGCAAAAGGGGTCATCTTACGCGGATCATCGGTTTCGTGAATGAGTTCGATGTATTCTTGATAGCGTTTCAGTCCACCGGTTGATGATGCGATGAAGGTGCTGGTGCGGTCTGCATTAGCCGATGTTACCGTAAAATTTGCGTCAGCGATAGCTTCTTTGGCCGCAGCAATCATATAATGCTGATGATAGTCTGTACGACGAATATCCTTATGACTAATATAGTCTTCTGGTTGAAAACCTTGTAGTTCTGCGGCGATCTTGACGCGGTAATTGCTGGTATCAAAATAGGTGATTTCGCGAACGGCATTTTGTCCATTGAGCAAGGCTTGCCATGTTGTTGGTATGTTATTGCCCAGTGGCGAGACGATGCCTAAACCTGTCACGACAACTCGCTGGGACATATGCGCTCCTTATCATGTGTGAGTATCGGGACTTCCCCTGATATTCTAAACGAAAATGGATTTAGTGATATGTTGAATTTGGACGTAAGATAAAGACTCTTGCCATTCACGTATATCCATCAATCTTATCAACACATCACAGAATGAGAATTTAATGCAAGCAGATATCTATCAGCAATTCACGGAACAGCTAATCGCCAATCTCGAAGCGGATGATCGTGTTAAAGGATTAGTGTTACTGGGTTCTACAGCAAACCAGAGTCATCCGCCTGATCAGTGGTCAGACCATGATTTTTTCGTCATCACGGATAGTGGTGTACAAGAGTTATTTCGCACCCGATTCGATTGGTTACCCAATAGTGAATCGATTGTCCTCACTGTCCGTGAAACAGCACATGGGTTAAAGGTATTGTATGAGGATGGTCATCTTCTTGAATATGCGGTGTTTGATATGACTGAGATCAGTCTGGCGAAGGCAAATGATTATGTGATTGCTTTTGATCGTGGTGAGATCACTACAGCGATGCAGAAGATTGTGGTTCAGTCATCAACGATGACCTACTCTGCTGATCAACAAGCGCGTGATGCCGGCTTGTTCTTGTGTTTGTTGGTGGTTGGCGCAGGGCGGGTTGTGCGTGGTGAGCAGATTAGTGGGCAGGTTTTTGTTCGGGCATATGCACTCAGTCATTTACTGCGAATACTGATACATATGCAGGGTATCTCAGACAAATCATCGTTAGACAATTTAGATATATATCGACGTTTTGAACACGTATTCCCGCAACTTGGTGACGAAATTAACGCTGTATTGGCGGGTGATACGATCTCAGTGGCGCTTGGTTTACTCGATATCTATGAGCGTGCCTTGCCCCATAAAGAAAACTCGCCAACAGATGCTATCAATACTGTGAGGCATTTCTTGTTGAGAATTACAACTTGACGCATATCAGAGTGTGGTGATTAAATTGCAGGGTGTTGGACTTGAGGGGACTCGAACCCCTGACCTGTACAGTGCGATTGTACCGCTCTCCCAACTGAGCTACAAGCCCGTTATTTTCATCTTAATCGAGCTGAAATGTAAAAATCAAGTGGTAGATTAACGTCTTCAGATGACTTGAGATAATGACTATACGAATCAAGAAGATAATCTCTCATCTGCCGCCATCAATAGATAGCACCTGTCCGGTTATCCAATCTGCATAATCTGATGCAAAAAATAATACGCCGTGTGCAATATCATCCGCCGTTCCGAGCCGTTTCAGGGCGATGTTATTAAGGATCTGTGCTTGTCCATCTGCCCCGTAAGATTGCCACTGTTTTTCGGTCGTAGGATTCGACCGCACGAAACCAGGTGCGATATTATTGACCGTAATCTGCCATGCACCAAGTTCATGTGCCAGTTGTCGTGTCAAACCAATCTGAGCAGCTTTAGCCGAGGCATATGCCTGAATACCTGTGAGGCTAATGCCAAGCCCTGCCCCACTGGAAATATTGATGATGCGTCCCCAGTTGGATTGCTTCATGCCTGGTGCAACAGCTTGTGAGAAGAAAAACGCGCCACGAGTATTAACGGCATAAATTCGATCCCACTCATCTTGTGTGATTTCTTCAAGAGGATGCCCTACCTGACCGAGCACACCACCGGCATTATTGACTAAAATATCAATCTGAGGATGTTGCTGTAAGGCTGTATTCACGAAGTCAAAGACCGCGTCTCTCTGAATAATATCCACAAAGGCGATCTCACATTGCCCCCCAGCATCGAGACAGAGCTGGCGGGTTTCTGCTAGTTCATCAGCTAGAATATCACATGCCCAAACGGATGCACCCCGTTCTGCAAAAGCCACTGCAATGGCTCGTCCAAAACCGTGTGCCGCACCAGTGACAATAACGGACTTACCTGTAAAGTCGATCTGCATCACACCCAACCTTCTTCAAGCAGGTGGCGTGTCTCTTCAACAGCGACTTGCCAGAGACCGAGCATCTCGTCATCGGGGTGCTGATAGAAACCGCCCATGTTGCCATCGCCAAGATACTCACGGGTAGCCTGTGGGTTGAGCACACTCATTCTGGTATAGTCCGCCATGGGCTTTTGTGTGTCGGGGAGCGTCACACCTGAAAGTCTTGTCCATGGGAAATTCTCCATCCATGAAGCATGAGACCCTTGCGGATCAATCACCTGAACTCTCGCCCATGTTTGAGGTGCATTCCACCAGTTATGCCATTTGACCTGACAGTGTGGATTATCCACTATCCATTCACCTAACATTGATGAGGCAGGCGCATTGCCGCCGTGTCCGTTGACAATCAGTACACGCCTGAAGCCAGCACGTTTGAGGCTATCCAGCAAATCACGAACGAGTGCGAGGTAAGTGGTGGTGCTGAGCGTGACTGTGCCCGGGTAGGCACTCCAGGTATGGGCTAAGCCGTAAGCTAACACCGGATAAACAGGCACACCAAGTGGCTCAGCGGCTTCAAGCGCGACACGTTGCGCGAGAATACTATCTACACTGAGGCTAAGATAGGCATGTTGTTCGGTACTGCCAAGCGGCACCACACAGCGATCATCGGTCTCAAGATACTGTTCGACTTGCATCCAATTCATATCAGTGATGTACATCATGAGTCTCTTTTCTATGTTGATTCAGTGACTCAATGGTAACGGATAGCGAGATTTGCGCGAGTACCAATCATGGAGAGACGATCAGGCGCGATCATCGGTGTCCGGCGTATAGTCGCCTTCGATCCATGCTTCGCCATCTGCGCCGACTTCTTTTTTCCAGACTGGCACGATTTCTTTGAGGCGATCAATGCCATAGCGAGCGGCTTCAAAACACCCATCATTACGGTGTGCTGATGAACATGCAATCAAGACGGTGTTCTGCCCTACTGACAAGCGACCTATCCGTTGCGCGATAGCGATCCCCTGTACTTTGGGGAATTGCTCACGGATTTCGGCGGCGACTTGTTTCATCTTGGCAAGTGCCATCGGTTCGTAGGCTTCGTATTCGAGATAGTCAGTACGGGGGATATGCCCGATTTTATCGGTCTCGCCGCGCACTATGCCACTGAACAGACAGACTGCGCCGGTTGCCGATGTAGTGATGCTTGCGATGATCTCATCGTGGTCAATGGGTTGATCAGGCAAACAGAATATCTCCGGTTGCGCATCACTCCCCCCGCTCACCGGCGGGAAGAAGGCGACTTCATCGCCATCGTTAACGGTATCTTCAGGGAAGGCATATTCTTCGTTGATCGAAGCAAGTGCACTCGTTAGGTTGGCTTCAGCATCAGGGAAGCGCGTGATTAACTGTTGCCGCAGATCAGCGAGTGTCACAGTTGGCGTGTTGAGATCGAGCGTCAGGTGTTTATGACCGGTGAGATCTTTCAGCGTGGCAAAGAACAAGATTTTAACGGTCATCGTGCCCCTCCGCGATATAATCGCCATGCACGCCACCACGTTTCTCAAGTAAGCGAATATCCCCGATGCGCATGGTACGATCCACTGCTTTTGCCATATCATAGATTGTGAGCGCGGTCACACTGACAGCAGTCAACACTTCCATCTCAATACCTGTTTTGCCGACTGTACGCGCCTGTGCACGAATGCGAATGGCATTATCTGCTTCATCTAGTGTCAGATCCACTCCGATCTTCGTCATGGGTACAGGGTGACAGAGCGGAATGAGTTCGGCGGTTTTCTTGGCAGCCATGATACCTGCGATACGTGCGATGGTGAGCACATCGCCCTTCTTCATATTGCCGGCTTTGATCAGAGCAAGTGTTTGTGGTTGAACGTAGACTGCGCCTTCGGCAACTGCGATACGATTACTATCTGGTTTATCGCCGACATCGACCATATCAGCGCGTCCCTGTTCGTCTAAATGGGTTAGTTTATCGGTCATGTTTATCCTTAAAAAATCACCTAACTAGAGGTTAATCTTTCCATATTACAAATGTGAGTCATCTCAAGCTGATGGCTTGTTTTGAATAGGTGCGACAAGTATACTGACATTCATCCTGTTCATTTTAACACTTTGGAGAAAAAAAGACGTGGGCATTTTTCGACGCGGCTTAGAGAAAACAAGACGTAGCTTCTTCGGGCGTATGACGCAATTATTGGGCGGATCGGACATTGAGGAAGAAACCTGGGAAGATTTAGAAGCGATGATGATTCAGGCTGATATTGGCGTGGAGACCACTCAGACGGTGATCGAATATTTGCAGGAAGAAGTGCGGTCACGCGGTTTGACCAAGGTCAATCAGCTTGAGAAGTTATTCAAGAATTCACTGTTATCGCTGTTGGATCAAGAGACGAAGCCACTGAACATCACGGGGCGTGATTTATCTGTGATTTTAGTGGTGGGGGTCAACGGCAGTGGTAAAACCACATCAATTGCCAAACTTGCCAACCGTCTCAAGCGTTCAGGGCGTAGTGTGATGGTAGCGGCGGGCGATACCTTCCGTGCGGCGGCTATTGAACAGTTACAACGCTGGGGCGAGCGCATCGATGTGCCAGTGATTGCCAACAAGCCGGGCAGTGATCCGGGTGCAGTAGCCTTTGATGCAGTGGAAGCGGCAAAGGCACGCGGAACCGAGGTTCTGATCATCGATACTGCCGGACGATTGCACAACAACTATAATTTGATGCAAGAGTTATCGAAGATTCAGGCAGTGATCAAAAAATCGATTCCTGATGCGCCGCATGAAATTTTGCTAGTGTTGGATGGTACAACCGGTCAAAATGCGCTTCGTCAAGGTATCAAATTCGCTGAATCAGTGGCGATTACGGGTTTAATCATCACCAAGCTAGATGGTACAGCAAAGGGTGGCATGTTGTTCTCCGTTTATAATGAACTGGATGTTCCAATACATTTCATCGGGCTAGGTGAAGGCATAGATGATCTGGTGTACTTTGATCCTAAAAACTTTGTGGATAGCTTATTTGACGATAGCAACTGATCGTTTGAGGTGATGGGATGCAGGAAATCACCAGTTTCCAGAACAGCAAGGTCAAGCTGGCGAATAAGCTAATCAGCAAACGCCACCGCGAGCGCGAAGGCTTATTCCTCATCGATTATGGACGCGATTTAGAGCGCGCTATAGGACAAGGTTACGAGGCAGTGACGGTCTTTTATTGCTCTGCGCTGGCGAGTGATGGGGATAAGGAATTGCTATCAGCTCTCGATGAGTCTATGATCTATGTGGTAGATACTGAACTGATGAGCAAAGTCAGCTATCGCCAGAACCCCGGCGGATTGGTGGCGATCATGGCGCAAAAACCACGGTTGGCTATCGCTGATTTGTATGGGCGCCACACAGGGCATCTGCTGGCATTGGTAGACTTACGCAAGCCGGGCAACATCGGTGCTTTGTTACGCACAGCAGACGCGGCCGGTTTAGACACGGTATGTTTGATCGATAGTGCGCTGGATTTGTACAATCCCAACATCATCCGAGCGAGTACCGGCGCTGTCTTTCTCGATAACGTGTATCAGATACATCGAGAGGAAGCCTTCGCTTATTTTACAGAAGCGAGAATGACCGTTGTCGGAGCGCATTTAGACGGAACAGAGAGCCTGTATACACTGGATTTTACACGGGGGCGAACGGCAATCGTACTCGGTACGGAAGATAGCGGTCTGGATGCGATATGGGTTGATCGCTGTGACAGCCTGGTGAAAATTCCAATGGTGGGCACCCTGTCAGATTCGCTCAACGTATCCGTATCAGGGGCAGTTTTTATGTATGAAGCGTTACGTCAGCATCAACAAGCTAGCAACTAATTGAAGCCCGAAGAAAGACAAACAACATGGATGTGACCAATCAACTGAAGAGTATGCGCGACGAACTCGCGCGGATGATGGAACAACTGAATATTGAGAGCAAAGTCGCGCAGGTCAAAGAACTCGAAGAAGAATCTGCTAGCGCGGACTTCTGGAATGATTCTGACGATGCACAGAAGAAGATGAAGAAGATGTCGCGTTTGAAGAATCAGGTTGAGAAATGGCAAAAGGTTTTCGCACGGGTCAGCGATGCACTGGAACTGGCAGAACTCGATGACTCTGATCTGGCAGATGAGATGGCAAAAGAGACCCGCACCCTGACGAAAATCTTCGATGAGATGTCTTTACAGGCCATGCTATCAGGTGAGTACGATAATGAAGATGCGATTTTATCGATTCATGCTGGTGCCGGAGGCACTGAAGCGCAGGATTGGGCATCCATGCTAGAGCGTATGTATCTGCGCTGGATGGAACGCACCGGCTATAAGGTGAGCATCATTGACAAGACTTATGGCGAAGAAGCTGGCATCAAGAGCGTGACGCTCAACGTCAAAGGAGATAATGCTTATGGCTATCTCCAGAGTGAACAGGGTGTACATCGATTGGTACGAATCAGCCCGTATGACTCGAATGCGAGACGGCACACATCATTTGCGAAAGTAGAACTCGTGCCAGACATCGCTGACGATATTGAGATTGACATTGCTCAATCGGACTTGCGGATTGATGTCTATCGGGCATCAGGGCCGGGTGGTCAGAGTGTGAACACCACTGATTCGGCGGTGCGTATCACCCACATCCCAACCAATATTGTGGTGCAATCCCAAAATGAGAAAAGCCAATTACAGAATAAAGAGCAGGCGATGAAGGTGCTGAAAGCACGCTTGTTTGAGTATGAGCGCAAGAAGCAAGAAGCAGAACTAGCGGAGCTGAAAGGCGAAAATGTCGATGCCGGTTGGGGTAATCAGATTCGTTCATATGTGTTGCATCCCTATCAGATGGTGAAGGATTTACGCACCCGCTATGAAACCGGCAATACATCGGGCGTGTTAGATGGTGACTTAGATGGGTTCATGGAGAGTTACCTGCGCTATAAGATCAGCGATGGTGAGATAGTTGAAGAAGGTGAGAATTAATCCTACCTGCCCTGCCAGACATAAAAACCTGTAAAAACCTACTGTAATTGGCCCATTCTGATTTTCCAGAATGGGTTTTTTGGCATAAGATGATAAGTAAATAAGAAATGCATCAAGCACGACAGTGAAATTAAACGCACTGTTATGCCATAACGTGTATGAGCGGTTTCTTCAAATTATTCACATTCTTCAAGGAGTAAAGAGCATGTCGTTAAAAGATCGGATGCAGAAGAAAAAGCAGGCTTTATCAGGTGGGGATGAAAGTTCAGGTAGTGACTTACAAGATCATCTGGACAAGCGTAAGAAAGATGTTGAAGCTA
This sequence comes from Anaerolineae bacterium, assembly GCA_051117475.1. Taxonomy (GTDB): domain Bacteria; phylum Chloroflexota; class Anaerolineae; order Aggregatilineales; family Phototrophicaceae; genus JAUZRW01. The sequence continues at coordinate 58,753 of JBNPEE010000008.1, read as the reverse complement.
AGGCGGGTAATCTGCGCGATAGGATGCGTGCGCGTGCTGATGAAGTTGAGGATGCTGTTGAGGATACCGCAGAAGCCATTGATGAGACTTTGAGTGGTGCTGTCGATGAGGCAAAAACACGCTTCGATGATCTGGTGAACCGCGTACAGATGACGCATATTGTCAAAGAAACCAGTTCGCTGGGACACAAGATCGAACAATTGCCGGAAGCTATACATGAGGTACGCTCACGCGGGTATCAGTTCCGCGATTATCTGGAGAACAAGATCGAGGTGCTAGCGGAACAATGGGATGAGATCAACGATCGTATTGAACATTGGCTTGAGCAAGAAGCTAGCAACCTCGATGGTGAATTAGTGGAGGCAGAGAAAGCCTACCGGCGACTAAATCGGCGTGCCACTCAGGGACGATTGGATGCATTGAACGGTGCATTGGACACGTTAGAACGTCAACTCACAGCGAGCGAGGAAAAGATCAAGGCGCTCTACGATGGGGTCAATCGTGAATTGAACACCACCACACGCCAACTGGCTGAGATCAAAAAACAACTGGACTGGCTAGAAGCCTCGGACATCACGCTCAATGCGGGCGAAGGGTTGTTCATCGCGGCAGAAGCCGAGTGGGACGATAACCGTGATAAGCCAGATGGTTATATCTACGTGACTAATCAACGCATAGTCTTTGAGCAAAACGAGAAAAAGGGCGGGATGCTGGGCTTCGGCGGCAAAAAGGTTAAGGAGATGCTGTGGGAAGTCAAACACGATCAGGTTGAGAAAGTCATCGCCGCCCAAGAAGGCTTAATGGGTGGCAAAGATATGATGACGCTCAAGCTCGGTGGAGGCGCACCCTATGCTGAGATTATATGTGAGATCAAAGGTGGGGTTAACGCCGATTACTGGGCACAACAGATCAACCGTGCTGTGAAGGGACTGATCAGTCAGGAGAGCGCGGTAGAACCAGATCCAGAATTGATCGAACGCTTACAAAAGGCGCCAACAGATTGCCCCAATTGTGGCGGCGTGCTGGATAAGCTCGCGGCAGGAGCGAATGAAGTCACCTGCAAGTATTGCGGCAATGTGATTCGCGTGTGATAGTCATATGGTAGACATCGCAAGACAGCGATGTCTGCCATAATCAACCTGCTATTTTGGCAAACCTGCCGCCGTAGGCTAATCCTTGTGGCGGGAAACGCACTAAACGCTCTGACTCGCCGAGTCAGCTTTTTCTAGCCCCATAGCTTTAGCTTTGGGTGGTTAAGTTACACAGAAATTGAATGCCCGTCAACAATCTGAATCTTCTGCTATTTAGACATATTGACAATAACAGGTCACCGCGCTAAGATTATTTTAGAAATAGTGTCTTATCTTATAAGAAGTCTGTTCGAACAACACAATCTTCCTTGACAAAGAATGTCGGGGTGGATAAACTGTGTTGTTCAAAGTTGTCTATTCTAAATGGGTGGCATAGATAGCGTTACGTTAGGATTCTATCCCCTTAACGTACAAGTTTACACAAATGATCGATTAGGAAGCACCTCTCATCATCATCAACCCACATAATACACGTGTGTAGCGCAGAGGAGGAACGCCTTGGAGGCGAAAGATTTCAGCGCACTCCGCATTAGTCTGGCTTCGCCGGAGCAGATTCGTTCATGGTCTTACGGTGAAGTAACTAAACCTGAAACCATCAATTACCGCCGCTTGCGCCCTGAAAAGGACGGCTTATTCTGTGAGGCGATCTTCGGCCCGACACGGGATTGGCAATGCTATTGTGGCAAATACAAGAACATCCGTTATCGTGGTATTGTCTGCGATAAATGTGGTGTTGAAGTGACCCGCTCAGCTGTCCGTCGTGAGCGTATGGGGCATATTGAATTAGCGGCACCTGTCGCACATGTCTGGTATACCCGTCGTGTTCCAAGTTATCTGGGCTTGCTCCTTGATGTGAGCCGTCGCAATCTGGATCGGGTGTTGTATTTCGCGCAGTATGTCATCACGCAAGTCGATGAGGATATGCGCAATCGTGCCATCAAACGCATCAAGAAAGAACTAGAACTGCGTGAGCAGGAACTCGGTGGCGATATTGATGACCGCATGTCAGAAATTAAGGGTAACCACAGTGAGCTCGTCAATCAATACGAAGACCGTGCCGCCGAAATCACCCAACATTTCGACAAAGAATTAGCCCGTTTGAGTGACGAAAGCCGTCAGCAAACTGACACGTTGATCGAAGAAATCGAAGCGAACATGGGCGAGACAGCATCCAGCGATCTGATCTTAGACCTGCTAGATGAAGAGAAAGTGATCATTGCTAAAGGTGAGAAGATCACCAAGCAAGCAATCGATCAAATAAAAGAAGAAGTCGATCACTTTCTGGGGAATCTACAAGCCGAGATTGATGCGATGCGTCAACAGGAGTTAGAGAAGCTCAGCGAAGAAGTTGACAATATTTCGACTGAAGTCAACAGTACCCTGGATGAGCATCTGGGCGAGCTTGAAAGCCGTTTGAGCAATATCCGTAGCAGTGCTGAAAAGCAAATCCAGGAACTGAACGATTTGCAGGTGTTGCAATTCCTCTCTGAAAACCGTTACCGTGAGCTGAAGAGCAAATACGGCAACGCTTTTGAAGCGGATATGGGCGCCGAGGCATTCTACACGATTTTGCAAGATATTAACCTCGAGCAACTGGCAAAAGACTTGTGGCACGAAGTACGCACCACACGCTCGAAGCAACGCAAAAAGAAAGCCACTAAGCGTCTGCGTGTGGTTGAGAGCCTGAAAAATAGCACGAACAAGTCAGAATGGATGATTTTGACTGTTCTACCAGTAATCCCGCCAGATCTGCGCCCGATGGTGCAGTTAGATGGTGGGCGTTTTGCTACCAGCGATCTGAATGATTTGTATCGGCGCGTGATCAATCGCAACAATCGCCTCAAGCACTTGCTGGAACTGGGTGCGCCAGATGTGATTGTACGCAATGAGAAACGCATGTTGCAGGAATCCGTTGATAGCTTGATTGACAACAGCCAACGCGGTAAAGCGCTTTCGCGACGTGGTCGCCGTGAGCTAAAATCGCTAAGCGATATGCTCAAGGGTAAGAAAGGACGCTTCCGTCGTAATCTGCTCGGTAAGCGTGTCGATTACTCTGGTCGTTCGGTGATTGTGGTCGGGCCACAGTTAAAATTGCATCAGTGTGGTTTGCCCAAGACGATGGCGCTGGAGTTGTATCGTCCGTTTGTGATTAGCAAACTGGTTGAGTACAACTATGCCAGCAATGTGAAGGGTGCCAAGCGAATCATTGAACGTGAAAAGCCAGAAGTATGGGAAGTGCTGGAAGAAGTCATCAAGGCACGTCCGGTACTGCTGAACCGCGCCCCTACCCTGCACCGTCTAGGCATTCAAGCGTTTGAACCCCTATTGGTTGAAGGTAAAGCGATTCAGATTCACCCGTTGGTATGTGCGGCATTCAACGCCGATTTCGATGGCGATCAGATGGCAGTACATGTGCCATTGAGTGAGAAAGCAGTCAACGAAGCACGGTCGATGATGCTCAGCACCAAGAATCTGCTGAGACCGTCAGACGGTTCGCCGATTGTGGGCCCAGCGAAAGATATGGTATTAGGTTGCTATTATCTGACGCTTGATCCAACAGTTGAAGTCGTCACACGAAGCGAGAACGCCGACCGTTTTCGTACAGAAGCATCGATCTATGCGCCGGGTGTTAAACTGGGTGTAGCGTTTCGTTCTAATGGGTTTTATCACACGCACCACATCGAGAGTGACAACAAATCCGTCTATTATCCTGTACAGGAAGAAGACGAACATGGTCGTCCAAAAGTGGTCAGAACGGCTGTTGAGCGCACGCTAGAAGCCTTGCTCAGCGGAGAGATTGACGTGACACTTGCCAACACCATCGAAATGCGTAAGCTGATCAAGAAAAATGGTTGGGAAGATGAGCTGGTCGTCAGCAACTTGCACGAACGTCGTCATGTGGTTAACCATGATGAGGTGGAATATCTGTATGGTTTGAACCTCGTGGGTCTACACACACCAATCTTATTGGGTAACGTGTATGATGACCGTGAGCCACAAGCTGAACCTGAACCGACAACTGTCGGCCGGGCGATCTTCAACCGGATTCTGCCGGATGAACTGCGTTATGTGCAGGAATCACTGGATAAGAAGAAATTGAATGCACTGGTTGCGCGGGCTTATCAACGTGTTGGGGCGGAAGTCACAACGGGTATTGTTGATCAGATCAAGGACTATGGATTCAAATATGCAATGATCTCCGGTACGACGATTGCAGTCTCTGACTTGACGATCCCGGAAGAACGTGACGAAGTGCTTGCACGAGCTGATCGCAATGTGCAACAGGCAGATCGGGACTTCCGCCGTGGTTTGATGACAGAAGAAGAACGCTATCAGATTACTGTGGATGAGTGGAGCACGGCAAAATCACAGCTAGAGGGTATGTTACAGGATACACTCAACCCTTATGGGCCAATTGCAGTTATGGCAATCTCTGGCTCAACCAAGGGTGGTTTTGGCCCGATCACACAGCTGGCAGGTATGCGTGGTTTGATGGCCGACCCAACCGGTCGTATTATCGAATTGCCGATCCGTAGCCACTTCCGCGAAGGATTGAACGCACTAGAGTATTTCATCTCGACGCATGGTGCGCGTAAGGGTCTAGCAGATACCGCGTTGCGTACCGCAGATGCCGGTTATCTGACACGCCGTATGGTTGACGTAGCACAAGATGTGATCGTAAACCGTGAAGATTGTGGTATAGAGCATGGTCTAGTGATCAAACGCTCGGATGACATCGCCGGTCAAACGGTGGCAGAGCGTATCGTCGGGCGCTGTTCGACGCGAGATATTCACCATCCACAAACAGGTGAACTGATCGTGGCAAAGAACGGTCTAATCGACGAAGAAATCTCAGATCTCATTCAGGCGACTGACCTGCCAGAAGTTGAGGTACGTAGTCCAATGACCTGCCGCCTGGTGAATGGGGTTTGTGTGCGCTGTTATGGGCGTGACCTTGGCACGGGCGATATGGTGGAGATCGGTACAGCAGTCGGCATCATCGCGGCACAGTCCATCGGTGAACCCGGCACGCAGTTGACCTTGCGCACATTCCATGCGGGTGGCGCGGCAAAGGGTGGCGGCGATATCACAACTGGTTTACCCCGTGTGGAAGAGCTGTTCGAGGCACGCAAGAAACCAAAAGGTGAATCCGTGATGATCGAAGTAGGTGGCATCTTGCGCCTGCGCGAACGCGAAGACGGCAGTCGTCTCGCAGTGGTCATCAATAGCGAAGTGATGAACCAGAAGCATGAAATCCCGAAAGGATACACGCTGACGGTTGAAGATGGTGAGACCATCAAGAAGAACGCGCTCATCGCCGAAGAAGATGATGGTGATGGCAAGGTTAAAAGCGATATAGAAGGCGAAGTTTATATCGAGAGCGATAAGAAAAAGACGACGGTCTATGTGCGCTACGAGAAACGTGAAGAACACGAATACGATGTACCGGTACATGCTCGCTTGCTGCCCAATATCTATGATGGTGCTGAGGTAAAAGCTGGCACACAGTTAACAGAAGGGTCGCGCAATCCGCATCAGATTTTGAAAGTGCTGGGTGAAGAAGCGACGCAGAAATATCTGTTAACTGAAATCCAGAGAGTATATCGTAGTCAGGGTGTGAGCATCGCTGATAAGCACTTTGAGGTGATGATCCGCAAGATGCTGAATAAGATTCAGATCACACGCGGCGGTTCGAGCGAGTTCTTGCCGGGTGAACTAATCGACAAACTGATGCTGAAACAGCTCAATGAGAAGATGATCGCTGAAGGTGGCGAGCCTGCAAGTGGTATCCCTGTTCTGCTGGGTATTACTAAGGCGGCGCTGAGTACTGATAGCTTCTTATCCGCATCGAGCTTCCAGCACACCATCAAGATTCTAGCTGGTGCGGCGATTGAAGGTAAAGTTGATCCGTTACATGGTTTGAAAGAGAACGTGATCATCGGTAAGCTGATTCCAGCGGGTTCCGGTTATCAAGTTTATCTTGATCGTGAAGAAAAACGTAGAGAGCGCAAGGAAGCACGAGAATTAGCAGATGCCGCTGAACTGAGTGGTGACGGCGATTCGTCGGATGATTACGTCAGTGAAGCTGGCGACTAATCCTCTGATCGCTCTATAAAATCGTACATAAAAAGCATGAAGGCTTTCACCTTCATGCTTTTTATTTGTACGTGATACAGTGCATCGTCACGAATCAGCGGGCAAACGTTCACTGAGACGGAGCGCATCATAGACAGGCCGAATAGGCAAACCCGGTACAAAGATGCTATAACCGACCATCTCGTTGCGTTCAGTGATGAGATCTTCGTTAGCGAAATTTAAGTTCCATAGGAACATCGGCCCCAAATAATCACGTTCCATGCCGATTTCAAAGGCACGCATAGTAAATTCAGCTTGCTCTTCAGAGGTATTATAGCTCATCCATTGGTCAGGTGGTTCGCTCTGTAAGCCTTCCCACGTTGCCCAACCGAACTCAGTTGACCACATCTGCACGTTCTCATGTCCGTTAGCAACCATGATCTCGCGGTAGTCTTCGATGGTATCAAGGAAGAAGAAACGTGGGTCATCATCCCAGCCAAAGGTCTCGGATAGATCACAACAGCGTGCATCAGGCGCGTTACCCCACCCATACGGATGGATACCCACAGCAATATTCTGATAGTAGGGATCATTAAGCCCGGCATCGTACATCTGCTGTAAGAAGAGACGATCATCAATGGTGTTAGACGCGCGGGTAGGTGCAAGCCCGGCTGTGATGATCGGCATATTGGGATTACGAGCGCGGATGGTATCGTAAGCAACGCGGAACATGCGCATATAACTCGCACCACTCCAGTCATCGCCACCCCGCCACTCACGCGCCAGGTTAGGTTCATTCCAGACTTCTACAGCACTGATCTGTTCACCAAAGCGATCAAACATGAAATTGATGAAGTAAGCGAGATCGTCGAGGTTAGCAGGTGGGCCATCTTCTTCAGTAACACCACCACGTGCCCAATCGGGGGCTTTGGCGATGCTGACGAGTACCTGATAACCCTCGTTATGCGCCCGTTGAACATGCGCTTCAAAGATACTGAAAGCTGTATTAAATTGATCGCGATTATCTGGTTGGAGAAAGTTCCAATTTGCCTGAACTTTAATCCAACCGACATTGAGTGGGTCTGTACGGCGTAAAAGCTGAAACCACTGGTCATTGTTGACATTGTAATAGAGTTGAATACCCAGCTGATCTCGATCCAAAACCGGCAGATCACCAAACGTGATTGGCGTTGCGAGAGACATAGTCGCGGTTGGTTGAGCAGGTATGGTTGGCGCGGGTGTCGATGTCGAAGGCAACTGATAATCTGATTCGATGATCGGCCCGAAGGATCCATCTGTTTGAATAGGTGTGCGCGATGGGGGAACAGTTGTATCAGTTGGCGAACTCATAACGGTAGGGACTGTTTGCGTTAAGGTCGGCTCAATTACAGTGGGATCGACTGCCGTCGGATTACTGGCAACTGTCGTCGGAATCGCTGACGGTGCTTCGGCATCGGGCGTAGGTGTCACGCGAATGCGAATCGGCTCTTGTGGGCTACACCCGACAAGGACAGCGAACAGCAAGAGGAACACGTATATGATCTTGGTTATGTGTTGTGTCAATGTTTTCATGCGAGAAATCGTACCATAAGCCGTGATCGGATGCTATATTGCAAAGGGTAAGCATTTGTTTAACGTCAGGTAGGCTTGCAAATAGTTAGAACTTATGTTTTAATTTGACAGAGTACCTACCACTCTCTACAATTTGATAGACTATAATACGTTTTCAGGAAACACACTACAGTGCTGTGACGGGGCAGATTATGCATCTACCCTATCCCGTTTTTGATTGATTACAAAGTAGTTGCTGGCAGGTTGATTGGTCGCAGTCGATACGATGCTGGCATAGAATACGAGGCAAGTTGATGAACATTGGTGAAGTTCAATCGGTAAATATTGAACAAGAGATGCGTGAGGCATATCTTGACTATGCGATGAGTGTGATTGTCTCGCGGGCGTTACCGGATGCTCGTGATGGCTTGAAGCCGGTACATCGGCGGATTTTATACGCAATGCACGACATGGGCTTACGCAATAACACCAGTCATAAGAAAAGTGCGCGTATCGTCGGTGAAGTACTCGGTAAATATCATCCGCATGGTGATCAAGCTGTTTACGAAGCGATGGCACGGCTCGCACAAAATTTTTCAATGCGCTATATGCTCGTTGATGGTCAGGGCAACTTCGGCAGTATTGATGGCGATAGTCCGGCGGCGATGCGCTATACCGAAGCACGCATGGCAACTTTGGGTGAAGCTTTACTAACAGATATCGACAAAGACACAGTGAATTTCGTCGAAAACTTTGACGGTAGCTTGAACGAACCCTCTGTATTGCCATCAGCATTGCCCAACATGCTCATCAATGGGGCATCAGGGATTGCAGTCGGCATGTCCACGAGCATTCCACCTCATAATCTGGGGGAAGTGGTCGATGCACTCGTTTATATGTTGAGCCATTGGGATCGCATTGATGATATTGATGTAGACGAGATGATGCAGTTCATCAAGGGGCCAGATTTCCCTACTGGTGGTGTGATCTACAGCCATAAAGAAACCGGTGACAGTGAAAACCCTGTCGCGCAGGCTTATGCCACTGGACGTGGGAAGATCATCTTGCGGGCGAAGGTACATATTGAAGATATGGGGCGTGGGAAATCTCGCATCATTGTGAGCGAGTTGCCCTATCAATCGAATAAAACGACAATCATCGAGCGTATAGCCTCATTGGTGATGCGGGGCAAGCTCGAAGGGCTGGCTGATATGCGCGATGAATCGGATCGGCAGAATCAGGTGCGATTGGTGATTGAATTGCAACGTGGGGTTGACACAACAGCCATCATGGCAGATTTATTCAAGTATACCCCGTTGCAAGAGACCTTCAGTATTATTATGCTGGCGCTGGTAGATGGACAACCACGTATGCTCTCGCTGAAGCAATGCTTGCGCGTGTACCTCGAACATCGCATGGAAATTGTCAACCGTCGCAGTGAACACGATTTAGCGCGGGCAAAAGAACGGGTACACATCTTAGAAGGTTTGTTGATGGCACTTGACAATCTGGATGAGGTGATTGCGATTATCCGACAATCACGCACGGCGGAATCAGCGCGCAATAACTTGATTAAGCAAATTAAGGTCAGCGAAGAGCAAGCACAAGCCATCCTTGATATGCAGTTACGCCGTTTAGCCGGTTTAGAGCGCAAGAAAATACAGGATGAACACAAGGAGAAGATGGCGATCATCAAGGAATTGGAAGGCTTGTTGAGCAGTCCCAAGAGGGTGCGCCAGTTGATTGCAGTTGAATTGACGCATATCAAGCATGAGTATAATGACCCACGACGCACAATCATCGCCAACGGATTGGCTTCGAGCGTATCCGCGAGCGATTTCTTGATGCCCGAAGAACCCACATGGGTAATCTTAGCTGAGGATGGCAAGATGGGGCGCACGCTTAAACACGAACAACCGTCAGTGACCACTAAGACCAAGAACCCACCCCGCCTATTGATGGACAGCAATACAGCGCAGGTGGTGTACTTATTCACAGATCGAGGTGAATGTGCGACGATTCCAGTACAACAATTGCCACAGATCAACGAAGTAGGCGAAGGCATTAGTCTAAGCGACATCAGCGCCTTCACTGCGGGCGAGCAAGTTGTGGCGGGGGTATGCTTGCCTGATTCAGATAATGGTTATTTGTTCTTTGCGACAGCGAACGATCAGGTAAAACGCATCAAACTGGAAGATTTGCCAGGCATGACTAGCAAGACCTTCACCGTGATGAAAGTGGATGACGATGACACGCTGATTGCAGCATTTGTGACGAGCGGTGAGGATCAAGTGATGCTCTCGACGCGCTCAGGACAAACAATTCGCTTCAACGAAGATGATGTACGTCCGATGGGCTTAAATGCTGGCGGTGTGCGTGGTATCAAGCTACAAAGTGATGAAGACAGGGTAGTCGCCGCGTTCATTGCTGATGACAGTCAGTATGTTTTCAGCATCAGTAACGATGGTGTTGCGAAGCTCTCACCCTGTGAAGAGTATCCAACACAGGGGCGTGCTGGTCAGGGTGTGATTAATATGCGGTTGCCTAAAGGTAGTGAATATGTGGCTTCGGCGGCAATCGGGCGGCAAGATGACAATATCATCGTGATGACGAGCAAGAGTAAGCCCTTATATATGCGCATCGGGCGTGCGATGCAACTCAAACGCGGACGCAACGGCGGTGATTTTGTCATCTCAATGCGTGATAATGAAGTGGTCGCAGGGATTGTGAGTTATCAGGAGAAAATCAAACTCGCGCCGGCACTGCATGATGAGGGTGAGGATGACAGTGACGAGTGAAAGCGTGACGCTTATATGATGCGTCTAGCGAAAGTCGCATCATATAGAGGAGCTACTTGCGACCAATCATATTGAGCGATGTGAGCCTGTAATCGCGACGTATCAACCGTGTGGTTACCGAGCAAGTGCTGACGCAAATGTCCATAGAGCGCACCTTCACGAAATAAACAGGCACTATGATAATCATCTGGCAGGAGATCAGGATAGTTGAGGCGATTGGCTAAGATCGGGATACACCCACAATAGATCGCCTCAGCAACAGCTATACCGAAGAAATCCTGATATGCTGTACTGATCACATAGTCGGTTTGCCATAGGAACTGTGCATAGTCGGCAAAAGATGTGATAAAGCCGTAATGCCGTATGCGATCCCCAAAGCGTTCACGCGCTTTATCAAATTCAGTAGGATGACTGCGAAAATTCTCGCCAGCAAGGATCAAATCAAAGTCAAAGCCATCATCCGCGAGGCGGTGCAATGCTTTGAAGAAAGCAAGCGGATTCTTATCAGATTCCCAACGATGATTCCAAAGGATGAGTGGGCGTGTGGCGGGTTGCGGGTTTGATGGACGATATGCCTGAAAGCGCTCTAAATCCAAGCCCAAGGTCAAAACCTGCGCTTTTGCACGCAGAAGGTCGATTGTCTCTAGCTCATTGTAATCGCCAAAATGCTTGAGCATCCGTGGCAGTTCATCGAAGAAGCTATTTAAGTGAAAGTCACTATTAAAGTACAATACATCCGCAGAGAGCGCACTGGCGTAGTTGATGAAACCATATTGCCAACCATGGTGCTGGCGCTGATTCTGGGGATAGGTGAGTTGATTTTCGTGAAAATAGAGTGCAATAGGGATTTCAGTGCGGGTGATGGCACGAAAGAGGGAGAGATCCATCATATCTGAGGCTATGATTAGATCAGGCAGTTCGGCAAGTTGTTGAAATTGGCGTGCCATGGTAACTGCCCCACCCTGCATCCGCCACTTCCAGAACTGGGCGGGCATGGTGAGTTTTTCAATAAGGTGTTGGCTATGGCGAGTGTAACCATCAACCCATGCTTGATGGCTGCCACCGTAATACGGTTCGATGAGGAGAATGCAGTATGTCACAAGAGTGTATCACCCATTTTGCTGGTTGAGACGACGTGCCTCATAGACATTCGGGATGTTCTCAATCTTGTTGAGGATGCGTGCTAGCTGGCGATTGTTGGAAATCTCCAAGCTGACATTCAAGGTTGCAATTTGCTGACGTGTGTGGACTTCAACATGTGCGATGTTGATGCGTTCTTCGGCAATCAGTGTCGTGAGATCACGCAGTAAACCTTCACGATCCTGCGCGATGATCTCAACCGGCACCATATAGGTGTATTCATCGTTGGAGCTACCCCAGCTAACTTCGATGAGACGTTCGGGATCACTGAGATTTTGCATATTGGTGCAATCGGTACGATGCACAGTCACACCTCGTCCACGAGTGACATATCCAATGATGTCATCCCCGGCAGTTGGGCTACAACATTTCGCCATATTGACCAGCATACCACTTGTACCCATGATTTGCACACCACCACCGGAGGCATCAGGTTGAACGGCTTTGCGCGAACGAGCTTTGAGCTTTTTGAGTTCGGCTTCGTGATCGTTCTGGCGTTCGCGCTCATCTTCGAGCACACGCTGGGTGATTTGTGAGCCGTTGACATCCCCCGCACCGATGGCAGCAAGAAAGTCCTCGATTTTGTTATAGTTGAGCAGGCTAGCGACTGCTTCAAAACTTATTTTATCGAGTACGCCGAGCCGTTTCATCTCCCGTTCAAGCGCGGCACGCCCCATTGAGATATGTTGTTCACGGTTTTGCTTGCGGAACCAGTGTTTGATCTTGCTACGGGCACGGGAGGTTTTGACATAACCCAAATCTTGGTTGAGCCAATCCATGCTGGGGCCACCTCGCTTAGCCGTCATGATCTCAACTTGATCACCGGTCTTGAGCGTATAATTGAGCGATTTGAGCTTCCCTTGAATTTTAGCACCGCGGCAACGATGACCGATCTCTGTATGGATGGAATAGGCAAAATCAACAGGCGTTGCACCCACAGGCAAGTCAATAATATCGCCTTTAGGTGTAAACGCATAAACACGATCTTCAAAGACTTCAGACTTCATGCGGCTCATGAATGATTCAGCATCTTCTTCGCCGCGTTCGTTGTAGTCCATCAGACGGCGCAGGTACGCGATACGTTCCTCAAAAGCCTGATCGTGTTCGCTAGTACGACCTTCCTTGTAACGCCAATGCGCGGCAATACCAAATTCAGCGTGTTCGTGCATCTCACGTGTGCGAATTTGAACTTCCAGAGTCTTACCTTGACTATCAAAAACAGCCGTGTGCAAACTCTGATAGAAATTATCTTTAGGGGAGGCGATGTAATCATCGAATTCATTGGGAACAGGGTGAAACGTAGTGTGAATGATACCGAGTACTAAATAACACTGAGTTTTTTCTTCGATGATGATACGAATGGCACGCACATCGTAGATCTTCTCCAGTGGGAGGTCTTTGCGTTGCATCTTCTTGTAAATGCTATAAATGTGCTTGGGACGAGCGGTAATGGTAGCGTTATGAATGCCGTGTGCTTCAAGTGCTTGCCGAATTTTATCGGCGACCTTTGCAACATAATCTTCGCGATCTGTACGGCGTTCGTCAAGACTACGGGCGATGGCACGATAGGCATCGGGCATCAGGTAGCGAAAACTAAGGTCTTCTAGCTCCCACTTGATCTGCCAGATACCGAGACGGTTTGCCAGAGGAGCGAAGATGTCCATAGTCTCTTGCGCGATACGCCGTTGTTTCTCTTCTGGCATATAACCGAGCGTGCGCATATTGTGTAGACGGTCAGAGAGTTTGACCAGCACTACACGCACATCATCATCCATGGTCAAGAGCATCTTACGGAAGTACTCCATCTCACGATTGATCTTCTTATCGGCGCGATTGCTATCGGTCAAGCCGATTTGTTCGATGGGCAATTTCGTGAGTTTGGTCACCCCATCGACCAAGCGGGCGATCACTTCACCAAATTCACTACGAATGTCGTCATAAGTAATGTCTTTGTTATCTTCAATGACATCATGGAGCAGACCGGCAGCGATGGCATCCGCATCGAGTTGTAGGTCTGCGAGAATGGATGCGACGGCGACACAGTGTGTAAAGTAGGGCTCACCTGATTTGCGAGTTTGTCCGGCATGTGCTTGTTCAGCGCGATGATACGCCCGCTCAATGAGGGCGTGATCCGTCGGGGTCATATTGGGCACGGTAGACAGTAAGGTTTCAAGATCTTTCGGATAGGTTGTTAGCGTTGTAACCATAGTATCACCCGCATCTATCAGCGCTTCAGTTATGATATATTGTACTGCATTACTAGGCTTTAAGGTAATAGGCTGTGCAAAACTCATCAATATTGTTTGTGGTTGGTTCAACCAACCTACTTCGCAATTGTAGTTTAACAAAGTTGTGTATAATTTGCATTGATACAGAGCCTATTGAGAAGGAGCATGATGAGCGATTTGTTACAGGTCGATGAAGCAATCAAACAGATTTTACGTGGACTACGCCGACTAAATAATGAAATTATTGATTTGAGTGTAGCACATGGGCGCGTACTAGCAGAAGACATCGTTGCCGATAGCGATCTCCCGCCGTTTGATAACTCAGCAATGGATGGCTTTGCTGTGCGGGCGGCAGATAGTGGCACACAGGTCAGCTTACGGGTCGTGATGGATATCCCCGCAGGAAAAGTAGCAACGCGCTCGTTGGCAATGGGTGAAGCAGCACGGATTATGACTGGCGCACCGATCCCATCAGGAGCCGATGCGGTGATACCCGTAGAAGATACCGACGCAGATTTCGCAGGCATACCTGAACAAGCCTTACCGGAGATGGTGACGCTTAAACGGCCAGTACAGGCGGGTGCGGCCATCCGTAAAGCCGGTGAGAACATCCAGCGTGGCGATTTGATCTTGCGACCGGGGATGCTGTTAGGTGCGCCAGAGATCGGGATGCTGGCTTCATTAGGAAGAACACATATGACGGTAGTACGCCGTCCACGAGTAGCTTTACTCAGCAGTGGTGATGAGTTGGTCGCAATCAATCAGATTCCGGCAGCGGGACAAATCCGCGATTCTAATAGTTATGCACTGGCGGCGTTGATTGATGCGGACGGCGGAGTGGCAATGCGTCAGGGGATTGCAGCAGATACGCCCAACGCCTTACGCACACTATTTCAAGAGACACTCTCACAAGCGCCGGACATGATCGTCAGTACCGCAGGGGTCTCAGTTGGGGCAGCTGATCACGTGCGCGGGGTGCTGGAAGAAATCGGTGAGATTGGCTTCTGGCGCATTAACCTGCGCCCCGGTAAACCGCTCGCGTTCGGTCAAATCAAGGGTGTGCCATTCTTCGGCTTGCCGGGGAATCCAGTCTCAGCAATGGTGACCTATCTGGTACTCGTTCGTCCAGCACTGTTGGCGCTGGCAGGCAAGCAGACTCCCCTACCGACAATTCGTGCTATCGTCAACGAAACGATGCACTCGGACGGACGCCGCACTTATGCGCGGGTGCGTTTGCATCAAGACGGTGAACGCTGGCTGGCAGAAGAAACTGGCACGCAAAGTTCAGGGGCACACTTATCGATGGTGCTAGCAGATGGCTTGTTAGTGATCCCTGAAGATATACGGACTATAGAAAAAGGCACCGAACTCGATGTAATCTTATTGAAACCATTGCAATAGAGAGCAATCACACGATGATAGACAAACTCAAACGGGATACAGGTCAACACACAAGGGCGGTACAGGTCGCATTAGTGCTGGTGGCGATCGGATTAGTGATTAGCGGCTACATGAGCTACACGAAATTGTTGGATGTGCCGATTGTGTGCGTCGAGGGAGAGACCTTCAGTTGTAGTACGGTTGAGAATACTCGCTGGGCGGAGCTATTCGGGATACCCGTGGCTTATCTAGGTTTCAGCGGGTATTTGCTAATCGGACTGATATTGTACTTTGAAAACCACAACCATTTCTTGCAGGAGTATGGACGATTGTTGTTGTTTGGGATCGGGCTAGTTGGGTGGCTGTTCTCAATGTGGCTAGTTTACGTGCAGGCAGTGGTGATCTTAGCATTTTGTCAGTGGTGCCTGGCACATGAACTCAATTTCACGATCTTATTCGGGGTGGTGATCTACTTGCTATGGCAACACTGGCAAGACATATAACACAAAACAGCCCTTCTGATTATACATGAAGGGCTGTTTTGATTATCGTGTGTGTGATGCGCTATTATTCTTCTGTTTCGGTTTCTTCTTCAGCTTCAGTTTCTTCCTCAGCTGTTGGAGGGACGAGTACTGCATCAATCACATGCACCACACCATTAGCGGCGACAATATCTGTGAGGATGATTTCAGCCTCGTTGATATAGATGCCCATATCATCGGCTGTCAACAGAACGGTATTGCCGTTAAGCATGGGGCCTTCGAACTCGTTATCATAGAAGTCCAGAATTTCTTCAAGATCATCGCCGTAAACGATCCCATCAATGACGTGATAGAGTAGGATATTCGTCAAGGCTTCAGGATCATCGAGGATAGACGCGAAGACTTCTTCGCCAAGAGCTTCTGCCAGCGCATCGAAGGCGGCATCGGTGGGAGCGAAGACGGTCAATTGTGCCTCAGGGTCAGATAGGGTTTCGAGTACAGCTTCATCAGCTAAGCCAACAGCGGCTAAGAGCGTGCTGAATTCGGGTTCTTCTTCATCTTCAGCACTTTCTACAACCAGTTCTGCGACGGTGCGCGTTTCGGGAAGCAGTACGGCATCGATCACATGGATTACGCCATTGCTCGCTTCAATATCAACCATTTCTAAGACCAGGTTGGCATCGTCGATGGTGATACCCTCTTCGAGATCACCTTCAATATACAGGAATTGCCCATTGAGGGTCTGTGCATCCAATTCACCGTCGAATTCTTCTAATAGTTCTACTACATCTTCGCTGAAGTAAGCACCCTGAAGCACATGATAAAGCAAGATATCGGTGAGCAGATCGCTATCTTCCAGCGCGGCGGCGAATTCTTCTTCGCCGAGTTCTTCAGCTAAGGCTTCAAAGGCGGCATCCGTAGGGGCAAAGACTGTCCATTCGCCTTCGGGTGATTGTAAAACTTCGAGGATGGCTGGATCGGCTAAACCAATTGCGGTCAACAGGGTAGTGAATTCTGGTTCATCAGCTTCAGTACTCGCGACAACGATATCAGCAATTGTCGGTAGTTCTTCAGTTTCTTCGTCTTGTGCGGATACTAATGAACCCATCACGAAAACCACAACCAGCAATAACATGTAAAGTAAACGTTTCATCACATCTCCTCAGTGAGATTGAATATAAATAATTGCATGACTACAGTTTGGGCTGTAGTGTAGCGAATCGCATACATAATAACGACTGTTTATAAGTGCGAGTGCCATAACAAATAGGCAAAAGATGAGTATATCGGGAGAAATAGCAAGGTAGGGCGCAATAACGCGCCCCTGACAACTCGCTAAGCAGGACGCTCAGTCGCGGTGATCGCGCAGAGTACGGGCGATAATATCATCCTGTGACTCGGTACGACGTTTGCTGGATTTTTTGGTACTCTTGGTGACACGCTGAGCTTGACGTTGGGCACGGCGGAACGCCAGTTCCATCGCACTGGGGACATCTTCTTCGGGTTCCAGTGTTTGCTGGATGACTTCTTCGGGTGATTTCATGCTAAGGTCGATTTGACGGTTGCGTTTGTTGAGTTTGAGTACACGCACTTCGACTGCATCACCGACACTGACCACGTCATTGGGCGATTGTACAAAGCCATCGGTCATCTCCGAGACATGCACCATGCCGGGGCGTTCTGCGCCAATATCGACAAACGCACCGTAAGATTCAATGCGGGTGACAGAACCGGTGTAGGTTTCACCCTTTTTGATCTTACTCCAGGGCAATGCAGGGGGTTTTTCCATAGTGAGTGCAATGCGGTTCGCGCCATCAACTTTGAGGACGTAGGCTTCAACAGTATCACCAATGGAAAACACTTCTTCAATATTGCGGAAATCACTGCGCCCAACCTGTGAGATATGCAACAGGGCATCGACATCAGGGGCAATGTTGACAACTGCGCCATAGGGGGCGAGGAATGTCACTTGCCCTTTTACTTCTGTACCTGTACCCAGTTCTTCGGGCTTTATGGTGGTAGCGATTGCTTCTTCGGTCATTGACCGCTCCTTTCGGGTGTATTTGGTAATGGGTTGATTAGGATTCTGTTTGTGGAACAGGTGTGACATCGAATATGCCATCGAGCATATCCCCGAGCACACCATATCCATTCCAATCGTAAAGATTTTGCATTTGTAGCAGGGTTTCCATCTCCTGTGTGGACATATATACCAGACCGATAACATCATTATCACCATTGATCTCACTATCAGTGATATTCTCCGCAAAGGCGTAGATCAACATTGGTGTATCGGGATAGAGCAATGCCACATAGGCTTGATCGGATGTTTCAGCTTGTGCCGTCATATAACGAGGTTCCCCAAAGCGTTCGATCACATCGGCGACTTGCATCTGCGGTGAGAGCAACAACAAGATTGAGGTGAGCGTTTCACCGTCAGCGCTATAAATGCGACAACACTTCAGACCGTCTTGGAAAGCGAATTCGATCCATGCTTCTCCGGTACGGCGAATGACCTGATTATCTACTTCGACATAACCCTCGAGTGTGGTGAGCGTCTCTTGTGCAACACCCCATAGCGTCTCACCGGGGATCATATTTTGCCAGCATGGGGCTTCACAGGGATCACCAGAAATAAGACTGGTATCATCGAGAAACGTCTCATCACGCAAATTAGGGGAGGGTGTACACGCCATCAAGACGATAACCATCATGAGCCATAGCAAGAGATGGTGCAATCTCATATTGATTTGTCTTTCCAAATCTCAGGTTTTAGCAAGGTTCAATCGTACCAGAGGTTGTGATGAATTGACATAATAGGATCATGCCCAAAGCGGGTAATGATCGGCGTTAGTATAACGGAGGGATTTTAAAGTTACCATAGCTATTTTGGTAACTGCGGAAAAACCATCGCATATCATCTGCTGATAAAATGGGCTTGCCCTGCCCCACAAACGAAGCAGGGTGTTTGACGTACGGTCTTAAAGAGGTTGGGCTACGAGCACTTTGAGCAAATCTGTCGATGTGACGATTCCGATGAGGATTTCATCGTGGATCACTGGCACAGCACTGATCTGATGTTCGATCAGTTGATGCGCCACCTCAGAAACAGAATGTTGTGGTGAGACACAATACGGCGTGACGGTCATCACCTGTTCAACAAGAATCGCCTGTGCGAAGGTATCCGCTTCGACTACATCGGGAACGGCATAAGGCGATTGACTGGCGAGGCGCAGATCACGATCACTGACGATACCCACCAATGAGCCATCTGCGGTGACGACAACAAGATGGCGAACGTGATGGGCTTGCATCAAGTTGATGGCATCAGCAACAGTCGTTTTTAGACCGACTTTGATCACATCGCGTGACATGATATCGAGGATGTTCATATGTGCTCACTCCTATCGAGCGTGTCAGCTCGCATGATTGGCTAGATGATGTACATCTTGATTATGACCGTGAGCGATGAGTTGCTGTAGTGACAATCAGCATAAAAACGACTGAGGTTTGTCGAAAACGCCTGCACGATCTCTTGAGGATCGTACAGGCGTAGATCGTGCAAAGATCCTAGGCTTGAGTTAACCGAATCAGTATTGTACCCAGACGTTGGTACCGATACTGCCGAAGTTATACAGCCATTCTGCATCAGCATTGGTCATGTTGACGCAACCATGGCTCATCGGTGTGCCGAAATTATTGTGCCAATATGTGCCGTGAAAGCCATATCCTTGATAGAAATACATCACCCATTGTACGTTAGGCAAGGAATAACCGGGACCGGACATAGTCTGCGCGGGAGTTTTATGCCAGATGGCATATTCACCCTGAACAGTTGGCGTGGCGGGTAAGCCTGTTGAAACCAGTGAGCTAAACACCAGTTGACCATCTTCGTAGGCGTAGGTCATCTGTGAGCTGAGGTCAACGACGATCTCACGCCCATAGCCCCAATGCGGGCCGGGGTCTGTGCCATTCTGGGCGACTGCGCCAGTATTGGCGGTGCTATTGCGTACGCTAGCAGATGGGTCACCGCCAGGGATAACGAGCGTTGTACCGGCAATAACGTTGTTGGTATCGATGATATTGTTGGCTTCAGCGATGGATGTCCACGGCACCCCATAACGACGTGCAACCAAAGATAAGTATTCGCCCGGCGCAACGGTATGTACGACTTGCTCAGCAGGAACAGCTGTCGGTTCCGGTTCGGCAGGTGGAGGTTCAGGGGCTATTTCAGGCTCTTGTGGCAACTCCACTGACAAATCATCTGACCAGATATTGAGTTCTTGCCCGGCATAAATAGTGTTCGGCGTTGCAATATTGTTAGCGGCGAGGATTTGCTCGACACTCACGTTATATGAACGCGCAATTTGTGATAGGTATTCACCACGTTGTACCACATGCGTGATCGGTGCGGTGGCTACGAGCGGATTCGTGATTTCGTCACCGGTATCTGCGCTATCAAGCCCCGGAATGACCAGTGTTTGTCCGGCATAGATGCGTGTGACGTTGTTGATATTGTTAGCCTGTGCTAAGTCGTCCATATCTACGCCATAACGCAGTGCGATACGGAATAAATTCTCACCACGCTGAACGACATGGGTTCCATTACCTTCCTGAGCGATGCCCGGCATTGCAAGCAGTAATGCGAACATAACGATCAGGAACCAGCGAATTTTTTTCATTAACAATGCCCTCTCTTAAAAACGACTACACCCATTATAATCCGTATCATCAATTTGACGCCAATGGATGGTGTTGAATCCATTTTTTAGCAGAATGGTTACGATTTGGTTTCGTAGGGTGGGACAATTGCTCCAAAGAGGATAATCAAGTAAAATGCCAACAATTGAACCGGTTTGCAAACAATGGATGAGACATGTTATTACGGTTCTATCGCCTAACTGACAAATTAGGCATGGTGATTTTGAAACTCGGCGCGGCACTGACGGACTGGCTGCTTGATAGCGCTGTCGCAATTATAGCAGTGAGTAGCCATAGTATCGGCGTGCTTATAAGCGCGTTGATAGCAATCTTGATGGCGATAATCGGCTTAATGTGGCGCGCTGTCAAAGCGTTGGGTAGCTTGTTACAAAGCCTATGGCGCTTCTCAAGGGGAACTCTAAACACTGTTGCACCGCAGTTCAAGCGCGTGCAGACGACAGCGGCTAACCGCACGAGCACAGCAATGGCGCGACGTGCTGCACGCGATGAGATTGATGTCGTGATGACCGAAGATCCGCTCAAAGTACAGAATCGACGCTTGAGTTTTCTGGTTTTACTTCTCGGCACGGCAGTACTAGCGACAGTCATCTGGGCAACAAACCCTAATAATACCAACATCCCGTTAACGATCCCCAATGTGAACACGGGTAATGTGGATGATACTCAAGCGGATGATAATAATGAGGTAGAAGCCATTGTCTCTGCACCGACAAGCATTCCAACAGCTACCCCGCTTCCGGATGCGTTACAGGCACAGGGTGCAATCGCTTATACCGCCCGCGAGCAAGGTCAAACCGATATTTGGGCAGTGAATGTCGGCTCGCGTAATCCGATTCGCATCACGAACGATGTTGCCGATGAGCGCGACCCTGAATGGAACAGCGATGGTACGCGCCTTGCCTATGCGGCCCGCATTGATGGCAACTGGGATTTGTACGTCTATGATGCGTTGCAGGATGCCACTAGTCGCGTGACTGTTGATCTATCTTTTCAAGCAAATCCGACATGGTCACCCGATGGCGCGTTCCTCGCCTATGAGAATTACCAGAACGATAATCTCGACATTTACGCGGTTCCAATCAACGCATCCAGTCCGCCGTCAGCGATTACCAATCATCCTGCGCCGGACTTTTCGCCGGCATGGGGGCCAGATGGGCGACGGATTGCCTTTGTCTCGTGGCGTGATGGCAATCAAGATATTTACATAATTAGCCTCGAAGACTTGAGCATCACCAATGTGACCAACACGCCAACGATCAATGAAGATCACCCGACATGGTCACCGGATGGGCGCTCGATTGCGTATAGCGCCCGCGAGCCCGGCGCAGTATCGGAAACCGTTTATGTTCAGTCATTAGATGATGTGACTGCTCCAACACAGTTAATTGCAGTGGGACGCACACCGACCTTTGCACCGGATGGTAGCAGTATTGCTTATGTGGTGGATAGTGCGGATGGTCAACGCACGAATATCTTTGCGGTCACTGTGGGAGATGGTGGCGTGCCGATCTTGATAGCCTCTATATTGCCCGAATCAACCACACCACACTGGACATTACAACCCTTGCCATCGACATTAGTGAATGCGGGTGGTTTACCGATAGCTCAAACAGAGCCTTTGTATATCGAGCAGACGGATACCTTCGATGGCACACAATATCAGTTGCAATCACTGGGTAACGTGCAGGTTGATCCTGATCAAGTATTCTTGAGCGATGCGGTCAATGATTCGTTCAACGCCTTGCGTCAAGCGACCTTCGAGGATGTAGGACGCGATTATCTGTCAGCGTTGGATGCGGCATTCTGGCGTTTAGATCGTCCGGCGGATGCAGGCGAGCCGGGACGCAACTGGCACCGTACTGGCCGCGCTTTTGCGATACAGCGCAACGGCATTCGCGGCTTCCCACCACCGATTGAGGTAGTACAAGAAGTGCGGGGCAATCAGGTTTATTGGCGCGTGTTTGTGCGTGTAGACGATGAATCACAACGTGGTCAGCTGGGTGAGCCTTTGCGCACGATGCCCTGGAACTTCCTCGCAACAGAGACAGATGTAGAAGCCTTCAATCAAGGTGGGCGCTTACGGCGCGAAGTACCGAACGGTTATTATGTGGACTTCACGCAATTGGCAGAAGATTATGGCTGGTCACGGGCTGCGGCAGGCAGTGATTGGATTGCCAATCAGCGCGTTCGTAATTACTGGTTATTCATCAACGCCGATAACCTGACATGGTGTCAGGCGATGTTGCAACTGTACACCGAAGGTCAGCTGGTTAATTACGAATGCACCGGTTAGCTCGCAGTATCAATGTGACGGTTAGCGGAATAGCGATCAGACAATGAAACAATCCGGTGGACTATCAGCGTTACTCATGGTGGTGGTGGCAGTGGGTATTTTCGGGGGCATTTTGTGGTTGAATGCCTCACAGAGCAACCCTCTTGCGCCTGTTTTACCAACAGAAAATATCGCAACCAGTGATGCACCAAACATCTCACAATTGCTGGATGTGAACTTTGGCAGTAATACATCGCCCATGCCAACGGTAGGCATACCACAAGCACAAGCAACATTGCCGATTGTAGCACAACCAGAGGGGCCGACTGCTACGCCCATCAGCGCCGCAGAAGCCAGCAATCAGGGGGGTAATAATGATAACGTAGCATCAGTGATCGGTGCGCCACCTACCCTGCCTCCGCCGACCGGCGGCGCTCCAATACAAGTTGGCACGACTGATCCTGACAACTGGAACATACCGGCATTGGTACCACCCCTCTCGCGAGATCCTGAAGGACGTGATCATTACTGGTTCCGTCGCCCGATTGAATCAGACGGCAATAATCGGGTGTTGCTGAGTTACACCTATGGCGCAGGTGGGTTCTTCGGTTCGCGGATTCATCATGGGATTGATATGCCGAACCCTGAAGGTGAGGAAGTATATGCGGCGGCAGCGGGTGAAGTGATCTTCGCTTCTGATGGGCGCGTGACCGATGATGGAGTGAACATATTCCAGAACACCTCGGTGTATGGTAATGTGGTGTATTTACGACATGAATTTGGCTTTGATGGGCAACCCATATACACACTTTACGCGCATCTTTTGACCACGCTCGTCACTGAAGGCGACTTCGTGCAAGCGGGTGATCCGATTGCACTGGTGGGATCAACAGGGCAAGTGACTGGCTCGCACGTACATTTTGAGGTGCGCATCGGGGGCGATGGCGATCAGATTCATCCCCGTTATGGTGACACCTATAACCCAACATTATGGATGGTTCCCTATGTCAATCATGGGGTGATTGCGGGACGTGTGCTGGATGTTGACGGGAATTTTGTCGATAATGCGACCGTCACTATTCGTAATCGATTGGGTGTAGTGGCAAGTGTACCCACTTATACCTTCCAGAATACTGTCAATGATGTGAACCCTGATCCGCTATGGGGTGAGAACTTTGCAGTAGGCGATATTCCAGTGGGTACATATGAAGTGCTGACGCGCATCAACGAACAGTTGGTGATCGAACAAGTACAGGTGCGCGAAGGCATGACAGCGTTTGTTGAGCTTCAGCTGGAGGAGCGCTTGCCGGAGACGAACACGCCGACAGAAGAAACCTCTGATGAAGCCAACGAGACAGCTCGCAATGATGAGAGCGATGGGTAATCATCAGGTTCATAATCATAGCCAGTGCGCCTAAAATCGGATAGACTGCTAGATATGGCGTATCTTAATCCAAATCGACAAGGAGCAATCTCCATGCAAATAAAAGGTATAGGGCGTATTCTCTTGATTGGCATGTTATTGATCTTTAGCGCGATCAGTAACGCGCAAGAAGCCCCAACGGTACTCGAAGCCGATGTGCCAGTTAGCGGTGAACTAGATAATAATAATATTAGTGATATTTATACTTTTGTCAGCACAGCAAACGGCATCTTGAACGCGAGTATTATCAGCGATGGCCTGACTGTGGGTATGCTGGTCACTGATGCATCGAGTAATATCATCATTGAGCAATTAGCGGATGATACGGGCGCATTGACGCTAACGGATGTCATCTTAGAACAAGAAGGCGCCTACTTCGTTACGGTCTTTTCATCCAGTGCCGAAGCCGGCACATACGAACTGAGCATTTCATTTGAAGGCGACGAAGAACTAGCGGTTGAACCAGAAGCCCCCCTAGTTGAACCAGAGGAAACAGAAACCAGCACCGGCGAATTTGTGACGAGCTTACCTGATCAACCGGATGTGTTGCTCAGCAATGGCATGGAAGTCCGCTTACAGTGGTCAGCGGCGGTTGATCTCAACTTAGAAGTGCGTGATCCTCGTGGTAACACGCTGTTCTTCGATAGTCGCACCAGCCCGATTGGCGGGAGCTTCGGCTTTGATGCCAACGGCATCTGTGAAGTGATTTCAGAAGCGCCGGTTGAGACTGCAACATGGCAACCAGGATTCTTACCAGTAGGCAGTTATGAAATTCTTGTATTCTATCGTCAGAGTTGTGATGAGAGCAGTGAGCCTGTACCCTTCACGTTAACCGTCACGATAGATGGTGAGGTATTACCGCTGATTGAGGCGACAATTCCACCACGCCCCACACCCAACAGCGCGAGCGTCTATCTTGCTAATTTTATCATCGAAGATGAGGAAACTGCTATCATCAATCAGGGTGGGCAATATCCCGATACAGCGTTGAACAATTTGCCAGCTACCGTGGTTGAATTACGTGATCAAGCTGTGCCGATTGAGCGCAATCAGGTGATTAACGGTGCGATCTTCGAAGCACAGGATTATGTAGTCTATTCGTTTCAGGCACAAGACAGCGAAATCATCACCGCATCGATGACGGCGACTTCACGCAACCTCGATACGCTTTTGCAGATGGTTGACCCCAACGGTAACCTGATTGCGGTCAATGATGACTCTAACAACAGCACCAACTCGACGATTAGCAATCAGCGGATTGTGCAAGATGGAAGTTATTTGCTGGTAGCGACGCGCTACGGCAAAGAACTCGGTGGTACAGAAGGCGAATTCACGCTATCGGTGACTGAATCGACTTCGACTTTGCCGGATAACGTGGCGAACTTGAACGTGCCAGATGGTGATATTCAGGTCTACCTGACATGGAATAACGCAACTGACTTACAATTGCTGGTACGTGATCCTGTCGGTCAGGCAGTGTATGACGATGACCCGCAGGTGACCAGTGGTGGTTTGTTAGCAGAAGATGGCAATGCCAATTGTGTAATTTCAGAAGGCGACCCACTCTCTTATATTTACTGGCCCACTGGCTTACTGCGTCCGGGCACATATGAAATTGAAGTGTGGTTCCAGAACCAGTGTGATGAGACAGGCCTCGTGGACTTCACATTGACAGTTGTTGTCGCAGGTGAAGTGGCGCTGGTTGAGCGTAACACGCCGGCTATTGGTGATCGCTTTGTGACCAACTTCACTGTCAATCCAGATGGTAGCGTGAACACAGGACGTGCCGGTTTTATTTCCAGTGGAGTAACCTTTGCTGACCTTGAGAATGAAACCCGCTTGAATATATCGCCTAATGTACCGGTACAGGGCGCTATAACGCTGGATAATGCGTTTGATGTATATGCATTTGATGGGACAGCCGGACAGATTGTGACAATCTCGATGCAGGCATCGGCGGGTAGTATCCTCGATACGAACGTATTCTTGTTGAGCGAAGCAGGTATTCAGTTAGCTAACAATGACGATGCACCGGAAGGGGCATTTGTCGGCACACAAGGGCGCACAACAGATTCACTGATTAACGGCTTTGTTCTGCCAGCAGATGGGCAATATCTGGTTGTGGCATCGCGCTTTGCGACAGTTTTTGGTGGGACGACAGGGGCATATCAGCTAACCTTGCAATTCGGTGAATAAGTAACTTACCCTATTCTGAATTTGAAGCGCAGGACACCAAGTATATGATGGTGTCCTGTTTTTGTATCACTCGCCGGCGACACCGAGTACTTCAGCATTGGCTTGTAGCGCTTCTAAGACCAACATCACATGCTCTTGCAAATCCACACCGAGGTTTTCAACAGCATGTTCGATTTCAGTGCGATCCACACCGGCAGCGAAGGCGGCAGATTTCCACTTTTTTTTGATGCTCTTCCATTTCACTTCGCGGATGTCTTTTGAGGGACGTACCAGCGCAACGGCGATCAAGAAACCGGTTAACTCATCAACGGCATAGAGAACTTTTTCCATATCGGATTCTGGTTGAACGCCTGTAATTTCAGGGGCGTGGGATAAGATCGCACGGCGAATGAGCGGATCAACATCACGTTCTTCAAGGATACGTGAGCCAACAACAGGATGACCATCAGCGGCGACATCAGGGTATTTTTCATAATCAAAGTCATGCAATAAACCGACAATTCCCCATAATTCGGGATCACCGTCATAGCGCGGGGCATAATGGCGCATAGCGGCTTCAACCGCTAACATATGACGGCGTAAGGTCTCGCTCTCAGTGTATTCAGTAACAATATTCCACGCAGTATCGCGATTCACAATACAGCCTCCTCACAAATGCAGTTTAATATTAGGTCTTCATATTGAACCACAGAGCAAGGCGCTCGCACAGGTGAAATTACAATGGGGCACACAATTCGACCGTATGCCCCATTGCGTGATCCGAGTTACTTGGCGATGCCACCTTCGGTCATGGCGTAAGCATCGAGAGCTGTATCGAGTTCTTCTTCGCTCATCAAGCCCATTTCGAGGACAACTTGTTTGACGCTCTTGCCTTCGGCAAGGGCTTTCTTGGCAACGGCTGCACCGTTGTTATAACCGATGATGGGATTAAGCGCGGTCACTAAGATCGGATTACGGCTGAGCCAGCTTTCGGTACGTTCGCGGTTGAGGATCAAACCGGCCATCAGCTTATCGGTGAAGGCGTTGATGGAGCCGATCATCACCTGCATCATCTCGTTGAGGTTATGGCTGATGATGGGCATCATTACGTTGAGTTCAAACTGGCCTGCCGCACCACTCATGTTGATAGCCGTATCGTTGCCCATCACATGATACATCGACTGATTGAGCATCTCAGCAAGTACGGGATTAACCTTACCGGGCATGATCGATGAACCAGGTTGTACAGTGGGCGCGGTCAGCTCGGCAATGCCGGTGGTGGGACCCGCCGTCAGCAAGCGCACATCATTAGAGATACGGGTGAAGTCCATCGCCACGTTACGCAAAGCGGCGCTGAAGAAGACCGGATCTTGCATAGATTGCATGGACTCGAACAGGTCATCGCTCTCGTAGAGAGTAAAGCCCGTCAATTCGGATAATTTGGCAACCATACGGCTGTGATATGCTTCGTGGGCGTTCAAGCCTGTACCGGCCGCAGTGCCACCAATGCCGAGTCGGCGTAAGCCTTCAGCGGCAAATTCAACCTTGAGCTTCTGGCGTTCGATGGCTTTCGCCCATGCGCCAATCTCTTGACCGAGGCGTACTGGCACCGCATCCTGTAAGTGGGTGCGTCCAGTCTTAACCACATCATCCCACTCCTGTGCTTTGTTGCGGGTGACATCGACAAAGTGTTGCAGGGTATCTTGTAGCTCTTGATAGCGCCACAGCACCCCGAGACGAATCGCAGTCGGGATCACATCGTTAGTGCTCTGTGCCATGTTGACATGATCGTTGGGGTGTACGGGCTTATCGGTGGCTTCGATGCTATAATCGAGAATCTGGTTAGCGCGATTGGCAATCACTTCGTTGACGTTCATGTGATGGCTCGTACCTGCACCCGCTTGAAAGGGATCGACGACGAAATGATGGTTGTAATCGCCTGTGATGACCTCATCTGATGCTTGCATGATGGCATCGGCGATGCGATCTTCTAGCAAGCCAAGGTCTTTATGCACTTCGGCAGCGGCACGTTTGATGACTGCCATTGACCAGATGAAGGCTGGATAAGGCTTCATACCACTGACGGGAAAGTTCTCTACAGCGCGTTGTGTTTGCGCGGCGTAAAGCGCCTCTTTAGGGACTTTGACTTCACCTAATGAATCTTTTTCAATGCGATAGTCGCTCATGTGCAGTTCTCCTGTAATACTATTCACTCACGTTACGTGACGTCAGTGATTCAAATAAAAAAGACGCTACTATTGTAGCGCCCTGTGTAACAATTGTGAATGTGATAACAATCACATCATGCGGTCTTAGACAGCCGCCTGATAGAGTTCCGTGACTTTATCCCAGTTGACCAGATTCCAGAAGGCATCGACATAATCACCACGACGATTCTGATAATTCAGGTAGTAAGCATGTTCCCAAACATCTACGCCGAGGATAGGGGTTTTGCCATCACTGAGCGGGTTATCCTGATTCGGAGTGCTGGTCACTTCGAGTTCGCCATTGTTGACGACTAACCAAGCCCAACCACTACCGAACTGCCCACCAGCAGCGGCGGCAAATTGTGACTTGAACTCATCAAAACTGCCGAATTTGGCATTGATCGCTTCGGCGAGTGCGCCTGTGGGTGTTCCTCCACCATTGGGGGAAAGAATTTGCCAGAATAAGTTGTGATTGTAAAAACCACCACCAGCATTGCGAACAGCAGTCTGTTTATCGGCTGGTAAGGATGAGAGATTGCTCAATAATTCTTCGATGGTCTGGTTGGCGAGGTCTGTGCCTTCAACAGCAGAATTTAATTTGCTGGTGTAGCCAGTATGATGTTTTTCGTAGTGAACTTCCATGGTATCAGCGCCAATATGGGGAGCGAGTGCATCTTTGGCATACGGCAGTGCGACTTTTTCAAAAGCCATCTACGTTCTCCTTTGAATTATGAATTTATTTATAAGCATACACATTCTAACACAGTGAGTATTTAAATAGGATAAGAACCCACATGTTGGATTATGAGAGTACGCTTAAAACGGCGCAAGCCTCACCCACCCGCTTGAACGGATTGGCTATAGGATGGGTTGAATAGAGGTGTTATCCTGCTGAGAGGTATTCGGAGCAGAGGACAATTTGAGCAACTATGGCAGATGAGCCACAGCAGAATATCCCGATGAGCGTGTATGTCATGCTAGCATTGGGTTTGACGTCGTTTGCGTTTTCGTCGATTTTAGTACGACTAGCACAAGGGGAAGGGATCCCCTCGCTCTTTGTGGCTTCATCACGGTTGACGCTAGCGGCCCTGATCTTAACGCCGTTTGTCTTAACGCGCTACTGGCATAGCATCCGCTCTTTGAGCAAGCAAGATGTGCTGTTAACGCTCGGCGCGGGAGTATTTCTGGCGTTGCACTTTGTCAGTTGGGTGACATCACTAGAATACACATCAGTACTCATCAGCGTGGTCTTCGTGACCAGTTCGCCATTATGGGTGGCATTGCTGGAATTCTTCTTCTTGCGAGCAAGTTTGCCCCGCGTGGTGATCATCGGGCTGGCGGTTGCGATCATAGGCGGATTGTTGATCGGATTCGGTGGGACATTGAGTGACACAGACCTGACCATCAACCGTCAACGCGAGTGGATTGGTGGTGGGTTGTCATTGTTCGGAGCCATCACGATAGCAGTCTACCTGATTATTGCACGTAAGCTCCAAAAGCCAAGCCTGCGCGACGGTGTGCCGTTCAAATTGCACGTGATCCCCTATATCTGGTTGGTATATGGCACGGCTGGTTTGATCTTGCTGGTATGGTCACTGATGACAGGGGTTGCAGTCACTGGCTACAGCGCAGATGGCTATCTATGGCTGGTGCTGATGGCGCTGTTCCCGCAACTGATCGGGCACTCCTCTTTGAATTATGCAGTGGGCTACTTACCCGCAACGATTGTCAGCATGTTAACCCAGCTGGAACCCATCGGCAGCGCGTTGCTGGCATATCTGCTATTTGGCGAACTGCCCTTCCCACTTCAGATTGTGGGCAGTGTGGTGATTATCAGCGGGGTGATGCTCGCAACCTATGGACAGAACATCAAGCGAAAGAAACAACAAGCACTATGACCGCTTTAACTCAAACTCAGAAAAAGGCACAATCAGCGGCGTTCAATCCGTGGATCGCATTATTGATTGGTATCTGTGCCGGCACTTTTGCCGCACCCTTCATCAAGCTGACACAACAGGGCGGCTTACCGTCGCCTGTTATCGCTTTCGGGCGGATGACTCTGGCGGCGCTAATCCTGACACCCCTTGTGTTGAGCCGTTATCGGGCTGAACTAGCGCGTTTGACACAACGCGATCTTGTGATGGCAATCTTTGCCGGCTTACTCTTGCAAACACACTTTCAGTTATTGATCTTCGCGCTAGAGCGTACCTCCACGCTGATTGTACTGGTGATTGTGAACACGGGGCCACTCTGGGTAGCTTTACTGGAGCGCGTCTTTTTGAAGGAACGCATCAACCGCTTTGTGTGGGTGGGAATGGCGATCACAATTGTGGGTAGCCTTTATATCGCCCTGAGTGCGAATCAAGCAAGTGTAACCAATGATAACAGCGTGATGATTGGCGCGATCTTATCCATACTGGCTGCGATGGCTGGTGCGGGTTATATGACTGTCGGGCGCAGTGTGCGCAAGAAAGTATCGCTGTTTCCGTATGTGTGGATTTTGTTCGGCGCCGGCGGCTTGATTGGCTTGGTGGGGTCGGTGATGGCGGGTGTGCCCATTGCAGGACACCCTCTAAACGGCTACTTCTGGTTGGTGATGCTGACACTGATCCCGCAACTGTTGGGGCATAGTGGGTTCAATTTTGCGCTGGGCTACTTCACCGCAACGCTGACCAGCCTCTCCTCGCAATTGCTGACCGTGACTGCTTCGGTAGTGGCGTTCTTTTTATTTGCCGAAGTGCCTACCCTATCTGACATCATCGGCAGTGCGATCATCGGCCTGGGCGTATTGCTGGCAATCATCTACCGCACACGCTCAACGGCGCAATGATAAGCCGAGATACTCGCTAGAGCCTGTCCAGATACCAATTTCCGGCGCACGTTCGCCTTCCGGCAAGATGGATGCGATGATGTCACTTAAGGACTGATCGCGCACCATCTCTTGCAGGGTATAATTCACCAAGCGGCGGAAGTCGATGTCGTTCTGTGGGACGGCAAACGCCAAAAAGCGTCGATCATACCAGGTAGGGCCGATGGCAAAATCTGGATTTTGGCGAGCAATCCACACCAGACTAAAGCTATCTCCAAACAACACCAGCGCGTTGTTATTCTCCAGGATGTTCTCAGCGGCATCATCAAGGGTAGTGCCGAAGAAACGTAAGTTGAAAATGCCGACATAATCCGCCCATGCTTCAGCGAGTTCTTGCGCGTCTGACTCGCTCGTGAGCGTAGCAACGATGCGCGATGTGGTACGTAAATCCCCGAACTGATCAAGGTCACGATTTGCAGGATGCAATAGGCGTCGCCCGTGTTGCACGTATACCTGACTAAAATCGACGCTGGCGGCACTCTCCCAATCGGGCGCAATCCCAATAGCCAGATCCGCTTGACCGGTACTAACGGCTTGTATCGGATCGCCTTCGACGTATTGCACACTCACCTCCCAACGCTGTGCCATCTGCTCGATGAGCGCTTGATTGACGGTTGCCACCATCATCTGCTCGGGAGGCAGGACATTAGGATCAGACGAGATACCAGCCACACGCACGACACCCTCAGCGAGGATGCGCGGGGCGACGTAAGTCGGTGGCAATGGCACACCAGTCGGGAATTGTGCGGGTTGTGGTGCTTCATCACCGACATTGCGATAAATGGGCAAGGCAGCATAGGGAAAGCTATCATTAGGGAAATAGCTGGTGTGTAGTTGTTCGAGCGTGCTCTGCTGACCGATTTCAGCATCGGAGGCAAGATATTGCAGGGTACGATTGATTAAGTTACGGAAGTGTACATCCTGACGGAGTAAGACCGCGCCGAAGGGTTCTTGCCGGAGGGGGGTATCGAGAATCTCGACCGCATCGAGCGCATTGAAAGCGGTACGTAGTAAGCGCGTATCACGTCCGGCAATGGCGACAACTTCCCCACCGAAAAGCCCTGCGAGCAAGCGATCATAGGTCAGGTAAGGACGCATTTGTAAGGCTACACCGGAACGTTGCACCCAATCATTAAGCGCCGATTCGCCCTCTGTACCAACCACATAGCCGACAGATTGCCCACCTAGATTGAACACAGAGGCAATCGGGCTATCGGTCTCTACCATCACCACCTGTGCGCCGACACGATAACTGTGGCTGAATTCAAACTGTGCATCGAGTTGGCGCTGATGCACCACTGCGGATAAGAGCAGATCAACTGTACCATCAGTAAGACGCTCAAACTGATTCTGGCGGGTAACCTGCACCAGTTCTAACTCGAGTTGCCACGTTTCAGCGAGTAGACGGGCAAGATCAGCATCGAAACCAGTCACTTCACCCCGAATGGTGTATTCACCAAAGGGGATTTCGTTGTAGAGCACACCCACACGTAAGACACCGCTCTCTTGTAAACGGGCGATGGTTGATTGTGCCAACACACTATCCGGTGCCTCGGTTGGCTCAACAGGTAAGGGGGTCGGCGGTACAAGCGTTGGCACGGGTTGATCATCGCCGGATTGAGCGTTCACAGATAAGGATAGGCACGTGATGACGATCAGAGCAAAAAACAAATATCTCATTGGCAAAATCCTATGCTTGGTAGAGGTCGTGCTCAAGGATGTAATCGAGGATAGCATCAGGCACGAGGTAGCGCACACTCAGCCCTGCTTGCAGGCGTTCTACGACGTGTGTCGATGAGAGCCAGATGCTGAGCAATGGGGTATCCACAATATCCACATGTTGTGATAAGTTCGGAATCACATGATCGTGCATGTCAGCAGAAATCGTCTCATCCGAACGGCGCATCACAGCCAGGCGTGCCAGTTTGACGACATCTTCGCGCCGTTTCCAGTTTACAAAATCGCGCAGGTTATCGCCCCCCATTAGGAAATACAGTTTCGCATCGGGGTGTTCATTTTGCACCAGACGCAAGGTATCAGCGGTATAGTGTGGTCCTTCACGGTCAATATCCACACGAGAAATATGAAAGTGCGGATTATCTTCGATTGCGAGTTCGGTCATGTTAAAACGGTGTTGCACCATCTGACGCATATCAGATTTGAGCGGTTGCACGCCAACAGGCGCGAACAAGACGGCGTCAAGTTCGAGCGCCTCCAGCGTGTATTCTGCTAAGAGCAGATGTCCGATGTGGGGCGGGTCAAATGTACCGCCAAGAATTCCTATTCGTCGCACTCAATCTGCCCATTCTAATTCATGTTTACCGATGAACACTGTATCTCCTGGCTCCACGCCAGCATCTTTGAGTGCTTTGCTAATACCCAGCACTTCGAGAATTTTCTGGAAGCGCAAGACCGCCTGATCATAATCCCAATAGGTCATGGCGGCGGCGCGTTCGATGCGTTCGCCCTGCACGATAAAAATACCCTCTTCAGGGTGTTCAAGCGTGAAGATTGGCGCGTTATCTTCTAATTCGTAAGTCGGTATCTGGTAAAGTTGCTCTTCTTCGGTAGTCTCTGGCAATTGGTCGATCTCGTAGAAGGCGCGCTGAATCAGTTGCTTAACGTTCTGTTGTGCCACAGCCGAGATCGGCATCACCTGTACACCACGCTTCTTGAGTTCTTCTTCAATTAGCGGGAAATATTCCTTAGGCTCTTGCAAATCCATCTTGTTGAAGACCACAATTTGTGGTTTATCTGCCATGCGTTCATCGTAAAGTGCGAGTTCTGTGTTGATCTGGTTGAAATCCGCGATCGGATCATCACTCATACCATCAATGACATGAATCAGAATACGGCATCGGCTGACATGACGCAGGAAAGCGTGCCCGAGCCCAATTCCCAGATGTGCCCCTTCGATCAAGCCGGGAATATCAGCAAAGACGAGATCACGATGGTCGTAAACCACAACACCCAGATTGGGTTCCAGTGTGGTGAAGGGATAATCCGCAATTTTAGGCTTAGCATTGCTGACCACAGATAAGAGTGTTGATTTGCCGGCATTGGGCACACCCACTAAACCTACATCAGCGATCAGTTTGAGTTCAAGACGGATCCATTGTTCGATGCCCGGTGCACCTTTTTCGGCGATGCGTGGGGCACGGTTGGAGGCTGTTGCAAAGCGGGCATTGCCTTTACCACCGCGCCCACCTTTGGCTAAGACCACGACACTATCTTCATTAACAAGATCGGCGATCACTTCGCCAGTAGCTTCATCTTTGATGAGCGTACCAGCGGGCACTTCGAGCATGAGATCATCGGCATTGGCACCGGTCTTGTTCGACGAACCACCACGCCCACCGGAGGGGGCTTTGTGATGGTTGTTGTATTTGTAAAAGTTGAGAGTGTTGAGGTTCGGGTTGACTTTGAAGATCACATCTCCGCCTTTGCCCCCATCCCCACCACTAGGGCCACCACGTGGGATATATTTTTCACGGCGGAAGGCAACAACACCATCCCCACCATCCCCGCTGCGTATGTAAATTTTGACATCATCGATTAACATGTTTGGTTCATTGCTTTCAGCTATAACTAGACCTCTATCATAGCGTCCGATAGGTGCATTTTATAGGCTGAAAGCAGAACGCCAGTCAATAGCCTGTTCCCGAACAGGCCAGCTCTGGCAGATGATCGGGTTTGCCGGCACGATACCATGCGATGGTACGCCGTGCGCCGAGACGAAAATCAATCGGTTGGAAGTTCAACTCATGGCGAGCTTTCGCGCTGGAAACATCCCAATTATTGAACACATACGATCGCAATCCAAGCGGGTAGAAAGGTTCACGACGTGTGAGATAAGAGAATGCAGTCAGCAAGCGTGCGCCAGCAATACCGAGCATATGAGGTAAATAGATGCGCGGAAAATGGATATTGGCTTCTTCACACACCATATCGTAAACGCGCCGATGCGGAATAGATTCTCCAGAGATATTATAAATTTCACCCGAGCGCCCCAGCGTGAATGCCTGCACAATTGCCTGTGCGACATCGCCGACATAAACGGGAAAAGTGAGATAGTTCCCACCGTCGGGTTCGACAATCAAGCCTCTGAGCGGATCGGTAAAGAACAGTCGATTGAAGGCATAATGCCCTAAAGGCCCGTAAAACGCACCAGGACGCAGGATGATGGTCTCGATGTACTGACTATCATGAAAGCGACGCACGATTTGCTCAGCGTGCAATTTAGAGGCTTGATAGAGGTCTGCGGGTCGCGGGGGATGCGTTTCATCAATGATGCGATCTGGTTGCGGATCACCGATGACCGCAATTGTTGAGACATGAATGAAGCGCTGGACATTGTGGGCACTGGCAACAGCTAGTAAGTTCTCTGTACCGAGAGCATTGGTCTCCTCAAAATCCCCTGCACCCTGCCACATACTGAATAAGCCGGCGGCATGAATCACATACTGGCAACCTGCGAGCGCCTCCAAGCCGGTGTTGTTAGCAATATCTCCTTGTATGACTTCAAGACGGGGGTATTGCTTGAGCCACGCATGCTGATCCGGCGTGCGGGTCAACACGCGCAACTCATAGCCTGCCTGACACAGTTTAGGGATAAGATGGCGCCCCAAAAAGCCGGTTCCACCTGTCACAAATATCATGCACAAACTTTTCTCTAACCATACGTAAAGGACATATTCTAACCTGAGTTCGATGAAAGCACTATGCTTTGTGGTGGGGAACGCTCAGAGTGTAGTGGAGAAGAGCTGTACGATAATATTCTTGAGCATAGCCATCGAAACTGGACGCACTACAGGCGTAACATTTTGTAAAGGCACGACAGTCGGCTCATCCATGATGACGATGGTGGGTAAGGTGCTGAGATCAACGCTCTCTTTAAGACGGTAAAGCATCTTCCAGGCGTGCATATCGTCGAGTTGGATGTCCATTACCAAAAAGTCGCAGGCATGGTCTTCGAGGATATAAATCGCATCACGCCCGCTTTCAGCTTGATGGACAGTCATATGTAATTCGTTCAGAAGGTGTGTGACAGCATGACGCTCGTCATCATGCCGCACGACCAAGACGACTTCTTTTCCGTCTGTCACCCATATTTTCCTTAATCATTGGTTGTCAGTGCAAAGTGAGCGCTACGACGTAAGGCACAAACTGCCACACCTCGCAACACACCGGTTTAGAGTTCTACGAAATAGGAGTCTGCGGCACGATCAATTAATTCACGATTGCTCATGGTGATTTCAGTGCCCAGATAATTAGCGATGTCATACATCTGGTTAAGTAAATCACGCGGGTGAACGAAGCGCGGTGGACGATTATGCTTGAGATACCATTCTTTGATGAGGTAATTATACCCGCGCTCATCGAAGGGAACATTTCTGATCTTACACATCAACTCGAACAATTCACGGAATTGTTGCGGAGTCGGGTTACCGACTTCGATTTTATATTTGATACGTCGCAAGAATGCATCATCGACTAGATCGGCAGGGTCGAGATTGGTCGAAAAAATGATCATCACGTTGAATGGCATCTGGATCTTCTGACCATTGGCAAGCGTGAGGAAGTCATATTTTTTCTCAAGCGGTACAATCCAACGATTGAGCAAAGCGACGGGACTCACCTGTTGACGGCCAAAGTCATCGATCAAGAACATGCCACCATTGGCTTTGACCTGATAGGGCGCTTCATAAAATTTTGAGACATCGTTGAACACCAGATCGAGGCTCTCCATCGTGAGTTCGCCACCGACGATGATAATGGGTCGTCGGATGCGAATCCAGCGCGGGTCAGCAACCTCACCTGTCCCATAACGTGCGGGAGTTTGATCTTCTGCCAATTGATGGTTGACGAAATCGAAGATTTGAATGATCTGCCCATCAACATCCATGGCATACGGAATGTACATATCTTCGCCGAGGATCACGCGCCCGATGGCTTCCGCTAATGTGGTTTTACCGTTACCGGGAGGGCCGTAGAGAAAGATCGATGTACCGGAGTTGGCGGCAGGACCAATCTTATCGAGCATTGCTTTATCGACAATCAGGTTATCGAGTACTTTGCGCATATCCGATTCTTTGATTGTTGCTTCCTCACGCTTCTGAGCGTTGATGGCGGCGATGTAATCACGCAGAGGAACCGGTGCAGGGCCAGCGTATTGCGTGCGTTCGATGGCTTCAATGGCACGTTTGATGCCTTCGCTCATGATCTCATAGCGATACGATGCTTCACCGAAACCTTGCGTACCGGTGATCTCGATCATCTTCTCGCGCTTGAGAAATTCCAAAACCTGATCGACAACACCGTTAAACGGTAATTTGATGATTTCAGCGATATCATGGCCTTGTAAATCACCGCGAAAATACAGCACTTTAAGAACGAGATCTGCCAGAAATAATTTCGACAAACCTGTGTCTTCAATCTTACTGAGGGGGGGTGGGTTCCATGCACCAAGAATACCGGTCGTAGGCTTCTTATCAAGGTTACCGGTTGAGTTGTTGAGTGGACGAGTGCGCTTATTAGGTTGTTGTGGTTGTTGCGCACCGAGACGACGTAGTGGTTTGGAATTATTTGTCATGATATTGACCCCAGGTTCTTGCAAGATAGCCGATTATACAAGATTACTATACCATGAACAGTTATTTTTGTTCTTAATTGATCGTAGTTTGAGATCTTGTTCATTGGCTAATATACGAAATGAGAACGCCTTATTTTTTGATTTTAGGCTATTGTTGTTATTATATGAGTATGATCTGAAATATACAAATGAAGGTTATGGAAAATGATAGAACAGATTCATTGGCTGGGACATGGTGGATTTATGATTGACAGCCAGCCTTCGATCTTCATTGATCCGTGGCGTGTGGTACGGCGGGATCGGTATGCGGATGTGATCCTGATCAGTCACGATCATTATGACCATTGTTCAACGGCAGACATCGGCAAATTAAGTGGGACAGATACACGAGTCATCAGCAATGAGATTGTCGCGCAGAAAATCAGTGGTGTGGAAGTAATTCGTCCGTGGCAATGTATCTCATTCGACCGCATCAGCATCAAGGCGATACCAGCTTATGCACCGGATGGCATGACACACAAACGCGATGATGGCGGGTTAGGGTTTGTGATTTCGATTAACTATTTCGATATTTACTATGCGGGTGATACACAGTTGATACCCGAGATGAATCGTATCAGCCCGGATGTGGTTATTTTACCGATTGATAACCGTGATACGCTGGGTATTGATGAAGCAGTTAAAGCGATTGAGTTATTAACTCCGCGCTGGGTGATCCCCTGCAATTGGGGCACGAGTGGTGAAGGGGCGAGTGCCGTTGATGCGCTGGAATTCAAAAAGCGTGTCGGGGGACGCGCTGAGGTGATGATACCCACAGTCAACAGCGAGCGATGAACAAAACAGAGGTGATGAACGCAAAAGAGACATCCAAGTCATAGATGTCTCTTTCGATCACATACTGGCGTTATGCGGCTGGTTTTGCCGGATCCGTGAGTTCGTCATCATCATTCCATACCAGCTCATTACCATTGGCATCGTAGATGATGGGCTTGAGTGTGCCACGGATGACCTCGTCGGTCACGCTCACTTTGCGGATACGATCCCGCCCAGGTACTTCGAACATCACATCCAGCAAGCATTTTTCGATGATTGAGCGCAAGCCACGCGCACCAGTTCCACGTGCGAGTGCAATATCGGCAGCCGCCGCCAACGCGGATTCATCAAACTCTAGCTCGACGTTATCGAGCGCAAGCAAGTGCTGGTACTGGCGCGTTAGCGAATTCTTCGGTTCAACCAAGATACGAACGAGATCGGATTGTTCGAGTGGTTCAACACCAACAACCACCGGCAAACGCCCGACTAATTCGGGAATCAAGCCATGCCCGATGAGATCTTCCGGACTGACCTGACGAAGCAACTCACCCTTCTCCTGTTTGTTACGTTTCTCTGCTTTGAAGCCAAGTGAGCCTCTTACACCAAGGCGACGTGCGATTACATTATCGATGCTATCAAATGTTCCGCCACAGATGAATAAGATGTTGCTGGTATCAATCTGTAGGAACTCTTGATGCGGATGTTTGCGACCACCCTGTGGCGGAACATTTGCCACTGTACCTTCGATGATCTTGAGCAGTGCCTGTTGCACACCCTCACCGGATACATCACGGGTGATGGAAGGGTTATCATTGGATTTGCGCGAGATTTTATCCATCTCATCAATGTAAATGATGCCCTTCTCGGCGCGGCTAATATCGCCATCTGCTGCCTGAATCAAGCGCAACAGGATATTCTCGACATCTTCACCGACATAACCGGCTTCGGTGAGTGCCGTGGCATCAGCGATGCAGAATGGGACATCGAGAACGCGGGCGAGCGTTTGTGCGAGCAATGTCTTACCACTACCGGTTGGCCCGATGATGAGAATATTGCTTTTTTGTAGTTCAACATCTGTGCTAGCATTATCTGCTTGCACACGTTTATAGTGATTATAAACGGCGACACTCAAAGTCCGTTTTGCGTAGGATTGCCCAACCACATACTCGTTGAGGTGTGCCATGATGTCGCGTGGTGAAAGCAAATTATCAATCTGAAAATCGGGACCTGAGTGATCGATGTATTCTTCATCGGCGAGCAAGTTGTGGCACAGTTCGACACAATAATTGCAAATGAAGACATTATCGGGACCAGCGATGAGGCGTTCGACCTCATCATGACTGCGCCCACAAAATGAACACCGATGTCCTCCTGGTGGATAAGTCACGTTAATTATTCCTTCTTATCGTCATCTACGTACAGTACCTGATCGATAAGACCGTATTCCACAGCTTCTTCTGAGCTTTTGTAGATATCGCGGTCTGTATCTTTTTCAATGGTATCATAATCTTGCCCGGTATGTGTAACGAAGATATTGTTGAGGCGCTCTTTAAGACGCACAATTTCATTGGCTTGAATGACAATATCTGAAGCCTGCCCTTGTGCACCACCTAAAGGTTGATGCATGTGGATGGTGGCGTTGGGCAATGCCATACGCATACCGGCTTCACCACCTGTGAGCAAGACCGTGCCAAAACTAGCGGCTAAACCAACAGCCACCGTGCTAACCGGCGCACTAATCAATTGCATAGCGTCATACATCGCCATGCCTGCATAGACAGCGCCACCGGGCGAGTTGATGTACATCTGAATGCGGCGATCTGGATCTTCGCGGTCGAGAAACAATAATTGGGCGACGGTCAAGTTTGCGACCTGATCGTTGATGCCTGTCCCAACAAACACGATACGTTCTTTCAGCAAGAGCGAGTAAATATCATAGGCGCGTTCACCGCGACTGCCCTGCTCGATCACCATTGGAATGACGTTTTGTGGCATAAATCCGTTCATCATGATTTAGTTAAGCATATCAGCATGTAGGCCGTATGCTAACTCCTTTCCTAATAGGTTGGCTTACTCTTCAGTATCGTCAGCGTCAGCATCTGAGGCATCATCCTCAGCAGCTTGTTCGTTGTCATCCGCCACTGTTGGCGCTTGTGTAGCAACAGTAGCTTGAGGCTCGTCAGCCGGTGTTGCCTGCTCGTCGTCCGTCTCTACCTCGTCGGAAACAGATGCTTCGGTGGGTTCATCAAGTAGTTCGCCTTTGCCAATTGCGAGCACACGATCGATCAAGCGTTCAAACAGCAAGTTCTGACGAATGCGTGAGCGCTGAGCGTCTGTATCAAAGAATTGGCGGAACATCGCTGATTGCTCCCCAAATTGAGAGAGCGTTTTTTCGATTTCAGCATCGACCTCGTCTTTAGAGGCTTGTAAGCCTTCGGCTTCGATCACTGCGCCTAAGACCAATGATGTTTCCAGTTGATCAACTGCTTCATCGTGAAATTGGTCATGGAGGTCTTCGTGGGTCACACCGGTAACAGACTGGTAAGTTTCAAGGTCAATGTTACTCTGTTGCAGTTGTTTTTCGAAGTCATCAATGAGATCGTGAATGCGCTCACTTACCATTACTTCATGATATTTGAGCGTTGCGCCCTCACGTATATTGCTCATGACTTTATCGAAATACAGGGTACGGGAATCTTGCTCTTTCTGCTTTTTTAGTTCTGTGCGCAGATAATCGCGCAATTCATCGAGTGTACTCAGTGGCTCATCATAGTCTTCGGTGAGTTCTGAGATTGATTCGTCCGTGAGTTCTGGTAAGGTTGCCGTTTCAAGCTGTTTGATCTCCACAGAGAACTGCACTGTGCGCCCGACAACACTCTGGCGAAAGCTCTTATCAACCGGAACCTGAAGTTCAAACTCGACGGTATCACCACGATTAGCCCCAAGGAGTGCTTGAGCAAAACCGGGTATCACATCTCTGCGTTCTTCAGCTTCGAGGAAGATTGTTGCATCGTGTTGATGCAAGAATTCATCGCCCTTTTTCGGCACATCACTATCGACTTCCTCATCATCAGCATCGTTAGCGGGGTCATCAGCAAATTCACTATGAACATCGATCACGACACGATTGCCTAGCTCAACCGAACTTTCGCTCTCTTCTAATTCTGCGTGTTGACGTTGGAAGGAGAGTAAGGCATCTTCGAGTTCTTCATCAGTGAGTGTTGGTTCTTCGTAATCTACACGGACAGCCCGATAGTCACCCAGTTCAATTTCTGGCATGAGCGGTACGGAAAAAACATAGGTAGGTTGAGGATCCATCTGGAAATCATCCAGACTACCTGCAGCGTATGGGTCGTACTCAGCGCCAGATATTATCTCGCGGTAAATTTCGTTACCAAGTTGTTCCATAGCTTCTTCGACGATGGGCGCTTCGCCCACTGTACGCACAACCATGCCATAGGGGGCTTTGCCTTTACGGAAACCTTTGATACGAATTTGCTTGGAGATTTCACGGGCAGCTTCTTTTTTGGCTTGCTCCCACTTTTCAGTTTCAACTTCAACGGTGAAGCGTGCAGTATGATTTTCGAGGCGTTCACTTTGAATATTCAACATTCACATCCTTGCGACGAGCTTGTCTCATTATATCAGTTTATAAAGGGGATCGACGTAAATCTTTCATCAGAAATTCTGCCCTGTAGAACACGAAAGGCGCAATTAAGCGCCTCCGGTTGTGGTAGTGAGGAAGGAGGGACTCGAACCCTCACCTCGTAAGAGACATGATCCTAAGTCATGCGCGTCTGCCAATTCCGCCACTCCCCCAAAATTTCTAGTTTGTCATTATAGACAATCCAATCAGACAGGGCAAGGGATAATCAGTCAATTTCGATGTGTTTAATCTCAGAAAAGTTCGAGTTATCATCAAATTGATTGATGATAGATGTAATGATAACTTGCGCGAATTGGAACAGCCCTTGTAACTGTTTCATGCGTTCGATGTAGAGATCTGCTAATTCTTTTTCTTCGTCGCTCATTTCGGCCATTGCCGATTGTAATTGTTCGGTCTTGTCGTCCATCACGGTGATCGCCCGCTCGACATCGCGCATCTCGCGCCCGCTGAATAAGTTGGTGATGATCTGCCAGAAATCCGTCTCGGCTTCGTAGTATTTACGACGACCACTGCCCCCACGCACCCAGACCTGACGTACCATCCCCATGTGTTCGAGCGTACGCATATTCATGCTAACGCTGGCTTTGGAAATACTGAGGCGATCCATCATATCATCGAGCGAGAGCGGGCCGGGGCTGAGTAAAAGCGTGCCGTATAACTGCCCCATCACTTTACTAAAACCGAAGTAGTCAGCAAGTTGGCTCAAGCCATCAAGCATCTCATCATGCACGTCGCGCAGGTCATTGTTGGTATCAATGCCGGGCTTCGGCGTTTGCTTATTGTCTGCACTCATATTTTTATTCCTTCAAACAAAGATGCTCATTTACGGCGTTGCTGTGATTTCAACGAAAGCAACAACTGTCTTCCCAAGTAAATCTGGATGATATGCTGTCAACTGCTCACGTGCGCGCTCGGCAGTATCGAAGTTCTGAAAGGCTGTCCCAGAAGGTCCCCGAACGATGACGAAAATCTCTTGTACGCGCACAGAATATTGATCGTTTAGATCGGTCGTTGCAAGTGCCTGTCGCACTGTCTCGACCTGTGATTTATGTAGCTTGGTATTGAGATAATAGGTACGTGCCGGTGTCTTGGAAGCGGTACTGACATCAGGCTGAAGGTAGATAAGATGATCATCATAATCGGCAACAACACCAGAGTTTTTGAGTTGGTTCAGCTCATAATCCGTGATTGCGTTGCCAAAATCGCTTTCAGAAAAGGGGGAATAACGCCCTGTTAATAAATCCTGCACGCGATTTTCTTCCCATTGGATGACAAAGCGCCCATTATTGAGCACGAATAGGCGTTTACGCGGTACAGGGATATTCTCGTGTTCTTGATACTCTGACATCATATTCCTTCTGACGTGCTAGTGATGTGTAGCCCGT
Source organism: Anaerolineae bacterium (assembly GCA_051117475.1). GTDB lineage: Bacteria > Chloroflexota > Anaerolineae > Aggregatilineales > Phototrophicaceae > JAUZRW01. The sequence continues at coordinate 14,882 of JBNPEE010000008.1, read as the reverse complement.
TTCATATTATCATTGTAACAGAATATCTGGATTTTGCTCATGTTGAGTGTGCTACAGTACATCCATTGCAGCTCAAAATTTGTATTAGGCAATTATTCAATATGATGCTATCAATAAAAAGCCTCAACCACGAGATACATACATGTAAAGACACATAAACAAATTTTGCTTTTATCGTTAAAAATGATAAACTTTATATATTGTGCAATTAATCACATAATTAATCCTCAATATATCGTGAAAATAAGGACGCTATTGCTATGTCATTAAAAATGTCTGGTCGCATTCCCGATATTGTGATTGGACGCTTACCACTCTATCTGAGAGCGCTGACACGTTTACAGCAAGAAGGGCGAGATGTCACATCGTCGCATGAATTAGGGCGCCGATTGGGCATTAGCTCTGCGCAGATTCGCAAAGATCTCTCACATTTTGGAGGGTTTGGTAAGCAGGGGACAGGGTATCAGATTGAATTTCTGGTAGAAAAACTACGGCAAGTTTTGAAGGTTAACCATGAGTGGAATGTTGCGGTAATCGGCGCAGGGGATTTGGGCAGCGCAATCTCCAAGTATGGGGGATTCACCGAGCGTGGCTTTCGCATCTCATGGTTATTTGATGTTGATAAGAAAAAGGTAGGCACAAAGATCGGCGGGATTGAGATTTTTGCGTTGGACAAATTAGAAGATGTGATTAAAGAGAATGATTGCCAGATGGCGATGCTGGCTGTGCCTGCTGAACACGCGCAAGCGGTCACTGATCGGTTAGTGAAGGCGGGGGTGCGCTCAATTTTGAATTATGCACCAATCAGCTTAACGGTTCCGGAAAGTGTCATGGTGCAATACATTGATCCCGTGGTACATTTGCAACACATGACCTATTATCTGCAAGGTAGCGAGGACTAATTAAAAAGAGTTGACTACAAGTTGTAGGGGATACCTCTCCCCTACAATGCTGACACAACTATTTAATGGACATACTCAGAAATTAGGTTGATTCATCAAACGCCGCAAGAGTGCGGGGTCTTCAAGAGCGCGCCCGGCACCAGTTGCAACAGTGATCATTGGATTGTCAGCGCGGTAGACAGGTACGCCTGTCTGGCGTGTGAGGTATTCATCCAAACCGCGTAAGAGTGCCCCACCACCTGTTAGCACAATGCCACGATCAATGATGTCAGATGCGAGTTCGGGCGGCGTTTCTGCTAAGACATTCTTGACGACCATCGCGATTTGTGCGAGTGGATCAGCAAGGGCTTCGACGATTTCGCCAGTTGTGAGAGTCACTGTGCGGGGTAGCCCACTGACATTATCTTGACCCTGCACATCCATTGTGAGTTCTTCTGATTGGTTGACAGCTGCTCCAATCTGAATTTTAGCAGCCTCAGCAGTCGCGCCACCGATACTCAGATTATATTTACGGCGCACATATCCAACAATTGCTTCGTCGAGGCGAACACCCCCGATACGACCACTCTCGGCACGGATGATATTGTTCATGGTGATGACGGCTGCTTCGGTGATTCCGCCGCCCACATTAATGACCATATCACCGGCAGGCGTAGCGACGGGTAGACCAGCGCCTATTGCCGCTGCGAGTGGCTCCCAGATGAGGAAGACTTCACGCGCACCGGCGGCGAGAGCAGCTTCTTGAACAGCGCGTTTCTCAACGGAGGTCACACCGTAGGGAACAGAAATCATCACAGTGGGACGAAAGAGACGAACACGCCCGGCAACACGTCCCATGAAATATTCGAGCATGGCTTCTGTGACTTCGTAATCGGCGATCACGCCATTTTGTAAAGGACGAACGATCTGGATATCTTCATCATCCACACGCCCGATCATCTCACGGGCTGGCTGTCCAAATTCTACGATTTTTTGTTCTTCCACCATCAATGCGACGAGTGACGGTTCTTGCAGGACAATTTGTCCATTTTCATAGATGAGCAGGTTCACTGTACCGAGATCGATGCCGAGCTTCTTTGCAAAGAGCGCCATTAACTGCCCTTTCGCTTTCTATATCTGTATGGGTTGAATTTTTACGATCAAGTTCATATATGACTTCGATTGTACCAGAAAAACACAACGCCTGTAGGATCAGGCGTTGTGAATATGATGAAGATGGGATGGTAGGTTAATTGTACTCAGTTGTCCCGTTCATCCTGATCGACAATACGTAATGCAGAACCACGGTTGCTCATGTTGTTGGAGATTTTAAGTTGCAGTTCCGCACGGCGCAGTTCGAGAGTTGCTTGGCGATTTTGCTCTTCGGGCACGCCTTCTTCCATCATCTTACGGGCGCGTTCACGGGCTTCGCGGGCGGATTCAGCGTCAATCTCATAGGATGATTCAGCAAGATCAGCTAGAATGACCACCTTATCAGGGCGTACATCAACCACGCCACCATAGATGGCATAACGTTCTTCAGCATCCCCTTTTTTGATGACCAGTTCACCAAAGCTCATGGTTGTGAGGACCGGTGCATGACCTGGCAGGATACCCATTTCACCTTCGGCACCGGGAACGACGACCATGTCGATTTCGGAATCTTCGAAGACTTTGCGTTCCTGTGTGACGAGTTCAATATGAATTGGCATGTGCCTCCTCCAAGTGCTTAGTTCTGGCTGGCTTCGTATGCTTTGAGTACATCATCAATATTACCCTTCATGTAGAAGGTACGTTCAGGGATGTGATCGACCTCGCCATCGAGCAACATACGGAATCCGCGCACAGTGTCTTTAATCGAGACGTATTTACCTTCAAGACCGGTGAATTGTTCGGCAACCTTCATCGGCTGGCTGAGGAAGTTCTCGATCTTACGGGCGCGGCTGACGAGGAGCTTATCATCATCGGAAAGTTCTTCCACACCGAGGATCGCAATGATGTCTTGCAGATCTTTATAGCGTTGCAGAACCTGCTGTACTTCACGAGCAGTCTTGTAGTGGTCTTCACCCACGATATTTGGATCGAGGATTTTGGACGTGCTAGCAAGCGGATCTACTGCCGGAAAGAGCGCACGGGCTGCGATCGCACGATCAAGCGCGATGGTGCTATCGAGATGCGTGAACACGGCAACAGGTGCAGGATCCGAGTAGTCATCCGCAGGTACATAAACAGCCTGCATTGAGGTAATCGAACCGCGTTTGGTGGATGTAATACGCTCTTGCAACATGCCCATTTCTTCACTCAAGTTTGGCTGATAGCCCACAGCGGATGGCATACGACCTAGCAAAGCGGAGACTTCAGCACCAGCGAGTGAATAACGGAAAATATTGTCGATGAAGATCAACACATCACGTCCTTCATCGCGGAAGTTCTCAGCCATAGTCAAGCCAGAGAGTGCCACACGCAAACGCACACCGGGCGGTTCGTTCATCTGCCCGAAAACCATTGCGAGTTTATCCAGCACACCGGCTTCTTTCATTTCGTAGTACAGATCCGTTCCTTCACGGGTACGTTCACCCACACCCGCAAAAACAGAAAGACCATCATGCTCGGTAGCAATGGAGTTAATCAGCTCCTGAATGGTCACGGTCTTGCCTACACCTGCCCCACCGAAGATGCCGGTCTTACCACCCTTAGTCATGGGGGCGATGAGGTCAATGACCTTCATACCGGTTTCGAAGAGTTCGATCTTGGTCGATTGGTTTTCGAAATCTGGTGCGCTGGCATGGATGGGGCGACGGGGTGCATCATCAAGTTCCGGTTTGTTGTCAATGGCACGACCGAGCACATTGAACACACGACCAAGCGTCTGTTGACCGACAGGAACCGAGATTGATTCACCTGTTGCATAGGCTTCGACCCCGCGTGGCAGACCGTCGGTGGCATCCATTGCCACACAACGCACTGCACCGTCACCGAGCATCAACTCAACTTCGAGAATCAGATCTGGTTGGGGATTGCCTTCTTTATCCGGTGGAAGGGGCACGCGGATTGCGTCAAAGATATCAGGCAAATCCCCTGCGGGGAATTGCACATCGACCACGTTACCCAGAATTTGCGTGATAGTGCCTTTAATTTCAGCCATAGTAATTTGTTATCTCCTCGTTAACCTAGTCGACTCGGCGACCGCCTTGTAGTTCTTCTTGTAATTTTGCCAGCCCATCCCAGTCACCTTTCGCAGCGTAAGCGGCTTGTTCAGCCCATGTTTCGAGGCTGGGCGCAAGACGCATACCCGCATTCTGGATAGCCTGTGTCAATTGTTCATTGTTCGCATCGGTTAGTTTGATATAGGTGTTGATGCCGGCATCAATCAGTGCGGCAGACATTTTGGGGCCAATGCCTTCGATTTTAGTCAGGTCGTCGGGCTCATCACTTGCTACGACTTCCGCCACAGCAGCTTGCACAACCGTCTCTTCAGCAACTGGCACGGGCGAGTGATGTGCCTTTCCATTAGATGTGGACGAAGCTGAATAAGCTTTATTATCAGCTTTGGCTTTGTTCTTAGCCTTAAGCGTATCTTCAAGCGCTGATGCCCCCCCAACAATATCCAAGATTTCGTTGGTAATGGCAGCCTGACGCGCTTTATTGTATTCAAGTGTCAGATCGTCTACCAGATTAGACGCATTGTCCGTTGCGTTACGCATAGCGGTCATGCGGGCCGCGTGTTCACTGGCGATGGATTCCAGCAAGGCTTGATAGAGTTGCAGTTCTGTGAAGCGCGGGACAATCTCATCAATGACCGCTGCCGGGCTTGGTTCATATTCATAATCGGTTGCGGTATCGCTGACCTGTGGTACGTCTTTGACGTACTCACCTGCGACTTGATTAGCGACTGTATTGGGTGTGAGGGGCAACCAGCCCAACACAACCGGACTCTGGGTGAGCATATTGATGAAGTCAGTGTAAGCAATCAACACTTCATCGACATTGCCACTCAAGAATTCATCCATACACAGGCTCGCAATCGGGCTAATATCGGCGATACTGGGCGTGGCAGGTAAATCACTGAATTCAGCGATGATGTCTTTGCCTTGCCGAATGAGTGTATCGCGTCCTTTGCGACCAACGGTGATGTATTTTACTGGCTTACCAACACGTTGTTCGAAGCGTTCCGCAACACGGAGAATGTTGGTATTGAATGACCCTGCCAGACCACGATCTGATGTGATCAGCACCACAAGCACCGTGTTGACTTCTTCGCGCTCGGTCAGCATGGGGTGTGGGGCTTGCCCTTTGGATGCTGCGTTGACGTTGAGCAAGATCTCCCATGCTTTTTCCGCATAGTTACGGCTCGCCATCACGCGATCTTGGGCACGGCGGACACGGGAGGCTGAAACAGCCTCCAAAGCACGGGTGATCTGAGCGATATTCTTGACGGATTTAATCCGCCCTTTTACTTCTCTTGCGCTTGCCATTTATTTAAGCTCCTCTCTGCTCGTAGACTGGAAACATCTAACTCCAGGTCTCGGTGAAGGTCTTAATGGCATCAGCTAATTTATCCCTTGTTTCATCAGAAAGACCTGATTTTGCTTCCGATTTGACGGCATTCGCCACTTCAGTATACTGAGTGTGGAAGGCACGCAGGAAGTCACTTTGCCATGCACTAACGCTATCAACCGGCACGCTGTCGATCAAGCCTTCTGTACCGGCATAAATAACCGCGATTTGATCTTCCAGCGATAGCGGTTCATACTGGGGTTGCTTAAAGAGTTCGTTCAGGCGCAAACCACGATCCAGCTGTGACTGAGTATCTTTATCGAGATTACTGCCGAACTGCGCGAAGGCGGCAAGATCGCGGAATTGTGCCATCTGTAACTTGAGACCGCCTGCCACTTTCTTCATCGCTTTGGTTTGGGCGGCGCTACCTACACGGCTCACGCTGATGCCGGTGTTAAGTGCCGGACGCTGACCAGAGTTGAACAATTCACCTTCGAGGTAAATCTGACCATCAGTGATGGAGATCACGTTGGTAGGCACGAAAGCAGACACATCGCCGAGCTGGGTTTCAATCACGGGCAATGCTGTCAAGCTACCACCGCCGAGATCATCACTCAGCTGAGCGGCACGTTCCAGCAAGCGACTGTGCAAATAGAATACATCACCAGGGAAGGCTTCGCGTCCGGGTGGGCGACGCATCAGCAAAGATACCTGACGATAAGCGTTGGCATGTTTGGTCAAGTCATCATAGATGATGAGCGCATCCATACCATTTTCCATGAACCATTCACCCATTGCACAACCTGCATAGGGAGCGATGTATTGCAGGGCGGCTGATTCGGATGCAGTGGCTGTGACAACGATGGTATATTCAAGCGCACCATATTCTTCGAGAGTGGCAACGATACGAGCGATCTCACCACGACGTTTACCCACGGCAACGTAGATGCAGAACAGATCGCCATCGCGCTGATTGATGATCGTGTCGATAGCAACAGCAGTTTTACCGGTCTGGCGATCACCAATAATTAACTCACGTTGACCGCGCCCGACCGGGATCATAGCATCGACTGCTAGCAAACCCGTCTGCACCGGACGATCAACCGAAGCACGTTCCATTACGCCGGGTGCCATACGCTCGATGTCATAATATTCGTCAAATTCAATGGGGCCTTTGCCATCAATAGGACTACCGAGCGCATTGACAACACGCCCTAATAAGCCCTTACCAACTGGCACCGATGCAATACGTCCCATCGGACTCACCGAGTGACGTTCCTGGATATCATCATAGTCACCCATAATGATGACACCAACGTTATCCTTTTCGAGGTTGAAGGCAATACCAGTGGTGCCATTTTCGAAACGCACCAACTCGTTATAACGCACGTTATCCAGCCCCGAAACGCGGGCGATACCATCACCCACTTCGGTCACGTAACCGACTTCAATTGATTCGACTGTCGGCTCATAACCTTCAATTTGCTTCAGAATAGAATCGTAGATGCTTTCCGCCATTCCTTGTCTCCTTCATATGAATAATACGGTTGAACTCTACATTTAAATTGATCAGGCGGGTTGGGTACAAGGCCTGATGGGAATCTTAACTGATCGGATTGTGAAGATGCGGCACTCAACTGAATCACGAAACAAGTTCAACACGGCTGATTTTTGCCACCGCATTGTAACAGCAGAACAGTCGATTGTCCACTTTTTCACGAACTCACACTCATATCTTATCAAAGAGGTTAAAAATGATCTATGGATTGTTTTGTGAGATTACGCTAACGGTATGCCATCGTGTTCTCATGCCGTTCAATCGTCATCATTGCCCAGTTCCACAGAGCGTTGATAAGATGCCCAGATGCCATCCGCAATAGCGGTACGTAAGCCTTTGCTCTCCATAGTGTGTAATCCAGCGGCAGTTGTGCCACCGGGCGATGTCACTTGATTGCGCAGAATAGTAGGATGTGTGCCGGTTTGTTGTGCGTACAAGACCGAGCCTTTGATGGTCTGCAAGACCAGTTTTTCAGCCTGAGCACGGCTGAAACCCATACGTACGCCAGCATCAATCATCGCTTCGATGATCAAAAATACATAGCCAGGGCCACTGCCGGATAAACCGGTTGCCATATCGAGATAATACTCATCGTTGACGTAGAGTTCTTCCCCCAGTGCGGCGAGGATGTCACGGGCAAGAGCTTTGTACTCATCCATCACTTCATAGGTAGCTGTCCAGACGGTGATACCCTCGCCAATTTGCGCAGGGGTATTCGGGATCGAGCGAATCACGCGGCTATTATGCAGATTCTCGACGATCTCACGGATTTTGATACCGGCAACAATGCTCAAGATCAATCCGGCACTATCAACACGCCCGCGCAGTTCGTGTAGTGCGTCCTGAATCTGTTGAGGTTTCACGCCAATCACGATGATATCCGCATCCGTGACACATTCTGCGTTGCTGGGTGTGTAGTTGATACCGAGTTCATCAACCAGTTGTTGACCACGCGCTTCGTTGGGATCGGCGGCGGTGACCTGTTGCGGAGTGACCAGCTTGCTATTGACCAGACCGGCGATCAGTGCGCCCCCCATCACCCCGGCTCCTATAAATGCGACTTTCTTATCTTCAAAACTCATGAGGCATCCTCTGCTTTGAATAATTGCATAATTAAGTTGATCTAAGTGATTGCCCCACCTCCGCCACAATGAGTGGCATAGAGGTGGGAATATGTGAGCAAGTGCTTATCCGAGTACGTATTGATCACGCTCGTACCACTGCTCAACAGCTTGTTCAAGGCGGTCACGCTGGACATCAAGCCCAATGCCAGCGCCATCTGGCACAGTTAACGTACTATCATCATTGAGCACGAACGGTGGTTCTGTCAAATCAGCGCGGAAGTACCGATCTGTTGCACTGATGTCACAGGGTAAGCTGACTGCCGGTAACGAAGCGAACGCTGCATTAGCCGCACGCCCGATGCCAGTTTCCATCATGCCACCAATCCACAGGGGTAACTCATGTTCGACGCAAATTTCATAGATTTTGAGTGCCTCAGTGAAGCCCCCGACACGCGCCGGCTTGAGGTTGAGAATACCAATTGCTCCCACCTGTAACGCAAGACGCAGGTCATTAGCCGTTTTGATGGATTCATCCAGACAAATAAGGGTTTGCAGTTGGCTCGCGAGTTGCCCATGTTCGTAAATATCATCATGAGCAAGGGGTTGTTCAATCATCAGCAAATTGAACTGATCGAGTTGTTTGAGATGCTCGGCGTCACTCAGCGTGTAGGCACTGTTGGCATCGAGCATCAGCAGAATATCCGGGTAACGTTCACGGACGGTGCGGGCGAGGTTGACATCAGCGCCTGGCTTGATCTTGAGCTTAATGCGTTTGTACCCCTGTGCCAGTCGCTTGTCGATGATCTCGAATAGCTCTTGATCGGTCTTTTGTAAGCCAATACTCACGCCGACATGCGCTTTACCCGTTGAGGTATGCCCCTGTGGTAGATAGTGTGAGAACAGATCTACGAGGCGCAGATCATTGGTCTTGGCGAAGGCATCCCAGATTGCACCTTCTAAGCCGTGCTTGGCATGTTCGTGATAGCGCACGGGGGCGATCAATTTTTGCGCGTCACGGGGATCGTGCAGGGTTTCGCCGAGTACCAAGTCTACCATCCAGTTATCAAGGATGTGATAGGCGGTACCGGTGGTCTCGCCGGTGTAACCGGGATCCGATGCGGCTGAGGCTTCGCCCCAACCAGAAATGCCCTCTTCGGTGACCACTTCAACGATCACAGCGGCCTTGAATGGTTCACCACCGAAGCTCGTCACGAGTTGTTCGACAAAGGGCATAGCGATTGGATAAAGGTTCACAGCTTTGATTGTGATGGGTTTCATCAGACTCTCTTTCTCTGATTCGATCTAGTGAATAGTCATTGAAATGTAAAGGTTCCATCGTCCGATGTGAAGATATAAAAAACACGATCTTCAACGCGGACAAAATCAGTCGCGAGATAACCTGCACTCAGCAGGGATGTGAACGCCAGACGCACATGATCGCGCCAGTGTTGGCCCAATGCTGGGTCAATCCGTTCGAGTGGCACAAACTCTATCGGAATTTCGAGGCGCTGGGCGGATACATCGTGCACTTGAAAAGACTGTGGCACGATCAAACCCTGTTGATCAAGGGTGGTGAGATTGGCACAGGGTAAGGTGTCAGGTGTCACTAACGGGCGCTCATCCAATGAGGGATGATTGACCCACCAATTAACTTGCAAACGATCTGCGCTGAGCACGGGGTTACTCGCATCAGTGCCGAAGTAGTCTTTCTCGTACTTCTGCCCGACTGCACCGAGCTTGTGCAAATTGAGATACGCATTGCGCGAGAGCAAAGGATCAAATGTCCACAATACCAACTGAATATGATGTCGGCGGGCATAGTCGCGTTGCGCTTGTTTGAGGTGTTCGCCAATCTTCTGCCCGCGAAATTGTGGCAGAACCACCATGCGCTTAGACATCACATAGAGGCTGGTAGATGCATCGCTTTCATCGTGCGGGTCAATCTGTGCCCCTAAAAAGCCAATCAGCAAGCCAACCATGGTATCACCATCGAAGGCGGCGTGCAGATGCCCACCGTAACGGGCAATCGATAGCAACATATGAGCGGGGACAAGATCCGCCATGTTATCGCCCCAATAAACGCGCTGAAGATCAACAGCGGCTTCCATATCAGCGGCAGAATGTAGTGTGCGAATGGTAATAACAGTCATAGGTCGTCTTATCAGGCAACTTTCTATAGATTTCGCGGACGACGCCGGAAGATAGTACGGATACTATGATAAAGATAATTTCGTTTTTTCATATAGGTGAGCAGGGTATCCTCGATGCGGCGCGGACGAAAACCAAAATAGGTGAAGACATTGCCCAGCTGGGTGGTACGGTTGATAGCGAGAATATCAAGCCATTGTGGTGTCATCAGGCTACGAGGAAAGATCAAGCTATAAATGCGCGTCAAAAGACGGAGCAAATAGGGTGGAACGGGTATGATTAAGCGACGATTACCGGTCACACGCATGACGGTTAAGAGCAAGTCTTCATAGGTGATGTATTCTGTACCGCCGACTTCAAGCGTGTTATCAACTGCGTTGAGCGATTCGAGCGAAGCGACAAGGCACTGCACGATGTCGTCAATATGAATGGGATGTAAGGCAACTTCACCCTGCCCCGGCATGAGGTGGATCAGTGGATTGAGCGCGAGCATCATAGCGATGTGGTTGATGAACGCATCTTCTTCACCAAAAACTTGACCGGCGCGAATGATGGTATAGGCTAAGCCACTGTTACGTATGATTTCCTCAGCTTGCCCTTTAATACGATGCAAGACATAGGCTGAAGATGATGACGCACCCAGTTGACTGAGCGTGATAATCCGCCCTACCCGTGCTGAACGCGCCACCGAAACTAGATTGCGCGTGCCGGCAAGTTCGATCCGCTCCAGCGCACGCTGACTGCCCCACCATTGAGCACTTTCCAGATGGATAATGGTGTGTACGCCGGTTACTGCTTGATAGAGTGTCTCATCATCGAGGACGTTACCCAGCACAATATCCGGCACGCGATCTGTATTTTCAGATTGCCATGGCAGACGGCGAGTACGGTTTTCGGGGATGAGGCATCGCACAGGCAAGCCTTGTAACAGCAGTTGCCGTACAAGATGGCGACCGACAAAGCCAGTTGCACCGGTTACGAGAATCATGGATGGAATCGGTATCCTTACATCAACGGTTATACCTGCTATACTATGGCGCATCTCAGCAGAATACAACGGCGCAATTCTCGCTGATGGGGTTCTGCTCGGAAAGCATATCAGTAACCTGATAGCAAGCAACGTGTTTAGATATGATGAGATAACTCGTAAAAACTCGATATGAGGAGGGTATAACGTGGAAAAATCGCGTGTAGTCGTAACGGGATTGGGGATTATCAGCCCGCTCGGCAACAACGTTCAAACGAACTGGGAACGACTCTCAACTGGCCAGAGTGGAATCGATACGATCACCACCATTGACACCAGCAACTTAGCCAATCACATCGCGGGGGAAGTGAAAGACTTTGACCCTGCCGACTTATTAGGGCGCAAGGAAGCGCGCCGCACAGACCGCATGACGCATCTGGCGATTGCATCGGCGAAACAGGCATTAGAAGATAGCCAACTAGAAATCACTGAAGAGAATCGCTGGGAAATCGGCGTGATCGTGGGCAGTGGTATTGGGGGGTTGCACTCGATTGTAGAGACACAAATGACCTTGATTGAGCGTGGACATCGCTCGGTTAGCCCATTAGCCATTCCCAAGAGTTTGATCGATTCAGCGGCGGGCAATGTCTCAATGCAATTTGGCTTGAACGGGCCAAACTTCTGCATCACGACGGCTTGCGCAACGGGCAATAACGCTATCGGTGAAGCAACAGCCATTATCCAACGGGGGCAAGCAAAGGTCATGTTAGCGGCGGCTTCTGAAGCGGCGATTGTACCGATGACATTAGCAGGCTTCAATAACATGAAAGCCCTCACTCAACGCAACGACGAGCCCCAGACGGCCAGCCGTCCCTTTGATGCGACACGTGATGGTTTCGTGCCGGGGGAAGGATCGGCGACGCTCGTACTGGAAGACCTCGACCATGCACTGGCGCGCGGAGCAACGATCTATGCAGAGGTAGTTGGTTATGGGCACACATCCGATGCGTATCACCCCACTGCACCGATGGAAACCGGTGAAGGTGCGGCAAAAGCGATGGAGTTTGCGTTACGGGATGCCGGATTGACCGCAAAAGATGTGGATTATATCAACGCGCACGGCACCGGCACGCCACTCAATGACTCGGCAGAGACAAACGCGATCAAACGGGCACTGGGCGAAGAAGCCTACAACATCCACATTAGCTCAACCAAGTCAATGACGGGGCATTTGTTAGGCGCGGCGGGTGCTATCGAAGCGGTGTTCAGCATCATGGCGATGCAACACAACTTCGTCCCACCGACGACCAACCTGCACCATCCAGACCCGGACTGTGATTTGAATTACACCCCGAACGAAGGCGTCGCACGTGAAATCAACACGATCATGAGTAACGCTTTCGGCTTCGGCGGACACAATGCTGTTATAGTGATGAGCAGGTTTAACGAAAATGGCCGTGCGTAATACACCCAATGGCATCTCACCAACCGGCATCTATGCCCATATCATAGGTTGGGGGATGTCTGTCCCTGACAACATCATGACCAACGATGATCTCGCTGCGATTGTCGAAACGGATAACGAATGGATTGTCTCACGGACAGGAATTCATGAACGACGCATCGCCACCGAGAAAGATTCGACGGTGACACTCGCGCATAGCGCGGCACAGAAGGCATTGGAAGAGGCTAATGTTTTGCCACAAGATATTGATTTGATTGTGGTGGCAACGTCAACACCGGAGCATGTCTTTCCGAGTACTGCAAGTGTGGTTCAGGATTGGCTGGGCGCGAGCAATGCCGGCGCATTTGATCTGGCAGCGGCATGTTCGGGCTTTGTCTACGCGCTGAACATGGCGGCAGATTCGATCAAATCTGGTAGCATTGATACAGCGGTTGTGATCGGCGCAGAAACTATGAGCCGCGTGCTCGACTGGCAAGATCGCAGTACCTGTATTTTGTTCGGGGATGGGGCAGGTGCTGTGGTATTGCAGGCTAGCGAAGAACACGGCGGTATATTATCGAGCGTGTTACGCAGTGATGGCGCGGGCGCGGATTTATTAGCTATCCCAACAACCAATAATCCGCATTTAGCCGGTCATAAAGCACAGAAGATGCATATGGCAGGCCGCGAGGTGTTTCGTTTTGCAACACGAGTAGTTGATAGTAGTATTCGTGAGGCGGTTGAACTGGCAGGCATCAAAATGAGTGATGTCAATCTCGTCGTTCCCCATCAAGCCAATCAGCGAATTTTAGCATCCGCCGCGAAGAAACTTGGTTTACATATTGATAAGTTCGTAAGCAACCTGGATCGTTATGGCAATACGTCAGCGGCATCTATCCCGATTGCGCTGTGCGAAGCGACTGAGAGCGACCGTGTGCAGCGCGGTGATCATCTGGTATTTGTGGGTTTCGGCGGGGGCTTGTCATGGGCTTCGATGGTGATCAAGTGGATTCCGGACGCAGTGCGTGTGAACCGCAATATCCGCCTCAATCAGCAACGACGTGAGTTTCAGTATCAGTGGGCACGCTGGCGTTCGCGCTTCCAACGCTGGCGGCGGCGTTTGAACCGCTGGTTTGGTAATGGCACAGAATAATCTCCTTCGTCGGGCGCAGGTACCATCGCGCCCGATTTTTATCACAGTACACAGCTATTTTTAATACAAATCCGATACAAATCCACAATCTTAAGGTTTATCTTCATCATGTGCGACTAGAATGAGTGCATATCATTTAATACACCCTAAATCATAAGGCAATAGCAATCATGATCTTATATGTTGAAGACAATGCACAGAACATGCGGTTGGTTCGGAAGATGCTGAAGGTCGGCGGGTACGAGATGATCGGTGCGGAAGATGGCATCAAAGGGGTACAAATGGCAAAGGAACACAAACCCCAGATGATCTTGATGGACATCAACTTACCGGATATGGACGGGACAGAAGTCACCAAACGCTTGAAGGCTGACCCATCATTCGCGGATACACCTATCATCGCGCTGACAGCCAATGCGATGTACGGTGACCGTGAACGGTTCATTGATGCGGGTTGTGATGACTATTTATCGAAGCCTGTGAGCAAGATCGAACTGCTGAAGATGGTAAACAAGTATCTCGCAAAGGCACAAACTGGATAGATACAACGAAGGCGTGTGCTAGACTTCACACGCCCACTGCATGCGTTGTGTCAGTCGCGGCTACGGGTCACTAAGCTGACGTAGTACAGTAAGTTGAGGATCGAGGTGATCGCGGCGGCGACATAAGTCAGCGCGGCGGCAGTCAACACCTGACGCGCCCCACCCCGCTCAGCTTCATTCTGTACCAGATCAGAAGCATCGAGCAATTTGAGCGCACGCATGCTGGCATCGATCTCAACCGGTAAGGTGAGAATCATGAACAACACACTGATTGCAAATAGCCCCACCCCCAACCATGCTAAACCGATGAAGTTGAAAATCAAGCCAGCAAAGATCAGCCCGTAAGAGATTGTGGGGCCGATTTGTACTGCTGGTAAAAGCAGGTTACGCGCAATGATCAGAGGCGAGCCATCTTGATGTTGCTGGGCATGCCCTAATTCGTGCGCCACAATCGCCATCGATGCTACACTAGGACGACTGGCTACATCGGGCGACATGCGTACCGTATGCGATGATGGGTCGTAGTGATCACCCAGTTGCTGATCTGTGCCTTCTAGCGTGACGTTCAAGTTGGCATGGCGCATGATATGACGGGCGGTTTCAGGGCCGTCATAGCCTCTGTTGTTAG
>JBNPEE010000062.1:0-37063 GCA_051117475.1 Anaerolineae bacterium | reverse complement strand
GTTATATATTAGGGCTACATAGTCGTTGAATGTCGGTTTCATTTTCTCTCAAACAAGGTTTGGCGATTTTGTTCAAGAGATTTTTCCGCTTTCTTCGGCTATGGTCAATACTTATGCACACCCCTCAGTTAGATAAATAAACGGTCATCTACGATGGGTATCGTACCTGCAAAGCGGGTTGCTCGTCTGATACCAATTTTCGAAATGGGGGATACACGATATGGATATGTACTGTGATTGGTTGGACGCTGAAAAAACTATAATTTTGCTACAGATCAATCGATCGTGGTCATGGGACGATTACGCCCTGATGCGTGATACGATCAACGCGCTGGCAATGACCGTTTGCCATCCGGTGTATTATATTGTCGATCACAGTCCTGCTAATTTGCAATTACTAGGGACGCAATCCATGCTGATGATCTTCAACGAAACAGTCGCCAATATGCCATCACATGTTACAGGGCTTTATCTGGTTGGATTTCCGCGCTTGCTCAAAATGTTTTTCCGAACACTCCAGCGGATTTCAACCGTACCACTCCTGCAAACAGTCACCTTCGGTTGCGATGTGGCGAGTACTACTGCCCTTATCCAACAGTCACAGAGGCACTTTGCCCGCTGTGTCAGTAGCTCAAGCCAGTAAGAATAACGCACCAGCTAGACCGGTAATCGTCAGTGCAATGGTCACAATCACCAGCATGAGCGCAATGCTGACGTTATACCACAGCGCCCGCTCGGAAGCGAGATCGCTCAACGTCGGGTTGACGTAGCCGTGATTGAGTACATCCTCAATGCCGGCTAATTCCAGCGCCCAGAACTCAAAATCTTTGCTCAACGGTTGATTGCCCAGACAATTGACGCGCATCGTCAGTTCGATCACGGTCTGCCCGTCGATACTGGCAAAATCCATGCTGGCGATGGTCTTCTGCGATTTGGGGTTCATGTTATAGAGGCTAGCCAGTGTGTTACCCCGTTCAAATATCAACGTGGGGTTCAGTTGCGTTTGTACAAAACCGATGGCCTCCATGTACTCGGTGATATATTTCGTCGCCGCGCCTTTGCGGACATCGGTTGTGATGCTCAGCTGGTACACGCGCCAATGACGGTCTCTGGTAGGCATGATGATATGCGACATAATCGAGCATTTCCTGTGCAGTTTATGGTCTCTCTTACGCCCATTCTAGCACAGATCAAGGGGGATGATCGTAGAATTTTGTATGAAGAAGAAAGGGGGTGATGGCGGGGGCGGGCGTGCCCCCGTCACATTGTGAGGTCAGGTGCGGATGGTGATCGCGTTGATCGCCTGTGCCGCATCAACATCTTTCTGTGAGATTTTACTGCCGGCATCGTGGGTGGTGAATGCCACCCGCACTTGTTTAAAGCCGATGTAGAGATCCGGATGGTGGTTCATGCCATCAGCGACCATGCCAGCGGCGCTGGCGAAGGCTAAACCTTGCGGATAAGTACTGGTGGTGAAGGTCTTAACAAGTTTATCGCCGTCACGTTCCCAGCCTTCAAGCATCTCCAATGCTTCGCTAATTGCGGCATCTGATAAGGCTTCGGTTGACATAACACGTTCCTTTCATCATTAAGATCATCGGACAATCGTCTTAATTGTATCGGATACTGATGAGTAACGGTTAAATATCAGCGCCATGTGGCGGGAACTTGTCACGATAGAGCTTGAGCGAGTAATTGACTGCCTCACGAGCTTCTTCGGTATCTGCCCATCCCTGATTTTCGACAGATGCACCTTCAAGTTGTTTATAAATCATGAAGAAGTGCTTGACTTCCTCCAAATAATGTTTCGGCACATCTTCGAAGGTCAGGTATTGACTGAAGAAGGGATCGGTAGCAGGTACAGCTAATAACTTGAAATCACGCTCACCTTTGTCGATCATGCGGAGCATCCCCAGTACCCGCGCTTCAATCACACAACCGGGAAAAGTGGGTTCGTTCATCATCACTAAGATATCCATCGGATCATTATCATCGAAGTAACTCTGCGGAATAAATCCATAATCGCCGGGATAATGCAGTGGACTATACAATACTCGATCTAACTTAATCACACCCCCTGATTTGCTGTATTCGTATTTGTTACGCGAACCTTTGGGCACTTCGATCACCGCGTAAACGATCTCAGGGGCTTTGGGGCCGGGGGATAGATTGTGCCATAAATGTTGAACCATGCGTGTATCTCCTGTTGCGCTTGAATAGATTCGATAGGTTGGTGTCTGTCCGCCAATTCATACTTTGTAGGGTCTCCGCCCGAAAAGACGCACCAATTGCCCCCTACAATCACCTGCGGATAGGTTCATAGTATACGATCTTGTATCGCAAATCCTATATAACGCTAAGGGTCATCTTATGTTGATTTTACAGAATTGCAACAGATTCATCATATCATTAGATAAGATAAGATGATTTTTAGGGCGTTAGCACCTGCTAATACAATCGTAATCTGATCGTGCTAGCGTGTTAAGATACATTCATAAGTAAGATACTATCGCTCAATCAAGGACATACCAAAGAGGATTTCAGATGAGAAATTTGAAACAGATTGCACTATATAGTCTCACAATTGGCTTGTGTTTGGCGCTAGGCTTTGCAGCTGCTTTCACTATAATGCCACGCACCGCCAACGCAATTGACGATATTGGCTTGCCGCGCGTCGATACCAACGACGTGTTGCTCAGCCAAGAAACGACCTATAGCCAGATTTATCAGACTGTCGCCCCCTCGGTGGTCTCGATTTCAATTCAGGCTCGTCGTGGCGCGAACACCGCCTGGTTACCCGTCAGCACCGGTTCTGGCTTCATGGTTGATGAATTGGGGCATGTCGTGACTAATTATCACGTCGTTGCCAGCGCTCAGAATATCGGTGATCTGGTAGGAGAAGGTGCGCAGTCAAGAATCGAAGTGGCGCTCTTTGATGGCACGATCACCCGCGCTGAGATTGTCGGCACAGACCCCGACAGTGACATTGCCGTAATCGACTTACTGGACGTGCCAGAAGAACGCCTGTATCCTGTCAGCTTCGCTGATTCCGATGCGCTCGAAGAAGGACAAGTGGTGTTTGCACTCGGCAATCCCTTCTCCAACAATTGGACATTAACCACGGGGATCATCAGCGCACTGAACCGCAGTATACCGAGCCTCGATGTGTTCAGCACCGGTGGTGTCATTCAGACTGATGCGGCGATCAACCCCGGCAATAGTGGTGGTCCTCTGGTCAATATCAACGGGCAGGTGATTGGTGTTAATTCCCAGATTAACTCTGAAGATGGTACCAATACAGGTATCGGCTTCGCTGTGCCCAGCAATCTCGTGATTCGTGTTGCGAATGAACTGATTGAAACAGGCGATGTCGAATATAGCTATCTTGGCATCACAAGCGTGCCTATCAGCTTATCGCTGATTGAAACCTATGATTTGCCCAACAACATTCGCGGGGTAGGCATCAATCAAGTGGTTGCTGATGCACCTGCCGGTGATGCTGGATTGCGCAATATCAGTCCAAATAGCGTCGATATCATCACCGCAATCGATGGACGCCCCATTGCTGATTTCGATGAGTTGATCGGTTATCTCAGCATTCACACCGCGCCCGGCGATGATGTAGTCTTCACAGTTTACCGTGGCGGGCAAATCTTAGAATTAGAGACCACACTCACACAGCGCCCCAACTGAGCCTCTAATTAAGACAAACAGGAGGTTCGTTATGTCAGCGAGCCTCCAAATTATAGTAGAACGAATAACTGTCGTTTTTTTCAAGACACTGCCTTGTAGTTGGATTATAATAAGCGTATCAAAATTGACCAACAATAGGGGGAACCATAATGAAAAATATTATTATTACAGAATTTGTCTCACTGGATGGCATCATGGAAAATCCGTCTTGGACGTTCCCCTATTGGAATGATGAGATCGCCGCCTTCAAAAGCGAGGAGACATCCGCTAACGAACCCTTGCTTCTAGGACGGGTGACCTATGAAGGGTTTGCGGCATCTTGGCCTCAAAGGACGGATGAAGCCTCGGGCGGCGTTTACTTTAACGGTACGCGCAAATACGTCGTCTCCACAACGCTGGACAGTCTGAATTGGAATAACTCCGTGCTGATTAAGGATAATATCCTTGAAGAAATTAGAAAACTCAAGCAAGGAGAAGGTCCCGACATTGTGGTACATGGTAGCGCTACTTTGGTACAAACACTCCTCAAGCATGATCTTGTGGATCGTATTCGCTTGCTTGTCTACCCTGTGGTTCTGGGCGAAGGCAAGCGCCTATTCAAAGAGGGAACGACCGCAACGTTCAAACTCGTTAAATCCCAACCATTCCGTTCAGGCGTTACCGCGCTCATCTATGAGCCAGATCGTGAGTAATTTCCAATTCAAAAGTCAGTTGATTAATGGGTGGTATACCTAATGAAACACATAAAAACGTGTCTCATCAAATAGAATGTGGTTCTTCGCAGGTTGTCTAAAGATTCAGGTTATTTCTAGCTCAAAATCGGTTGAAATTTACCCAACACCTTAATAGGTCGTGTATCTTCGTGCCCTTTGAGGTGAAAAACTTGTCGCATCTCTCAAACGATCTGCTGACTTTGCAAAAGCTAGTGGGCGTATTCGTATCATGAGCTAAATCCGGTACAATAGGGCTATACTGTTGTGATTGTTGTCCGTGAGGATGTCTTTTTATGCGCGATCTGTTATCGATCATCAAACATGCCATCACGCTCATTGCAGGTGTGATCTTAACCCTACTCGTCTTGCCGTTCTTGCCCCTTAGCCTGACCACGGCTCCCATTGATACGCCTCTGTCCGCGCCAACGCTCAATCCGGTGCAGGATCTCATTGTGCCACTCACGCTGAATGAACAGGAAGCCTTACTCGGTGATTTGTATACGAATGTTGCGCCTTCAGTGGTGTCGATCAACTTCGCCTTGCGCGTGGGGGAAGATTTCGTGTTCACGCCGATTTCGTCAGGTTCGGGCTTCGTCATTGACGCAGACGGGCACATCCTCACCAATGCGCACGTGCTACAAGTGCCGGAGGACATCACAGGGATGATTGCTAACCGTGACCTGAGCATCAGCGAAACCCGCGTGGAGGTGCGCTTGTTCGATGGTACGATCACTTCTGCTGAGATCATCGGCGAAGATCCAGACAGTGACCTAGCCGTGATCCGCATTGCGCCCGATGTGACCGATTTGCGCCCGATTGCCTTTGCGGATTCGGGCAATTTGCGCGTCGGGCAGTCGGTAGTGGCGATTGGCAACCCCTTCTCCAATGATTGGACGATGACCACCGGCATCATCAGCGCCTTGAACCGCAGTATTCCGGGATTAGAAGGCTTCTCCATCGGTGGCGTGATCCAGACCGACGCGGCGATCAACCCCGGCAACAGTGGCGGGCCACTGGTCAACCTCAATGGCGAGGTGATCGGTGTTAACTCACAGATCAATACCGAGGATGGGCGTAACTCAGGCATCGGCTTCGCTGTGCCGATCAATCTGGCGCGTAAAGTTGCCGAGTTGCTGATCACAGAAGGCGATGTCGCCTATAGTTTCCTCGGTATACAGAGCCGTCCACTGGATCTTGACCTGATCAACGCCTTTAACTTACCGAACAACCTGCGCGGGGTGGCGGTACTCGTCGCGCTCCAGCAAATGCCTGCCAATGATGCGGGTTTACGTTCACTCTCTGGCGATTCAGTCGATATTATTACCGCGATTGATGGCACGCCGATTCATGATTTTGACGAGTTGCTGGCTTATCTGGCACTCAATACTGTACCCGGTGATCGTATCAACCTGACGGTCTATCGGCGTGGGAATTATATCGAACTGCCCCTGACACTGACTGATCGCCCCAATAACGAGGTTGAAAACACGCTCGGGCAAGAATCGGAGTGAAAAGGGGTGGGCTGTCATCAACTAATGATGAGTAACGGCACTCACTAAAAGTTGTGTCATACGCCACAATGACAACATACTGACAATGATGGGAGTATGATGACATGATACGTGACACGACCGATCACTATGGGATCAACTTACTACATGATCCGAATTTGAACAAAGGCACGGCTTTCAGCAACCGTGAACGTGAACTATTAGGTTTAGAGGGCTTGCTCCCGCCACACATCTCAACGATGGATGAACAGGTTGAGCGCGTGATGGCGGGTTTGCGGGCTAAGCCCAACGATCTTGAAAAGCACATCTTCTTGATTGCCCTGCAAGAACGCAACCGCACGCTCTTTTACCGCGTGGTGACCGATTATCTTGAGGAGATCATGCCACTGATCTACACGCCGACAGTCGGGCAAGCCTGTCAGGAGTACGCGCACATCTTCCGGCGCACGCAGGGTGTCTACATCACCGAAAATGACGCGGGCAAAATCGCCCAAATTCTCGATAACTGGCCCGATGATGACGTGCGCGTGATTGTGGTCACTGATGGCGAGCGCATTCTCGGTCTGGGTGATCTTGGCGCAAATGGCATGGGGATTCCTGTCGGCAAGCTCTCACTCTACACCGCCTGCGCCGGTATTCCACCGCGTAACACGCTACCGGTCACAATTGCTGTCGGCACGAATAATCAAGATAACCTCGCGGATCCGCTTTATCTGGGTTTACGCAAAGAGCGCACGCGAGGCGCATCCTACGACGCACTAATTGAAGAATTCGTCAGCGCAGTGCAGGCACGCTACCCGCAGGCATTACTCCAGTTTGAAGATTTCGGCAATCAGAACGCTTTCCGCCTGCTGAAAACTTATCGTGACCGTCTCGCGACTTTCAACGATGATATTCAGGGGACAGCGGCGGTCACGCTCGCCGGTATCTATTCTGCGATGCGCCTGACACCGGAAACGTTCACCGAGCAGACCTTCTTGTTCCTCGGTGCAGGTGAAGCTGGTATCGGTATCGGCGAGTTGATCGTCTCGGCATTGGTAGAAGCCGGTCTTGATGAAGCTGAAGCCAAACGGCGTTGCTGGTTCTATGATAGTCGCGGTCTGGTGGTCAGCAGTCGCACCGATTTACAAGCGCACAAGCAATTGTTCGCGCATGACGGTGAGGCGCTCACCGATTTTGTCGAAGCTATCGACTATATCAAGCCAACAGCGATCATCGGGGTAAGTGGACAGCCGAATACGTTCACCGAAACAGTGGTGCGTAAAATGGCAGAACTCAACCAGCGACCGCTGATCTTCGCGCTATCTAACCCCACCAGCAAATCCGAATGTAGCGCCGAGCAAGCCTATAACTGGTCAGAGGGACGGGCAATCTACGCCAGTGGTAGCCCCTTCCCGCCTGTCATCTATGACGGTCAGACGATTGTGCCCGGACAAGCCAATAACGCTTACGTCTTCCCCGGCATCGGCTTAGGGGTGCTGGTCAGCGAAGCCTCGCGCGTCACAGATGCGATGTTCCTCGCCGCCGCCCAGACCTTAGCCCGTCTCGTCGATGAACAGGATCTGGCACAGGGGCGCGTATTCCCGCCATTGAGTCAGATCCGCGCTATTTCCGCTGAGATTGCCGCCGAAGTCGCCCGCACTGCGGTCAAGCAAGGGGTAGCGCGTGTTGCCTTACCCGATGATCTCGTTGACCATATCCGTGAGCGTATGTACCAACCCGTCTATCAATCTTACGTCTGAGCGTAATCCTGCCGGAGCGCGTCTCACACGCAAACCCTTCCCTCAAACACGTATCTACAAGGTTAGAGGGAAGGGTGACGGCAAATGCCCCACGATGAGGGTGATAAAATTCACTGACCACTTGTTCATGCCTCCGTTTCTAAAGGTGCATTTCGAAATGGGGGCGTTTGTACTCATTTACCGCCAGACGTTAAAACGTCCGGCTATCCAGTGCGGCGGGAAGCGCACTAAAGGCGCTTTGACCGCCTAAAACCCCTTCAGTGGGTTTTCAAGCTTTTGTATAGCCTAGAGTTTTGAACTCTAGGCGGCGTAAGTGCCCTAGAATGAAATGTCCCCCCCCGTTTCTAGTGGTGTATTGGCTTCGTATTCAGAGCATGTTAATATACTACAATCCAACAATCAGCAGATATTAGCGCTCGAACGGGTGTTCAGACCATGCAACATTTACAATTACAACGCACGCTCAAATTCACGACAGATGATCTCCGCGCTAACCGCGAAGGACGTCTCAGCGACGCGCAACACGACAAGCACAAACCGCCGGAAGTCAGCCGATTGGCGCTCTATGTGGTGATCGGTCATGCGGTGGTGATCGTGAGCATATTGGGGGCGATTGCCCTATTAACCGGCTCAACAGCGATGTGGATTGTCGTCGGGGCGATGCTGGTACTGGGCTTGTTGCCGTTTATCATCATGAACAACGAAGGCAACATCAACCCCACTCTGCGCGGGGACGTCAAGCAGGGTGCTGTGAAGCAGGTCTGTGGTATGGCCATTGTCAAAAAAGAGACCAACCGCCATCACATCTCGCGCTATGAATTATACATCGATGGCATGAGCTTCAAGCTGAGCGCCACGCAAGCCGGCGGGTTCATCAGTGAGCAAGATTACTGCGTCTACTATTTGCCACTCAGCAAAACCTTACTCTCGGCAGAACCCTACCGCGCCGATACGCACTAGCATCCCTTGATAGCACCCTCTACAATAAAAACCTATTATTGACGACACAAGAACGGGTACTACATGGAACTCATTCTCACACCGGAAGCAATCGCCTTTGCGTTATTGATCTTCGTCCTGCGCGTGTTCAACTACACCATCAGCACGATGCGATTGGTGTTTATCGGACGCGGCATGAAGCTCTGGGCGGCGGTGATCGCCTTCTTCGAAGCCCTGATCTTTGCGGTGGTAATCGCGAACGTAGTCAGTGATTTGCAGGATTTAGGTAATTTGATGGCGTATTGTCTGGGGGCGGCAGTCGGTAGTTACGTCGGCATGTGGTTGGAATCCAAGCTGATCACAACCTATAGCACGGTGGTCATCATCACCGCCGAGAAGGGACAAGAGATCGCCGGACTCCTCCGTCAACACAATTACGGCGTAACCCTCAGCGAGGGTGAAGGGCGCGATGGGCGGGTGGACATCCTGCGTAGCACCACCGTTAACAATGATATTCCCATGATGGTCTCATTGGTGCAGGGTATCAATGCTGATGCCTTCATCAACATCGAATCTGCGCGCACGCTCTATCGTGGGTGGATTCCCGGCGGGCCACCACGCCGGAGAAGGGTGAAATGAATAACGCCGGCATCAACCCGATCAGCGCCGATGATGCCCGTCGTGCCGCCCGTAATATCGGCATCCTGATGGGCGCAAGTGTGGTCAGCAAGGGACTGTTGTTCGCCTGGCAGATCATACTCAGCAACTGGTTAGGCCCCACAGAAACTGGCATCTATGGGACAGTGCTGGGGCTGTTTGCCATCAGCGCTCCGTTGACGGGTATCAGCATGGGCATGATCGCCATTCGTGAGATCGCCCGTACCCCGCAGAAGATCGGTCAATATGCCGGCGCGATGCTCTACACACAGGCGATTTTCTCCATCGGTGCGTATGGGGTGCTGGTGCTGGCGGGTGCGTATTATGGTGGCGATATCCTTGCTTACACGGCGATTGCCGGCATCAGCTTGATCGTCGATATGTTCGGTAACATCGCCCACGATCTCTTTTTAGCGCAGGAGAAGATGGGCATCACCTCGTTGATGGAGATCGTGACGGTGGTTTTGCGCGTGGGCTTGGCTGGCGCGGCGTTGTGGTTAGGTTGGGGCTTGATGGGCGTGTATCTGGCAACGATTGTCTCCGGCGCGGTGCGTTCCGGCTTGTTGTGGGCATGGCATTGGCGCGATCAGCTACCGATTGATTGGCGCTTCCGCTGGGATACACTCGCCCTGCCGATGATTATCAATATGTTGCCTTTAGCGGCGGGCGCGATGCTCTCGCTGGGTTACGACCACGCCGACAAGCTGATGATGACGGACATCATCGGGGCAACCAACACCGGCTATCTACAACCGGCTTTTTTGATCCACTTTGGCGTGATTGAACTGTTCAGCACCGCGATCCTCGTCGCGATGTATCCGGTGATGGCGAAATATCACAGCGCCAACAACGACAGCTTCGGCTTCATCGTTGAGAAGTTGATGCGCTTCATGCTGATGCTGGCACTGCCGATCACCATCGGCTTGACGATCTTCGCCGATGATGTGATGCGCCTGTTGTTCAGCGATGCGTATTTGCCCACGATCCCAATCTTGCGCGTGTATATCTGGTATACCCTGCTGAGCCTGGTCAGCAACGTGTTTGCCAAGGCATTACTGATTCAAAACCGTCAGCGGTATACTTTGCTGGTATCGGGCGCGGCATTGACGCTCAATATTATCGTGAATTTTATCTTGCTGACACAAACTGGCAATCCGATTGGCGCGGCGATTTCATCGGTGATGGCGCAAGCCCTCGCACTGATCTTACTGGCACAGACTTTTCGCGCACAGGGCTTCGGCTGGACAGGAATGATGCCATCTGGCTTGCGTCTGGCACTGGTCAGTGCCTTCAGCGCAGGGGTGATGCTGGTCGTCGGCAACCTATTCTGGTTAGCGGGGGCGCTGATAGGTGGTGCGGTCTATCTGCTAGGGGTCTTGTTCGGGCGCGTGCTATCTGATGCCGATTGGGACTTGCTCTATCGCCTGACCGCGGCCATGCCGGGCGGAACCTTCGTGCGTCGCTATTGGCGACGTGATGTAGCGATCAACTGGTGATGCAGATGATGGGCTGGTTATCGCGCAGGGTGCTGGTGCTGATGGGCATCGTGCTGGCAGTCTTACTTATGATACGAGTAGTGAGTTATCGACCGGGCAACGTCAGCAACATCACAGAGACACTCACCCAAGCCCCTGGTTGTACGGGTGGCTCCTGTTTTCTGGGGATTGTACCCGATGACACCGAGCAAGATGCCGTCTATCAGGCGCTCAATCAGTCGCCTTATGTGGCGGGTTTTCGGATGGCACAGGTTGAGTTCGGCTTACGACAAATGTTCG
Source organism: Anaerolineae bacterium (assembly GCA_051117475.1). Classification (GTDB taxonomy): domain Bacteria; phylum Chloroflexota; class Anaerolineae; order Aggregatilineales; family Phototrophicaceae; genus JAUZRW01. The sequence goes on along the minus strand of JBNPEE010000062.1, from coordinate 26,033 downwards.
TGCAGTGGTCAGGAGAACAACCTGATTTTCTGATTGATGAGGGCTATATCACACTCATTGGTGAACGTGCTGAAACGGTTGAGCTAACCACCAATCTGTATCTGGGCGAGATCATGCTGGCGCTCGGTATGCCTGATCACATGACGCGCACAGCTTTTAACCTGTATTTACACTACGACTCACATGGGATCATGATCGAAAGTGTGGTCAATTGTGATGCGCTGTGGTATTCCTCCGTGCGGGTGATTTATCGCTCACCACCAGCACGCCTGGTCGACCGTGCGGATGATCTATTAAGCGACTATTGCCGTTGAGCAAACCCGCTGATTACAATACCCCTGAATCTTGATGTTCAGCAACAGACCAATGGAGAATCAACACGCATGACTGCCAATCTCGAAAAACCGACTAACCCGCTCACACGGATCATCAGCTTGTTGCGCGTGGGGCCCCGTGGCTTATATCTGCGTTTTTATGACCAGTTCACCCGCAAGCGTACCGGTGCACCAGTCTGGACGCTCAGCCGAATACGCTCATTTTTATATGTGGGCGGTCAGCATTACAGTAAAGGTTGGGAACAGATTGAAGCAGAAGGGATCACAGGCATCATCAACATGCGCGAAACTCACCATGACGACACCGCACAGGGTATCGGTGGATCGGCACATTTGCACCTTGCCACCCGTGATAACACGCCTGTACCGCTTGACTATCTACATCAAGCCGCTGATTTCATCGCCGAGCATAAGCGTCTATCCGGGCGTGTCTATGTCCATTGTGGTGTGGGGGTCGGGCGTGCGCCATCGGCGGCGGCGGCGTACTTCATCAAGCATGAACGCATGACCACCGCACAGGCGCTCGACGTCATCCGCACAGTGCGCCCTTTCATTCATCTGACCGGATCACAACTGCGCCAACTTGCCCTATTTGAACAAGATGCCCATCAACTCTATCAGACAAACTGAGGCATTTGCTCGGCTGAGAGATGTGCCGTGTCGCTGTTGAGGCGTAGCACCCACTGACCATCCACGAAGTCAAGCTTGGTAATGCCTGTCTGCTCTAATTTAAATTGAGACTCCGGTTGCCTCATCAGGCGGTGTGCGATGCCGGTCACCGTGCGCCCATGCCCCACAATGAGCAGATTACCCTCGTAGCCATCGAGCAATTGCGTGATCGCCCGTTCAAGGCGCTCAAAGCACTGCGCCACGCTCTCTGGATAGTGTGGAATGACCCGGGAGTTGTGCGAGAAAATCAGCGCAGGGAACTGCTCACGCCGTTGAAAGACAGGTGTAATCTGAGGTTCAGCTGGCATCATTGCCTTGCCGAGCCATTCGCCCACACCGTGTTCGATGTGCAGTGGTAAATCAAGTGCCTCAGCGACAGGGTGCGCAGTCTGCAAAGCACGTAAGTATGGCGATGAAAAAATCCAATCAATGGGTTCACTACTCAGGCGTTGTGCCAGCTTCTCCGCCTGTGCTTCGCCTTGTGGTGAAAGTGGCGAATCATAGCGGTTTGCGTCGGTGGCTTCGTACCAGCGCTTGTCAATTTCATCCAGGCGTTGCCCGTGCCGTACCAGATAAAGCGTGCGGTCGATTGTCATTATAATCCTAATGTGTTGTGTGTCGTGTAGCGTTTTAGTATACGTCAATCCATCCATTTGATATAGTCAGAAACCTGTAGACAAAACGGCTTTTACAAAGTCAGCAGATTGTCCGGATAGATTAAGATACGGCAGATTTGTTAGCACTAAGGGTACATAAGATACGAAGCAAAGAACTTGCTCCTGTCCTTCGTGGTTGTGCGTTTTAATGCCGATATGGTAGACAATGATCCACATCATCGGACTTTTTTGCAATTGGCCACCTGTGGATCATTTATTCAGTCATTGTCTGCCCCAATTAGTTGACGCACCCCGATCGACAGCGTACACTCGCGGAGTATAGTTGATAATAGCGAGGGAATTTGTGCATGAAAATCTTAGTGATTGGCGGTACGCGCTTCTACGGACGTGCCTTCACCGAACTAGCTATCCGACGCGGGCACGAGATCACACTCTTTCATCGTGGGCAGAGTGACTCGGAACATTTTGACGGCGCACAGCGTGTGTTAGGGGATCGTGAACATGATCTCGATAAACTGGGCACAGAAGAACGCTGGGATGCAGTGCTCGATACCTGCGCTTACACGCCGAACGTCATCACGCAATCGGCACAATATTTGTACGGACGGGTCAATCAATACGTATTTGTCAGCTCGATCTCAGTTTATGCAGATTCAACCGAACATAAACGTACCGAAGCCACGCAACTCGTCACCCACCCTGAAGATGCGCCCACCGATGAACTGAACATGGCGCACTATGGTTCGCTCAAGATGTTGTGTGAATCTGCGGTTGAAGGTGTGATGCCCGGACAGGTGACGCACATCCGTCCTGGCTTGATTGTCGGCCCCAATGACCCCACCAACCGCTTCACCTATTGGGTGACGCGCCTCGCACGCGGGGGTGAGGTGCTGGTTCCAGGGGCGGGAGATACACCGGTGCAGATCATCGACGCACGCGATCTTGCTGAGTTCACCCTGACTGTGATCGAAAATCGCACCATTGGCACGTATCATGTCACGGGGCCTCAACAACCGCACACCCTCGCTGAGATCATCAACACCGCGCAGGAGGTGAGCGCCAGTGACGCGCAACAGGTGCATGTCGATGAAGCGTGGTTATTGGAGCAAGAGGTCACGCCGTGGTCACAGATTCCGTTGTGGTTGCCGTCCGCAGAGGGTCAGGCGCTGATGGATCTCGACATTAGCGAGGCACTCAATGCCGGTTTGGTCATCCGTCCGCTTGCCGAAACTGTCCGCGATACACTCGACTGGCACAGATCGCTCGCCGATACCGATCAGCGCGAATGGCCTGCCGGCTTACCCCCTGAACGCGAAGCGGAACTGCTGGCCAGCTGGTCGGCACACCAAGCCTGACAATCTTTTGCTTTCTACAGCGCAAGATACAGTACAATGAAAACGTGCCGGCTGGCTTGTCGGCGCGTTTGAGTTCACACGATGAAATGCGATAGAAACTATGACGACGCGCACGCTTTACCTGATCCGACATGGACAATACGACACATCTGTTAAGACCGCCGACGGGGGCAGTCTGACCGATACCGGACGCGAACAGGCAAAACATGCTGGCGAAGCAGTTGCCCGCATCCCCGTTGATGCGCTCCATGCTAGCACCATGACCCGCGCGCTCGAAACGGCGACTATCATCGCTGAGCGCTTGAACATGCCCTATCAGACTCATGAAGTACTACGCGAGGCGATTCCTACGATTCCACCCCGTGTGGCAAGTGAGATTCTTAACCTGATGGAACACGATCCTGAATTCACACATGATACCATTCATCAGGATAAGAAGCGTGCCGACGAAGCCTTCGCGCACTTCTTCACTGCGCCTGCCTCTGATGAGCCATCGCGCCATGAGGTGCTGGTCTGTCATGGCAATATCATTCGTTATTTGCTATGTCGTGCGCTGGATATTAACATCGATACATGGGCGAAGCTGGATATTAACCATTGTGGGCTGTGCATCGTGACTATCGATGAACAGGGGCGCACGCGCCTCATCACGCACAATGCCACCGGCCACTTACCGACACATCTGCTGACCGACTGAGCGCATTCACTCTACAATAGCGATGCGCTTGAAGATATGATGCACATCTTCCGCACGGCACAAATCAGTGCCTTCGGTCATCACAGCGGCACTACCGGCGGCGATGCCGTAACGTACCGCAGTTAGCAGATCATCGCCATTGCTCAGTGACCACACAATTCCGCCTACCATGCTATCGCCTGCGCCCACCTTACTGCGAATGGGTACAACCGGCGGACGCATCTTGACTGCCTGATTGGCTGTGACCATGAGTGCGCCCGATGCCCCCATCGAGATCACGAAGACCTCTGCCATGCCGTTGGCGATCAGTTCGCGTGTAATATCCACCATGCGCTCTTCGCTCTCAAACTTCTTGCCGGAGAGCAACTCTAGTTCGTGCAGATTGGGCTTGAGCAAAAATACGCCAGCATCCGCACAGGTTTCTAAGGCTTTGCCGGAGGTGTCGATGATGAGTTTGCTATCCGTCTGTTGAACGTGATCCGCTAATTGTTTATAAAAATCATCGGGCATACCGGGCGCAAGACTGCCACTCGCCACGATGTAATCTGCGTCTTGTTCGAGGGTGACAGCAATACAGCGCCGCCATTCGCTGATGACCGGCCCCGGCATCCCGAAGCGATACTGCAAGCCCGTGGTTTTTTCGTAAATCGTCAGGTTTTCGCGGGTAAGTCCGCTGATCGGGATCGTGCAGGTGGTGACGCCTTCTAGCTCTAGCAAGTGATTGAGCAATTGCCCTGCGCCACCACCAGCGGTGAAGACCGCACGGGATTCCCCGCCTAATTTTTTGATAGCGCGTGAGACGTTAACGCCACCGCCACCCGGATCATAGTCGGGCATATCACAGCGCAGTTTGATCTCGCTGGCGACACTATCCACACTACTGCTCTTATCAATGGTCGGGTTAACGGTCAATGTGATGATGCTTGCCATGCGTAATTTCCCCCTGTCAAATCACTTCATTTACACTTTGCGTGCGATGATCATCGTCATGAAATTGAATGCCCACGGCGCAACCACACGCAGTATATCACCTAAGAATTCGGCATAATAGCTAGTTTGATAATAACCCTCCCCCTGAAAGATGCGCCCTAAGCCCCACAACGTGAAAGAATGAGAGGTCGGTACAGCTCGCACCACGTCGAAACCGACGGCAGTCACTTCGTCGATCAATTGCTGGCGCGTGTAGGTACTCTCATAAAAATCATCATCAATGCGTTGCTTGCCAGCTTGTTCGCGGCGCCATTGGGCTAAACGCCACACCACGTTGGGATAAGGTATCGTGATGACGGCAACCCCGCCCACTTTCAGTACGCGGTAGGCTTCGCGCAGGGCATCACCCATGCCCTGTTCAAAGTGTTCCAGCACGCCGAAGGACAAATATCCGCCCAGCGAGTTATCAGGAAAAGGTAGGTGATGAATATCCGCCCCGGCAAGCGCGAGCGTCGGTGTGTGTTGTCGGCTGACGTAAAGTGCGTTAATCGCATAATCCACACCGATTACCTTATAACCCTTCTCTTGTAAGGGGATAAGGGCGGCGCTCAAACCACTGCCCGCTTCGAGGATCAAATCTTCTTTGTTAAGATACGGCAAGTACAGGTTACGACCTTGAATGGCGCGTTTGTAGTAAGCAGTTTGTAGCTCCACCTGCACCGAGGCGCTATCCCAGATCTCTTCCCAAGCTTGTCGTGTGCTGTCGTATAAGTTGTTATCACTCATGATAGCTTCTCTATTTCTCTGAATGCGCGGCACATTATAACATACTATCTCAGGCTTTTTATGGGCTTGGCTGGGATACCCCCGACGACGGTATCTGCAGGCACATTGTCAGTGACCACCGCACCTGCTGCAACGACGCTATTGGCTCCGATTGTGACCCCCATCAGGATGGTGGCACCTGCACCAATGTATGCGCCATGCTCGATATGAACAGGGGCATGTTGTGATGGGTAATGCGTCTCTCTAAGTGGGGAATAGCCCACATCCATATGGGTGAGAATCTGTGTATTGAGTGAAATAGTCACACGGTCTTCAATGCGGATATGATCGGTGAGATCCAGCGTGACCTGTGGCCCAATATGGCACCACTCGCCGATGTGTAACTTGCCTGTAGGGTGATAACTGCCGTGTAAGTTCAACCGACCGTGAAAGTCAATGCCATGTCCGATGGTGATCTGTTGAGCGCGTAAGAGCTTGAGGGCTAACCAGGGTGGCGCATGATATACTGCACGCTCAAAGGCTGCACTGCCCCAGATAATCGTTTCAAGCTGGATAATCCACAGGCGAATCGTGCCCCAGATGGATCGAATCAGCACGCGCAAGCTACTGGAGATCATCATTGTCCCCTTTCATAACCACTTTTGTAGATCATCCAATCGTTTATCGTAGGTGTGATGAGCCAGCACATGCTGATGCGCCGCCACTGTGATCGCCTGCCGTTCGTCGTCGTGTGCTAGATAATAGGCGATCTTCTCGCGCAAGTCCTGATGATCGCTGAATGTCACCAGATGTTCGCCGATGGTGAACCAGTTGGCGATGCCGTCACGCTCATCGACGATCTGGAATGATCCTACGCTTGCCGCTTCAAACAGGCGCATATTGCCCCCATAACGCATGAAATCTCCATGAACGTTGAGGCTGATTCTAGCTGATGACAGCACCGCCAGCATCGTCTCGCCCAATGCGGAACCGCGCACGAACGGCTTGAGGCCCGGTGGGGCATCATGGACTGTCCAGATCGCCGGTTTAAAATCAGCGATGGCTTCTAATGCGGAGACGCGCTCGCTATACAGATGAGCGGGCAAAAGCGTGCCGACAAAGCCCACATCGCACGCCAGCGCGGGATCATGGGGGCGCGGATAGTGAAAGTCGGGATCAATCGCCACTGCCGGCAAGCAGATCATCGCCTTTGCGCCCAACTCACGCCACTGCATCCCGTGATAAAAGTCGTTGCTAATGACCAGATCGAACAGGGACGCGGCTTCGCGTTCGATGGCGTGCGAGAATACAATCGGTGATGTGCCGGTGGAGTACAACAGCTTGCACCCGGTCTCTTGTTTGATCTGAGCCAGCGTATCTGCATGAATGACGCGATTATCGCCCACCAACCATAGATGCGTCGGTTGAAAACGGCGTGCTTGCTCCAGCAGATTATGATTGCGTTGGCGCAGGTCTGGATTGAGCGTGTAAGGTAGGCGTTGCATCACGGCTTGTGCTAGACGTTGCGGGGTGATGTGCTGTGTGAATTTCTCGGCTTTGAGTTTGCTAATATCCTGCATGCCGAATCCCGCGAGGTTGCGCCAGAATACATCCAATTGATAACCGCGCTTGCGCATCGCCTTCTCCCAGAAGCGCAGGGCGGTACTGCTCGGAAAGAGTGGGATGGGATAACCGTCGCGCTCTGCCTGTGTGCGCTCCCGTTGTAGTGTTTCGGGATGGTGCAGGCTGGCAATAAAGAGGATGCGGTGCGTCATGATGAGAGCGCTTTTTTCTCACCACGCCATTGCTGAACCCAGCCCATCGCCCAGCGTGTCGGGATCACCAGCGCGTTGAGCAACCACGCCGATACTGTGCCGTAATAAGTCTTGCAGAAGATCAGCAAATCGTCAAAATAAACCTGTGAAGCGAGGCGTTGTACCTGCTCAACGCTGGCGTGTTCGTGATGTAACAGCAGGGCATCCGGCAAGAAGCGCACATCATAACCCGTCTCGAGGATACGCCGACAAATATCATCTTCGGTGAAATAGAGCTTGAGCGCTTCATCGAAGATACCGATGGCTAGCAACAACTCTCGCCGTGCCATCAAGTTACTATCGGGAGCGACTTCGACTGATTTCACGCTGTCGCGTTCCCAGCCCTTATAGAACATCGTCGCCCGCCGACTGTCACGCCATCCGCTGAGTAACGCACCGATGAACGTATAACCCAGCAACAAATCCACATAGCGCGGTGTCATCGAGCAGGTAGGTTGTTCTCTACCATCCGGAAATTGCATCAGGCAAGTGACCGCGCCGACTGGCTCATGCTGGCGCAGGTAAGCCAGCATCGTCTGCATCGTGCCAGCTTGTACGACGGTATCTGGGTTGAGTATCCACACAAAGTCACCATTTGCCGAGCGCGTGCCGATATTATTCCCGCCCGTGAACCACGAGTTATAGCCCGGCTCAATGAGCGTCACTTGCGGTGCATGAGCGCGTACCATCGCCTGACTACCATCCACACTGCCGTTATCCACAACGATGATCTCAAGCGCCAGTTCGCCCTGATGACGCAAGAGCGAATTGAGGCAGGCTTGTAACTGCGGTTTGGTGTTGTAGTTGACAATGACCACGCTCAGATCAGGCATAAGGGAATCGCTTAATCACCTCAATGATATAGGCAACGTCCTCATCAGTCATGTTGGGGTGCAAGGGCAAGGTTAAGCATCGCAACCATTCCGCTTCGATAACTGGCAGGGCTTCGGTCACATAGGGCTTATACATATCATAGAGATGGTTGGGTATATAGTGCATCCCACTGCCCACGCGATGATCACGCATCCAATCCGCCAGCTTATCGCGCTCGGCGAGGCGCACCACGTAGTTATGGCGCGATGAATAAGCGTATTCTTTTTCAACCGGCAGATCAAGCCAGCTCAGGTCGCGCAAGCCTTCGTCATAGAGCGCACAGATCTCGCGTCGGCGACCATTGGTGAAAGGCAAGCGATCTAACTGTACCAGCGCAATCGCGGAGTTGATGTCGTTGGTGTGGTATTTGTAGCCAGCTTCTTCGACATCGTATTCCCAGCTATATTGACTGCCATCAGTGCGGTCAGCGCGTTGCCAGGTGCTCTTGTTGATACCCACCCAGCGCAGGCGCTTGATGCGCTCCGCCCAGTCGGTGTTGCTGGTGGTCACCATGCCCCCGTCACCGGTGGCTAAATTCTTGACTGGATGAAAGCTGAAGCAGGTCATCGGGCTAACCGAGCCAATCAGTTGCTCTTTGTAACGTGCACCGGTGGCATGGGCAGCATCCTCGATCACAATCAGGTTATGTGCATCGGCGATGGCGTGGATGCGGTCTAAATCGGCCGGATGACCGCCGTAATCCACCACCATGATTGCCCGTGTTTGATCGGTGATCTTGCGCTCAATCTGCTCCGGATCAATATTGAGGGTGTCACGCTCGACATCGGCGAAAACAGGCGTGGCGTGGTTGTAGAGGATGGCGTGATTGGTGCTGACAAAGGTCATCGGCGTGGTGATGACCTCACCGCCGGCGACATCAGCAACGGTTAATGCCAGATGCAGACCTGCCGTCGCGCTGTTGACCGAAACTGCCAGTGATGCGCCGACGAACTCAGCGAATTTATTCTCTAGATCAGCTGTTTTAGGCCCCTGCCCCCACCAACCAGAGCGCAAGACCTCACTGACCGCTTCGATCTCTTCTTCGCCATGATAGGGTTTAAACAACTGAATCGGCTCGTCGATCAGTTCCAGCTCTGATATTGCGTGACGGGTTTTTTCCACTTGCGCCATACGGACACCCTGCTTTCATTCATCGTCATCATATGTTGAGCATTATAGGGGAGGGGTACGGGCATTGTCTAGGTGTGCACCAGACCACTGACGGATGACAGTAACGTGATAGAGAAAGGCATTACCCTATGTATCCCCTTGCACGCAATGATGACATTTATCATATTTTGACAAATTGTTAACAGCTTATAGGTAAGCATTGCCCTGTTGTGATGCGTCCAATAGCCATGATGAACGATACTGAGTGCGGGATCGTCGATGTAAGAATGTTCATAGCGTTCGCATCCAATACATAAGCAGGTCACAGGAGTTTGAGAGCATGACAGACAAAGCTAACGTGCGCGACAATTTGAACAAATTGCTCAATTTTGTCGAGAACGCACCCGACAATGAGCAGATCATCAACATGGATTGTAACGACCATTGTGAACAAATGTCACGGCTAGCCGAACAAGTTGCCGATGGCGCTGATCTTGATGAGGTACTGCCGGAACTCAAAGAGCATATGAAATATTGGGGCGACTGTCGCGAAGAATTCATCGCACTGGTGAATGTCCTCAAAGCTGAGATGCTGGACGAATTACCCGAACTCGAAGAAGAATAACTTGGTTGCAAGGCAACCCCAACAACCTATCTATAAGGAGAACCTCAACTATGAAAAGAGAACGTGTCGTGATTGTCGGATCCGGCCCTGCAGGGATGGCGGCGGCACTCTATACCGCCCGTGCTGATCTGAAACCGGTGGTAATTGCCGGTAATCAACTCGGTGGTCAGGTGGCAATCACCCATGAGATCGAAAACTACCCCGGTTATATTCATCTGGGGGGGGCAGAGCTGGTGGATAAGCTCAAAGAACACAGCGAACACTTCGGCGCAGAATACGTGTTTGATCTAGTGAACGAAGTCGATTTCAGTCAGGGATCACCCTTCACTGTCAAGACACATAGCGAAACTTACCTTGCTGATAGTGTCATCATCACCATCGGTGCGGATCCACGCAAGCTGAATATCCCCGGCGAAGCCCAATACACAGGCTCCGGCGTGAGCTACTGTGGCACATGTGACGGTTTCTTCTTCCGTGGCAAAGATATTGTCGTCATCGGGGGTGGCGATAGCGCTATCGAGGAAGCCCTATTCCTGACGCGCTTCGCCAATAAAGTTGAGATTATCCATCGCCGCGACGAACTGCGGGCAGGCACAGCACTGACCAAACGCGCCTTCAACAACGAGAAGATCGCTTTCATCTGGAATACGGAAGTGCAAGAGATTCATGCGGATGATAACGGCATAGTCAGCAACGTGACGCTATGGAACAACCAGACCAACGAAACCCGCGTTCACCCGACAGAAGGCGTATTCATCTTCATCGGGCATGTACCCAATAGCAAGGTGTTCGGCGATCAGATCGCGCTCAATGATAACGGCTATGTCATCACCGATGAGCGCTATCGCACCAGCGTAGACGGCATCTTCGCCGCCGGCGAGATTCAAGATGAAATCTGGCGACAAGTCGCGACGAGCGTCGGGCAGGGTGTCAGTGCTGCGATGAGTACGATTCATTGGTTGGAAGAACACGAAGAGCAACTGCAACCACTGGCAGAAGCCGGCGACTAAATCATAGCCAGCAACCTGCCGACACAAAAACTCAATCAAGAGCGTGTTCAGATGTACCGAACGCGCTCTTTTGTATCCCAGCTTAAAGACCAGAATAAGCCTAATCAAAGAGCATATTGCGCTCATCGAGATGCTCTGAATGTTGAACAGCCCGCATGAGCAAAGGCTGTAGCACATGATCATCTCATGCGTCGCGGTTATGTCTTAAGATTAACACTCAAAATACAAACGGTCATATAAGATGGTTATTGACCCTTATTTGAATTGCGCGTATGGTACGCAAGCAAACTGACACATGAGGATTTATGATTACAACAACTACCACACGTAACATGGTCAATCGCACACCATTTTATTATGGTTGGATTGTGCTGATTGTCGCAACAATTGGCATTGTTGCCACGGCGCCCGGACAGAGCTTCACCGTATCGCTGTTCATCGACTATTTCATCGAAGAATTCAACATGACACGCACGACCGTTTCTGCGCTCTACAGTGGCGGAACGTTCTTAGCGTCCCTGAGCTTAACCTTTGTCGGGCGCTTGATTGACCGCTATGGCAACCGCGCCATGACGGTAGCGATTGTATCTGCCTTTGCTTTAACGCTGGTCTTGTTCTCGTTCATCACAGGCCCCATTAGCCTGTTTTTCGGCTTTTTGGGCATTCGGATGTTCGGGCAGGGAGCGCTGGGGTTAGTCAACAATACGGTGATTGTCGAATGGTTCAAGCGCCTGCGCGGGCGGGTAATGAGCATTGTCTTCGTGACTTTCGCCCTATTCCAATGGGCTTATGTGCCGTGGTTACAACTACAACTAGAGTTATACGGGTGGCGCACGATGGCGATGGTGCTGGGTGCGAGTGTGGCTGTGGTGGTCATCCCTTTAGCGTGGTTGTTCATGCGCAACACGCCGGAAGAGTTCGGCTTGTTGCCCGACGGTGAAAATCAAGATAACGCCCGTCTCGAAGATCTCGATTTCATGGTGAATAGCTGGACACTCAAAGAAGTGTTAGGCAATATCACCTTCTGGGTATTCGTGCTAGGGCGCATCATCTCGCCGGCATGGGGTACAGGACTGATATTCCATCAGGTATCGATCTTCAGCGAGCAGGGTCACGATGCGGCTACCGCCGCTGCTAACTATGGCCTGATCATGATCGTGACGGCGATTGGTTCACTGGTGTTCGGTATGCTGGTCGATCGCTTACATGCCCGCTTCATCATGACTATTCAACTGTTGGCGTTGATTGCCGCGATGGTGCTGGCTACGATGATGACCAACGACATTTTTTTGTGGTTTTACGCGCTCGCCTTCGGCATCATGATGAGTGGCGGTAGTGCCTTCGATGGTACAGTATGGGTTAATCTGTTTGGGCGCGGGCATCAGGGCGCGATACGTGGGTTCGTCTCGACAACGATGGTGCTGGGCACGGCACTGGGGCCGGTGTTGTTCGGCATCAGCCTCGACTTTGCTGGATCATACACGCCTGTCTTAATGATTGGCGTGGGGTTGGCGATACTGGGCGTGATTGGCGCACTCTTTAGCCCCACGCCCAAAAAGCGCAAGCGCAAATTAGTGTGACCTGATGCTGGCATGTGTGACAGGGGGCACAGGCTTCGTCGGATCATATGTGGTGCGGGCTTTACTTGCCGACGGGCATCAGGTACGTGTCTTGCACCGTCCCCACAGCAAACTGAATGCACTCGCTGGACTGGCGTACCAATCCGCGCAGGGGGATGTGACCGATGCTGACAGCCTCGCCCAAGCCTTCGCGGATTGTGATTGGGTGTTTCATGTAGCGGCAGTCGCGGATTATTGGCGTGCTGACCCCACCCACCTGTTCAGAGTCAACGTGGACGGCACGCAACAGGTCTTACAAGCGGCACAACAGGCACAGGTTAAGCGCGTGGTATTCACCAGCAGTGCCGCGGCGGTTGGCTTACCCGATGACGACGCGCCCTCTGATGAAACTGTGCCCTTCAACCTGCGCCCGCAAGATTTCCCCTATGGTTACAGCAAAGTACAAGCCGAAGCGCTTGTACAGCAATTCGTGGCAGACGGTTTGGACGTGGTGACGGTCAATCCGTCGGTAGTGATTGGCGCAGGCGATTTAAACATGATAAGTGGTAGCTATATCATGCAGGTGGCGCAGTGGCAATGGCTGGTGCCACGCACAGCAGGCGGCATCGCGGTCTCTGATGTACGCGACATTGCCGACAGTCATCTCGCCGCCGCGAAACACGGGCGCACCGGCGAACGCTATTTGCTCAACACCGCCAATTATAGCAATGTTGACTGGTTCAGTATGATCGCCGATGTGGTTGGGGTTGTGCCGCCCCTCTTGCCTTTGCCGGCATTCCTCACGCCCCTGATCGTAGGAGGTATTAATGGCTTACGCCGATTAGGGATTGAGACGGTTATCAGTGCTGATCAAGCACGGTTAGGTTCGCGTTATGTCTATTTCGACGCGAGTAAAGCCCATCGCGAACTGCATCAACCACGCATCGACATGCGCGAGAGCGTTGAGGCGACGTATCGCTGGTATCGTGAGCATGGGTATCTAGAAGAAACGCGCTGGACGCGCTGGTTAAATCGTATCGGGCGTTTGTGGCATCGGAGATAAGGCATTGTGCGTTATCCCCGATGAGAAATGAGGACTACTGAATGAATTCTTGCACGATTTGCAGTAACTTTTGGGCGCTGGCCGGCTTGGGTAAATAGCCATCACAACCGGCATCGAGATAACGGTTGCGATCTGCTTCGTTGGTATCCGCGGTGAAGGCGATGATCGGAATTGCCTGTAAACCGGGTTGACCTTTGATCAGCACTGTCGCTTCCAAACCACTGATATCTGGCAAGTTAATATCCATCAAGATCAAATCAGGCTTATTTTTCTCGGCTTCGGCAACGCCAGATTTACCATCGACTGCCCCGAATACATCATATCCCCCGACATGTTTCAGAATACGGCAGACAAGATCCATATTCTGCGGGTTATCTTCTACGTATAAAATCCGTGTCATCCATGGCACTCCTGCATGATTTTTTCGTGAACGTGGCATGATATAACAAGTTCTTTCAGGGTGCAACAGCGATATTAATTGCGCGTCTCACGCTCTTCCGCTGTGCCCATCTTGAGAAAACGTGTAATTTCTGCTAACAGTACCGCACGAGTCACTGGCTTGGCGATGTAACCATCATGACCGGCGGCAAGATATTTTTCCTCATCGCCAAACATCGCATTAGCTGTGAGCGCAATGATAGGAATATGTTTGAGATGGTCTTGAGCTTTGATCCGTTTGGTCACTTCCGTACCATCAATATCTGGCAGGTTAATGTCCATCAAGATCAAGTCCGGCATTTCTTCTTCAGCTAACCGCAAGCCAGTTGCGCCATCTTCTGCTTCAAGCACCGTATAATCCTGCCGCAACATCTTGCGAACGAGGCGCATATTTTGTGGATTATCTTCCACACACAAGATTCGTGCTGTCATCACACTATGGTCTCCGTTTGGTCATATAATCCCAGTATACCACCCAGACAGATAGATGAAGGCATAAGTTTTTGTCAGAGGGTGCTCAAGAAAGGCAAAAGCTGTTTCTTCGCTTCGTGATTGTCACGTCTTTGACACCAAGAACCTATCACATCTCGCTCTACACAAACTATCTGCTGGCATATCGGTTTGACACCGATTCAAAATTCATTGTCAGATCAAATCATGTTACCCTTCAAAGTCTTCATCCCCCGCGCCAATGGGTTCGTTGGTGGTGGTGACACTGGTCAGGTTCGGATTGTCAGCACGCAGATGACCATAGATCGGCTTTTCGTTGCGTAACACATCAACAAAGACCTGCATATCGCGCATTGGTAGGAAGATTGCACCGGTTTTGTTCTCTAGGTCAACCTGTGGCAGAGGGTAGTCACTGTTCGGGGTAAGAAAGAACACATCGAGCTGATATTTTTGGTCATCCTGCACCCCTTTACCGGTACACCGCACCAAACCGGAAATATGGACGGTCACGTCGTCGAATTGGCGTTCTTCTGATTGGCGGAAAATGACCATATATTCTTTCAGCTCAAACACTGCAAAAGGCATCTCACTCATCGGGTATTGCTCCTATATCTAGGTTTTGCATTCATCAATCAACAGCGCCCATTATAATGCATTTCCGGCTAAAGTGATAAACCGCAAAATTCGGGACTACGGCATCGGCATAATGCGCGATCCCGCTATTACGAGTATAATGCACCATAAACCCACTGACTGATCAGGAGGCATAGCACTATGGTGCGATCACATCCATTAAAAATCGGAGATATTACTTGCATGGTGTTGGAGGAAGGGCGCGTGAACTTTGATCGCGAGAGCATTCTCCAGCGTTATCCTAACGCCACCGCCGAGGAGATCAACGACGCGCTGATGCAATTGGGCTATGGCGCCGATGAGACACTCTATAATTATTTTAATGCGCTCTATATTGAAACGGCGGGCATTAAAATACTGGTGGACACGGGCATGGGCTACAACCCCGAACGTCCGCAGGTGGGGCAATTGCTACCGAGCTTGCAGGAAGCCGGCATTCAACCCGATGAGATTGACATCGTGTACATCACACACTTTCATGGCGATCATTACATGGGCTTGCTGACTGATGGTCAACCGACATTCCCCAATGCGCGGTATTTGACGCTCAAAACGGAGTGGGATTACTGGTTAGGTGATGATGTCGATGAGGCGCTTGCTCAGCGTGTGGCAGGCATTCGTAGTGTGGTAGATCCTCTGCGTGATCGCTTTGAGACGGTGTATGCAGGAGATGAGATCGCGCCCGGCGTACACGCAATGGCGCTCCCCGGCCACACGATGGGACAAAGTGGTTTACAGATCGAATCCGGCGATGAGACACTGTTACACCTGGTTGATTTGTTGCACCATCCGGCGCAGTTTCTCTATCCGGATTGGCAGTTTGTATGGGATACTGATGGCGAATTGGCAGTCAAAACACGGCGAGCACATTTAGGGAATGCCATCAACCGTAACCTGCTGGTGATGTTCTATCACCTCCCCTTCCCCGGTCTGGGGCATGTTGAGCGGGTCGATACCCAATATCATTGGGAGCCACTTTCCACAAGCTGAGCGCGGTCTCATCCGTGACAGAACAAATTATTGTTTAATCTGCGTCACCATTACAGATGGCGTAGAACATTGGAGATACTATTATTATGGTCACTTACGCTGAACGTCCGTGGACAAAAAACTATGATGCCCATGTGCCGGCATCGCTTGAACCCTATCCCGATAAAGTCTTGCACGATTACCTGACAGATTCGGCACAGCGCCACCCCCATAAGACCGCGCTGATCACCACCGCGAAAGTGCCTGTCATCGGGCGACAAGATACACACATGACCTATGGTGAACTAGAAAGCCACGCCAACGCAATGGCGGCGGCGCTGGTTGAACTGGGCTTGCAGAAGGGGGATCGGGTGGCGATTGTGATGCCCAACACCGCCGCTTTTGCCATCGCGTATTGGGCGATCCTCAAAGCGGGTGGTGTGGTTGCCGCCACCAACCCCACCTATCCGGCGAAGCGCCTCGCGTATCAAATCAACGATTGCGATGCCAAAATCGTGATCTGCTTGAGCTTGTTCTACAACGCGATCAAATCCATTCAATCCGAGACAAAAGCTCGCACAATCATCGTCAGCAACATCAAGGACAACCTGCCAACTATGGCGAAGGTGCTGTTCACGCTTGCCAAAGAGAAGAAAGATGGGCACCGCGTCACGCTTGCGGCCGGTGATCTCGCCTTCACAGATTTGTTGACGCGCTATGCCGGGCGCTCGGTCAAAGTCAATGTGACGCAGGATGACCTCGCTCTATTCCAGTACACAGGTGGGACAACCGGCGTCAGCAAAGGCGCGATGGGCACGCACGGTGCGTTGGTCATCAACAGTTACGCCATGCAGACGTGGTCAGGGTTTTATGCGGGGCATTTCGATCAGTATGACCCACTGACGTATGTTGGCGCTATCCCGATGTTTCATGTCTATGGGCTAGTGGTGTTGCTGACGCAGTGCATCATCGGCGGTGGGCAAATTGTGCTGGTTCCGAATCCGCGTGATGTCGATGAGTTGGTGGATATTATCGGGCATTATCGTCCACATGCGATGCTGGGTGTGCCGGCGCTGTACAATGCGATCAACAACCATCCACGCGTCGTCTCTGGCGAGGTCACACTGGATAGCTTCGTGCTGAATACCAGCGGTTCTGCGCCTTTGCCCACCAAAACCAAAGAAGAATATGATGCGCGGGTGCCAATTGGCATCACCGAAGGCTACGGCATGAGCGAAACTTTCGTGGCGGTCACGGCCAACCCACTGCGGGGCGAGCAGAAAATCCGCAGTGTGGGGATGCCCTATCCCGATGTGGACATGAAGATCATGCAAATTGATGATCCCGACACCGAAGTGCCTGTCGGGGAAATAGGCGAGCTGGTGGTCAGTGCGCCCAACCTGATGATCGGTTATCACGGGATGCCCACCGAGAGCAAGAACGCCCTGCGCACCGATACCGATGGTAAGACGTGGCTCTACACCGGCGACATCGCCCGCATGGATGACGACGGCTATTTTTACATTGTGGATCGCAAGAAAGATATGGCACTGATCGGGGGCTATAACGTCTATCCGGCAACAGTTGAGGTAGCGCTCAAAGAGCATCCAGCTGTGTTTGAAGTCGGCGTGGCGGCTATCCCTCACCCTGAAAAACACGGGCAAGAGGCGCTCAAGGCGTGGATTGTCTTCAACCCCGGCATGAGCGCCACCATCGATGAGTTGATTGCTCATTGTGGCGCTTATCTCGCCAGTTATGAGATACCGCGGCGCTATAGTTTTGTCGATGAACTGCCCAAATCAGCGGTGGGCAAAACGTTACGGCGCGAACTTATACGCATGGAACTCGAAGAAGCCGAGCAAAACACGCGCACTTTGATATAAACAGCAGACGAAGAACACGTGTCATGATCGATGCAGGGGACGGCCGGAGACACAGCTGCCATCCCAACAAATTGCTTCTGGTGAAGTCAAGCTCATCTTGCAACGGACATATCGTGAAATCACTTATACCACTGCCCGCGAAAGCGTGCTGGAAGGTGTTACATGTCAGTCGGTCTCGGTTTGATTTGATTTGGCTTCTTCCAGGAGTAAGCCCTCAATAGTCCTTACTTCGCCACCATGCCAATAATAGTGGGTTACGCTAAAATGAAAGAGTGCTTCAAGGCGCGTCCAGCCCGAATAAGGCACGTTGGTTCCCACACTTTCCGCCCCTACACCCTCAAAGACCATCACCTGTTCCACTTCTTCATCAGAGAGTATCTCATCCATTTGCGCTTCAGTTAGCGCATCGACCACAGCATAGGTCTGTTCGATCACTGCATCCCAATAACTTTGTAATGCGCCCAGATCAATGGTTTCACTTAGTGTTCGCATCTCTTTGTAGACCATGCCGAAACCAAAATGTTCAAACTCAATCTTGAGCTTGTTTTTCCAATCGCCCGTTTGGAAAAGCTGTGGTTGTCGTGCGACAAAGCGCATCACGCCGGCATCTTCAACGCGGGCAACGTGCCACATCACCCAGACTAACGAATTCATAGAAGGATGCACTGATCTTCGCAGTTGGCTCTCACTCCAGTCTTCGCGCAGGTCATCGTAAAAGATCTCGCGTGCAAACTTATGGCGTGCTTTAAAAACATCTTTGAGTCGCATAAATTTCTCCGTAATTACTAAAGGCTCCGTCCGATAAGTCATTGTAGAGGACGACCTGTGTATCGCCCCGAACAGGCGCAGACATCGCTACACCCTACATCAAAATATTTACAGGATGAGGCACTAAATTTGTGTCCAGAATACTGCTTTGATGTCAAATTCTATTTAAGGTTTGATAAAATGATGGGATCTGTATAGGGTGGCGGAGGCGCTAGCTGAACTGTCAGTCATCAACGGAAAGTTAACTTACAACACTGCTAGTAAATTCCTTGTTTCTGTGCCACCCAACGGCCAGGTGAGGGGCAAGGAAAGTGTCTATTCGCCAAAATATTGAAATTCCCCCGCCCTGTACTCATTTTTTTCAAGAAGTGGTGCGGATTGTGGTATCATATTGGTTAAGCATTCGCGCAATGGGCAATGAATGTGCATCAGCATGTAATAGACAGGATTTTGACCGTGTTTGTACGATGGATTGTCAGACGACACAAAAATGAAGAAGTCGCTAATGTAACTTTTCACGATGCCTACCTCATCGAGAGCTACCGCAACGAGAACGGTGATCCACGCCAGCGCACAATTTCCTACCTTGGCAACATCCGCGAGATTGACGGCGAGTTCCCCAGCATCGAACGTGAATTATTCTTATTACGAGCGAGCCACATCCTCGCCAGCCTGCCTAATGTCTCGCAGGAAGATCAGCGTCAGGCTATTACACAACTACAGGAGCGTGTGCCGCCACTCGATACCGATGAAGTCATGATCGGCTTCAAGAATACCTTGCGCTGGTATGTGCAATGGTGGCAAGATAACGGCAAAATGCCTTCAGAGCAGGTACTGCTCAACATGATCCGCTTTGCTCAGGAAACCTCCGATGATTTGCTACTGGATGAGTGACTCCCCGTATCACGGCGAACAGCTCACTTTAACAGTTGCCAGATGAGTAAAAGATGAGTAAAGTTAAGTGCATATGCATCTATAGATTGCTGATCGTAAATGCATAGAGAGAACATCCGACCACCCAAAATTTAAAGGGATAGTATTTGTGGACGATCCTCAGCCCACTGAAAAGTTAAATTTTAAGCGTGTTTTACCGGTCTTTATTATTGTCCTCGTTGATGTACTCGGTCTGACGATCATCATCCCACTTTTGCCTCTGTACAGCGCCGCCTTCGGAGCCAATGCTTTTGTGATTGGTTTGTTGAGCGCGATGTACCCGTTGATGCAGTTCATCGCGTCGCCGGTGTTGGGTAGTTTGTCGGATAAGTTCGGGCGCAAACCGATCTTAATCATCAGCCAGATTGGCACACTGAGCGGGTTCATCTTATTGGGCTTCGCCAATGCGTTGCCGTTGTTGTTCCTCTCGCGCATCATTGATGGTATTTCGGGCGGTAATATTGCGATTGCCAAAGCCGCCATCGCCGATAGCACCACCGACAAGACACGCACACAGGGACTCGGCTTGATTGGCGCGGCGTTCGGCATTGGTTTTGTGATCGGCCCCGCTATCTCGGCAGTGGTGCTGTTGCTAACCGGCGGTAATTTCCACGCGCCGGCATTTGTTGCGGCGATCTTCTCGCTGTCATCGATTATGCTGACCACATTCTGGTTTAAAGAGACCCATCAAGCACCGGATGAAACCGCTGTCGACGACACGCGCCCGCGCATCTCATACTGGCAACGGGTGCAGATGGCATTCAGTCATCCGGTAATCGGCGGGTTATTGATCTTGATGTTCGTGCAACAGTTGGTACTCGGGGGCTTTGAGCAAATCATCCCGCTATTCACGCTCAACCGTCTCGGCATGGATGGCTCCGGCAATGCGCTCTTATTCGTGTTCATGGGCGTGCTGGTGGCGGTGGTACAGGGCTACTTGATCGGGCCTCTCAACCGCAAATTCGGTGAGCGCGGGCTCATCTATGGCGGGATGCTGATGCTGGCAGTCGGCGTGATCGGCGCGTCAATGATCCCCGAACAACCGATGCCCGGTTACTCGCAAGCCGAGACCATCGCCCGCTTACAGGTCAATAACAGTGACGCTGAGATAGGCGTGAGTTTGCCGGATGATGGCAACACCGGTTGGTTAGGCATCGGCGCATTGTTCGTGATGATGGTTCCGGTGACTGTTGGCGGGTATCTGGTGATGCCCAGCATCAATAGCCTGCTCACGCAACAGACACTTGCCAGCGAACACGGGCGTATACTGGGTATCAGCACCTCGGTGATGAGCTTCTCACACATCCTCGCGCCGATCATGGGCGGGGCGCTATTTCGGTGGTTCGGTTCTAGCGCCCCATTCCTGATGGGGGGTATCTTCATCTTGGTTGTGATCCTGATGTTACCCGCACCGTTCACCCTGCGCCTATCGTTCCTGGAGCCGGCGTTACGGGGCAAGTGATACCCATCAAGCGCGTTCGATCTCTGATTTAACAGTCTCAAGCAGGTTATCAGCGCGAATTTGACCGAGTGTGTAGCAGGGGCCGCCTAGGCGATCCGCGAGCCGTTGGGCGAGTCCCTGATCAAAGGCGATATGTTCCATGTTAATGGTCACAGTGCGGATATCGCGCTCTTGAATCAAGTTAGCGACGTAGTGCGCTTCTTCCTGTGGCGACATATTTTCGCTCATACTGACATTGCCCGCGCCATCGGTGAGCAAGATCATGATCGGCATGATATCCGGATTGTTGAGTATCTCGCGTTTGATCGTCTCATACGTGAGCAATAAACCGGCTGAAAGTGGCGTTTTGCCCCCAACTGGAATATCTTGCAAGGCTTCTTTAGCGAGTGTGACGCTATTTGTCGGTGGCAGTACCAGCGATGCACGATCTTTTTGAAAGACCACCAAGCCCACACGGTCACGGCGCTGATAAGCGTCGGTCAACAGCGAAAGAATGGCGCTCTTGGTGGCTTGCATCCGCTCGGAAACGGCCATGCTCCATGAGGCATCGACTGCAAACAAGATCAAGTTACCGGCTTTTTTGACGCGGATTTTGCGTTGCAAATCGTTCTTACGCAGGGCATATGCCATGCCGGTATCGGCTTTTTGCTGGGTACGGGCTTTCTGAAAGGGTGCGGCGGCACGGAGTGTGGCATCGAAGGCGATGTCGTTGGTCTTGTTGCCTGCTGGCACAGCACGCACATAACGCCCGCGTTTCCGATCTGTGATGGTCACCGAACGTCGCCCCGATTGCCGCCGCGACATCTGATCGAGCTGGCTATTGAGCTTGCGCGTCTGAAATTCTTGATCGGCATCAACCTTTTGACCACCTTCCCACCAGCGAGCGTCCGAACTTGGAAATGCGTCCTGGCGGGAGGGTTGGGTCTGCTGGGCGGTATCTGGTGCCTGTGTTTGTGCGTCTTGCTGGCTTACTTCTTCGTCACTTTTTTTTTTGACTCCGGCGAGTTATCGCTCATTTGCGATTCACCGTCTTCGCCAGTTTGTTCGCTGTCTTCGTCTTGCATCTGTGCGCGTTGATCAGCAATTTGTTCTTCGAGTTTATCAAGCTGTGCAGAACCATCAGCAAAGGGGCCACGTTTGAGGCGGTGCGGAATCGCCAGACGGACTGCTAAGGCAATATCTTGATCGGTGATGTGATTACGTTTTTCGTAAGCGGCATGAGCGCGGGCGGTCTTGAGTACCACTAGATCAGCACGGTGACCATCGATCTGCATTTCGGACATCAAGCCAGCGATCAAGCGCAGATCACGCGAGGTGTATTTGACATCCTCAACCATCTGCCGTGCCTGTGCAATGCGCTCGCTCAGACTGGCTTCTACGGGATCCCACTCAGCACGGAAGGCTTCCGGATCATCTTCATAGGCGACGTGACGTTGTAAAATCTCGATACGATCTTGCGCATTCTTGATACCCTGCACATCGACTGAGAGTGCGAAACGGTCTAACAATTGCGGGCGGAGATCCCCTTCTTCAGGGTTCATCGTCCCGACGAGAATGAACCGCGCCGGATGGCTGAAGCTGATGCCTTCGCGCTCGACGATATTCACGCCCATCGCGGCACTATCCAGCAATACATCAACAATGTGATCGTCCAGTAAGTTAACTTCATCCACGTAAAGGATACCGCGATTGGCACTCGCAAGGATGCCCGGCTCAAAGTGCCGTTCGCCCTTCTGGATGGCGGCTTCAATATCGAGCGTGCCCACGACGCGATCTTCAGATGCGCTAACTGGCAGATCGATGAAGGCGGCGCGACGTTTTTCAACCGGAATTTTGCCGTTATTATCGGCATGACGCTCGCTCGTCACATCTGACCATGTATCCGGGCGCTCCGGATCGTCGTTGAAGGGGCTATCGGCAACCACCGAAATTTCAGGAAGCAATGCCGCAAGAGCACGCGCCGCAGTCGATTTACCAGTACCACGTTCACCCCGAATGAGTACGCCACCAATTCGCATATCAATCGCATTCAACACGAGTGCGAGGCGCATCAAATCTTGTCCGACGATGGCTGTAAATGGGTAAACTGAGGGTCTCTTTGTCATACAGGTTCTTTCCTCGGTTAGCTGATCATGCGAACAAATAGTATACGGGAGTTAAAGCATGATAACAACAGCGATTATCAAGAACACGCGCATCACATACACGAAAGTACCTTGCAAAACGGGACGATTATGTACTCATTTACCGTGATACGTTAAACCGTCAAGCTATCCAGTACCTCGAGAGGCGCACTAAAGGCGCTCTGTCCTGCCTAAAAAACTGCCGTCAGTGGGTTTTCAGGCTTTTGTATAGCCTAGAGTTTTGAACTATAGGCGTAATACCCCTGCATAATTTGCCTGTACACCCCCACACTCTTTATTGCTTAAACAGGGTATAATGTCGTACACTATATACAAAGATAACAGATAGATATTTGTGCAAATTCATGAAGGGGCTTATGGATACCTACGACACCGACGCGAAGACCGCCTATCTTGCCGAGCAAATCGCCGAATTGCAGGCGGAAGGTTTATACAACACCATTCGTGTGATTGAAAGCGCAATGGATGGACATGTCGTCATTGATGGCAAGCGCGTCATCAATTTTTGTGCCAACAACTATTTAGGCTTAGCCAATCACCCGCGCTTGAAACAAGCGGCGAAGGACGCGATTGATCGCTACGGCATCGGCCCCGGCGCAGTGCGCACGATTGCCGGCACGATGAGCCTGCATCAGCAATTGGAACAACGCCTCGCCGAGTTCAAACGGGTGGAAGCTGTGGTCACCTTACAGAGTGGCTTCACGGCGAATTTGGCGACGATTCCGGCGTTGGTGGGCAAAGGCGATGTGATCTTCAGTGACCGCCTCAACCATGCCAGCATCATCGATGGTTGTCGCCTTAGCCGGGCGCAAATTGTGGCCTATGCCCATAATGATGTGGGTGATCTACAGCGCAAAATCGCCGAAACGACCGAGTATCAACGGCGCTTAATCATCACCGATGGCGTGTTCAGCATGGATGGCGATATTGCGCCACTGCCGGCGCTGTACGATGTCGCGCAGGAACACGGCATCATGCTGATGGTGGATGACGCGCACGGCGAAGGCGTACTCGGTGAAGGCGGACGCGGGATTGTCGATCATTTCGGCTTGCATGGCAAAGTCGATGTTGAGGTGGGTACGATGAGCAAAGCCTTCGGTGTGGTGGGCGGGATTGTCGCCGGTAAGCAAGTGATCATCGACTGGATCAAACAGCGCGGACGTCCTTTCCTGTTCAGCAGTGCGATGACGGTGCCGGATGTCGCGGCTTGCCTCGAAGCCGTGGAGATACTTGAACATAGCGACGAACTGGTCAAGCGCCTGTGGGACAATGCCACCTTCCTCAAAAATGAGATGCAAAAAATGGGCTTCAACACTGGTGGAACACAAACGCCGATCATCCCGGTGATAATTGGGGAAGCCCATGTCGCGCAGGCGTTTAGCCGGCGCTTGATGGATGAGGGCGTGTTCGCCATGGCCATCAGCTTCCCGACAGTGCCACATGGCACAGCCCGTATCCGCGTGATGAATAGCGCCGCACATACCCAATCTGACTTGGAAGAAGCGCTGGCAGCATTTGAAACCGTCGGACGAGCGCTAGCAATTATTGACTGATGACACGGTAACGGGGGAATTATATGTCACGCGAACCAATCGTACTGATCACAGGAGCCAATGGCGAAGTCGGGCATGGATTAATCAGTTATTTTTCTGCACAACCTCATGTGCCGGATATTATCACGCTCGACCTCAAGCCTCTTGATGAGAAGCTAATGCCATTAGTCAAACAGCACATCGTTGGTGATATTCGTGATCGGGCACTCTTGCAGTCGCTGGGTGAGCGTTACGCCATCAGCACCATCTTTCATCTGGCGGCCTTGCTCTCGACAAGTGGCGAACGCCAACCCAAACTCGCGCATGAGGTCAATGTCAACGGCACACAACAATTGCTCGATCTCGCGGTGCAAGAGAGTCAAGCACAGGGGAAAGCGGTCAAGTTTATCTTCCCAAGCTCAATCGCAGTCTACGGTTTGCCGTCATTAGCAGATAAACAAGCCGCCGATGCACTGAGCGAAGACGAGCATCTGATGCCGATCACGATGTACGGCGTCAATAAACTGTACTGCGAAAATCTGGGGCGCTATTACACGCGCCACTATCAACAACTCACTGACGAACGTCCCGTGAGCATTGATTTTCGCTCGGTGCGTTTTCCGGGATTGATCAGCGCCCACACTGTGCCCTCTGGCGGCACCAGTGACTATGGGCCGGAAATGATCCACTCGGCGGCGCAGGGTCAGCCTTATGCTTGCTTCGTGCGCCCTGATAGCACTCTACCCTTCATGGTGATGCCCGATGGCATCCGCGCATTAATCCAATTGGCAGAAGCCCCGCGTGAGGCGCTGTCACGTCAGGTTTATAACGTGACCAGCTTTAGCCTGAGCGCAGCGGATTTTGCCGAGATCGTTCTGCGCACTTTTCCCAATGCCGAGATACACTTTCAACCGAGTGCCGGACGACAGCGCATTGTCGATAGCTGGGCAGGCGTGATCGATGACAGCATCGCCCGCGCTGATTGGGCTTGGTCACCCGAATATGATATCGATAGCGCCTTCAACGAATATTTGTTCCCGCACATCTGCAAACGCTATCAACAAACTGAGCGCTGTGAGGGACAGGGGGCATCATTTGTTCCCAAAGATGGCTATACCACGAACCGTTATAAATCGTTATAATGACATGAAATAGTGTCAGTCTCTTAAATAATTCCCCAACGTATATTCTATTTTTTACGAGAAGATTTTGATGATGTGGCTTACCTGATGATAAGTCCATCGTATTGGACAATGCAAACGAAGCTATATTACGCACATTCCGCAGGTAAAAATGAGCAAAAATGGAATTAATCAGGTATGCTCCCGTGATGGTGAAAAATGGGAGCAGGCAGATGGACACACAAAATTTGCAGAGTCAAAGACTGGATCATCTCGGA
>JBNPEE010000059.1:0-38537 GCA_051117475.1 Anaerolineae bacterium | reverse complement strand
CACCGAGTTGTTGCGATTCATTCGCCGTCGGCGTACACGGTCACGTGCCGCCGACGGTTGTATCGGCGGGGGCGGCGGGTTATGGCGTTTAGAACTGTAGTCTTTGGTACTATAAACCGGACGCGGTGATGGAATGAAAGAATCCGGTTTTTCACTTTGACGCTCGTTCTGTGGCTCGTCTATCATGTACTTTGAACCGATCTATAATACAATTGATCACCTAGTATAACATCAGTATAGGCAGGGTGTAAAAATGCGTCAATGGCGCTTGATCTACGATAAACCAATGTTCGGTGCATATAATATGGCAATTGATGAAGCTATTATGCAAGCGGTCGGTCAGGGCGATGCGCCGCCAACTTTACGTCTATATGCCTGGGAACCGCTATGCTTATCGCTGGGTTATGGTCAGCGTTTGCGAGATGTTGATCAGGAACGCTTACACGGACAAAGATGGCATCTGATACGCCGTCCTACCGGTGGTAAAGCGATTTTACATGGTGACGAGTTGACATACAGTGTCGCTTTACCTCAGTATGATGAACTCGCACAGGGGGATGTCGTCGAGAGCTATCGGCGTATTAGCGAGGCCCTGATAAACAGTTTACAGAGCCTTGGTGTATCGCCGCGCTCCGAAAAACAAGCAAAAGGCAATCGTGATTTAGGGCCAGTCTGCTTTGAAGTACCCTCCCACTATGAGATCACAGCCGATGGTAAAAAATTGATTGGGAGTGCACAAGTACGCCGAAGACAGGGTATCTTACAGCATGGTACACTGCCTTTGCATGGCGATATCACGCGCATTTGTGAGGTATTAGCCTATGCCGACGAAACCGAACGCGCCCACGCACGTCAGCAAGTAGCACAACGAGCAACCACGCTGGGATCTGTTTTAGGTCATGATGTCGACTGGCAGACTGTTGCTGAAGCGTTGGTACAGGGCTTTACACAGACCTTTGATATTCAATTTCAGCAATCCCAATTAACCCCGGAAGAACAAAACACTGTCGCTCGGTTCCTCGATGAACGTTATCACAACGCAGGCTGGTTAGCCAAACGCTGAACCTGACTCGCTTGTGTATATACTCAGTAATACGTTAAAATAGAACAAATCTTCGTAATTTAAGGAGGCGATCTTGTGGCTAAAAAACAATTACCGCTATTTTCATCTCAGCCTACTACCGCAGAAGAGATCAGCAAGCAAACGCCAGTCGGAGCAACTCTCGATTTATTCCGAAAATATCTGACACATGAAGGCAAATCAGAGCATACAGTGAAAGCCTTCATCGGTGATATGGAGCTATTGTGCGAATATACCGGCGAACAAACCCCAATCGGGCAATATAAAACCAGCACTCTCAATGATTATCTGGATTGGATGGAGAACCGTCGTGGTGTATCGTGTAGCCGTAAGACCTATGCGCGTCGTGTGACTACGCTCAAAGTTTATTTTAAGTGGCTCAAACAAGTAGATGCGATCCCGCATGATCCTGCCCTAGCGATCCTGCAACGTTCGGGGCCTGCGCCTCTCTCGCACGTGTTATCTCCGCAACAGGTAGATGCTGTGCTAGCCGTTGCCAGCCAACAGAAGCGTGGCGATGAACAAGACTACCGCCCTGAATTTTTATTCCGTTTGCTCTTGCTGACTGGCATCAAAAAGAGTGAAGCAGGACGATTGATGCTGAACGATTTTGACACAGACAACGCTCAATACCCATCTGTATTGATTCGACATCGGACGCGCAACGTCTACAAAGAACGACGCATTGACGTACCGCCTGAACTCGTTGACCTATTGCGAGATTATCAGGAGGAATATCAGCTTAAAGACGAGGTATTCACCTGTACGACACGCAATCTGGAGTATATCCTGACTGATCTGGGTAAAGATGCCGGTGTGCCTTTTAAGTTGTCGTTTGAGGTCATGCGCTGGACAATGGGCGTGCGCGATTGGCGTTCGGGTGGGGATGAGAACGCCATCCGCGAGAAAATGGGCTTGAGTCAGGCCAGCTGGTACGAAACCAGCAACAAAATCAAGCGCTTGATTGCCAGACAAATCGCCAGCGAGGCTCACGCCCCCATTGACGACTAATCACTTGTGCTCAGTAGACGCGCACCAGCAATCCTTTGAGATATTCGCCTTCGGGGAAGGTCAGCGCGATAGGGTGATCGTGGCTTGCTCCTAAATATTGCACGATTTGCCCCTGTCGCCCGCTATCCGCTAGCGCACCAAACACAATCTTCTGGAACAAATCCTGACTGATTGCACCTGAGCACGAGAAGGTCAGCAGATACCCGCCCACTTTCACCAGCTTGAAGCCGTTGAGGTTGATATCCTTGTAACCCCGTGAGGCACTATCCACCTGCCGTTTGTTGTGGGCAAATTTGGGCGGATCTAAGATCACCAGATCATAAGACTCGCCACGTTCGACAGCATCGCGCAGGTAGTCAAAGACATCGGCTTCGATGAATTCCACATCATTCCGATGCCATTCGTTACCGTGATAGGTGTGTTCGGCTAATTGTAGGGCTTCGGCAGACGAATCGACATTGATCACATGTGCCGAGGCTTGTAAGCCAAAGCCACCAGAGAACGAGAAGGTGTTCAAAATACGGTTATCTTGATGCGTCCACGCGTGCTTTTCCGATAGGGTTTTGACGATGTCGTGATTATCGCACTGATCAAGATAATAGCCGGTCTTTTGTCCGTTGCGGACATCCACCACGCGGATCACATTATCAGAACGAAACGGAATCAACTCCGGCGGTTCTTCGCCCCATAGCAATCCGACGGAATCGCCTAAGCCTTCTTTCCCACGCACATCAACATCACTGCGTTCATACACACCTTTGATGGGCATCTCAGCTTTTGCGAATAGTGCCACAAGCAACTCGGCAATCATCACTTTGTTTAAGTCGATATAGAGTGTTAGCGCTTGTATCACCAGAAAACTGCTGTAACGGTCAACGATCAAGCCAGGAATGAAATCATTCTCAGCGTTGATGATGCGGTGTCCGCCATAAAACTGTGGGCTTGGATAGCGTTGTATAATCGCCCGTGTGAGCATCTTGCGCCACCATGATTCGTCAATAGCTTCATCTTGCCATGTCATGATACGCACCTGAATTTGTGACTGGTGGTTCCAGTAACCGCGCCCCAAGAAATTACCCTGATGATCGACTACGGTCACGATCTCGCCATCTTCGGCGTTTTCAGCTTTGAAGATTGCCCCGCTAAAAATCCATGGGTGCTGGTTACGGATAGGCTTCTCGCGTCCCTTGCGAATATGAATGATACCCTCTGTCATCGTTATCCTTAATAACACAGAGGCATAGTACGCTATGCCCCTGAATCTTGTCTGAATTGTGGTGCCATTATAACATCAGCCGATCATCTTGCGCAGGTCAGCTTCGCTGATTGTGACCACGCCGAGCGATTCTGCTTTGTCGGCTTTACTGCCTGGATTTTCACCGATGACCACGTAATTTATTTTCTTGCTAACACTGCCGACGACTTTACCGCCGTGGGCTTCGATTAAGTCTTTGATCTCGCTTCGCGAGACGGACATCGTGCCCGTCAACACGAATTTTTTACCGTCGAGGCTATCACCCGCTTGTATCGTTTCCTCAGCTTTCATCGTCACGCCGGCATCGCGCATCTTTTGGAGTAAGTTCTGGTGATGTGGGTCAGCGAACCACGCCACAATGTTTCGCACGAGAACCGGTCCAAACCCTTCGATTGTGATGAGCGGGCGTGCTTCGTCGATGAGTTCCTGTAAGTGGGTGCTGAGTGCTTCTGCTGATGGTGCATTAGACGGGGCAAGTTCCAGTGCTGGCGCCAATAACCGCCGAATTTTCTTCGTTAGATCATCACTATCGACATAACGCGGAACCAGCTCAACGAGTGGGTTACTCAGGCGTTGACGCGCTTTGATCACATCGGGCAGTTGGTCTTCTAGTTGATTTTGCCCATCGATGATCGCTTGCGCGATTGTGCTGAAAGCCCGTTCTTTCTCTTGTATACGGTTTGCTAGCGCAATCAAGCTGTCTATCTCGTGGAAAGTATCGGTTATTAGGTTAGCGACGGTTGTGCCGATGCCATCAATGCCCAATGACGCGATCAATTGCGAGAGCGGGCGCATCTTGGCAGTCTCAATTGCGCTCAGCAAATTGTCTACTTTTTTATCGGCGAAACCATCGAGCGCACGCACCGCATCGGCTTCTAAATAGAAGATGTCGGCTTCATCTTCTATCAGTTGCGCGTCGATCAAGGCTTCAATGGTTGAGGGACCCATGCCATCAATATCCATCGCCCCTCGTGAGACGAAGAATTCCAACGAACGAAACACGCGCTCAGGACATTTGGGGTTCGGGCAGAATAGATCAACTGCGCCCTCTGGACGTATTAGCTCCGTATCACAAAAGGGGCAAGCACGCGGGGGGGTAATCGGTTGTTCGTTGCCGGTACGTGCACCTTCAACTGGCCCGATCACGTAAGGGATGACATCTCCTGACCGCTTGATCATCACGCGGTCGTGCATCCGAATATCGAGTTGCTCGACCAGATCATAGTTGTGCAAGCTGGCGTTAGAGACGGTCACCCCGCCTAAATAGATCGGTTCTAGTTGGGCAGTCGGGGTAATTTTGCCCGTCCGCCCGACGTTGATGGTCACGCCTAATAATTCGGTTGTACCTTCTTCGGCGGGGAATTTATAGGCAGTTGATCCACGTGGGTCTTTACCCACTATGCCCAATTCACGCTGAATAGCGAGATCATTGATCTTGATAACCAACCCATCAATCTCGAAGGGCAAGCTGTGTCGACGGTCTTCCCATGTCTGTAAATGTGGGATAATGTCGGATAATGTGGGATAATGGCGTGCATCTGGAATGATGTTAAATCCCATCTCTTGCATATAGTCGAGTACCTGTGTTTCGGTATCAAGTGTGAGACCGTCGCTATCGACAATGCTGTAAATATAGGCGGTTAGGTTGCGCTGTGCGGTGATACGCGAATCTTTTTGCTTCAATGAGCCAGATGCCGTGTTACGGGCATTGACATATTGTGGTAAGCCTTTCTCGGCTTGTTCCTGATTGAGTGTCTCAAAATCGGCTTTTAAAAACATTACCTCGCCCCGCACGACTAAGCGCGGTGGCGCTTGTCGCGTGCTATCGGGGTTCGCTGGAATTTTGAGGGGTACGCTACGAATAGTCTTCACGTTGGGGGTCACGTCGTCTCCTATTTCACCATTACCGCGTGTTGCTGCTGTTTGTAGCACGCCATCAATATAGGTCAACACAATAGATAAACCGTCCAGCTTGGGTTCTAACACATAGTCCAAGGTGATATTATCTGGCAGTAGTTTTTGGTTGCGCTCTTGCCATTTTTGTAAGTCGGCTGTATCGAAAGCGTTCGATAAGCTCAGAATCGGTGAGGGGTGGGGCACTTTAGCAAAGTCTGTATCAAGATCACTGCCGACACGCTGTGTTGGTGAATCCGGCGTGCGGAGTTCGGGATGGGCTTGCTCAATTTGCACCAGTTCATGATATAGGTGATCATATTCGCTGTCTGTGATGATCGGTTCATTCAACACATTATAGCGGTAGATATGATCATGTAATTGATCACGCAATTCAGTAGCACGCTGTGCTAGATCAGACATAGCCTAAACTCCTCATTAAGGTATCAAGAGCAAAGTTAAGATGTTAGGTGAAGCAATCGAAATAGGAATTCACAATCACCTCAATAAGACATGTGTTCTATTCTAGCATGGGCTGCTAGCTTGTGGTAGCGCTTGTACGTTAGACTCAGGGCGTTTGTACAGACAAGAAATTGCTGACTGCCCAACCCGTGCGGTTGACATCGCTCAGGTCTTGGATTTGCCACCAGGTAAAACCATCACTCTGTTGAGGGCCATCTAACACCGTGAAAATCTCACCTTCTTCAGCACGGAATAAAATCTGGCTTTCGAGCAAATTAGGCACAGTGCGCACATTGAGCGTGTTCAAGTCAACCCCTTCGACAATCACCACACTGTTGATCTGAATCGGGTTCGGTGTTGGTGAAAGTTCAATTGGCGCGAGTGTTGGGCCTGTTAATTCCAAACTGGTAGGGGCGTTCTGCCCACTAATGATCTGTGTTGAGGGGGCTTGCGGTTGTGATGCGTTGTTGTTGGTGGTGTTCAGTGCACTCTGATCTGCGGTGACGACCATGATAATCGGTGAAGGTTCCACCAAGAAGCGATCTGCCCCTCCGACAAAGTACACGCCTGCTACCAGACTAAACGAGACAATGATCACTGCCAGTAACATCAGTGCAATTGACCACCATGGCAAGTAGAGTGCGCTATTGCTGGCATCGCTTTTTGCGCGTTGGCGTGGGCGTGGTGGATATGCTGAGGGTGCGCCCTGACGAGATGGGGTGTTTGGCTGGGGTTGCACATGTTTGCCACCTCTGGCTGAGCGTTCCCGTTGAATAGTTGGATGTTTTGCGGGCATCATCTCCGTGCGATGTTTGGTATTGCGTTCGGTCTCATCTTTTTCGACACGCAAGGGGGCGTGGGGTCGTGTCACGCCCATTTCATGAGGCACGGTGTCTTCGTCTGGGTTATCTTGTAGTGGTGGTAGATTATGATGATCTGCCATCACAGTATCCTCTAATCAGTGTGAACAAGTTTATACTATTATCCTACACGCAAACTGATTTTGCGAGAAATGCACGCTGAGTGTCTGTATCATTTCCCGCGTTGATCTAACCATTCTCTGAAACGTTCATAATCCCATGTGTTGATGATCTGCTCAGCTGTCAACCATCCTCGACGCGCATTATATATACCATAATCGCGCAGATCCATCATCCAATCGGTATGGGCATCCGTATTCAAGCTAATCAAAACACCTCTTTCGCTCGCTAGCTTGAGATAGAGTGCGTCTAAATCCAACCGTTCGGGGTTGGCATTGAGTTCCAGTGCGGTGTTGTGTTCTGCAGCGGCGGCGATCACGGCATCAATGTCGATCTGCGCCGGATCACGTCGCCCGATTAAACGCCCTGTAGGGTGCCCGATGCAATCCACATACGGGTTTTGAATCGCTTTGAGCAGGCGTGCATTGTAGCTGTCTTTGTCCTGGCGCAATGCCACATGGGGCGATGCAATCACCCAATCTAATCGCGCTAATACGTCATCGTCAAAATCCAATGAACCATCCGCTTTGATATCAACTTCGCACCCGTGCAAGACCTCAATTCCCTCGATCTCAGCATTGACCTGCCGTACTTCGTCTTGTTGGGCGAGCACTTCTTCTGGCTTGAGTCCGCCTGCTTGCGCTTGTGTCTGTGAGTGATCGGTGATGCAAATATACTGCATACCACGCTCTCTGGCTGCATATGCCATCTCACGGATGCTCAGTTTGCCATCGCTATAGGTGGTGTGCATGTGTAAATCGGCGATGATATCATCTGATGTGACCAGTTTGGGTAGCCTGTTTGCTTTCGCCAGTTCGATCTCGCCAGCATCCTCGCGCAGTTCAGGCGGAATCCACGCCAAGCCCAGCGCTTCATAGACGGCTTCTTCAGTATCACAATAAAGATAGTGGCTCTCGTCAAGCAAGTTGCCATCTTCATCGATTGGGCGCAGGGCATCTTCGTTTAGTGAATAGCCTTTTTCTCGGGCAATTTCGCGGATTTTGATGTTGTGTGCCTGACTGCCGGTGAAGTATTGTAGCGCAGTCCCCCAGCGTTTTCCGGGCAATACGCGCACATCAACTTGTAGACCAGTATGTAACTCAACCGAACTTTTGGTTGCGCCATGCCCCAGCACACGGGCGACAGAATCCATCTGTATCACGGCATCCATGATCGATTGTGGTTCATCACTGGCAATCAAAATATCGACATCGCCAATGGTAGGACGGGCACGGCGAATACTCCCTGCAATAATCCCCTCTTGCGCTTGTGGCAATTGCATCAACTGCGCCAGGATGTTTTCGGCGGCGGGACGTGCTTTACCAATCGGCGTGCGATCACTACGACGCGCTAAGGCGTTGATGCTTTCCAGTATTTTCTGCTCGCTCTTGGCTCCCATGCCTGATAAATCGCGCAGTTGTCCGGCTTCTGCGGCTTGTTTGAGAGCTTCAACGGAGGTGATGTTCAGTTCATCCCAGAATAACTTGGCTTTCTTGGGGCCTACGCCGTTCAAACGTTTGATACCGAGTACGCTCAGGGGTACTTCTGCTTTGCGTTTTTCGTAGTAGTCCATCGTGCCAGTGGTCAGCAATTCGGTGATCTTATCAGCAATCGCTTTGCCCACGCCGGGGATCTCACGCAAAGTGTCATCATCGAGGTAGGCTTGCAAATCACGCGGTAACTCAGCTAATTCTTCTGAGGCGCGTCGATACGATAAAAATTTGAATTTAGATTCGCCTTGTATCTCTAAGAT
The DNA here is from genome assembly GCA_051117475.1 of Anaerolineae bacterium. GTDB lineage: Bacteria > Chloroflexota > Anaerolineae > Aggregatilineales > Phototrophicaceae > JAUZRW01. The sequence continues at coordinate 30,102 of JBNPEE010000059.1, read as the reverse complement.
GTCGGCAATGTTGGCGAAGATTTCAGCAATCTCTCGGTTAGATAAGGACAATATAGTTTACTCCCAATCGTGTATCTGTGTTAAGTGATAGCTGGCAGAAGTGCCTGTGCGAACAGCGCGAGTAAGATCAAACAACAGGGTAACGCAATCAGGCTACTGAGACGCACAGTACGCTTCCATGTAGGTGGTTGGGATGGTATATGATCGAGCGTTCCGCGCCAGCGTTGCCATAGTACACGGAATTGCCATGCTGTATCCGGTGCAATCAGTAATACCAGACTGATGATTGCTATCCACGTAAGGATAAATTTGAGTACGACAAATACAACAACAAATCCGAATAAATTCATGTGATTTCTCTGCAAAATTGATGATGTGCTTAGAACACTTGTATTATAGCGTATTCTGTGTATTTGTGACCTGTCGTTATTGGGTTTTTTACGATTTCTCAAAAATCCTTGACACACTATTTGAAACACGCTATCTTGATGTATAACAAACTGCATAAACTTGATTAAAAGCGTTGAACCAGAATAGTAAGTATCACCATACCGTTCAGAGAGTGACTTCATAGGCTGTGAGAGTCATGCGGGATGTGTTAGTGAATGGGCTGGGGAGCTTCGTAGATGAACGGTCCAACTAGTAGTCTACGACGGAACGCGCACCGTTATCATAGCGCAGGGTATCAGCTTGACTCGTACCCGACAAGTGCCTCGCATACTACCTGTGAGGAATTCAAGGTGGCACCGCGGAAGATTCGCTCTTTCGTCCTTGATGAAGGATGAGAGCGTTTTTTAGTTAATGACACCTCTCATCATCCAATCTCGGTGATTTATCTTGATGAGGAGTTTTAACCATGCTTATGCCACCCCCTCGCACACGTAAAGATATTCAGCCCTCAAGGGAAAATGTCCAAACTTATTTTGAACAGGGTGATCTAGTTCCTGTTTATCGTACCTTACTCGCTGACCTTGAAACACCGGTGTCGGTCTTCCTCAAATTGACACAAAAAGGACAACCTGCTTTTCTGCTCGAAAGTGTCGAAGGCGGTGAGCAAGTCGGGCGTTATTCGTTCATCGGGGTTAACCCACGTGGGATGATCACCGTCAACGATGGCGTGATGACGCGTACTGTCGATGGCGAAACGCAAACACGCTCCCTCGCTGAAGACGAAGACCCCCTACATCTGATTCAAGCAGAAATTGAACGCTATGTGCCGGTGCGATTGCCAGGTCTACCGCGCTTTGTTGGCGGGGCAGTCGGCTATCTCAGCTATGATGTCGTGCGCTATTTTGAACGCCTTCCGCAGACTGCTGAAAAAGCCCTCGATTTACCAGAAATTGCCTTCATGTTGCCGGATACCCTGATTATTTTCGATCATGTCAAGCATCAGTTGATTGTGCTGGCGGATGCCCATAATACGGGTGATCCGGATGCAGCATACAATGACGCGGTACGACGTATTGATCGTATTGTGGTGGCATTGGGCAATCCTTTACCGCCGATACCATTCACCGAACAACCCGACGATCATCCTCTGCAATCGAATGTATCACAAGCGACATATGAAGAAAATGTGCGTAAAGCCAAAGCCTATATCAAAGATGGCGATGCCTTTCAGATTGTGCTGTCTCAGCGTTTTAGCTGTGAGACCAGCGCCTCACCCTTGATGATCTACCGTGCCCTGAGGGCATTGAACCCCTCACCCTATATGTTCTTGCTCCAGTTTGATGAGGATTTTACCCTGTTAGGGGCATCGCCGGAGATGATGGTACGTTATGAAGATGGCATCGCCAGTATGCGCCCGATTGCCGGCACACGCCCACGGGGCAAAGACGAAGCCGAAGACAATGCACTAGCCGAAGAATTGCTCGCCGATCCCAAAGAACGTGCCGAACATGTGATGCTGGTTGATTTAGGGCGTAATGATCTGGGGCGGGTGTGTGATTACGGCACAGTCAAAGTGCCGGAGATGATGATCGTTGAGCGTTATAGTCACGTGATGCACATCGTCAGTCAGGTAGAGGGTAATTTGCGCCAGAGTATGAATGCCTTTGACCTGATCCGTGCTACATTCCCCGCCGGAACCTTGAGTGGTGCGCCTAAAGTGCGAGCAATGGAGATCATCGAGGAGTTAGAAGGTGTGCGTCGTGGTACGTATGGCGGCGCAGTCGGCTACTTCAGCTATGATGGCTCAATGGATACCTGTATCACCATTCGTGCAATGGTCATGAAAGGGCAAACAGTGTACGTACAAGCCGGTGCAGGCATCGTTTCTGATAGTGAACCGACTAAAGAATATGTCGAATGTCATAACAAAGCACGCGCCGTCGCTGAGGCGATCCGCTATGCTGAAAGAGGATTAATGTGAATAAGACAATCAGGAGAGCAAACGAATGACATTAAAACGGATTATCTTCATCCGTCCGGGTGAAACAGAGTGGAATAAGATTGGACGCTGGCAAGGCACTGTTGCCATCCCATTGAATACACACGGCATCAAGCAGGCTCAGCGTCTGGCGAAGTTCATTCGCAATATTAATTTGGATGTGATTTACAGCAGTGATCTGCGCCGCGCACGGGATACCGCTGCTGTGCTATCTGAATATGCTCATGTCACTTTGCACTTTGATGAACGCCTGCGTGAACGCCATATGGGTACATGGCAAGGTTTAACGACTAATGAAATACGTGATTGGTATAAAGCACAATATCAAGAGTTAATTGCTGATCCGCATCATGTTGTCATACCAGCGGGCGAATCCCGCGCACAGGTCGCTGAACGAGTCTATGACTGTTTTCAGGAGATCATGGCATCCGATCTGGAGACGATTGGTATTATTTCGCATACCACAGCCATTCGTACCCTGATGGCAAAGCTCGCTCCGGATAGCAAGCCCTATGATATGTTGTTCCGCAATATGTCGGTGACCACATTGGCTAATAATGAGGGCGCATGGGAAATCACCCAGTTGGATGATGTGACACACCTTGAAGGCATGAAGTCCGATCCATTCAGAGAAACCATAGGATAAAGCAAGATGATCCTGATTATCGATAATTACGATAGTTTCACCTATAACATCGTGCAACAACTCGGCGAATTAGGCGCACAAATCGACGTCCGACGCAATGATCAGATCACATTAGATGAGATTCGCACCCTTGATCCCTCACATATCATCATTTCGCCAGGACCGGGTTTCCCGAAAGATGCCGGTATCTCGAATGCAGTCATCAAGACCTTCGGCGCAACGATACCCCTTTTAGGCGTGTGTTTGGGGCATCAGTGCATCGGTGAGGTCTACGGAGGTGATGTTGTTCACGCGCCTAGCTTGATGCACGGTAAAACCAGTCCAGTCTATCACACACAAGATCCGCTCTTTGCCGGTGTGTCCAGCCCTTTCACGGCTACACGCTATCATAGTTTGGTGGTACAAGACCGCACCCTGCCGGATGCACTGGATGTGATCGCCACCACCGAAACCGGTGAGATCATGGGGGTGCGCCACAAGACCTATCCGGTGGTGGGCGTTCAGTTTCATCCTGAAAGCATCCTGACTAACTTTGGAATACGTATCTTGCAGAACTTCCTTGAGAAAACCTATTTAACTGTCAAGGCGTGATCATTCGCGCCAGTTGTAATTCGATCAACACGTTTAGAGGAGAGTGTCATGGTTGCACCATCAACCACCGATCAAAAAACTAACGTCAAGAAGAAAATTTCGTTGACAGGTATTAAACCTACAGGTACACCCCATCTTGGCAATTATCTTGGGGCGATTAAACCCGCATTGGCGCTAGTGGAATCTTACAAAGCTTTTTACTTCATCGCAGATTATCATGGCTTAACCACTATCCGCGATAAAGCCGAGATGAAACAACATACTTATGAGGTTGCCGCTACATGGTTGGCACTCGGTCTCGATCCAGATGAAGTGATATTTTACCGTCAGAGCGATGTGCCAGAAGTCTTTGAACTGACATGGGTATTATCATGCTTCACGGGCAAAGGCTGGTTGAACCGTGCCCATGCTTATAAAGCCTCAGTGGATACTAATCTTGAAACAGGCAATGAACAAGATGATGGGGTAAGTGCTGGCCTGTTTAATTACCCTGTACTGATGGCGGCGGATATCATCTTATTCAACACCGATGTAGTCCCTGTCGGACAAGATCAACGCCAACATTTGGAGATCGCAAGGGATATTGCTAACGCTTTCAATTATGTTTATGGTGATACGCTCGTCCCACCAGAAGCCGCTATTTTGGAGAATGTCGCCACTGTGCCGGGCTTGGATGGGCGTAAGATGAGCAAGAGCTACGGCAACACCATCGAGTTATTCGCGCCATCCAAAAAATTGCGCAAGCAGATCATGCGTATCGTCACCGATAGTAAAACGCCTGAAGAACCTAAAAATCCGGATGAGAACAATATCTTCAACATTTACAAGCATTTTGCCACATCAGAGATGATTGAAGAAAATCGCAAGAAATACACAGAAGGTGGCTTCGGTTATGGGGATCTCAAGCAAGAGTTGTTTGAACTGCTTGATGGGCACTTCGCCGAACCCCGCGAACGCTACAACGCGCTGATGGCGAACAAGAAAGAGATTGATGCTATTCTCGAGAAAGGTGCAACATCCGCACGGCGTATCGCCTCACGTACATTAGGTAAAGTGCGCCGTAAGATAGGCATTGATTAAGTCCAGCGGTTCGTGCAATGTATGAGGCGCGAGGGCTTGCCCGCGTCTGAATCGGTAAGTTTTGAGTAGGATCACCGGATGAGCTGGCACTATCGACCCGATGATGTGATGGATGATGCGGAGCATGAACTCGATTACCTGACAGTCAAGCACTATATGCTGTACTGGAAGGTTGACCCTGAGATTCGTCCGCAAATTGATCAACATCGTACAACCGCTTATGCGGCACATAATGCACTCAAACGTGTGAAGCCCGGTGATGTGTTGTGGATTGTGACAGTGCATCACTATCATCTCTATCTGTTGGGACGGCTTAAAGTGGAGTTTGTCGTTGATGATACCGCCATCGCACAGGAGCTGGTTGATCCCATGCCGGAAGTGTGGGACGACGCAGATTGGTATGCCATCAGCAACAAGTACGCCATTGAGCCGATGCGCGAGATTGACATCACACATGTTGCCGATCAACTACGGTTTAACAGTCGTGTTTCAGAGATGCTGGATGTCGTCGGTGGGCGGGTCGATGTGCAACAAGTACGCGCTTTGCGTCAGCTCACGGTGACCTCAGCACAGATGATGGATGATATCTGGTACAACGATGCCTATACACCCCAATCTGTGCAGGATTTTCTGGAGTTATCCGAGGATGATACCGCTTATGCAGAAGGGCGCATCGTGGTGCGTACTGTGCGCGAACGCCAGCGTAGTCGGCAATTGGTTCAGGATGCCAAAGCGCGTTTCCGTGCCACACATGATGGGCGTTTGTTCTGTGAGGTGTGCGGTTTTGATTTTGACCGCTTTTACGGCATTGATTATGTCGAAGCGCATCACACACAACCGCTTGCTGATCTTGCCGAGGAAACCAGTAACATACCTGATGCGGTGGTGATGCTCTGTGCTAATTGTCACCGTGCTATACACAGTCGCACACCACCCTATAGCGTGCAGGAATTACGTGAGATCATACAGAATGATAAGGATTAAAGATTATGACAATAGCGACCAATGAAACTATGACCATTCAGAAGGCGATTGACGTTATCAGTCGTTTTGGTCATTTGAAAGCGGATGATGCCGAAGCCGTCATGGAGGAGATCATGAACGGGGATGCGACCGAAGCGCAAATCGGTGCATATCTGATGGCCTTGCGCATGAAGGGTGAAACCCCTGATGAGATTACGGGTAGTGCCCGCGCTATGCGGAACAAATCACACAAAGTGCCTGTGAGCCGTGAAGGCGACTTGCTGGATACCTGTGGCACAGGCGGGGATCGTTCCGGCACGTTCAACGTCAGCACGACAACGGCATTTGTGTGTGCTGGAGCGGGTGTTCCCGTTGCCAAGCATGGCAATCGCGCCGCCACGAGTAAATCCGGCAGTGCGGATGTGTTGGGGGCACTCGGACTCAACCTTGATCTAACGCCGGAGCAAGTCGGACGCTGTATTGATGAGTTGGACATCGGGTTTTTGTTCGCTGTCAAGCTACACCCCGCGATGAAATATGCAATAGGCCCCCGCCGCCAGATGAGAATCCGCACAATCTTCAACATCTTAGGCCCGCTGACCAACCCTGCTGGCGCGAGCCGTCAGTTGATGGGGGTATTCGCCGCTGACCTGACCGATCTGCTGGCGCATGTGCTCAAGAATCTCGGCAGTAAATCGGCGATGGTGGTCAACGGGTATGGCGGGTTGGATGAACTGACCGTCACCGGCCCTAACCGCATTAGTCACCTGCGTGAAGATGGTTCAGTGGAAACCTATGAACTTGACCCGATGAAACTGGGCTTTGAACCGGCGAGTATCGGTCAATTGATGGGAGGCACACCCGAAGATAACGCTGAAATCATGCGGGGCATCCTCAGTGGCAAGCTACGAGGAGCCAAGCGCGATATTGTGATCTTGAACGCTGGTGCGGCGCTGTGGGCAGCGGGTAAGGTCAATCAATTATCCGAAGGCATCACACTCGCTGAGGAAAGTCTCGATAGCCACGCCGCCGAGCAAAAACTCGATCAACTCGTTGAGATGAGCAAGAGCTTTGAAGATGCCTAAATTTGTCAAAACAGGATCGATCCTTGACCGCATCCTTGACCGCAAAGTACAGGAAGTCGCTGAAGCACAAGCACAGCTTCCGTTGGCTGATCTGCGTCAGCAAGCGGAAACTGCCTCACCCGCTCATGATTTTGTCGGAGCGCTCCAGCGTGAGACAGTTGCCTTAATTGCCGAAGTCAAGAAAGCCTCGCCGAGCAAAGGTGTGATGGTGGCGGATTTTGATCCGGTGCGCATCGCAACCACCTATGCTGAAAATGGCGCAGCTGCAATCAGCGTCTTGACCGATCAGGATTTCTTTCAAGGACATCTGGATTACTTACAGGCGATCAATCAAACTGTGACGATTCCGACCTTGCGTAAAGATTTCATCATCGCGCCCTATCAGATCTATCAAGCACGGGCGGCTGGTGCATCTGCGGTGTTGCTGATTGTCGCCGCGCTTGATGATGCACAACTGCGCGATCTATACGCCCTGATTACTGAATTGGGCATGGCGGCGCTAGTAGAAGTGCATGATGAAGCTGAGTTAGCGCGTGCGCTGACTGTGCAACCCCGCCTGATCGGGGTGAATAATCGTGATCTGCGCACGTTTGATGTGGATCTCAACACCACAAAACGCATCGCGGAGCTTGTACCGTCGGATGTAACCCTCGTCGCCGAAAGTGGCATGAAAACTGCCAAGGATGTGGCGCGAATGGGCGCGATGGGCGCACAGGCGGTACTGATCGGTGAGGGCCTGGTCACAGCAGATGATATGGCACAGGCAGTTCAGCAGTTCAGTAGTCAGGCGCGGGGGTGATCGCGATGGTACAGGTCAAAATCTGTGGAATCACGCGCTTAGAAGATGCCTTACACGCTGTCGAAGCAGGCGTGGATTTGCTCGGTCTGAACTTTTACCCACCTAGCCCGCGTTCGATCAATGTGGAACAGGCGATAACGCTCTGTGACCGCTTGCGTGACGAACTCGGCTCGGCATGCCCGACGTTAGTCGGTGTGTTTGTCAACAAAGCGCAGGGTGATATTTCGATCATCATTGAGCGCGTTGGCTTAGATTTTGCTCAGTTGAGTGGTGATGAGACCGACGCAATGCTGACTGAGCTGCGTGGGCTAGGCTTTAAAGCGATTCGCCCGATAAATCAGCAGATGGCGCTAGCAGATGTTGATTACTTCGCTAAAACGATGCCATTGGATGAACGCGCACCGTCGCTCTTACTCGATGCTTATCACCCTCAACTCTACGGCGGAACAGGTGAATCGGCTAGCGTGGAAGTTGCGCTGGCAGTCAAAGCGTGTGTGCCCCGTCTGATGCTTGCTGGTGGTCTTAACCCTGATAATATCGCTGAACGGGTACAGGCGATTCATCCGTGGGGTGTGGATGTCGCTAGCGGGGTTGAAGATGACGAGCCGGGCGTAAAATCTGTCGAGAAAATGCGGGCTTTCATCGCATCGGCTAAAGGGGCATCATCACATGAGTGAGTGGCTCGATATTTATGACGATAACCTGATGCATCTCGGCACTAAACTTCGCGCTGATGTGCATCGGGATGGGGATTGGCATCGTGTCTTTCATTGTTGGGTGATGTATCATGATGTAGATGGGCGTGCTTGTTTGATCGTGCAGAAACGCGCATCGAACAAAGCCATTTACCCCAATCACTTCGACGTGAGTTCTGCCGGGCACTATGAAGCCGGCGAGACACCCCGCGAGGGTATCCGCGAAGTGCAGGAAGAACTCGGATTAACGCTTGCCTACGAGAACTTGATTCCGCTGGGACGGCGTATCAGCATGACACGCTACGATGGCTCAATTGATCGAGAAGTGGCGGACGTACATGCTTATATTTGTGATCAAGCGCTCAGTGCGTATCACTATCAACAATCCGAAATCGATAGTTTGATTGCGCTGGATGTGCGTGAAGGCTTGCGTCTGTTCGCCGGTGAAATCTCATCTTTAACTGTTCCAGCGGTGGGAGTAGACCAACCTTCCTGCACAATTACCGTCGCTGATTTTGTGCCGGCGCACGATCACTACTGGCAAAAAATATGTTTGTTAACACCACGCTGTTTAAACGGCGAAACCTATCTTTTCATTTAGTTTGAGGGATTTACTGGTATGACTGAACCCTATATCAAAATAGGATCAAGTAATGTGCCCGATGAACGCGGATACTATGGCGAATTCGGTGGGCGTTTTGTGCCGGAGACCATCATCCCGGCTCTGGAAGAACTCGAAAGCGCGTATTATGAGGCGATGAATGATCCTGAATTTCAAGCAGAATTATTACATCTCAACCAGACCTACACCGGTCGCCCCACACCGGTCACGTATGCGGGTCGCCTGAGTGAGCATCTGGGCGGAGCGCAAATTTACCTCAAGCGCGAAGACCTAGCACATACCGGCGCACATAAGATCAACAACGCGCTTGGACAGGCGTTGCTTGCCAAGCGCATGGGCAAAAAGCGCGTGATCGCTGAAACCGGTGCAGGTCAGCATGGGGTTGCCAGTGTTACCGCGTGTTCGATGCTGGGCTTAGATTGTATTGTTTACATGGGCGAAGTGGATATGGCGCGTCAAAAGCCTAATGTCTTCCGTATGCGCTTGATGGGAGGGGAGGTGCGTGCTGTCTCATCCGGTAGTCGTACCCTCAAAGATGCGATCAACGATGCCATGCGTGATTGGGTAACGAATGTGCGCGATACGTTCTACTTACTTGGTTCGGCGTTGGGGCCTCACCCTTACCCGATGATGGTGCGTGATTTCCAGAGCGTGATCGGCACTGAAGCGCATCAGCAAATTCAGGAGATGGCAGGACGTTTGCCGGATACTATCGTCGCCTGTGTAGGTGGGGGCAGTAATGCCATTGGCATGTTCCATGCCTTCCGAGAAGACCAGGATGTTGATCTAATTGGCGTGGAAGCCGGCGGTATGGGTACGGATACCATCAAACATGCCTCACGCTTCAACGATCCGACAATTTCCAAACCGGGGATTTTACACGGCACGCGCTCATACGTCATGCAAGATCAGGACGGGCAAATTATGGAAACGCACAGCATAAGTGCCGGCTTAGACTATCCATCAGTGGGCCCTGAACATGCTTATTTGCGTTCGCTTGAGCGGGCGTTCTATACTGATGCCACCGATGCTGAGACCATGCAGGCGCTCAAATTGTTGAGTGAGATGGAAGGCATCATCCCTGCACTTGAGAGCGCCCATGCAATTGCAGAAGTGGTGAAGCGTGCGCCGACAATGGGTAAGGATCAAATCATCTTAGTAAATCTTTCCGGGCGGGGTGATAAAGATTTAGATACGATTTTCCGTGAGTTAGGTGAAGTTGTCGAATGATTACAAATATCATCATCGGGTTGATTGGACTAGTACTGATCCTGATCATAATCGGGATGCTATATGAGTTTGTCGAATCACGTCGGGCACGGCGTTTCTATGACGATGTACCGGGTGAACGGGTTGATATGGGAGGGTATGCCTTGCACATCAAGCCTATGGGGCACCGTCAAGCAGGGCAACCGGCTGTGATCCTTGAAGCCTCGGTGGGGGCAAATTCGCTTGATTGGCAGATGGTACAACCCTTGATCGCCGAGCGTGCGCAGGTAATCAGTTATGATCGGGCAGGTAATGGTTGGAGTGATACCGCGCCTGACCCGCGCACGCCGGATCAACTCGCCGATGACCTGCACCGCTTGTTAACACATGCCGGAATCGCACCGCCATATTTGCTCGTCGGGCACCGTTATGGCGGGATGTACGTACGTAAATATCAGGAAAAATATCCCGAGCAAGTAGTCGGTCTGGTTTTAGTGGATGCCTCGCACCCTGAGATCTTCAATGAAGAAGATAATCGCGCTGAGATCAGCCGTTTAGAGCGCAACGTGAGCGTCTTTCAGCGTTTGGGTTTGGTGCGGATGGTCACACGACGCAACAACCGCGTGACACACCTTGATGAGGCACTTCAGGCACAATACGTCGCGATGATGATGCACGATAACGCCAATTTGCTGGCTGAAGCCAAGCCGATCTTGCTCGATGGGATCACCCTGCCGGATTCACTCGATATACCGCTCACTGTCGTCTCGCGTGCTGAAGACCTTGACTTACAACAGGAACGTCGCTGGGCAGAGTTCCAGCGTGATCTGGCAAACTTATCACCACAAAATAAACACGTACACACCGAAACAACGCGGCGCTGGATTGTCTTTGCAGAACCACACACCATCGCTGATGCTGTTCTCGATACGCTCACCCCGCACGATCAAACAGATGATGAGGTTGACCAATGACTACACCGATTCGCACGCAGGGCTTAGATGCCCTCAATCAGATGTTTCAGCAAGCTAGCGTAGACCAGCGTTCGGCTTTCTTGCCGTATTTCCCGATCGGTTTCCCGACTTATGATGATTCAATTGATGCTATTGAAGCAATGGCAGAAGTCGGTGTCGATGGCTTCGAGATCGGCATTCCCTTCAGCGATCCGCTCGCCGATGGCCCAACCATTCAGGAAGCGACGCAAATTGCGCTTAAGAATGGCACAACGGTTCAGCTTTGCCTCGATGCGGTACGTACCCTGCGTGAGCGCGGTGTGCAACAACCGATGTTGCTGATGGGTTACGCCAACCCGCTCATCGCTTACGGGATTGAGCGTTTTGTGCGTAACGCCAGTGAAGCTGGCGCTGATGGACTGATCGTGCCGGATCTGCCGCCGGAAGAAGCCAGCTTATTTTCAGAAGCGTGCCAGCACGAAAATCTGGCGCTGGTGTTCTTCCTCGCGCCTACCAGCAACGATAATCGCATTGATCTGGTTGCATCTCAGGCTTCTGGATTCATCTACGTGTTGTCGTTAGTGGGTATCACCGGCGCACGTGATGAAATGGCAACTGATCTCACAGCGTTTATTGAACGTATCCGCGCTAAAACTGATATACCCCTTGTGCTGGGTTTTGGTATCAGCAAGCCGGAACACGTACAACGCTTGCATGGTCTGGTGGATGGCTTCATCGTCGGCAGTGCGCTGGTGCGTGCCGGATATGAAGGGGTGCCGAGCATCAAGGCGCTGGCGCAATCTCTACGAAAGGCCACTTAAAATTCACCTATAATGAGGGTATGGTGTCATTCATAATTCATTAAGGAGTTATCCCATGGCAGAGGATCAATTACGAAAAGCCTATGCCCTCATAAAACAAGGTGATAGACCACAAGCGATACAGCTCATACAGGGAGTTATCAAGCAAAATCGCGAAAGTGTGCCGGCATGGTGGCTGATGGCCAATGCTCTGGAAGACCCTGCCAAGAAGCGCAAAGCACTTGAGCGTGTAATCGCACTTAATGCAGATCACGAGCGGGCCAAGCAGGCACTACAAAATTTACAGAGCACATCACTACCTTCATTGAAGAAGTCTGCACCCATCCAACCAACCGCCAAGATGTCAACCAGGCCTTCTGACGCATCCGCCGGATCATCGGTTGAACTTGAATTTGACTGGGGTAAGCTCGAAGCCCACGATGCCAGAACTGATGCGAAAAGTGGATCAGAAGATCAGGCAATCAAGACCGCATCCTATATCATGATCAGCTTTGCTGTCGTGGTACTCTTGGGTGTGGTCTTCTTGTTCGTGATTCCTTCTTTTCAACGTGCGCAGGTACAATCGCAGGTGGAACCCGTCATGATCGCCTTTTTCGATGAGATGATGGCGGGTAACTTCACCGAAGCTGAAACTTATGTGTGCCCGCGTTATCGGCGTGATCAAGGGCGGGCGTATTATTTCGCGCTTGATCTCACACCGATTTATCGCGCATTTGAGGTCGATCGTTCTGATCTGGCTTATCGTATTATCAATTTCAGTGCAAATAGCGCCACCCTAGCGATCTCCGGTACTGTGACCTTGACCACGCCACAGGAAGAACCGCGTGAGGTCAACATCACTGAGATTATTGGGCGCAATGGCTTCAACTACGGCGTACCGGAGTTTGATTTCATCCGTGAAGGCGAGCAATGGTATATCTGTGATGAGCAGTTTGCGAACTCCTGAGTTTGTACATTTCTGCTAAGGGTTCTCGTGCGGAATGCATGGTCTTCAGACAAAATCATATGGTCTGTTGACAGGTGTATCGCAACGCGCTATGCTTTGAACATCAACTAAGAAATTAAGTGGTAATCAATGACTGCTCATCGCAACAACACAACATCCTATCTCTATTTTAGCCAACTGCAAAAAGAGTGTGGGACGTTGTTGCCTGTCTGTTGAGCATCAGACAATAAGATTATCAGGGCGCAGGGTCAACACACCTTGCGCTTTTTTATTACTTAACGATGATGGAGTGATGACCGATGATGGTTCGTGGTGTACGGGGTGCAATTACCGTAAGTGAGAACTCTGCTGAGGCAATTTTAGACGCCACTGAGGAGATATTACGCTGGCTCATCGAACAGAATGATATTCAAGAGGAGGATGTAGCCAGCATTTTGTTCACATCCACCCCGGATTTAAACGCGGCATTTCCGGCGAAAGCCGCACGCAATATGGGTTGGCGACACGTTGCGCTGATGGGCTTTCAAGAGATTGATGTACCTGAAGGCTTGAAGATGTGCGTGCGCGTACTGATTCACTGGAATACGAATAAGACCAATCGTGATCTCAAACATGCTTTCTTGCGCGGGGCAGCTGCACTACGCCCCGATCTCGTCAAGAGAGCGCATACCGACGAGGCGTGAATGCTATGACGAGTACCAGCAGTTTTAAGACAAATCATCTGGCGGTTGTCGGCTTGGGGTTGATGGGCGCAAGTTTAGCCATGGCAATGCGCAATCACTGTCAGCATATCACCGGCATGGATCTCAATCCGGAAACGCGCCAATATGCGCTCGATCATGACATTGTGGATCGGGCTACCGATGACCTGCGTGACGCTGTTCACGAAGCAGATACCGTCATCTTAGCGGCTCCAGTGCGTGTCATCACACATATTCTACGGATGCGGATTGGTGCTTACTTGCGCTCGAATACGTTACTGATCGATATCGGTAGCACCAAGTATGATATTTGCGAAGCGATGGGACAGTTGCCAGTGGGGATTGGCGCGATAGGCGGACATCCGATGGCAGGCAAAGAGAGCAATGGCATCCGATCTGCTGATCCGACAATCTACCATAAGCGCCCCTTTGTGCTCTGTGGCACCCGTCGTACCACACCTGCCACCCGTGACCGCGCCTTACTGTTTGTTGAGGCGCTTGGATCGGAAGCTATTGAGATGGAAGCCGAACGGCATGATCGCATCGTTGCGGGCATCAGTCATTTGCCCTATATTCTGAGTGCCTCAATGGTAGCAACTGTCGCCAAAGAGGCGCAGGTTGATGAGGCATTCTGGTTATTGGCGGCCGGGGGCTTCAGAGATATGTCGCGTCTGGCGGCAAGTGACATCAAGATGATGGGCGATATTCTCAGCACCAATACTCGCGCTGTTGCGACGTTGTTGGCGATGTTTCGTGTGCAACTGGCACAACTAGAAACGATGCTCATTTCCGGTGAGCATGATAAATTGTTGGATCTTCTATTACCGGCGCGGCAGGCGCGCTTAGATTGGGTGGAGAACTATGAACAAAAACGAAACAATGACTAAACTAACTATCAAGCCCGGTCAAGCATTGCGTGGTACGGTGCGCGTGCCGGGTGATAAGTCGATTTCGCATCGGGCTATTCTATTGGGGATGTTGGCGGATGGCACAACCGAAGTGCGGGGTTGGCTCAATGCAGGGGATACCGAAGCCACACTCGGCGCGGCGCGCACGCTCGGGGTGGAGATCATCCGACACGATGCTACCACGCTCACCATTCACGGCGGGACACTCCAACCGCCACCGTCCGGTCAAGGCTTGAACTTTGTCAATGCCGGCACAGGGATTCGACTGGCGGCGGGTATCATGGTAGGGCAAGCGTTCCCCAGTGTGTTAGACGGTAGCCAACAACTCCGCCGCCGCCCGATGAAGCGCATCACTGAACCGCTGATGGCGATGGGCGCACAGATCATCAGTATGGATGGTAAATGCCCCCTGTACATCCAACCTACCACGCTCAAGGGCATTCGTTATGAGATGCCCGTTGCCAGTGCACAGGTCAAGAGTGCGCTCTTGCTGGCGGGCTTGTTCGCCAATAGCCCGACAACCATCGTTGAACCTGGTCCTGCCCGTGACCATACCGAACGCATGTTGAGCGCAATGGGCGTGGATATTCGCACCGAAGGCGCAGAGATTACCATCACGCCCACGCGCACCCTAAAACCGATGAACCTCACTGTGCCGGGGGATTTTTCCTCGGCGGCATTTTTGCTGGTGGCAGGGTGTATCGTGCCGGATAGTGACCTCACCATTACGGGTGTGAACCTCAACCCGACGCGCACCGGTATGCTTGATGCTTTGTTAGCGATGGGGGCCCAGATCACTGTCACAGAAACAGGTACAGAAGCCGGTGAACCGGTGGGTGATATTCGAGTACAATATAGTACATTGCGGGGCATCACAATTGACGGTGAGCTGGTTGTGCGTATGATTGATGAGTTCCCGATTTTGATGGTGGCGGCGCTGTGTGCTGAAGGCGAAACACTCGTGCGCGATGCGCTTGAATTGCGCGTCAAAGAGACGGATCGCATTGCTGTCATGGCGGCAGAGTTGCGTAAGCTCGGCGCAATAATCGAAGAACGCGAAGATGGCTTCCATATTGTGGGTAAACAAGCTCTGATGGGAAATATTGTCGATGGTCATGACGATCACCGTGTGGCGATGAGCTTATCTATTGCCGGTTTGCTCGCAGATGAGATGACTGTTGTCACTGATGCCAAATGCGCGGGTGATTCGTTCCCCGGTTTCTCTGAAACATTGGAGCGCCTCGGTGGTCAGGTGTTGGATCAGGTACAATGAACATGATGATTAGGTAACTGTAGAAGGTTGTATTCTATGATTTTAGTCTTTATTGTGATGTTGCTCGGTTGGTTTGGGGCGTTGTATTTCTTCTTACAGAAGCGCACGTTGACGCGCATCTTTGTGCTTTTGCTGACAAGTCTGCTGACTTATCTCAGTTTTGAGTTAACGCTGTGGTCATACAATTTACCCCTACCGGTGATGATGGTTGTCGGGTTATTGCCAATTGTGGTAATTGGATATGGGTTTCGAGTATACGATTATCAATGCAAGCGCGAGCGCGAAAAGCGCAAAAATGATGAGACCACCAGCACCGAGGAGTTACTGGTATGAACCGTGTAGGTGTAGTCGGTTTTCCGATTGAACATAGCTTGAGTCCTGCGATGCATAACGCGGCATTCAGGGCGCTCGGCATGGCAGATGATTGGCTCTATGATGCGATGGCGATACCGCCTGATATTGCGGATTATGCTGTCAAAGAACCCAAACGGCATGGCTATATAGGCTTGAATATTACGATCCCGTTCAAAGAGCAGGCATTACAGTGGGGAAATCCCGATGCGAAGGCGCGGGCTATCGGCGCGGTGAATACGATTGACTTCCGCACGGATGAGAGTACCAACACCGATGTTGACGGCTTCATCGGTGATTTACAGGCGCATGATGTGTCTCTCAAAGACGAGTGCGTGCTGGTACTCGGTGCAGGTGGCGCGGCGCGAGCGGCGGTCTATGGCTTATGGCAACAGGGCGCTGAGGTCATCGTTGTCAATCGCACCATCGAACGGGCAAAGGAGATGCTCACACAGTTGACTTTCTCAGCAGGTGTGCGCGGTGTCGTCACCTTGACACTCGACGAAGCTTCTGAGCATGACCTTTCGCTGATTGTCAATGCGACTTCAGCGGGGATGTACCCACATGTTGAAAGTACACCCTGGATTACTGGCGTGCCGTTCCCGCGTGGGATTACGGTCTATGATATGGTCTACACACCTGCCCAAACCCAACTGATGCGACAAGCTGAACGAGCTGGCGGACGCGCAATCGGCGGATTGGGCATGTTAGCCCGTCAAGGTGCAGTGGCATTCAAGATCTGGACAGGCGTCGATGCACCGATTGATGTCATGCTCGATACACTCCGCACGGAATTACAACGCCGACAAACCAACTGATGATGAATATGTAACCAATGCTGAAGGGTAAATGACCAATTATGCCAATACGATTTTTGACAGCTGGTGAGAGCCATGGGCCGATGCTCACCACAATTTTAGAGGGAATGCCAGCTGGCTTACCCCTTGATACACAGGATATTGATGTCGATATGGCGCGGCGTCAGGTGGGGTATGGTAGCGGTGGACGGATGCACATCGAAAAAGACCGTGTGCGCATCACAGCCGGCTTGATGAATGGTGAAACTACCGGTGGCCCGCTCGCGATGATCCTCGAAAACCGTGATTTCAAGAACTGGAAAGAGCGCGACATCACACCGATCACCACACCGCGCCCCGGACATGCTGATCTGACAGGGGCAGTGAAGTATGGCTATCGCGAGTTACGCCTGTCATTGGAGCGTGCTAGTGCCCGCGAAACTGCGATGCGCGTTGCTGTCGGCGCAATCTGTAAGACGTTTCTTGCAAAATTCGGTATTGAGATTTTAGGCTACGTCACGCAGATTGGTGCAGTCAAAGCACATGTGCCCGATGATGCGGATTATCGCCAACTGTATCAGATTGCTGAATCTAACGATGTGCGCTCGCCGGACTCTAACAGCGCCGATGCCATGCACGATGCGATTCATAGTGTGAAAGTCAACAAAGATACACTGGGCGGGGTGTTTGAGGTGATCGCGCTGGGTGTGCCTCCCGGACTGGGTTCGCACGTACACTATGATCGGCGTTTGGATGCCAGGCTAGTGGGCGTGATGACCGGCATTCAAGCGATGAAGGGCGCGGAAATCGGACATGCTTTTGATAACGCGGGCAAGCCGGGTAGTGAAGTGCATGATGAGATTGAACCCGATGATCAGGGCGGCATCCGTCGCCGTACTAACCGCGCAGGTGGTTTGGAAGGTGGCATTACCACCGGTGATCCGATTGTGGTGCGTGTAGCGATGAAGCCGATCTCAACCATGTTGCGCGGTGCGGATACGGTCAATCTCGCCACAGGCGAAGCCGAACGCACGGTTTATGAACGCAGTGATTTTTGCGCTGTCCCGCGTGCTGTGCCTGTGGGTGAGGCGATGATGGCAATTGTGTTGGCGGATGCACTGATGGAAAAACTGGGTGGTGATAGTCTGGCTGAGATGCTACCTCGCTATCAGAGTTTGCGCGGTAATCGCTTCGCAGACTTGCCGATGGATAACGTGGAATGGCGTTTTGGTTATGAATGATCGTAATATTGTGTTGACGGGGTTCATGGCAACGGGCAAAAGCTCTGTTGGGCAAATTATTGCGCAAGAATTGGATCGTGTGTTCTTCGATGTCGATACGGCAATTGAACACCGTACCTGTTTGACGATTCCGCGCATCTTCGCTAATCACAGCGAACCATTCTTCCGTGCGGTTGAGAAAGGTATCTGTCATGAGATCAGTTTACAGCGTCATCTAGTCATTGCGACGGGTGGTGGTGCGCTAATCGATACCGAGACCCGTCAGACTTTTTTACACTCGGCTTTTGTGGTCAATTTATCGGCATCACCTGTTGAAATAGAAGCTCGCTTACGCGCTTCCGATGCGCGTCCGCTTGCGGGTGATTGGCAGGGACTCTTCGCTCAACGACGTGCGATCTATGCTGCGATGCCTCATCAAGTAGATACGAATGCTAGAACACCCGCTGAGATTGCAGAGGAGGTTATTAGCCTATGGCACAACGACTCTCTGTAAATATCCCCGATCATACCCCGTATGAGATCATCATCGAACGGGGCTTATTGCAACGCCTTGGCAGAGATGCTGAACAATTTGACCTCAACGGACGGGTGATTGTTGGCACAAATACAACCCTTGCACCGCTCTATGGTCAGGCATTGGTGACGCGCTTGCCGGATGCGGGCATCACCTACATGGAAGATGGTGAGACCTATAAGACACTGGAGACAATTAACCGTTTTTATACACAATTTCTCAAGCAAGGTGCAGACCGTCATACAACAGTCATCGCGTTAGGCGGTGGGGTGGTGGGTGACGCTGTGGGCTTTGCGGCGGCTTCCTTCATGCGTGGCGTGCGCCTGATACAAGCCCCCACTTCGCTATTGGCGATGGTCGATAGCAGTGTCGGGGGCAAGGTTGGTGTTGATCTGCCGGAGGGAAAAAATCTCGTCGGGGCATTCAAGCAACCTGAGGTTGTGCTGATTGATCCGGATGTGCTGGATACACTCCCCAAAGAACAGTGGCGCTGTGGTATGGGGGAAATCCTCAAGCATGGGTTGCTCGCAGATGAAAAATTGCTCGATCCCCAATTGCACCGCAAAAGACACGCTGAAGAATTAGTGGCACGTGCTGTGCAGGTCAAAGTCGATATCGTCGAACAAGACCCGTATGAAAGAAGCGTTCGTGCTTATCTCAACTTAGGGCATACGTTCGCCCATGCAGTTGAACAGGTCACTGAATATCAGTGGATGCATGGTGATGCTGTCGGTTTTGGCTTGATGGCGGCGGCGACGCTTTCCCACGATCTCAATCTGATTGATGATGACTTGCTTCAGCGCGTGCGTCGGGTGCTGGCAGAAGCCGAGTTACCCCGTTATATTCGTGATATTAGCTCGGACGCACTGTGGCAGGCTATGTCTACTGACAAAAAATGGAAAAATGGCGTGTCACGCTTCGTACTTTTGCAAGGTATGAACCAACCAACGCTCGTCGAAGGGGTTGAACGTGCACAGGTTGTTGATGTGCTAGCACGCCTGCAACGCTGAACGGTGTATAATCGGGCATAAAGATAGAACGATTTTAGAGAGGTAACCCATGACAAAAATCTTGCTTCTCAATGGCCCCAATCTCAATTTGCTCGGCACACGCGAGCCAGAGGTTTATGGCAGTATGACCCTCGATGACATCGCCGAGAACGTGCGTAAACACATCGAACCGTATAGTGTGACCATGCGTACCGAACAATCTAACCACGAAGGCGCGTTGATTGACATCATTCATGTGGCACGTAATTGGTCAGATGGCATCGTGTTCAATCCAGGGGCGTATACGCACACATCGATTGCCCTACGTGATGCGATCAGCGCGGTGGCTCTACCGGTGGTGGAGGTGCATATGTCTAATATTCATGCCCGCGAAGCTTTCCGCCATACATCCTATCTTGCGCCGGTGTGTGTCGGGCAGATTAGCGGGTTCGGTTGGCGCAGTTATCTGCTGGGTACGGATGCGTTGCTGGGGCATCTTGGGGTGCTAGCACATTGAGTATTGTCCCAACTGGCTAATGAATGGGGGTAAAATTTGGTGATTGAAACAGTACCATTTCTGCACAAGCGCCCCTACAATGATGGGCGTACTTGATCTTGAGAGAAAAAGAAATGATTTTACAATGACCAAACAAGATATTTTAAACTTAATTGAAGAAAACAAGATCCGCTATGTTGCGCTGTGGTTCACTGATATCACCGGTACGGTTAAGAGTGTAATTGTACCCGCGCAAAAATTCAGCAATGTCCTTGAAACGGGCGTGCATTTTGACGGTTCATCGATTGAAGGATTTGCCCGTGTTGCTGAGAGTGATATGTTGCTCTTGCCTGATCTCGATACCTTCGCCATTTTGCCGTGGAACAATGCTGATGATGATCGTACTGCCCGTCTGATCTGTAGCGTACATACTCCGCAGGGTGATCCCTTCAGTGGTGATCCGCGTAACGCGCTCATTCGTGCGCTACATAACGCCGAAGACGAGATGAATATGGTGTTTAAGACCGGAATTGAGTTGGAGTTCTTCCTCTTCTATACCGATGCATATGGCAAGCCTGTGTTGGATGCGCCACAGGATGAAGCTGGCTATTTCGATCATGCAGATGAACGCGCACAAGTTGTGCGTCGTAAGATGAGTAACGCGTTGTTGGAGATGGGTATAGGGGTGAATACTGCGTATTCTGAGACAGGTAAAGGGCAACATGAGATTGATTTTCAGTATACGAATGCCCTCACCTCTGCCGATCACATCCTGACCAGTCGGGTGGTACTCAAGACCATCGCCCAGCAGAATGGCTTACACTGTACGTTTATGCCCCGTCCAGTTGCGCATCAGCCCGGTTCCGGGATGCACACTCATCAGACTATGCATGACCGCAAGACTGACAAAAACCGCTTTCTCGATATCAATCACGAGTATCATCTATCCGAGACCGCACGTTACTTTCTTGCAGGGCAATTGCACCATGCGCGGGCAATGTCTGCGATTCTTGCGCCACTGGTCAACAGTTATAAACGGCTTGGAACCAGCTTTGAAGCGCCGGTTTATGTCACATGGGCACATATCAATCGAGGTGCACTGATCCGCGTACCGAGTATTTCACCCGGGCGCGAGACGCATACCCGTTTGGAGCTACGTTGTCCTGATCCCAGTGCCAACCCTTATTTGGCGCAAGCGGTGATGTTGATGGCAGGTTTAGATGGCATACGACAGAAGATGGAATTGCCTGACCCTCTGGAGGAGACGTTGCTCACGCGCAGTCGGGGACGCTTACGACAGGTTGAGACATTGCCAAACTCGCTCGAAGAAGCCCTCGATGTGATGGCCAGTGATGATGTGGTGATGAGTGCGCTCGGCCCCTACATTAGTGATCGTTATATTGCTGCCAAACGTCAGGAAATTGATGCTTACAACAAGCAGATCACACAATGGGAGTTGGATCGCTACCTCAACCGTTACTAGACGGTCAAGTCATGCAGGCGCGCGAGAGCTGTTTCGGCATCATCAGGGTGTACAATTACCGATAAACTACACTGTGAGGGTCCTTGTGTGAACCCGATCAGACGCACAGTGGCGAGTTGTTGTACAATCTGTGCTTTGAGTTCATTACGATTGTTGAGATTCTCACCGATGGCAGTGACGAGGGTCACTTGTTCGACTGTCCAAGGCATAGCTTCCTGTGATGCTTCAATCTTACGCTGTAAATTACTGCGAATTGCGCTCACGGCTTCGATTCCGCCAACGTGCATTGGCACGATGAAACACAAGAAACTCAGTGTTGCTGATTGGGAAGTGATCATCACCTCAGCCTCGTTGCCGGTGGTTTCAATCAGAGCATCGTCGATTAGTTGCATGATCTTTGCTAGTGATCCGCTACGCTGGGTGCGTAGGCTGATGCCGGGGATCGTCGTCACGGCAATCACGCGTTCTGGACGGGGCTGATTGCTATCACGGACAATCGTCCCTGCTTGTTGAGGTTTAAATACGTTCTTGATGTGTAGTGGAATCCGACGTTCTTGCAAGGGCTTGACCATCCGTGCATGGAGGATACGCGCACCAAAATACGCTAATTCGGCAACTTCATCATAAGTCATTTCGTCGATGACTGTTGCTTCCGGAATTTCACGCGGATCTGTCGACATCATACCATCGACATCTGACCATACCCAGACCTCATCCGCATTGGTACAGACTGCAAGTACTGATGCGGTATAATCACTGCCACCGCGACCCATCGTGGTGGTCTTGCCATCTTCCGTTGCGCCGATGAACCCGGTAACTACTGGCACAATCTGCCGTTCAATCATCGGGTTGAGGTTGTCAATCAGGCGTTGACGGGTTGGTTCGAAAAGTGGTGTGGCATTGCCGTGTATGTTGTTAGTAACAATGACATCCGTACCATCGAAGGCGACACCGCGCAGGGCGTTGTTGCGTAGGAGAGCAGCGATGATGCGTGCAGCCAGCTTTTCGCCCACACCGATGATGCGATCACTAATTTCTGGTGAGAGTACATCGCTAGGGGTATTTGCAACAGTCTGGCAATCGTCTAACATCTCGAATAATAGGTGGTCGATATCTGCTTTGAGCGCGGTTCGTTCTTGCACGCCCAGCGGTAACTGCTCGGCAAGGGCGAGATGACGTGTGCGTAAGGTGGCGGCGATGCGCCGATAACCGCGCTGATTGGCAACCTGTGCCAGATGCGCTGCTTCTAATAACATATCTGTCACACCATCCAAGGCCGATGCTACGATGATCAACCGATCCCAACGTTTGATTTCGTGTAGGATGATGCTCAAAACTTGTGTCAGCGCCGCCACTGTGCCAACGGTTGAACCGCCAAATTTCATTACGAGTGTCGTCATCGAAATCCCCTATGCGATGGTGAATACAAGCACCTATTCGTGCATTATAGCAGATGCGTTGATTTCATAAATATATGTTACACTGAGACTTGCTATTATAAATAGTCATTCGTTCTATAGCAAAGTAACAGTAGAGCAATCTATTGCTTTTGATGCAGTTTTCATTTAGAGTTTAATTTAATAAATATCCATGTGAAATATATGGTGTAAATTGCGCTGGTGGGCGTTTTGCGCACTGGATTAAGTGAGGTTATGAGTATGGCGGATTTACCTGCGGAACAGGTACAACAAGATCAAGCGCAAGTAGTTGGCGTGCGTTTTACTAAAGTTGGCAAGCTATATCACTTTTTGTATGAGAATCACCCCGATATCAAAGCGGGTGAATATGTGATTGTCGAGACTGTGCGTGGTCGTCAGATGGGGCAGATTATGGGCTTCACCCAAGCACAAGAGGGGCAAGAGTATCGGCACATTTTGCGTCCTGCTAGTGCCCGTGATATGGTTCTGCGCCAAGAGTGGGAAGCAAAAGAGCCTGAAGCACTGCAAAAGTGCATCGACAAAGCCGAAGCGCTTGGAGGTTTTCAAGCCGTTAAATTTCTTGCGGCAAAGTATAATTATGATGGCTCATCGCTGACCTTCTTGTACAGTGCCGAAGAAAAAGAGGATACCACCCGTCTGGGGAAGGAATTACAGCGCGTCTTTGCGGCAAAAGTCGATATGCGCCAGATTGGCCCGCGTGATGTGGCGAAATTGCTCGGTGGTTATGGAGCCTGTGGCGCAGAACGCTGTTGCTCCACCTTCCTCACCGACTTTAGCCCGATCTCAATCAAGATGGCGAAGGCACAGGGTATCTCGCTCAATCCGTCGGAGATCACCGGCATGTGTGGGCGCTTGCGCTGCTGTTTAGTATATGAATATGAGCAGTATGTACAAGCTCGTAAGAAGTTACCACGCCGTAACAAGAAGATCGGTACACCCTTCGGCGAAGCCAAAGTGATTGATGTGCATCCGCTCAGTGATTCTGTCACGGTCTGGCATGATGAACACGGACGTAAGATGGTTGCTCGTGAGGACATCATACCATTAGAAGAATTGCGAGCCTTAGAAGCGAAAGCCAAACAACCCTGTGATAAACATGGCGATGGCGAGTGTGATTGTGGTAAACAACCCGGACAACGCCGCGCAGATCAATAAGCAAGATCTATACATTATTGGATAGTCACTCACAGGTAAGCGGTACTGTTTACCTGTGATTTTTGTTGTATACCCATTGAAAGGATATCCGATGAAAACTAACGATGCACCATCTACTCCGCGCCGTGTGCTAGGTGTTTTTGCCCATCCTGATGATGCTGAGTTCTTCGCTGGTGGTACATTTGCCCGTTGGGCAGCCGATAGGGCTGAAATCACCTTCGTGTTGGCGACAAGTGGCGATAAAGGCAGTGATGACCCTGATATGACATCCGAGAAGCTCGCTGCGATCCGCGAAGAAGAAGCTACCCGCGCTGCTGAAGCGCTCGGCGTGCAGGAGGTGATTTTCCTCAAGTATGTTGATGGTGAACTGTTCCCCACGCTCGATTTACGTCGTGACATCACGCGCTTAATTCGCATCAAGAGGCCTGATGTGATCGTCACGCTCGATCCGACGCGCTTCTGGTACGAGACGCGCAGTATCAATCATCCTGACCATCGTGCTATTGGAGCTGCGACGCTCGAATCAGTGTTCCCAACAGCGCGAGATCGCTTGAATTTCATCGAATTAGAGCGCGATGAAGGTTTGGCACCGCACAAATGCCTGACCGTGTACATCGCCGGCGCAGAGCAACCGACTCTGACGGTTGATGTGAGCGGGTGCATCGAAACACAGGTCAAGGCTTTGCTCGAACACAAGAGCCAGATTAAAGATCCTGATAAACTCTATGAACGCATCTATCAGCGCTCGCTTGATCCGAATGCACCGGCTGAATACCCCCGTAACGTGGAGCGCTTTCGCGTGATACAATTGAGTGGATAATGCTGATTCATACACAACGCTTGTGAAAGTTGTGTTCACTGAGTTTGAGGGAATAAGATATCATGACGATTGATTTTATCGCAGAGGCTAACGCCATGCGTGATGAACTCGTTGCACGCCGACGCGATTTTCATCAGCATCCGGAAATTGCCTTTGAAGAAGTCCGTACTGCTGGCATCGTCGCCAACACACTAAACCAGTTGGGCTTAGAGGTACAGACTGGTGTGGGCAAAACAGGTGTCGTCGGCATCCTTGAAGGTGACAAAGATGGGCCTACCGTGCTTGTACGCGCTGATATGGATGCCTTGCCGATTGATGAAGCCAACCAGACTGACTATGTTTCGATGGTTGCCGGCAAGATGCACGCTTGTGGGCACGATGGGCACACCGTGATCGGTTTAGGTGTTGCCCGTTTGTTCGCACAACACCGCGATCAGCTTGCTGGACGCATTAAGTTTGTCTTTCAACCAGCAGAGGAGATCGGCGCAGGGGCAAAAGCCATGCGTGCTGATGGTGTGCTGGAGAACCCGCGACCTGATGTGTCGCTCGGTTTGCACCTGTGGAATACACGCTCTGTTGGAGCACTCAACATTCAACAGGGACCGGTGATGGCGGGTATCTCTACTTTCGAGATTGACATACAAGGGCGTGGTGGGCATGGCGCGATGCCCCATGAGACCGTTGATCCGATTGTGTGCGCGGCACAGATCACGCTGGCTTTGCAGACGATTGTCTCGCGCAATGCAAGCCCGCTTGAATCGGTGGTGGTTTCTGTCGGGCAGATCGTGGCTGGTACCGCACACAATATCATTCCACAAAGCGCCCGCCTAAAAGGGACATATCGCATATTCGCTGAGGAGATGCGAGGCTTAGTCTCTGAGCGTATCACCACCATTGCCGAACACACTGCTATCGCCATGGGTTGTTCAGCACAGGTCACGCTCGATCATCAGGCATTACCGGTCAGCAACAGCATCGAAGTGATCGAACGGGTGAAAAAAGCGTGGGAAAAACTCGGCAAAGCTGATGATTTTTACTACGAGCGTACCACAGCATCTGAAGATGTGGGCGTGTTCATGGAAGATATCCCTGGCATGTTCTTCTTCCTGGGCAGTGGTAATCCCGAAAAAGGCTTGAATTACGGGCATCATCACCCGCGCTTTGATTTTGATGAAGACGTTTTACCAATTGGTGTCGCGGTACTCGCGGCGGCAGTAGCTGAGTATGTTCTGGAGGATTGATGGCAGAGAATACATTGAAATATCTATCAGGACGGGGTTGGTTAGTGCTTTCCGGCGGCCAAACTACTGGTAGCCCGTTGCGGGCAAGTGCTATCGCCCGTGCGCGATCTTATGGAATTACCGCGTATATCTCCACAGCCGATGATGGCGGGGATGCTTTGCTTGACGATATGGAAGACCTCGGCGCAGGCTCCGGTTATTTCATAGACCCAGAGTATGATGAACCAGATGACATCATCAATGAGTTGAAAACCGCCAGTCTGGTTGCGATTGAGATGGGCAGTAGCCTCGATAGTTTGCATCAGTTGCTTAAAGGTCCTGCACTTGAAGGCATCCGTCAGGCGTATGAGCGCGGGGCTGTTGTGCTGATCGAAGGCTTAGGCATTAACCTGTTTGGGCGCTGGGTGATGACCGATCAGGGGCAGATTATCGACGGCTTCAACTGGGTGCAGAATGCTTTCATCGAAGCACAATCGACGGGTGTGAATGATTCTCGTGCGGTACGTGCAGTACTCGATGAAATTGCCGAAGCGGTTGCCATCAACATCGCGTCGGGTTCGGCACTGGCATTGGGGCCAGATGGCGCGGTTGAAGTGTGGGGTGAGGAGAAGCAAGTCACGATCTCATTAGGGCGTAATTACATTCAAGAATGAGTATCTCTTGTACATAATCCCCTGTGTGTTTTTCACGTCGATGTGGTACACTCCACAGGTAAAAAACGATAGGTTCAGGCGCTGAGATGCGCCTTAAATTTTGTTGAGTGATACCAGTTTGGAGATATGTGCACATGCCTGTTACGGTCATCATAGGTGCCCAATGGGGGGACGAAGGTAAAGGTCGTTTTGTTGATTATTTTTCTGCACAAGCAAACGTTGTAGCGCGCTATGCCGGCGGTGATAACGCTGGTCATACCGTTGCAGTGCAGGGTGAAGTGTTCAAGATGCACTTGATCCCCTCTGGCATCTTGCACGAAGGCGTGGTGGCACTCATGGGTAATGGTATGGTCATCAATCCCGTGAATCTTATCAAAGAGATGCAACAATTGCGTGATCAGGGCGTACACATCACGCCGGATAATCTTGTAATCAGCACACGGGCACATATTATTACCCCTGCCCATATTGAGCTGGACCGGGGTAAGGAAAGCGCACGCGGTGAGGATAAAATCGGAACCACCCTGCGTGGGATTGGCCCCGCATATCTCGATAAAATCGGACGGCGTGGATTACGCATGGGCTTGATGCGCAATCTCGAAGACTTCGCAGAGGCGCTCAGAGCTTCGCTTGAACACTATAACAGCGATTTTGCTGATAGTGATTATTACAATGCTGTGGATGTGGATGCAAGTGTGCAAGGGTATCTCGATGTTGCAAAGATGCTTCGTCCGTATCTGCGCGAAACCAGCATCTATCTGGGGCAACATTTGCAAGGGGGCGCTCGTGTCGTCTGTGAAGGTGCGCAGGGCACACTGCTCGATGTTGATCATGGCAGTTATCCCTTCGTCACCAGTTCCTCACCTACTGTAGGTGGGGTGATGACCGGTCTAGGGATCGGCCCGACACATGTTGACCGTGTGGTGGGGGTGGCGAAGTCCTTCAGCACGCGAGTCGGTAGCGGACCTATGCCTACAGAAGAAGATGGCGCAATCGCACGGCGTTTGCGGGGCACAGGGGATAATTACTGGGATGAGTTCGGCACAACAACCGGTCGCCCGCGTCGTTGTGGGTGGCTCGATACAGTTCTCTTACGCTATAGTGTGATGGTCAACGGTTTTACTGAGATGATGCTGACCAAGATGGACATTCTCAGCGGGTTCGATGAACTCAAAATTGCTGTCGCTTATGAAGTCGATGGCGAACGCTACGACGCACCACCCAGCACCATCACCGAGCTTGAACGTGCTATACCAATTTATGAGACTGTATCCGGTTGGCAAGATGACATTAGCGAAGCGCGTACACTTGATGACCTACCTGCGCAAGCCGTCGCCTATATCAAACGGGTTGAAGCGTTATGTGGTGTGCCGATTAAGATTGTGAGTGTCGGCCCTGAACGCCATCAACTGGTCACACTGTGAACGGTTACCCATCATGAGCGAACCCATCCATACCCTGAACGCACCACTTGATACCCCGCCCAAAACAGTGGTATCACTGGTACCCAGTATCACAGAGTCGCTCTTTGATCTTAATCTTGGCAATCGCTTGATTGGACGTACGGATTATTGTGTCTATCCTGCTGACCGGGTTGCTGCTGTGCCCGCACTCGGTGGTACTAAAAACCCGGATGTTGAGCGTATTATTGACTTACAACCTGAGCTTATATTTGCCAATGCAGAAGAAAACCGTGAGCAAGATGTACAAGCCTTGCGTGATGCAGGTATTCCGGTGTGGGTCTCTATGCCGATCCGCGTTGCGGACGTGTTCACGTTGCTTTGGAATATCATGTATCTATTCGATGAAACGGCGATGGTTCCGCGTATTCGCCTGATTGAACAGGTTTATGATCGCCTGTTAGGCATGAACGAAGCACGCACGAGTGCTTTACCGAAGGTTTTTGTACCGATCTGGTACAATCCATTGATGACTATCAACCAGCATACCTATATGCACGATTTGTTACAGGTCTGTGGTGCGTGGAACGTGTTCGCTGAGCGTGAGCGTTTGTATCCGCTCAAAGCCGATCTCGGTGAGCAGGATGCTGATCCTACACTGGCACAAGGACGCGATACCCGTTATCCTCGTGTGACATTCGAAGAGGTTGAACAGGCACAACCTGATGTGATATTGTTACCGAGTGAACCTTTCGCTTTCACAGAAATACAGCGTGCTGAGTTCAAAAAACTTGATGTACCAGCAACAGATCAGGGACGCATTCATCTGGTGGATGGTTCATGGTTGACCTGGCATGGAACCCGTTTAGCCTACGCACTGAATGATTTACCAGCCTTATTGCGAGTAGACTAACTATGGCAAATGATGACCTACAACTTCTGCATAATTTTATCCATGATCTCAAAGCGCCACTGAGCTCTGCTAAGAGTTTCATTGATTTGCTGATGGCATCTGGCGAGTTGAACAGCCAGCAGAGACATTTCGCGCATCGTGCACAGCATAATATGGATCGCATGAATAAGATTATCAATACGCTGTTAGATTATGCGCGTTTGGAAGCACGGGATGAGTTACATGTGGATGTGTGTGATCTCATCGAAATTCTTGAGAATGCCGATGCTGTGCTGGAAGGCATGGTCGCCGAGCGTCAGGTTACCCTACAAACTAGAATCACACCGGATGCTCAATTCGTTCAGGCTGAAGAGAACTTGCTCGAGAGCGTGTTAATCAATCTCATCGGTAATGCTATCAAATATAATCGTATGGGTGGTTCTGTCACAGTAACCAGCGAATTGAACGGGCAGTTCATCAAGATTCGCGTACAAGATACGGGTCTAGGTATTCCCGAAGCGGATCTCAATACTATCTTTGAGCGGTTCTACCGCGTTGAGAGTAAAGATCATCGCCAGATTGAAGGGACAGGTATTGGTCTTGCTATCGTTAAAACAGTTATCGAGAAACACGGTGGTGAGATCGGTGTCGAAAGTGTCTTGGGTGAAGGTAGTACGTTTTACTTCACTTTGCCTCATGCAAGTACATCATCGCCAGATTATGATCGTGAACCTGCTGATGGTCTTGCTGACGATTTGCAAGAAGATAATGATAAGCACGATGATTATGAATCCGGTGAGTTACCCCACTGAGGCAACTCTATTTACTGATCCACCTGTAACTTTCTAAAGAAATCGTTGTAGAATTATGAGATGGATATGAAAAAGAAGACACAACCAGAAAACTGGCGAGAAGCCAGACGATTACAAGCATGGGAACTCAAGCAAAAA